>CAZVYQ010000005.1:38277-89739 GCA_964631375.1 uncultured Lachnospiraceae bacterium | reverse complement strand
TTCGACCTATATGGAATTTACTCTTGCCAACTGGAATTTTAAATTACATTTTAGTGTATAATGAAATGGTATGAATTTCTCCTTTACAAACAGAACGTATGTTTGTATAATACAAGCAAAAGAATCTATTATGTGCTTTGTAAATGGAGATGATGATTATGAATGGACAGTTTTCGGACAATGCAAATAGGAGTTTCATCAGAAACATTCCGATCCAGATTGATAATATATGCAGTACGCAGGGAGAGTTTACACCACGTTGGTTTCGATTTGAGGACGACGAGCATCTGATACATTATATCAAGGTACTGCAGATTATCAGCAAAAAGGATATTAATTATGTCGGAATCAAGATGATCCAATACATTTGCAGAACAGCCGATGAGGAGGATCCCGAGAGAGTACACCTTGTGGAACTTCGTTACAACATCATGAGTCACAGATGGTATTTTTTTCAGATGTTATAGTATTATGTCATGCAGATCAATGATACAGAGTTGTTTTCAAGACCGTTTCATGAGGTATCGTCAAGATGATTCGAGGGGGAATGCAGTATCGAACGAAGAGTTAATACAACATCAAAGAGAAAGAGCAAATATGTACAGCAGCTGGAGATTGAAAATGAACTGTTTTCCGGTATTATGAATTATATACCGGGAGGACTGGGTGTTTATCATTACTATGATGACGGCAGACTGGAACAGGTCTTTTTAAACGACGGCTATTATGATCTGATGAATGTATCCAGAGAAGATCGTGATATTTATCAAGGTTTTTCTGTGTTGGATGCCGTGTTCCCACAGGATCGGGAGATGATCCAAAAAACATTGCGAACGCTGGATGATACCAACAGACTCTGTGCTGTGGATATACGTGTCATGGGCAAAAAAAACAGGTATAAGTGGGTCAATGTCAAGGCAAAGTTAGCGGGACGGGAGGATGACAGGTGTGTCCTGTATGTGTTTTATTCGGATATAGATCAGTTAAAGAGAGTTCAGCTGCAGCTGAGAACCAGGCAAGAGGCATTGGCTATGTTTGTTGCCACAGGAAGGGTGCTTTTTTGGACATATGACATCGATACGAAACAGGTGAAGCAGGTGGTTGGCGAAAATCCGCCGGCAGAGTATCAGAGAAACATCAAAAATGTAACGCAGATATTGGTCGATCAAAAATGCATCCATAAGGATGATATAAAAGCTTTTGAGAATATGTATCGAGAACTGGAGCAGGATGCAGAATCTTGTGAGTGTACTGTTCGTGTTATGAACTACAGTACCAAGAGGTTTGAATGGCGGAATATCATATATACAAGGCTGCAGGATGATATGTATGACGGGAGAACGGCGATCGGTTTCTCCGTGAATGCAGATGTGGAGCAGGAAAACCGACTGCATTATGAACGGGAGATACAGCTTCGCAAGGAGATGATGAAGGATGCTATTTCCTATTATCAGATCAATATCACAAAGGGAGTCTTTGAGGAATATCACTCCATATATCAGGATTGGCAGCACATCAAGCCGGGCGATCAGATCAATGAGGCGATACGGCAGCACATTTTAGAGGGTGTATTTGAGGAGGATCGGGAGAAGGTCCGCAGTACGATATTTTCCAGTGCACTGATTAAGCGTTATCAGCAGGGAGAGTCTTCGGTTTCGTTGGTATTTCGTTCTGTTCTGCCCGGGGTAGGGGTTCGATGGACGAGAGCGACGGCAACGATCATAGAACATTATCATTCGGGTGATATCATAGCTATGATTTTTAATCAGGATATCGATGTACAGCGAAAGGATCAGCTGGCAATCAATGCGATCATGGATGAGGAGCTTGAGTCTGTGACGGTTCTCAATACAGAGACCGGGATCGCACATTTTGCTCAGATTAATGTGGAGCATTCTAATGTAAGCGTAGATGAGGACTTTGTTTATAGCGAACGTTATAAAAAGCTGATTGAACGTGAAGTACTGGAATCGGATCAGAAAGCATGTGAAGAGTTCTTTGGCTTGTCAAGTCTTATCGAATCACTGGAACATGAGGATGTCATCAAACATATTTACCGAATCAAGGATACGAAAGGGAAGGTTCTTCGTAAGAAGATCAGAGCATTCTATCTTGATGAGACACATCGCGAGATCATCATGATTCGTCGTGACATTACAGATCTGTATGAGGAGGAGCAGCGTCAGAAGCATGTTCTGCAAGATGCAGTGGACGATGCAAATCGTGCCAATCAGGCAAAGAGCGAATTTCTGTCGAGGATGAGTCATGATATGAGGACGCCGTTAAATGCGATTCTTTCATTTTCAGGACAGGAGATCATGGCAAAGGCCACAAAGGAGCAGCAGAGAGCATATCTCGAGAAAATACATTTTTCAGGAGAGTATCTGCTGGGTATCATCAATGATGTCCTGGATATGTCAAAGATCGAGCAGAATAAGATGGTGCTGAACGAAGCTCCATATTCCTCCAAAGAGTTTCTGGAACTTGTGAATGATGTGATCAGTGAGGAATGTAAACGAAAGAATATTGATTTTATTGTGAGGTTCCAAACCTCTGATGTCAAATGGATCATGACTGATAAGGTGAGATTTAATCAGATCTTTATGAATCTGTTGTCCAATGCCGTTAAATTTACCGAACCGGGAGGACAAATCGAATTTCTGACAGAGTCAGTTGCTGTACTCGAGGATCATGTTGAGCAAAGAAGGTTTATCGTTCGTGATAATGGGATCGGGATGAGCAAGGAGTTTATTCCGCATGCATTTGACAGCTTCGTACAGGAGAACAATGAACACGTCAGAGAAAATAATCAGGGAACCGGACTGGGTTTATCCATTGTGAAGAAGATCGTAGAATTGATGAATGGTTCTATTACATTGGAAAGCGAGCAGGGACGCGGGACTACCTTTACCATAGAACTTCCAATTACGATCTGCACAGAGGCTGTCAAACAGGAAGAAGCACGACATATACAGGCTGATCTAAAAGGACTGCATGTGCTGCTATGTGAGGACAATCCATTGAATGCAGAGATTGTTGCGATGCTGCTAGATCACAAGGAGTGCATTGTGGAGGAGGCAGAGAATGGAGAGGTTGGTTTGGAGAAGTTCGAGCAATCGGAGCCGGGATACTATCAAGTGATCCTGATGGATATCCGTATGCCTGTCATGGATGGATATACTGCAACCAAAGCAATCAGAAAACTTGACCGTCCTGATGCACAGACCGTACCGATCATAGCACTGACGGCAGATGTATTTACAGAGGATGAGCGGATTTCTGAGAAAGCAGGAATGAATGCACATCTGTCCAAACCGATCGAGGCAAATGTACTGTATGAAACAATCTCGAGACTGATTAACTTATAGTAAGCCAAATATTAATATCCAAACAAAAAGTGCGGGAAGGAAATGATTCCACGCACTTTTTGATTTGATATCAGTTATACCTATGGCTGCATTGTGATGATGGAACCATCCTCACGATACTTTAACTCCATATATTTTACACAACGACGATGATTGATACCACCTGATAAAGAACTGTCATGATAGAACAGATACCATTTTCCTTTGAACTCTACGATAGAGTGATGGGTGGTCCATCCGATTACGGGTTCCAGGATACGTCCGCGGTAGGTGAACGGCCCCATTGGGTCTGTTCCGGTCGCATATACAAGGTAGTGTGTATCACCTGTAGAGTAAGACAGATAGTACAGGCCGTTGTACTTGTGCATCCAAGGTCCTTCGAAGTATCTCCTGTCGGTATCGCCGGCTGTCAGTGGCTTTCCGTTCTCGTCTAAGATGGTAATCTGCTTCGGAGCCTCCTGGAAGGATAACAAATCGTCACTTAACTTGGCAACACGGGGTCCCAATGCAGGAGCCTGTGGATCCAACGGAGCAGGATCTTCAATGTAGGTTCCGGTCTGCCATTTTTCAAGCTGACCACCCCATAAACCTCCAAAGTATACATAAGCCTCTCCGTCATCATCAGCGAGAACTGCGGGATCAATGCTGAAGCTGCCCTGTATATAATTTGGTTCTGCCTTAAACGGACCGGCAGGATCTGTTCCGGTTGCGATGCCGAGACGGAAGATGCCATCCTTGTCTCTGGCAGGGAAAAACAGATAATATGTACCGTTTTTGTATATGATATCCGGTGCCCACATTTGCTTGCTGACCCAAGGAATGTCCTTCATATGGATGGCTTCTCCATGGTCGATGCAAGGTGCATCCATATCATCCAGAGAAAGCACGTGATAATCTTCCATCTGGTATTCGTCACCATTATCGTTATCTTCTCCATTGTGTTCCAGATCGTGAGAAGGGTAGATATAGATCTTTCCATTAAAAACATGTGCAGACGGGTCTGCAGTAAAGATGTGTGTCACAAGTGGTTCTTTAGGTTTGGATCCTGTACTCATAATATCCCTCCAATGATTAGTATAATGCATATATTTTAACATACTGTTGGACTATAAGCCAACCAAAACTTGCTTCTTGTTTAGCAAGTATTGCTATTTTTACAAACGAGATTTCATCCGTTGTATTCAATGAAAAAGTGTTGTAAGATAAAGATACCCATATTTGTACAAATCAGTATGCAGAACATGGAGGAAGGACGATGCATTTTTGCATGGATAAAACAGCCAGACGAATTATAATGGCGATCGTGTTTGCGTTTGCAGTTTTTTCTGTTATCTTCTATATCCACGGAGTGTATCATGAAACCAAGCAGGAGGCCTATCGAGAACTTCGCGATTTTTCCAATCAGATCAAGGTATCTACCTATACAAAAATGGAAGGTTCAGTGGCATCGGTTATCGGTATGAGCAATGGATTTACCGGTTTTGAGGATATTCATGATGAAAAGTCAGCGGCCTTGTTAATGCGTCTGATTCAGAGTACTAATTTTACCCGTATATGTGCGGCAACACCGGATGGTATCGGTCTCTATCAGGATGGAACAGAACTAAATGTAGCGGACAGCGATTATTTTCAGCGTGGAATACGTGGTGAAGCAGGTGTATCAAAGCTGCAGGAATCAAAATATAGCGGACAAAATTGCTTTATTATCTATGCACCGATTCATGCAGCAGACGGATCGGTTAAGGGGGTATTGTTCGGAACCTATGAGCCGATAGAACTGCAGCAAGTCATCAGTGTCAAAAGCTATGACAATGGAGGCGGAACCTATCTGTATGAGGCTTCGGGAGGACACATTACCAGTTCGATTAATCCCGGAAAGCTCGAAATGGGAGACGACACCATCCAGAACTTCATTGATTCCTGTGAAACAGAGGACAATGACATCCAGAGATATGTACAGGATATTCAAGAGGGACGCAGCGGTTATCTGGATTTCAAAAGAGGCGGGGAGCATTATCTCGGATATTATCAGCCAACCGGAGTGCGGGACTGGTATATCATGTGTGTGACATCTGATGATACGATTATGAAGCATATCAGAAATTCGGCGAAATATTCCGCATTATTATTGTTCAGTTGTATGACCTGCCTGTGTACGGTCGTTTTTTTCATTGCTATGGATGAGCGGAAATTACGTAGGGCAGAGGTTAAGCAGTTAAAGGATAAACAGAGCCGTATCACGGAACAATATGCCAATGAGATCAAAAACTCCTATGATGCCATTCTGGAGTTTGATTACGGTAACAACAGAGTCTGTAACTACATCTTTACAGATGAAGGATATGAACGCAATGAGGCAGAGAGTAAGACAATCATTGATGCACTGGATGAATTGAAAAATGAAACGATCAGCAATATAGACATAGGAGATATCAGGGAGTTTTTCTCAAGGGAACGTCTGAACCGGCTATTTATGTCCGGCAAGATCGAAGTGAACATTGATGTACAGAAACGCAATCAGGACGGAGCATATAATTGGTTCACACTGTTTATGCGAAAGGTACACTGGAGCGAAGACGGTGACCAGATCGCGATGTTTTATGCCAAGAATGTAAATGATCTGTATCAGGAACAGAGACAAAACCATAAGCTGACGCTGGATGCTTTGAAGCTTGCTAAGGATGCTAATCATGCAAAAAGTGATTTTCTGGCAAGAATGTCGCATGATATCAGAACACCGATGAATGCCATCACAGGAATGACTGCAATTGCAAAGAACTATTTGGACGATCGGGAGCGATTGCTGGATTGTATAGAAAAGATAGAACATGCCTCGAAGTACCTGTTATCTCTGATTAATGATGTCCTGGATATGTCCAGAATTGAAAGCGGAAAAATGGAGTTGCTGGAGGAAGAGATCGTTTTTAATGATTTTTTTGCAGATATCAGTCAATTAATCAGGACAGAGGCAGAGAAAAAGGGCATTCAATATATTGACGAGACAATTCAGGCGGATCAACCGGAGATTTTTGCAGACAAGCTGCATTTACAGCAGATCATGATGAATCTGTTGTCAAATGCAGTCAAGTTTACAGATGAGGGCGGAACCGTCTGCATCAAGGCTGAAAAAATAGACGAGAGCGAACAGCATAGTACTTATCGCTTTACAGTCAGCGACACCGGTATCGGCATTAAGGAAGATAAAATCGACAGGATCTTTCAGCCTTTTGAGAGAGCTGATGAGGTGAGTCGAACCGGAACAGGACTCGGTCTTTCTATTGCCCAGAATCTGATCAATCTGATGAATGGAGTGATTTCTGTAGAGAGCAGAGTCGGACAAGGTACTGTGTTTACTATAGAGATACCGTTCCATAAGGTCATAAAAAGTGTCAAAGACAAAGAACACGGCAGAAAATCAATCGGCTACCGACGTTCTGATTTTGCCAATAAAAAAGTTCTTCTGGTAGAAGACAATGAAATCAATATGGAGATCGGCAAGGTGTTTTTGGAAAATGTGGACATGATCATAGATACGGCAGTAAACGGAAAGGAAGCATGGGAGCTGTATCAGAAGGCAGAGGCTGGTTATTATGACATCATTATCACAGACATCCGTATGCCGGTAATGGATGGAAGAGAACTGACAGAAAGAATCAGGAAATCCAGCCATGCGGATGCGAAGACCATACCGATCATAGCAATGTCAGCAGATGCGTTTTCAGAGGAAATCCAGCTGTCGCAGAGCGTGGGAATGAATGATTATGTAACAAAACCGATCAATGACAATGATCTGTATAGGACGATACACAAGTATATCTGAATGAGAATAGTATAAAGACAGGAGGCAATGATATGACATTTGAAGTATTCAGAGGAATTATGATTCCTTTTCTGGGAACAGCAGGGGGTGCGGCTTGTGTGTTTTTTATGAGAAAATCAATGAGTGCCACGCTTGAAAGAGCCTTGGCGGGTTTTGCTGCAGGAGTTATGGTGGCTGCCTCGATCTGGAGTCTGTTGATTCCGGCGATTGAACAATCAGAAGGCATGGGCAAATGGTCATTTATTCCGGCATTTGTTGGGTTTTGGATTGGAATTCTGTTTTTATTATTACTGGATCATGTGATTCCACATCTGCATATCAACAGTGATGATGCTGAGGGACCAAGGACGAACTTGAAAAAGAAAACGATGCTGATCCTGGCAGTGACGCTGCATAATATACCGGAGGGTATGGCAGTTGGCGTTGTATATGCAGGATGGATGATGGGAAATAATCATATTACAGTGTTGGGAGCATTGGCTCTGTCTGTTGGAATCGCCATACAGAACTTTCCGGAGGGAGCCATCATATCGATGCCGTTACGGGCAGAGGGAGCAAGTAAAGGCAAGGCTTTTCTGTACGGTACACTATCCGGTATCGTGGAACCGGTGGGAGCGTTTCTGACGATTTTGGCAGCTGGTATCATTGTGCCGGCTCTGCCTTATCTTTTGAGCTTTGCGGCAGGAGCCATGATGTATGTGGTAGTAGAAGAACTGGTACCCGAAATGTCTGAAGGGGAACACTCTAACATCGGTACGATTTTATTTGCAGTCGGTTTTACCATGATGATGGTTTTGGATGTGGCATTGGGATAAAGTAATAGATCATATGAAAAATGGACTTGTAGAAATTGTAAAACAACATTTACAAGGGTTTTGAATTCATGTATAATAAACTGGCAAACTGATTATGATGAAAGGATGAAATGACAATGACAATTACAAAGGTAGAAGAAGGCGAAAAGCTGACATTGGCACTGGAGGGAAGACTTGATACAACTACAACTCCACAGTTGGAGGATGAACTGAAAACAGCACTTGACGGTATTAAGACACTGGTGTTTGATTTTAGTAAACTTGAGTATTTATCATCAGCAGGACTGCGTGTACTTTTGGCAACTCAAAAGCTTATGAACCAGCAGGGACAGATGGTGATCACTCATGTTAATGAAACGATCATGGAAGTGTTTGAGGTAACAGGATTTGTAGACATACTTACGATTCAATAATGATACATGGAGAACGATATGGTACAGACGATTCAGATATCTGCAAGAATAGAGGAAATGAATAAAGTGACAGAATTTGTATCCGACATTCTGGAGAAATATGATTGTTCACCGAAATCGCAGATCCAGTTGGAGGTGGCGATTGATGAAATATTGTCTAATATCGTTCATTATGCATACGGTGAGCAAACAGGAATTGTGACAGTAGAGTGTGATATTCAGGAGGGGAAAGCACAGCTCTGCTTTATCGATTCGGGAGTACCATATAATCCTCTGGTTAAGGAGGATCCGGATGTATCCCTGTCTGTTAACGAACGTGCTATCGGGGGGCTGGGTATCTTTATGGTAAAGAAGAGTATGGATGATATGCAGTATGAGTATAAGGACAATTGTAACAGACTTACAATTGTAAAGACTATTGCATAGGAGGGGAACTATGAAATTAAGTCTATGGGCAAAGAGAATCCTGATTTTTGTCGGGATTACATTTTTGATTACATATATCGTTGAGATTGGTATTCTCAGGGATATGATGGGATTTAAGGATCTTAAGACTGCAGTAAAAGCCCAGTTTATCACATCTATGGTTATGCTGATTCCTGCTCTGTGCGTGGTGATTACAAGGATTATAACCAAAGAAGGCTTTCAAAATGTGTGGATTGCCGCCAAGATGAAGGGTAACCTTCGGTATTATATAATAGCATGGTTTGGCCCCTGTGTTTTGACGATGTTTGGTGCAGTAGTCTATTTTTTGATCTTTCCACAGCAATATGATTCCGGATTTAGCAACGCACTTGCTGTCTACGCAGAAAATGGAATTGATTTGCCAATTGATAAGCTACGAAGTACGATCTTCAGTCAATTAATTGCGGCGGCTGTATTATCTCCGATCTTGAATTTTATCACCTGTTTTGGTGAGGAATGGGGCTGGAGAGGTTATCTGGTACCAAAGTTGTCAGAAAAGTTTTCCTTTTTGCCGACGATTTTGATCTCAGGTATAATCTGGGGATTGTGGCATGCACCGCTTATTGCAATGGGACATAATTATGGAACAGATTATGCGGGAGCACCGATTGGCGGCATTTTTAGCATGTGTGTTTTCTGCGTTGTAATGGGAACGATTTTTTCTTACCTGAGTATCAGGGCAAAGAGTTGTATTCCGGCAGTGATCGGACATGGCGCTTTGAATGGTTTTGCCTCGGCAGCTGTTATTTTCTCGGTTGACGGCGGTAATCCTTTTATCGGCCCGGCTCCAATCGGCATCATTGGTGGTATCGGCTTTGTGATTATGGCTGCGATCATGATTTTCATAATGCGTAAGAATAATGGTTTTCAGAATTCATAAGTTGTGATACAATCAGGGGAGAGTTTATGACAGAGAAGGCGGTAGAAGATGGACGGATATGAAAATTCACATCCGAGAGATCGATACGCCAGAGTACGGTTACTAAAACATATTATTATTTTTATTCTCATAGCATTGATTGTTCTGCCTATGATTTTATGCATTTACCTGTCGATTCGGGTGCAGAAGCTGGAAAAACAGGTACAGGATTTGTATGAAACAAGATCAGTAGAAACACATGCATCAGTGGAGTTGTCAGAAAAGACGGCTATTCAGAGCATTGAGGTAGAGGATCAGACGGAACCTGAACAGACTGCCCCGATCGTCAATGAGACTGTGTCAGATAATCAGCTTCAGCAGAAAACAGTACGGATAGGTGAGATAGAACAGGATAAGTGGCCGCATAGGGTGTATCTGACGTTTGATGATGGACCAAGCTATTATACAGATGATATTTTGGATATTCTTAATGAATATGGCGTAAAAGCTAATTTTTTTGTGATCGGAACCGATGATCCGGAACTCAAAAAGATGTACAGCAGAATCATAGAGGAAGGACATGTCCTCGGAATGCATTCCTATTCACATGAATATCAAAAGATTTATGCTTCTGTAGATGCTTTTGCAACGGATCTGAGCAAGCTTGAGACTTTGTTATATGATGAAACAGGAGTGATTCCCAAGCTATATCGGTTTCCGGGAGGAAGCAGTAATACTGTTTCACCAGTCAGCATGGGATATTTCATGGATTATCTGACTGCAAAAGGGATTACATATTATGATTGGAACATTTCATCAGGAGATGCAACGACTCATTTGCTTCCTAAGGATGATATCGTGAGAAATGCACTATATCGTATTGATGAGAATGAAGAAACCATGATCCTGATGCATGATCTCGGAGATAAATCAACAACTGTAGAGGCATTGCCCGAAATTATTAAAGCATTACAGGAGCAGGATATCCCAATATCAGTCATAGACGAGGATACGATTCCGATCCAGCACATTCTGGAGTAGTGAGTAGATAATGGAATTACAATATACAATAAATGGAGGGAAAGAAAATGAGTTTTTTCAAGGATTTTAAGGAAGATTTGTCACAGGCAGTAAACGAACTGATGCCGGAGGAGACAGCAGCACCCAAAAAGGATGAATCTCAGATGGTTGATACTCTGACGGTTGATACTTTGGAAGAGGAAGACAATGAGCCAAGCATAGAAGAAATGCTCAATAACATCGAAGATATCGACGTTAATAATTTGGAAGATGTGGAATCAGCAGCAGAGCCGGTTGTAGAAGAAACATCTGAGGAGCCGGAGCCTGTTATAGAACCCGAATCTGTTATAGAGCCGGAACCTATTATGGAGCCGGAGCCGGTTGTAGAGCCAGAACCGGAGGAAAGTCCTAAATTCGTGGAAGAAGAACCAGTGATTGAACAGGAGGTTACGCAGGTGGCAGAGGAAGTAAACATTGACCCTAACAAAGCGACAGATGAGACAGGTTTGATCACAGCAGGAATGACCATCAAGGGAGACATTATCACAACAGGATCTCTTGAGATCTTGGGCGCCGTTGAAGGTGACATTGATGTAAAGGGCAAGCTGGAAGTGGCCGGTACCATTAAGGGCAACTCTAAGGCAGCTGATGTATATGCAGAATCTGCAATGATCGTTGGTGAAATCATTAGCAGCGGTCCGGTTAAGATCGGTCAGAACTCCATCGTGAAGGGTAATATCACAGCAAAGGCTGCCGTATGTGCAGGTGCTGTCAAGGGTGATATTGACGTACAGGGACCGGTAATTTTAGATACAACAGCAATCATTATGGGCAATATCAAATCGAAGTCTATTCAGATCAATAACGGTGCTGTAGTAGAAGGTTTGTGCTCAAATTGTTATGCAGATATGAATCCGTCAGAATTCTTTGAGGATAAGGCAAAATCGACTTCAAAATCAAAAAAATAATCAGGAAGACAGTCATATGAAAAGAGTATTATTGAAATTAAGTGGGGAAGCATTAGCCGGTAGTCAGAAGACCGGATTCGATGAACCGACAGTCAGAGGTGTGGCTCTACAGGTAAAGGAACTGGTTGACGATGGGATACAGGTTGGTATTGTGATCGGAGGCGGTAATTTCTGGAGAGGACGCACCAGCGAAAATATTGATCGAACCAAGGCAGATCAGATCGGTATGCTGGCAACAGTCATGAACTGTATCTATGTATCTGAGATATTCAGATCAGTGGGTATGCAGACTTCCATTCTGACACCATTTGAATGCAGTTCATTTACCAAACTATTTTCAAAGGACAGAGCAAATAAATACTTTGAACGTGGTATGGTAGTCTTTTTTGCCGGAGGAACAGGACATCCATATTTCTCAACAGATACGGGAGTGGTTCTGAGAGCAATCGAGGTTGAGGCAGAGACGATCCTGCTTGCAAAGGCGATTGACGGAGTCTATGACTCAGATCCGAGGATCAATCCGGCTGCAAAGAAATATGATGAAGTTTCCATCCAGGAGGTCATTGACCGTAAGCTGCAGGTGGTTGATCTGACAGCCTCTATTCTGGCCATGGAAAATCATATGCCGATGCTGGTATTTGGCCTGAATGAGGAAAACAGTATCGTAAATACCATTAAGGGAAAATTTAACGGAACAAAGGTTACGGTATAGGAGGGTTTCATTATGAATGAGAAGATCAAGATTTACGACGAGAAAATGAACAAGACTTATGATAATCTGGTTTCTGAATATGCAACCATCAGGGCCGGACGTGCCAATCCACATGTACTGGATAAGTTACGTGTTGATTATTACGGAACACCGACTCCTATTCAACAGGTCAGCAATGTTTCCGTACCTGAGCCTCGTCTGATACAGATCGCACCATGGGAAAAGAGTCTGTTAAAGGAAATAGAGAGAGCAATCATGACATCCGATATCGGTATCAACCCTACCAATGATGGTCAGACCATTCGTTTGGTTTTTCCGGAGTTGACAGAGGAACGCAGAAAAGAATTGGTGAAGGATGTCAAGAAAAAGGGCGAAGCCAATAAGGTTGCAGTAAGAAATATCAGAAGAGACGGAAATGAATCCTTTAAGAAGCTATCAAAGGAGGATGTATCCGAGGATGAGATCAAGGATCTGGAGGATCAACTCCAAAAGATGACTGATAAGTATATCAAAGACATCGATAAACTGATCGAAGAGAAATCCGAAGAAATTCTCAAAGTCTGAATGGATCGAAAGTGAATATTGGGGGGCATGACAACTATCAGAGGTCGTGTCCTCTCATTTTTTAAGGAGTGAAAAATAGCGATGAATATACCAAATCATGTAGCAATTATTCTGGACGGGAACGGCAGATGGGCAAAAAGCAAGGGGATGCCTAGAAATTACGGACATGCTCAGGGAAGCAAAAATGTAGAGATCATCTGCGAAGAGGCATATAAAATGGGTATTCAGTATCTGACTATATATGCTTTCTCCACTGAAAACTGGACACGCCCCAAGGAAGAGGTAGATGCCCTGATGAAACTGTTACGTAACTACATGAAGACATGTCTGAAGACTGCTGAGAAAAACCGTATGTGTGTGAAGGTTTTGGGAGATAAAAGCGGTCTGGACGAGGATATCAGAATGCGAATCAATGAGCTGGAGGAAGCAACCAAGAATAATGACGGGCTTCATTTTCAGATTGCCTTGAACTATGGAAGCAAAGACGAATTGATGCGTGCCGTAAATCACTTGATTGCAGACAGAGAATCAGGTAAAATTGCAAAAGAGCCGGTTACGCCGGAACTGTTTGAACAATATCTGGATACCGCAGGGATCCCAGATCCGGATCTGTTGATTCGGACGAGCGGAGAACAGAGAATCTCCAATTTTCTGTTGTGGCAGTTAGCATATGCAGAGTTTTACTTTGCAGACATACACTGGCCTGATTTCACAAAAGAGGAATTAATAAAGGCTGTAGAGGTATATAATAGTAGAGACAGAAGATTTGGAGCAGTCAGAGAATCTTAGAGGGGAGAGGAACAGCCATATGTTTGTTACAAGATTACTGAGCAGTATCGTAATTACCATATTGGCACTTGGGTTTACCATTGCAGGCGGCTATCCGTTAGCACTGGCATTATGTGTAATATCCATGGTGGGTCTGTTTGAATTCTATCGTGCAACGGGAGTGCGAAAGGGTGACCAGAAAATCAATGCCCTCGAAGTAGTCGGTTTTCTTGGAATGCTGATTTATTATGTGTTCATGATGTCACCGATCGTAGAGCAGTATCTGTTGCTGATTCTGATCTCCATTCTAATCCTGCTGATGTTTGTATATGTATTTTCATTTCCAAAACACACTGCAGGTGAGGTTATGGCATCTTTTTTCGGGATTGTATATGTACCGGTGATGCTGTCTTTCATCTATCTGACCAGATCACTGCCCTATGGAGAGTATATTGTGTGGCTGATCTTTATCAGTTCCTGGATCAATGACACCTGTGCTTATTGCACCGGCATTTTAATTGGAAAACACAAACTGTCTCCGAAGCTTAGTCCCAAGAAGTCAATAGAGGGTTCCATAGGAGGTGTCGTCGGTGCTGCTGTTGCGGCCGGACTGTTTGGTCACTTTATTCTGGAATCGGTTGTTCAAAACCAGAATGTAACATGGATCCTTGTAATCATTGGAGCGGTTGGTGCAGTAGTAGCACAGATCGGAGATCTGGCGGCATCTGCAATCAAGCGGAATTATGATTTAAAGGACTACGGTAAGTTAATCCCCGGACATGGTGGGATACTGGATCGCTTTGACAGTGTGATCTTTACGGCGCCGATGATTTATTTTTTGACAGTGATATTAATCTGTCTCCAATAGAGACCTAGTAGATAAAAGAAGGAAGTTACAATGAAAAAAATTGCAATATTGGGTTCTACCGGTTCCATCGGTACACAAACTCTGGAAATCGTACGTGAGAATCAGGACCTTCAGGTCGTAGCTCTTGCAGCCGGAAAAAATGTTGAAATGCTGGAGCACCAGATCAGAGAGTTTTCACCAAAGATAGCAGCACTCTGGGATGAAAGAGCAGCAGCGGATCTAAAGGAACGGGTAGCAGATCTGCCTGTCAAGGTTTATTATGGCATGGAGGGTATGCTTGCGATTGCAACGTTGCAGGAGTCAGAGACCTTAGTAACTGCGATTGTTGGGATGATCGGCATTCGTCCGACCATTGCTGCCATTGAAGCAGGGAAGGATATTGCACTTGCCAATAAGGAAACACTCGTAACAGCAGGGCATATTATCATGCCATTGGCAAAGCAGCACGGAGTATCCATATTGCCTGTAGACAGTGAACACAGTGCCATATTTCAGTCATTGAATGGAGAAGATCGTTCCAAGGCGGAGAAGATCTTGTTGACTGCTTCCGGTGGACCATTTCGGGGAAAAACGATTGATGAACTGAAGGATATGAAGGTAGAGGATGCCCTCAAGCATCCAAACTGGTCTATGGGTCAAAAGATCACGATTGATTCAGCGACGTTGGTCAACAAGGGCTTGGAAGTTATGGAGGCAAAATGGCTCTTTGATATGGGACTGGATCAGATACAGGTGGTGGTTCATCCACAGAGTATCATTCACTCCATGGTGCAATATGTGGACGGTGCGATCATAGCCCAGCTTGGTATGCCGGATATGAAGCTGCCGATTCTGTATGCACTTTATTACCCGGACAGAATGCCGTTGCATGAAAAACGTGTAGATTTCTTTCAATTACACAGTATGACCTTTGAAGCACCTGATACGGAGACCTTTCAGGGGCTAAAGCTGGCATATGCTGCCGCCACAGCAGGTGGTTCCATGCCGACTGTATATAATGCCGCAAATGAAAAAGCCGTCGGCTTGTTTTTGCAGAGAAAGATAGGCTTTTTGATGATACCTGAGATGATAGAGGCCGCCATGGCCGCACATAAGGTGATAGCGGAACCAACAGTAGAAGAAATACTTGCTGCCGAAGCTGCAACCTATGAAATGATTGAGAGCAGGTGGAATTTGTGAAAATAGTCATAGCAATACTGATGTTCTGTGTGATTGTAATTGCACATGAACTCGGACACTTCCTGGTAGCCAAGATGAACGGCATTGCAGTGAAGGAGTTTTCAATAGGATTTGGTCCTACGATAATCGGGTATACCAGAAAAGGAACAAAGTATGCCCTTAATCTGATTCCGTTTGGCGGGGCGTGCATTTTTGATGAGGATGATCCTGAGAATGTATCGGAGAATTCGTTTTTAAATGCAAGTGTGTGGGCAAGGATTGCTACGATCATTGCCGGTCCGATGTTTAACTTTATACTGGCATTTATTATGTCTCTTTTTGTGGTCAGTGGGGCAGGGTATGATCCGGCGACCATTATTGATGTGGAAAAGGGATCTTCTGCAGAAGCAGCAGGACTGATGGCCGGTGATGAGATCATCAAGATGAATCATGAGAATATCAAGCTGTACCGTGAGATTATCATTTATTCGTTTGTCAATCAGAATCAACCTGTAGAGATTACTTATGTCCGGGATGGTGAAAAACATCAGACAACATTAGGCCAGACATATGATGAAGAGACAAATCGTTACTATTATGGTGTTACAGGTGGACGATATATCAAAGACGGATCTCCGATACAGGTATTAAAATACAGTGTCTATGAGGTGAGATACTGGATCAAAACGACACTAAAAAGTCTTGGAATGCTTGTACGTGGCAAGGTTTCCAAGGATGATGTTATGGGTCCGGTCGGCATCACACAAATGGTAGGCGATGTGTATGAGGAGGCAGAACCAGCGGGTATTTCTGCAATTTTGATTTCGATGTTGGATATTGCAATTCTTATATCAGCGAATCTTGGTGTGATGAATCTGTTGCCACTACCGGCATTGGACGGGGGACGTCTGGTCTTTCTGGTGATCGAGGCCATTCGACGTAAGCCGATCAGTCACGAAAAAGAGGGAATGGTTCATTTTGTGGGATTTGCATTGCTAATGATTTTAATGGTATTTGTACTGTATAATGATGTGATGAGATTGTTTCAAAAATAGAGTTCCTGATCGATCATGTTTGATTATGTTCGACTAGGTTGAACTAGATCGAACTAGGTCGAACTGGGTCATCTTAATATACTTTGACACGAAATATGAATTACGATACTATAATAAGTATCTAATTCATATTTTTTTACTTATCAATCGGCACAATCAGCCGAACATTCACAAATGAGAACCAAGTAGGAAATTAATAAAGTGGAGGTAAAGTGGGCGAATTGTCATCGTTAGGCAAGGTGCTTGACGGGCACTATCAGATCATGCGGCAGCTTGGACGCGGCATGAATGGAGCACTATATCTTGCTGTGGATCAAACCATTCACAGGCGATGGGTGATTAAGGAGATTACAGAGAAAAATATCGCAGAGGCAGACATCCTCATGAGATTGCATCATCCCGGAATCATAGGATTCAAGGAGATTATATACGGGGAGCGTAAACGGTATATGGTTTTGGAATACATCGAGGGACAATCTCTGGAGCAACTGCTATGCAAAGATATTGTCAGGATCACGGAGCATCAGGTTGTCAACTGGGCGATTGAACTTGCCGGTATTCTGCAATATCTGCATGGATTATCTCCACCGATCCTGCATTGTGACATCAAGCCCGGTAACATTATGATTCTGCCGAATCAATCACTAAAGTTAATTGATTTTGGAATTGCAGGTGAGGCAGGATGTAAGGAACATTTCGTCAAAGCATATGGTTCTGTTGGCTTTGCAGCTCCGGAGCAATACGGAGATCATGAGGGTTATCTGCAACATGAGATAGACTCAAGAACGGATCTGTATGCTTTTGGACAGAGCTTTCGATATGTTTTACATCATAGTAAGGTCCCTGGAAATATCCTGTTGCAAATCATTTTGCGACACTGTGTACATCAATGCCCCAGACTTCGGTTTGGCAATGCAGGAAGATTAAAAAGCACCTTGATGATCTACCAAAGACTGTGTCTGCCAAGTCCTATACAGAGGCGAAGAAGGACACTAGGCTTAACAGGACTTCTTTGGGTTTTGCTGATGCTGTCAGTCAGGAGTGGATTTGAGACAACAGTGGAAAGGGCGGGAATCGTGAAGACAGAGATAGATGTACATTCTGTAACCCAAACAGAAGAACCGTTGTCTGATGAGGTGACCAATTCACTACCTAAGTTGCAGATCATGAGATTTTGGACAAACTACGAGGAGATGAAATCTGAACTACAGGAGATCACGAAAACATATCTGGATGCAGAGTGTTCGATCGAGAAGTATGATGGCTTACTGCAGATCTGCAGACAGTATGAGCCATTTCGAGCTAAAAACGAAGCAGCGACGCTGGATATGATCAAGCTACTTGAGACGGGAGCCAGAGAATTGGAGCAAGAAATCGAGGAAGCTGACACGATAAAGCCGGATGAAGTTATGGCGGGTGAAGTCGATGCATACAAAAGAATGCTGTGTATGTATGATCAACAGCTTTTTATGCAATATCGTTTTCTGGGTCAGATGAGGCTGCAGTCAGATCAAACAGGAGCTTTGACTGCCCTGAATCAGGCAGTAGGATATGGAGAGGCAGCAAAAACGTTTGGGATGAATACAGAGGAGGAGCAGGTGGCATTACGAGAAGCACTGATTAGTGTATACAGCCAACTAGGAGATACGGCAGGGATAGACGAATTGGAAAAAGAAAATTAAAGTGAATGGAGGAACAGGATTGAAGAAGTATGGGTGGTTAGTGATTGGGTGGTTACTGATCCTACTCAACACAGACAAGCTATATGCAGAGGAATTGTTTCAGGTAACAGTTTGCAATGATCTAAAGGAAAGCATTTTGATACAAGAGAAAGAGGACTACTATACAAATCAGGCGTTGTGGCTGATACCACAGACAACAGAGACAGTATACAGCTATCAGGTGGTTATGGAGGAAGAAGAAACAGTAGACCAAGAGGGAACAGAAAAAGAAGAATGGAAGGAAATAGAGCCGGAAGGTCTTCGATTGGATTTGCCGGATGGTTGGTATCATATCTATATACAGACGGAAAGTATCAATGTACAGGAGAAAGAGCAGATCAGCGAGTCGGAGGAGAATATGACAGAAGATGTATCTGTCATGGAAGCAGAGAAATCGGTTATCTGTAGGGCTTATCATATATGCTTTGATCGAACACAGCCCGATTTGACCCTGAAGACGGAGAGCGATCTTAAGAAATGGCAACGGGAAGATATTCTGTGTGAGGTTCAGTCTCATGACGTCAGTAGCGGGATGAAAAGTATAGAGTGTCGCGTGGGCGATGAACAGCTTTGGTATTCTGAAACCGACGGCAGTGTAGACAGAAGTACTCTGAATCGAGAACTGAAACTGGAACAGGAGACGCCGTCAGACGGAACAACGATCACATTGATAGCGGTAGATCTTGCAGGAAATCGTACTAAGTGGGAGAGTCGTTATTTTCTGGATCGAACTGCTCCTGTTGTGAATTTTGAGGGAGTGACAAACGGACAGTTGTTATCACAACCCGGTCAACTGACATTTCAGATAACAGAGGAGATCTATGAGTATGGAACGATTCATTTTGAAGCTACCCGTCTGTTTGAAGGAGCGGCAAGCCAGATCGAATGTCTGGACTGTAAAATGACTGACAGGGAGACATTACTGCAAAGGTTCTATGACAGAGATGGAATTTATACTATAGTCATCCATGCATCGGATGTAGCGGGGAATGTCAGCGAGGCAGTGCAGGTCGTATTTCGAGTTGATGTGACAGCTCCGGTTATCACGCTGTCAGGTCCGTCTGATGGAGGGCACTTCTGCACAGAAAAGGAACTGCTGATAGAAATAGAGGAGGAGTTTTATCAGGGGAATCAGGTTTTGCTACAGGTTACACGCAGTCTCCCGGGAAGCTCGGAGGCATATTCGATTGGAGATTGGAATTCTGATTGCAAGAAGTCAAAACTGGTTCATACCTTTCAAAAGGATGGGATTTATCATATCCGTGTAGAGGCAGTGGATGAGGCGGGCCATAAGGCAGAGTCCAAGCAGCTTTCTTTTATGATTGACAGAGTGGCGCCGATCGTATCGATTAGCGGGATAGATGCAAATTCACTGGTTTCAAGGGCCCCTGTGATCACGTTCTCCTCAACGGAACAGTTTTATGATCAACAGATTGTATCGACGGCGGGATTTAGAAGGGGGATGGATCAGTCTGAGGAGAGGATCGAGCTTCCAGATTTTGAATCGAAACAGGAATACTCAAAATCAGACTATACGGTAGTCAAAGACGGGATCTATCATTTGGCAATTCATGCAAGAGATGCAGTTGGACATATCTCTGAAGAAACTCTTTCCTTTACATATGATTCGACACCTCCGCAGATTGGCTATCTGGATGAGATCGATCAGACCTATCAGGAGATTTTTACGCTTCCGATGGACTTCAAAAGCTATATTCATGATCTGACAGCAGTTCAATACAGAATTTATGTAAACCAAAACCTTTGGGATGGACATCAGCCTATAGAGGAAGCAGGTAAATATATCGTATCTGTAGAGGCAGTGGATGCGGTAGGAAATCTGGCAGTCAAATCCGTAGAGTTTATCATTCCTGAAGAGGAATCTCTTACAGAAATACAGGAGGACAGCATACCGGCAGCGCATCAGATACAAGAACGGGCAATACCAGAGCATGATGAATCAGACGATATGGAAACAAGCAGTTCTGTTCAGGAGTCAATCGGGGAGAATCAATCGTATGCGAAGAGCAAAACGATGAATAAAAATTTTTCACTTCCCATATGCCTGTTTTGTGGGATTGTTGCAGTGATTGCCGCCATTTTACTGGCTTTCGGCTATATTGACAGAAAAAAAGGCACATGATAAATTAGTCATAGTGAGGCTGAAGTCAGGCAGAGAAGAGGAAATGATATGTATAGAGATCATACTAAAAAAATCAAGATTAAGGATCGGTACATAGGTGGGGGAAGTCCTGTTTTAATCCAATCCATGACAAATACAAGAACAGAGGATGTCGAGGCAACGGTCGCCCAGATCAAGCGGCTGGAGGCAGCAGGGTGTGATATCGTACGTTCTACGGTACCGACCGAGGAGGCAGCGAAGGCAATTGCCCATATTAAAAAGCAGATCAAAATTCCTCTTGTAGCAGATATTCATTTTGATTATCGTCTGGCGATTGCTGCGATTGAGAACGGTGCAGATAAGATCCGCATCAATCCAGGGAATATCGGAAGCATCGATCGAGTGGAAGCAGTCGTGAAGGCAGCAAAAGAAAGAAATATTCCCATTCGCGTGGGAGTAAACAGTGGTTCTTTGGAGAAGGAGCTCATTGAAAAATATCATGGAGTTACAGCAGAAGGAATCGTTGAAAGTGCTCTGGGTAAGGTAGAACTCATAGAAAAACTGGGATACGACAATCTGGTGATCTCTATTAAGTCATCGGATGTTATGATGTGTGTGGCAGCACATGAACTGCTGGCACCAAAGACTGCATATCCATTACATGTAGGGATTACTGAATCAGGTACTGTTCAGTCCGGAAATATCAAATCTGCACTGGGACTGGGGATCATTTTAAATCAGGGAATCGGCGATACCATTCGTGTCTCACTAACCGGAGATCCTGTGGAGGAAGTGAAGTCGGCAAAACTGATCCTTCGTACACTGGGACTTCGCAAGGGCGGGATCGAGGTGGTTTCCTGTCCGACCTGTGGAAGGACACGGATCGATCTGATCTCTCTGGCCAATCAGGTTGAAAAAATGGTTGAGGACTTTGACTTGGATATCAAGGTTGCCGTTATGGGCTGTGTGGTAAATGGTCCGGGTGAAGGCAGAGAAGCGGATCTGGGGATTGCAGGCGGCATTGGAGAGGGTCTGCTGATGAAGAAAGGCGAGATCATCCGCAAGGTACCTGAGACACAATTACTGCAGGCATTGAGAGAAGAACTGCAGAACTGGAGTAATGAATCCTAATGACAAAGCCATTTTTAGAAGTTTTCTATACTTTAAAACTGAATCCGGAGCTGACAGACCTGTTCTTGGGAACAATGGTAGAAAAAGTGGTTTCCACGAGCCGTAAGGATATCCTGAAGATTTTTTTGCAAAGTGATCATCTGATTTCCAAACAGTGTGTTCATGCGGTAGAACGGGAGATTAAGAACCAGCTCTTTCAAAATGCTAAGATGCAGGTGAAGATCTTTGAGCATTTCAGTCTGTCCAGTATGTATACTGCAGAGAATCTGATGGATGCATATGGAGACAGCATTCGCATGGAATTAAAGGATTATAATCATTTTGATTATAATCTCTTTTATCATGCAACAATCGAATATCCGGATGAACAGGTTATGATGCTGGTGATCGAGGATACCATGATTGCGAGAAAGCGTTCAGAGGAGTTGCAGCGTGTATTGGATCAGATGATTAATTCCAGATGTGGGCTGCAGATCGATATTCGCATCTCCTATAAAAATGCAGCAGAAAGCAAGGCACGTGTAAATGCAGCATATAAAATACAAGAGCAGGTCGCACAGATTGCAGTAAGGGCAGCAGGTGAGGAGACAACAGAAGAGAAGACGCTGAAGACCCCAAAGAAGGCGGAGACAACGGAGATAGCCGGAAAGCGAACCGGTTTTCAGAAACGTAGCCAACAGTCGTTTAAGCGTTCGGATCATCCTGACGTGATCTATGGGCGTGACTTTGATGATGAAACCATACCGATTGATCAGATTCTGGGAGAGATCGGAGAGGTAGCCGTTCACGGAGAGATCATCCGTGTGGAGTACAGAGAACTGAGAAATGAGAAGTTCCTTGTAACCTTTGATATTACCGACTTTACAGATACCATTTCAGCTAAGATTTTTGTACAACCGGAGGTCAAGGATGAACTTTCTGAAAAGCTGAAAAAGGGAGCTTTCATTAAAATCAAGGGCGTAGCAAATCTGGACACATTTTCAAAGGAATTGATGTTAGGCTATATCGTCGGTATCATGTCGATTCCCGATTTTACAACAAGCCGGATGGATAATAGTCCCGAGAAGCGGGTTGAGTTACATTGTCATACAAAGATGAGTGATATGGATGGAGTCAGCGAGGTCTCTGACCTGATCAAGCGTGCAAAAAAATGGGGACACAAGGCCATTGCAGTTACGGATCATGGCGTTGTACAGGCGTTTCCCGATGCTCTGCATACACTGCAGGATATGAATAAGGGAACAGACAGTGAATTTAAAGTGATTTATGGAATGGAAGGTTATCTGGTAGATGACCTGAAGGATATAGTTGTTAATCCGGCTGAACGGACACTGCAGGACACATTTGTTGTTTTTGATCTGGAAACGACGGGTTTTTCACCTTTTAAAAACAGAATCATTGAGATTGGTGCGGTGAAGGTACAAAATGGTGAGATTTTGGATCGTTTTTCTTATTTCGTAAATCCGGAAGTTCCGATCCCGTTTCGAATCGAAAACCTGACAGGCATCAGTGATGCAATGGTACAGGATGCAGATACGATTGAGGTGGTATTGCCTGAGTTCCTTGATTTCATCGGAGATGCGGTTCTGGTGGCGCATAACGCATCCTTTGATATGGGCTTTCTGGAGCATAATGCGTTTTTGATTGGTATGGAACGGGAGTTTGCATCTGTGGATACAGTCGGACTTGCGAGAGTCCTGCTTCCTAATATATCTAAATACACACTCGATCATGTTGCAAAAGAACTGAAGGTATCTCTGGAGAATCATCACAGAGCAGTTGATGATGCAGGGGCTACGGCTGAGATCTTTATGCATTTTCAGAATATGTTGGCAGACCAGAATATCACAACCCTACAAAAGGTCAATGAACTATGTAGTACATCTGTCCAGACGGTGATGAAGTTGCCAAGTTATCATGTAATCATACTGGCAAAAAACGAGGTCGGCAGGGTGAATCTGTATCGCCTGGTCTCCATGTCTCACCTGAAATACTACCACACGAGACCACGTATTCCAAAGAGCGAATTAGCCAGGCTAAGAGAGGGACTGATCATTGGATCAGCCTGTGAGCAGGGCGAGCTTTACCGAGCTATCTTGGACGGTAAACCTGATGCTGACATTGCACGAATCGTTAATTTCTATGATTATCTGGAGATACAGCCTCTTGGAAATAACGCTTTTTTATTAAGAGATGAGAGATCCTCGGTACGGACGATGGAGGATATCGAGGCGATCAATCAAAGAATTGTTGATCTCGGAGAACAGTTCAAGAAACCAGTGGTAGCAACCTGTGATGTTCATTTTATGGATCCGGAGGATGAGATTTATCGAAGGATCATTATGGCAGGAAAGGGTTTCAAGGATGCTGATGAGCAGGCACCATTGTATTTCCGTACCACAGAAGAAATGCTTGCAGAGTTTCAGTATCTGGGAAGCGACAAGGCAGAGGAGGTTGTTATTACCAATACCAATCTGATCTGCGATATGGTAGAAAAAATCTCGCCGGTACGTCCGGATAAATGTCCGCCGGTGATTGAAGATTCGGACAAGATTCTAACAGATATGTGTTATCAGAAGGCGCATTCCATGTATGGAGATAACCTTCCGCCACAGGTCAGTGAGAGACTGGAAAAGGAACTGCATTCCATCATCAGCAATGGTTTTGCGGTTATGTACATGATCGCCCAAAAACTGGTACATAAATCAAATGAAGATGGTTATCTGGTTGGCTCCAGAGGATCTGTGGGATCTTCTTTTGTAGCAACCATGTCAGGAATCACAGAAGTGAATCCGCTGTCACCACATTACTATTGTTCAAAGTGTCATTACAGTGATTTCACATCTGATGAGGTGCGTGCCTACTCAGGCAGGGCAGGATGTGATATGCCGGATAAAAAATGTCCGGAATGCGGAGAAATGCTGAAAAAGGATGGCTTTGATATTCCCTTTGAGACCTTTTTGGGATTCAAGGGTGATAAGGAGCCGGATATCGATCTGAATTTCTCGGGAGATTATCAGGCAAAGGCACATAAGTATACTGAGGTGATCTTTGGAGAGGGACATACCTTTAAGGCAGGAACGATCGGCACACTTGCGGATAAAACTGCTTATGGGTATGTACAGAAGTACTATGAAGAACGTGGCGTAAAAAAGCGTTCCTGTGAGATCAACAGGATTACGGTCGGATGTACGGGAGTGCGTCGAACGACAGGACAGCATCCCGGAGGAATCATTGTACTTCCTCACGGAGAGGAGATAGACACCTTTACACCGGTACAGCATCCGGCAAATGATATGAAGTCGGATATTATCACAACACATTTTGATTACCATTCGATCGATCATAACCTTTTGAAACTTGATATACTTGGACATGATGATCCGACTATGATTCGTATGCTGCAGGATCTGACCGGAACAGACCCGACTCAGGTTCCTTTGGATGATCAGAAGGTTATGTCGCTGTTTATGAATACAGAAGCACTAGGTATCAAACCATCTGATATTGGAGGCTGTCCGCTGGGATCACTTGGAGTACCGGAGTTTGGAACGGATTTTGTCATTCAGATGTTATTAGATGCACAGCCCAAGTCCTTTTCTGATCTGATCCGTATCTCCGGTTTGGGACATGGAACAGATGTATGGTTGGGCAATGCCCAGGATCTGATCAAGTCAGGCACATGTACAATTTCCACAGCGATCTGTTGTCGTGATGATATTATGGTATATCTGATTCACATGGGAGTTGAACCAAGTACGGCATTCAGCATCATGGAGAATGTCCGTAAGGGCAAAGTGGCAAAGCATAAATGTGATAAATGGGAGGATTGGAAGGCAGATATGGCTGCTCATAATGTTCCCGACTGGTATATCGGTTCCTGTGAAAAGATCATGTATATGTTCCCAAAAGCTCATGCTGCTGCATATGTTATGATGGCCTGGCGTATTGCTTATTATAAGATTAATTATCCGCTGGCATACTATTCAGCATTTTTCAGCATTCGTGCAACGGGCTTTAATTATGATATTATGTGTCAGGGCAGAGACCGCCTGGAATACTATATGGAGGATTACAAACGCCGTGAGGACACTCTGACTCCCAAGGAGCAGGGAACGATGAAGGATATGAAGATTGCACAGGAGATGTATGCACGTGGTTATGAGTTTACACCGATTGATATCTTTTCAGTGGATGCAAGAAAGTGTAGGATCGTAGATAATAAGATCATGCCACCACTGACGAGTATTGACGGAATGGGAGAGAATGCTGCCGATGCAGTTGTGGAAGCAGTCAAGGGAGGACCGTTTCTCTCCAAGGAGGATTTTTACCAGAGATCCAAGGTCAGTATGACGGTTGTGGATTATATGTATAACCTCGGACTGTTAGGTGACATCCCAGAGAAAAACCAGATCTCATTGTTTGACTTTGCATAGAACTATGAAATGAATATAGGAGACCGATCATTTTGATGAATGGTAGAGATGGATACCTGAAGGCTAGAAGTGGCTTTCAGGTATTTTTAATTTCTCAAGAAATTAATATTGACAATTAATCGAACTCGGAGTATTATAAAACGCACATGGAGTACGATTAATCTGCTTGGAGGTTACTATGGCAAGAAAAAAGGAAATTGATCTGGATGTCAGGAACAAGGCATGGATCGCAGGAATTGCAAAGAAGCTTTTTCTGGAGTATGGATATGAAAAAACGCTTATGAACGATATTGCGAGGGAAGCAGACATAAGCAAATCCACACTTTATATTTATTTTAAGAACAAGGAAGAAATCCGGGATTATATCTCCCTGGAAGCAATGCAGTATTTATATGATGAGTTAAAAAGAAACGTGGTGATAGAAGGTACTGATCTGAAAACAAGATATATGATGATCTGCCGAGTGCTCGTGGAGTTTAAAAAGTCATATCCTTTGAGTTTTCAATTGATCGTAGAGGAAATCCGTGTTGACGATGAGGCTTTGCAAAACAACGAAGTTCTACGAAAAATCTATGAGACAGGAGAGCAGATCAACCAGTTGATTTACTCCGATTTTCTGACAGAAATGCCAAGCACTTCATTGCGGACCAATTCTCAGGATACATGTGAAAGTGCCAAGAAATTGATCATGATCATGGAACAATGGGGGAGTATCTATGGAATCATTACTCTTGCAGATAATAAGGAAGCTTATTTATTAAAGAATTTCGGGGTGACAAAGGAAGTATTTCTACAAAATAGTTTTGAACATCTGTTTCTAAATTTCAGCAGGAGTGTCGAACAATGATTATTGGAATAATATTAGCAGTTTTATATTTGATACTTGTGGGTAAAGTTATATTAAAAAAAGTGAAACATCCGGGATTTCAAAAATTTTATATGAACCTACATAAACTGATAGGGTTTCTACTACCCTTGATTGCAATGCTTCATTTGATCCTTGCATGGAAACTGTTCAAACAGAGACCAATCGGTATGTATGTCACAGGGATCGTTATGGTTTTGTTTACCTTGATGGAGGTCATCAGTTATCTTAACCGAAACAAACTAGAGAAAAGGTGGATCAAAGTACACCGGATTGCGGCGGTCGGTATTCTCATTTGTTTCGTCGTACATGTGACCTTCGGTTTTGTCAGCCTAAGCCAATACAAAGAGGCGATGAAAGCAATTCAGTTGGAAGATGTCCGGATCAGTGAGATAGTCGACGGTGATTATATTGGAGAGTATGATGCCGGATATGTATATGCCAGAGTGCAGGTGTCTGTTGAAGATGGTGTGATACAATCCGTTGATCTCCTAGAGCATCGTACAGAGCGAGGGCAATCGGCGGAGATCATTCCGGAGCAGATCGTTGATCAGCAGAAGGTAACAGTAGATGCGGTATCGGGAGCAACCAACTCCAGCCGTGTGATCGAAAAAGCAGTGTATAACGCTCTCATGCAAAAACAACAGAGGTAGAGTTAATTCATTGAAACAATCAACAAACAATATCAATCATTACAGATAGAGAAAGGGTGGAAATCTTATGTTAGGAATTTATTTAAGCGGATCAGGAAATACAAAGCATTGTGTTGAAAAATTATTATACCTTTTAGATGACAATGCTGAATCTTTACCAATCGAAAGCGAGGCGGTCGAGTCAAGCATTCAAAAGCATGATATGATCATATTGGGATATATGACACAATTTTCCAATATCCCGATCATGATACGTGATTTCATCACAAAATATCAAACCTTATGGCAGGGCAAGCAGGTAATCTGCCTCACAACCATGGGACTGTTCAGCGGAGACGGTACAGGATGTGCGGCTCGTATTCTGCAAAAATATGGTGCAAACGTCATTGGGGGATTGCAGATTCGTATGCCGGATTCTATCTGTGATGAGAAAGTTTTAAAAAGGGTTGACGAAAAAAATCGTGAGATTATTAGACTGGCTGATGAGAAGATAGAACAGATTGCAGTAAAGATCAAACATAACCAATACCCACAGGAAGGGTTGGGCTGGATCGCACACATGAAAGGGCTGTTTGGGCAGCGACTATGGTTTGGCCATAAGGCACAGCATTATTTTACTCATATCACCTTCAGTGAAGCCTGCAAGGGTTGTGGACAATGTGTCAAAGTCTGTCCGATGCAAAATCTGTCACTTAAGAACGGAAGGGTGGTGCAGGATGGAAAATGTACCATGTGTTACCGCTGTCTCAATCAATGTCCGCAAAAAGCAATTACCTTGTTAGGAAGACAGGTACATCAGCAGTACTCCTTTGAACAGGTCAATCAATAAGCAAACAGAGGGTGGTAGTCAATCCGGCATACTCAAGAAAAAAATATTGACGAAAAATAAAAAAGTACTTGCAAAGCAGAATCAAATACGTTAGAATATGCTAGTACTGCTTTGGTACACTTTTTATGGCTCGTTGGTCAAGCGGTTAAGACGCCGCCCTCTCACGGCGGAAACATGGGTTCGATTCCCGTACGGGCTACTGACTGTTTTATACAGCCCAACCCTGAAAGACGCATTAAACAATATTGTTTAGTGTGTTTTTTGCTTCATAAGGAGAAAAATATGGTCTATATTCTCATCAACTGGATTTATATTGGATTCACCTCTTATATTCTCGGAGCGTTTCTGTTGCAAAGATTTCAAAGGCTGATGCATTATGAGAGATCGGGCAGTATTTCTGCCTGTATGATGACAGGTCTTGCAGCCGCAACCGTGTATGCAGGATATTTCAGCGTGTTTGCAGGAGTCGGATTGATCGCTAACATCATACTATTGATCATCTGTGCAGCGATTGTGATCTTTGACAGAAAGCAGTTGATTTCATGTATACAGGGACAGCTTACAGAGCAAAAGCCGATACTGCTGATTTTGAATGCGGTTATCATACTTGGGATTGCTTTCTTCTGCTCGAACAGTAATTTCGTCTATGACAGTGGGCTGTATCATGCACAGAGCATCCGTCTTGCTGAGGATTATGGCGTGATCAGAGGCATTGCAAATGTACATGAACGCTTTGGGTACAACAGCTCTTATTTTTGCCTGGCGGCTCTTTACAGTATGAGAGATGTTTTTGGGCAATCCATGCATGCAGTTCATGGCATGATTGCAGCACTGTTGTGCTGTGCTTCAGTGTCCGGAATCGTAAAACACCGTGGATGGCAGCATATCACAAGCAATGTGTGTCGTCTTGCACCGATCCTGTATACGCTCATCATTGCACAGGAAATCGTATCACCGGCAACGGATTACATTACTGTGTATTTTGTGATGTGGATTGTAATCGAGTGGGCCAAGCTCATTGAGGATGGAGAAGGTGAAATTGCTCCGTATGCGTTTCTTTGTATCATGGCGGCTTTTTTGGTATCTTTAAAGCTGACGGCGGCTTGTATGGCATTGCTGGTTCTCAGTCCGGCATACAGACTGATCAAAGAAAAGAAGTGGAGAGAGATTTGGATTTGCCTTTTGCTTGGCATCGTTGTGGCAGCACCATATTTCATCAGAAATTTCTTTATCTCAGGATGGCTGATCTATCCATTTGAGGCGATTGACATCTTTCCGGTCGACTGGAAGCTGCCGAGAGAAACAGTCATCGGTGATGCGATGGATGTCAAGGTCTATGCCAGATACCTATATGACAGGGCAGCGATTGACAAGAGTATCATAGAGTGGTTTCCGACCTGGTGGAATGGTCAGAAATCTGTGGAACGGTGGTTTTCATTGACAGCGTTTGTAGCGATTGGAGCAGAGGTTTTACAATTACTGTGGCACATGATCTGTCACATGATCGCACACAGAGAAGAAAATCATAATACAATCGGTCATAGAGAAACATTAGACAGATATCTTGCTTTTTTATTTTTAAAAGCAGTTGTATTCATCAGTTTTCTTTCGTGGCTGTTCACATCACCGTTACATCGTTATGGGTATGCATTCGTACTGACCTTGCCGTTATTGTTTTTTGGAAGCTGGCTGGATCGTTTACAGGAACAGAAGCTGTTTTCAAAGGTGTTTGCCGGGGCGTGTGCTGTGGTAGTGGTATTGATTCTCTGCATTCCGGTATATCGGATGCTTAAGGAGGATTTCCTGTTTGCCTGGGGACTAAAGAGTGACACGTCGTATCTAGTAAGGCAAAAGGATTATCCTGATCCGGCGATGCTTACAGAGGATCTGAACGGCATTACGATTTACTATCCTGAGGAGGCAGGCGGGCAGTCGTGGTATTATGCATTTCCGGCAACCAACTTCGGTGAGAATATTCAGTATTGGGAAAACCGCGGTGATACACTGAAGGATGGATTTCGACATAAGTATTAAAAAGTAAATAATATCGTTATGTAAACTAGCATCAGGAAGTAAGGTTTCGAAATGAATCACAACTTAACCGAAGGTCAGCCTGAGAAGGTTTTGTGGAAGTTTTCTGTTCCCATGTTCATCAGTGTGATCTTCCAACAATTATATAACATTGCGGACAGCGTCATAGCAGGCAAGTTCGCAGGAGAGGATGCGCTGGCGGCTGTCGGGGCATCTTATCCTATTACAATGATCTTTATGGCAATTGCAGTCGGTTCCAACATTGGCTGTGCAGTCATCATCTCACAACTGTTCGGTGCGAAAAAGTATCGGGATATGAAGACCGCAGTGTCAACTACCATCATTTCTTCAATTGTACTGTCCGCCTTTCTGACGCTTGCAGGACTGTTGACTAGTACACTGATGATGAGAGCCATCCATACACCAAACAATATCATGCAGGATGGCGCTCTTTACCTTCGTATCTATATAGGAGGGTTTGCCTTTCTGTTTCTTTATAATATTGCAACAGGGATCTTTACCTCACTGGGAGATTCCAAGACACCACTATGGTTTCTGATTGGTTCATCACTTGGCAATATCGTGCTGGATCTATTGTTTGTTGCAGGCTTTCATTGGGGCGTTGCAGGTGTAGCATGGGCAACCTTTATCGCACAAGGGGTTGCGTGCATCCTGGCATTGATTACATTGGCACACAGGATGCGATCCGTACAGGCAGAGGGCGAAAAGGTCTACTTTTCAGGAAAAATGCTCGGTATGATCAGTCGCATCGCGATTCCGAGTATTCTACAGCAGAGCTTTGTCTCTGTCGGCAATATCTTCATCCAAAGCCTGATCAATGGGTATGGTTCCTCTGTCATTGCCGGGTACTCAGCGGCGATTAAACTCAACACCTTTACCATCACCTCCTTTGCGACATTAGCAAACGGTTTGTCGAGCTTTACGGCCCAGAACATTGGAGCAGGCTTAACGGAACGGGTGAAGAAAGGATTTCGAGCCGGAATCCGCATGGCGATGTATGTGGCGGTTCCGTTCTTTCTGGCGTTCTTCTTTGCCGGAAGAACGATGATCAGTCTCTTTATGACAGAAGAAAGCACCACAGCACTGGATACAGGCGTGTTATTTTTGAGGATTGTTTCGCCATTCTATTTTATCATATCCGTGAAGCTGATGGCTGACGGAGTTCTGCGTGGAGCAGGTGTGATGCGACAGTTTATGACAACGACATTTTCGGATCTGATCTTGCGTGTACTACTGTCTTATGTATTTGCAAGGTATTTGGGTACGACCGGTATCTGGCTGTCCTGGCCGGTGGGCTGGAGCGTTGCCGCCGTATTATCAGTGATCTTCTACCTGCAGGGTAAGTGGAAATCCCAAGGATAAAATAAAGTTTCTCATATCCCTTGCATTTGGTGGAAATAAGTGTTATCATATTATAAGTTAATAAGGTATTACGAAGATAAGAGTGGGCAGCAGTCCACTCTTTCAATTTTGTATAGGACCTTTATATATGAGAGGAGAGAAAGCGATTGTCAAAAAGAGAAGACTATGAAGCAAGGACAGAGCAGCTGTTAATGCCGATTATGGAAGCACACAGCTTTGAGCTTGTGGATGTCGAGTATGTCAAGGAAGGCTCAAACTGGTACCTGCGAGCATATATTGATAAGCCCGGCGGTATCACGATTGATGACTGTGAAACAGTCAGCCGTGCATTATCAGATGCACTTGACCGAGAGGATTTTATTCCGGAGGCTTATATTATGGAGGTCAGTTCTCCGGGACTAGGCAGACCACTCAAAAAGTCCAAGGATTATGAGAGAAGCATCGGTAAGGATGTAGAGATCAGAACTTATCAGGCGATCAACCATGAAAAGGAATTTGTAGGTGCCTTAAAAGCCTACGATAAAGATACAGTTACAATCATGATCAATGAAGAAGAGACCACATTTGCGAAGTCAGACATAGCATTGATCAGACTCGCATTGGAACTTTAGGAGGGAAAAGGAAAAATGAACAAGGAATTAATGGAAGCACTGGATATTTTGGAAAAGGAAAAAGACATCAGCAAAGAGACTCTTTTTGATGCAATCGAAAATTCTCTGATCACTGCATGCAAGAACCATTTCGGAAAATCCGACAATGTCAGAGTCGAGATCGATCGAGACACATGTGATTTCATGGTATACGCAGACAAAACAGTTGTGAAGGAAGTAGAAGATCCTGTTATGGAGATCAGTCTTGCCGAAGCAAAATTGATCGATCCAAAGATCAAGGCAGGAGCAGTGATACCGATCGAGGTCAAGAGCAAGGAATTCGGACGTATTGCAACACAGAATGCAAAGAACGTCATTCTGCAGAAGATTCGCGAGGAGGAACGTTCTGTACTGTATAACCAGTATTATGGCAAGGAAAAGGATGTTGTGACAGGTATTGTCCAGAGAAATGTCGGTAAGAACATCAGTATCAATCTTGGTAAAGTGGATGCACTGCTTGCTGAGAATGAACAGGTTAAGACTGAGGTATTGAAGCCGACTGAGAGGGTAAAGGTTTATATTCTCGAAGTGAAGGATACGACTAAGGGACCTAAGATCTTAGTCAGCAGAACACATCCTGAGCTTGTTAAGAGACTATTTGAGACAGAGGTAACAGAAGTGAGAGACGGTACGGTTGAGATCAAGAGCATCGCCAGAGAAGCGGGCAGCAGAACAAAGATCGCCGTATGGTCTAACAATCCTGAGGTAGACGCTGTCGGGGCATGTGTCGGTATGAACGGCTCCCGTGTTAATACAATTGTAGATGAACTGCGTGGTGAGAAAATCGATATCATCAACTGGGATGAGAACCCCGGAATTTTGATCGAAAACGCTCTGTCACCTGCCAAGGTTGTATTTGTAATCGCTGATGGCGATGAGAAGACAGCCAAGGTTGTTGTGCCTGATTATCAGTTGTCTCTTGCAATCGGCAAGGAAGGTCAAAATGCGAGACTTGCTGCACGTTTGACAGGTTTCAAGATCGATATCAAGAGTGAGACACAGGCTAAGGACGCACCGGGCTTCAGAATGGAAGATTACTATGATGAAGAAGAGTACGACGAAGAGGAGTACGCTGAGGAATATGAGGAAGGTACAGAGGAATCTATAGATGAGGAACCGGCAGAGGCTGCTGATGCGGAAGCTGTTTCGGAAGAGTAACAGAATCATCTGACGAAAGGGGCGATCGTTATGGCGAAGAAAATTCCCTTGAGACAATGTGTCGGTTGTGGTCAAATGGGAAATAAAAAAGAAATGCTGCGTGTGATCAAGACTGCTGAGAATGAGATTGTGCTGGACACCACGGGGAAGAAGAATGGACGAGGTGCCTATGTATGTGCCAATCGGGACTGTCTGGATCAGGCATTGAAGCATAAAGGCCTGGAACGCTCCCTGAAAACAAGTATTCCGGATGATGTCATTGCAGGTTTGATGAAGGAGTTTGATGAACGTGAAGCAAAATAAGGTGCTGCAGATGCTGGGGCTCGCAAAACGTGCGGGAAAGGTAGTAAGCGGAGAATTCATGACAGAGAAAACTGTTAAGGATGGCAGGGCAATACTCGTAATGGTGGCTGAGGATGCCTCGGACAATACAAAGAAGATGTTTCGCAATATGTGTGAATTCTATCACGTACAGATTTGTGAGTATAGTAATAAAGAGGAACTCGGGCATGCGATCGGAAACGAAATGAGAGCATCTCTTGCAATTACAGATGAGGGATTCGTGAAAGCGATCCTGAAGCATTTGGAAGAAACAAATACGGAGGTAAATAAATGACTAAAATGAAAGTACATGAGTTAGCAAAAGAAATAGATAAGACAAGTAAGGAAATATCCACACTTCTGGCTGAGAAGGGAATCGAGGGCAAATCATCTCCTCAGGCGAATCTGGACGAGGAAATGATAGAACTGGTCAAGAAGTCCTTTGGAATCAAAAAGACAGTGAAAAAGGTCGAGAAGCCGGTAGAACCTGCAAAGACAGAAGCTGTAAAGGAAAAAAAGACAACGGTTAAAGCTGCTCCTAAGAAAACAGCTGAGGCCAAAGCAGAGGAGACTAAGGATGGTGCTCCGAAACAGGAGAAACCTAAGGCAGAGGAAACACAGGCAACAAAGACTGCAGCCGATACAGAAGCACGTAAGGATGCAACACCGGTAAAAAAGAAGAAGTCTAATATCATATTTGTAAGCAATCCACATAACTCCAGAGCACCGGGAGGACAGCCTCAACAGAGACCACAGAACGGTATGGGACAGGGACGTCCAAATAATCAAAACAGACAGGGAATCAATACAAACAGACCGAGTGTAAGTGAGAGAATCACGACATCAGTCAGACCGGAACATGCAGCAGGCTATGAGAACTTTGGAGTCATTGATAAACCGGCAACGGAGACAAGAACAGGAGCTGATCAAAATCAAACAGCAAGTATCCAAAATGAAGAAACTAGTCAAAACAGCAGACCGAACGTACAAAGTAATTATAGTAATCCTAGAAGTAATAATAATAGCACTGGCAGTACTGGGAGAAGTGAAAACCGTCAAGGAAGCCAGAACGGAGTAAGACAAGGAAACTATCAGGGTAATAATTATCAGGGTAATAGACCTAGTGGCAGTAACAATTATCAGGGTAACAGACCAAGCGGTGGTAATAATTATCAGGGCAATCGCCCCAATAACAGTAACTATCAGGGCAACAGACCAAGTGGCAACAGTTATCAGGGTAGTGGCAGCAACTATAACAGCAGACCGGGTCAAAGCAGTGGTGGCAGCTACAACAGCAGACCGGGTCAAGGCGGTGGCAGCTATAACAGCAGACCGGGTCAAAGCAGTGGTGGCAGCTATAACAACAGACCGGGTCAAGGCGGTGGCAGCTACAACAACAGACCGGGTCAAAGCAGTGGTGGTTACAACAATAGACCAGGACAGGGCGGCGGACGTCCGGGAGCAGGTGGCGGATTTGACTCTCCGGCTAAGATGACAGCCAAGGAGCAGGAGAAGCATCGCGATGAACAGGAGAAGCGTCGTCAGAATCAGGATAAAAAACGTAAAGATAATTATACAGATGCTGACGGATTCAGAGGCGGAAAACCTATTAAGGGAATCAAACAGTTAGAGCGACCACAGGAAAAGCAAATGGTCAAAGAGGAAGAAAAGATCAAAGTAATTACGCTTCCTGAATCATTGACGATCAAGGAACTGGCTGAAAAGATGAAAATGCAGCCATCCGCAATTGTAAAGAAACTGTTTCTGAAGGGTACGATTGTTACAGTTAATCAGGAAGTCACCTATGAAGTGGCAGAAGAAATAGCCATGGAATTCGAGGTATTATGTGAGAAAGAGATTGTAGTAGATGTCATTGAGGAATTACTGCGGGAGGAAGAAGAGGATACAAGCAAGATGACTCCGAGACCACCAGTAATCTGTGTTATGGGTCATGTTGATCATGGTAAGACATCCCTTTTGGATGCAATTCGTAAAACCAATGTGACAGACCGCGAGGCCGGTGGTATCACACAGCACATTGGTGCTTATGTAGTTACGATTAACGGGCAGAAGATCACCTTCCTAGATACTCCAGGACATGAAGCATTTACAGCTATGCGTATGCGTGGTGCAAATGCAACAGATATTGCAATCCTTGTGGTAGCAGCAGATGATGGAGTTATGCCACAGACCATCGAGGCAATCAATCATGCAAAAGCTGCCGGTATTGAGATCATCGTTGCAGTCAACAAAATTGATAAACCAAGTGCGAACATAGATAGAGTGAAACAGGAACTGGCAGAGTATGAACTGATCCCGGAGGACTGGGGTGGAAGTACTGTATTTGCTCCGGTATCTGCAAAGTCAGGTGAAGGAATCGAGCAATTGCTTGAGATGATCCTTCTGACAGCAGATATTCTCGAACTAAAAGCTAATACGAAGAGAAAGGCAAGAGGTCTTGTCATTGAGGCACAGCTAGATAAAGGACGTGGTCCGGTTGCAACAGTTCTGGTACAAAAGGGAACACTCAAGGTGGGCGACTTTATTGCAGCAGGCAGCTGTCATGGTAAGGTCAGAGCCATGATTGACGATAAGGGCAAACGTGTGAAAGAAGCAGGCCCATCCACACCGGTAGAGATCCTTGGATTAGGTGATGTACCTGAGGCAGGAGATATCTTTGTTGCACCGGAAAATGATAAAGAGGCACGTAATTTTGCAGCAACATTCATTTCACAGAACAAGGTGAAACTGATTGATGATACAAAAGCAAAGATGCTGTCTCTGGATGATTTGTATTCACAGATCCAAGCAGGTAATCTGAAGGAACTGAGTATCATCATCAAAGCTGATGTACAGGGCTCATTTGAGGCCATTAAAGAAAGCTTGTTGAAGCTGACAAATGATGAGGTAGTTGTAAAGGTCATCCATGGTGGTGTTGGAGCCATTAATGAATCAGATGTCATCCTGGCATCAGCTTCTAATGCGATTATCATTGGATTTAATGTCAGACCGGATGCAACAGCAAAGGCAACTGCTGAAACTGAGGGCGTGGATATCAGGTTGTATAACGTCATCTATAAGGCAATCGAAGATGTTGAGGCCGCCATGAAGGGTATGCTGGATCCTGTATTTGAGGAAAAGGTACTTGGTCATGCAGAGGTGAGACAGATCTTCAAGGCTTCCGGAATAGGAAATATTGCAGGATCCTATATATTGGATGGTATCTTCCAGAGAGGTTGTACCGTCAGAATCACCAGAGAAGGTGAGCAGATCTTTGAAGGGCCGCTTGCTTCACTCAAGAGATTTAAGGATGATGTCAAGGAAGTCAAGGTAGGCTTTGAATGTGGTCTGGTATTTGAGGGCTTTAATGACATTCAGGAACTGGATCAGGTAGAAGCCTACACTATGGTAGAAGTGCCGAGGTAAATAGAATGAGAAAAAACAGCATTAAAAACACCAGACTCAATGGTGAGGTGCAAAAGGTGTTAGCAGACATTATTCGCAGTGAGATCAAGGATCCGAGAGTGGGTCCTGTAACTTCTGTCACTGCAGTTGAGGTGGCGACTGATCTGAAAACCTGCAAGGTATGGATCAGTACACTTGGAGATGCAGTCGAGAGACAGGCAACAATCGAAGGACTGGACAATGCCATGGGCTTTATCAGAAGAAAACTGGCACAGACGCTCAATCTGCGAAATACACCGGAGATCAGTTTCATATTGGATAATTCTCTAGAGTATGGTATGAATATGTCAAAGTTAATAGATGAAGTGAATAAAGGTGAGCAGTAATATGATCAATTTGAAACAAGAGTTATCAGGAGCCAAGACAATCGCCATCTCTGGGCATATTCGTCCGGACGGAGATTGTGTCGGTTCCAATACAGCAATGTATCAGTATGTCAGAAAGATCATGCCAAAAGCACAGGTGGATCTGTTTTTGGAACAACCGTCAGAGGTGTTTTCTTTTCTGAAGGGATACGAATACATCAATAGTCAGTATGATAAAGAAACCGTATATGATGTCTTTATCGCATTGGATTGCGGAGACGAGGATAGACTCGGAGATGCCGCAAAGTATTATGAAAGTGCAAAGAAGACGATCTGCATCGATCATCATATCAGCAATACAGGATTTGCAAAGGTCAATTATATTGTACCGACAGCCAGTTCGACCTGTGAGTTGATCTTTGATCTGATTGACAGAGAAGATCTGGACACGCATATTGCAGAGTCGATCTTTGTCGGGATCGTACATGATACAGGAGTATTTCAATATGAAAGTACATCTTCAAAGACATTTCAGGCAGTCAGCGTATTGGCAGGCTTTGATTTTGACAGAAGCGGTATCATAGACAGGACTTTCTATCAGAAATCCTATATTGCAAACCAGATTTTAGGCAGAGCATTGCTGGAGAGTTTTCTGATTATGGATGGGAAATGCATCGTCAGCATGGTGGATCGAAAGACAATGGATTTTTACGATGCTAAGCCCAGATCTCTGGAGGGCGTGGTCAATCAACTGAGAATCACGAGAGGTGTAGAATGTGCAATTTTCCTGTATGAAACAGGATTTCAGGAATATAAGGTCAGCATGCGTTCCAATCGCATCGTGGATGTAGCCGGAATCGCAACGATTTTTGGTGGTGGAGGTCATGTCAGAGCAGCAGGCTGTACGATGAACGGTACATTTCATGATGTGATCAATAACCTGTCTGCAATGATTGAAAAGCAGATTAAGGAAGCTGAGTAACAGGACCAATTTAAAGCGGAGTATAGAGATTATGGACGGAGTATTGAATATTTATAAGGAAAAGGGTTATACTTCGCATGATGTCGTTGCAAAGCTGCGAGGTATCCTGAGACAGAAGAAGATCGGGCATACGGGAACATTAGATCCGGACGCAACAGGTGTTCTGCCGGTGTGTCTTGGTCAGGCAACAAAAATATGTGATATGTTGACGGATCATGATAAAACATATCGGGCAGTATTATTATTAGGGATCACAACAGATACACAGGATCTGTCAGGGACGATATTGACAAGGGCAGATGTTCAAGATATGGAAAGCCTGACCGAAGATTCTGTGATAGAGTCTGTCATGTCATTTGTGGGTAGGCATGAGCAGATTCCACCGATGTATTCAGCACTCAAAGTCAACGGTAAAAAGTTATATGAACTTGCAAGAGCCGGAATAGAGGTAGAACGCAAGGCAAGACCGATAGATATCATGGAAATCAAAATCCTGAATATACAATTGCCACAGGTCATACTGGAGGTTACCTGTTCCAAGGGAACTTATATTAGAACATTATGTCACGATATCGGACAAAAGCTCGGTGTCGGCGGCACGATGAAGGAATTAACCAGAACAAGAGTAGAGAGATTTCAAATAGAGGATGCATTGACACTATCCGAAGTAGAGGCAATGGTTGTTGACGGTTCCTTGGTACATCATCTGCTCCACCTTGAGGATATCTTTGGGAGTATTCCCAAGGTGGTGATTCCTGCAGCACTAGACAGACAGCTGCTCAATGGTAACCGTCTGCAGTTATCGGATACCTATGTGCCCGGAACACAGGTCAGAATGTATGATTCTGAGAATCATTTCAAAGGAATTTATGTGAAACAACAGGATGATTTTCGTCCGGTTAAGATGTTTTTAGGGAGTTAGTCATATGATTCATATAGAAAATACGACAGAGTTTCAGATTGAAGCGGATACAGTGGTCACTATCGGTAAATTTGATGGGATACATAAAGGTCACGCAATGATCCTGCATGAAGTTATGAGCCAAAAGAAACAGGGGTTGCTGAGTGCGGTCTTTACGTTTGACACGCCTCCGACTTCTATTTTTTTGAAAGAAAATCAAAGGGTACTGACCACCAATACCGAAAAAAGAGCAATGTTTGAACAGATGGGAGTGGATGCACTGATTGAATTTCCCTTCTATGAGAAAACGGCGGCGATTTCGGCTGAAAGTTTTATAGAAGACATTTTAGTCGGAATGTTGCATGCAAAGGTGGTTGTAGTAGGAACGGATTGCCGATTTGGACACAGAGGAGCCGGAACCTACAGACTGCTGCAGCAGTATGGTTCTATTTATGGGTATCAGACAATTATTATTGAAAAGGAATGTTATCTGGGACAGGAGATCAGTTCATCCAGGATCAGAACTGAATTGGAACATGGTTCGATCACCGAAGTTAATCAAATGTTGTATCAACCCTATACGATCTACGGTGAAGTCATACATGGCAGAAAACTCGGCAGGACTCTCGGAATGCCTACTGTCAATCAATTGCCGGAGATGAATAAATTATTACCGCAAAACGGGGTATACTATTCCAGAGTCTATTGTCAGGATCAATGGTACGACGGAATCACAAATGTCGGCTGCAAACCAACTGTAAGCGGAGATGATATACGTGGCGTAGAGACCTATATCTATGATTTTGATCAGAATGTGTATGGAAATGAAATCAGGGTTTCTCTGTTACAATTTGCCCGTCCGGAACAACGATTTGCTTCAGTCGAGGAATTGAAACAGCAAATGCTAAGAGATATTGAAAATGGACGTAAATGGCATGCAAAGCAATTAAAAAGTAAAGAAAACGTAAAATTAATGTAAAATATAATGTAAAAATCCCTTGTAACTTGTCGATTCATACGTTAAAATGGACTTTGGATATGAAGGAAAGCCAATAAGGAGATTAAATCAATATGGTTATGGGAATCGTATTATCATTGGCAGGCGGATTGGGACTGTTTCTGTTTGGAATGAAGATGATGAGCGAAGGCATCGAGAAAGCTGCCGGAGCAAAATTGAGAAATATTTTGGAATTTTTTACGAAGAATCGTTTTACAGGAATGCTTGTGGGTATTGTATTTACCGCAATTGTACAGTCGTCATCGGCATGTACGGTTATGGTAGTCAGCTTTGTAAACTCGGGTATCATGAGTTTATCGCAGGCAGTCGGAGTGATCATGGGTGCCAATATCGGTACCACGGTGACTTCACAACTGGTTTCAATTAATTTATCAGAGGCAGCACCTGTATTTGTACTTGCCGGTGTATTGATGATGATGTTTACGAAACGCCTGAACGTGCAGAAGTTTGGTGAGGTTCTGCTCGGCTTTGGCGTTCTTTTTATGGGATTATCAATTATGGCTCAGGCGATGGAAGGCATCAAGGAGATGCCGACCGTTACAGCACTTCTAAGTTCTTTGAACAATCCGTTTCTTGCGGTTCTGGTTGGTTTTATCCTGACAGCAATCATTCAGAGTTCATCAGTCACAGTTAGTATCGTTCTCCTGATGGCTAATCAAGGATTGTTACAATTGCCAATGTGTTGCTTTATTATCATGGGTTGTAACATCGGTTCCTGTGTGACTGCATTACTAGCATCACTGGCAGGAAGAAAGGATGCCAAGAGAGCGGCACTCATTCATTTCCTGTTTAATGTATTTGGAACAATCATTATGTTTACAATATTACAGTTAGCATTGGATCAGGTGGTTGGAATCATTCACATGTTATCAGGAGACAATCCTGGACGATTTGTGGCGAATGCACATACCTTGTTCAAGGTATTTCAGGTGATTATCCTGTTCCCGTTTGGCGGACTATTGGTGAAGCTAACCTATCTGATCATACCGGGTGAGGATACCAAGGTAGGCTATCGTGCAAGTCTACAGTTAAAGTACATCGGACAAAAAGCTGTATTTTCCCCTGCAACAGCAGTGATTGATGCAACCAAAGAGTTGGAACGTATGGCATCATTAGCTAGTGAGAATCTGAATCGTGCCATGAATGCACTTGTAACTCTGGACGAGGAAGATATTGATGAGGTTTATAAGGTAGAGGAAAATATTAATTTCCTAAATCATGAGATTACAAATTATCTGGTTAAGATCAGTCAGACGAACCTGCCGGTAGAGGATGCAAAGAACATCGGCGGACTGTTTCATGTGGTAAATGACATTGAACGAATCGGTGATCATGCGGAGAATGTGGCAGATTCAGCAAGGCAGCGTAAGGATAGTGACCTTGGATTCAGTAAGGAAGCACAGCGGGAAATGGGAGATATGCTGGATATGGTCAATACCATTGTCAGATTCTCCATTGAGATGTTTTCTGAGAACAGTGAAGAACATCTGCATGATATCTTACAACTGGAAGAGGCAATTGATGAGAAAGAACGAGAATTGCAGCAGGCACATGTGGACAGACTTACGAAAAATGAATGTACTCCTGAAGCAGGCATGATATTTTCGGATGTGGTATCCGGACTGGAGCGTGTTGCCGATCATGCAACGAATATTGCTTTCTCGATATTGGATGCGGATCCGGAGAGTGCACGCAAGGATGTTGTAAGAGTATAGTATTATATCATGTAAAGTTTATGAAAAACAGGACTGTTTTAGATGCAGTCCTGTTTTTTATGCCTTTACACGGATTTTACAAAAGCAATACAAAGGTTTGGTATTTGCGGGTTTTACTTCATGATATTCTCTCATTGTAAAGAACAAGAAAACAATGGTGACAGAAATTCACCGAAATCAAAAGTATCCGATCAACGGATACAGAACAAGAAAAAGAGGAGAATGAAGAAATGAAAAACAAAGTAAGTAAAATAGTAACGTTGGTTGCAGCAGCTGCAATGACAGTCTCAATGTTAGCAGGATGCGCACAGAGCACAAGCGAGGCAGCACCTGCACCCGCAGCAGAAGCAGCAGTAGAGCAGACACCGGAACCGGCACAGCCCGCAGAAGCAGAAGTTGCAGAGACAGAGGTTCCAGCAGCAGAGGAAGCAGCATCAGATCTTTCAGGAAGTGTTACATTGGTAGGTTCGACCTCCATGGAGAAGTTTTCAAATGCACTTGCAGAGGCATTTATGCAGAAGAATCCAGGTGTCACAGTATCAGCAGAGTTTGTAGGTTCCAGTGCAGGAATTGAAGCTTTACTTGCAGGTAGTGCAGATATTGGTAATTCATCCAGAGCACTTAAGGACAGTGAAAAAGAAGGCGGAGCAGTTGAGAATACAGTAGCAATCGATGGTATCGCTGTTGTAGTAGATCCTGCTAATAAGGTAGTTGATCTGAAAAAAGATGATCTAATTGCAATCTATACAGGCCAGGTTACAAACTGGAAGGATCTTGGTGGCGAGGATATGCCGATTGTAGTAGTAGGACGTGAATCAGGTTCCGGTACAAGAGGAGCATTTGAGGAACTACTTGAGATCGAGGACAAGTGCACATATGCAAATGAACTGGACAGTACCGGAGCAGTTATGGCTAAGGTAGCTTCTACACCGGGTGCAGTTGGCTATGTATCACTGGATGTAGTAGACGATACAGTTATCGCAGTAGCATTAGAAGGTGTTGAAGCAACCGCAGACAACATCAAGGCAGGTAACTACTTCCTTTCCAGACCATTCGTAATGGCAACCAAGGGTGAGATTGCAGAGCAGAACGAAGTTGTACAGGCACTGTTTGAGTATCTTGCATCAGATGAAGGTAAGGCATTGGTTGAGTCAGTAGGACTGATCACTGTAGATTAAATAGGTTAGAACGGACGCCCTGCATGTAATATAGTATGCTCAGCGCCCACCACCCCAACACCGCCCTGCTTCGCATACCATATTACATGCAGGGCTGTTGGTCTAAGACAGAAATATATAATATAAAGATAATTGGTAGGTAGATTTGTAGAGGGAGACTTTGTATCTATACAAAATTGTGACTACGCAGGATGTTAGACTTTCTTAGTGGTCGTTAAGCTTACAGCTATTTCTCGACACGATGTCGAGAAAAGCATGAGCTGAGCCATGGAGGGCGAATCTCATGCGGTAGCGTTCGGTATCAGGTATAAAATGCGAACACTTAGAAAGACTTACATCCGAAGTCCTGGAACAAATTTGTATAGATACAAAGGCTCTCTCTACCTCAATAAACTAAATTTATGTATTAAGAATGATATACACGCAGAGGTTCAAGATGAAACAGATGAATACTTCAATTATTAGCAGTTATAAGAATAAAACAGTGGTGGAGACGGTAGCACAGGTGATATTTACGGTGTGCGCATTCACAGCGGTTCTTGCGGTTATTTCGATCACAGCATATATGATCATAAGCGGAACACCGGCACTTGCAAAGGTCGGAATCGGAGAGATCTTGTTTGGTACAGTGTGGAAACCGGCAGCTGAGAATCCATCGTTTGGTATCCTGTATGTTATATTGACCTCGATTGTCGGAACATTTGCAGCGATTCTGATTGGGGTTCCGATCGGAGTATTTACAGCGATTTTTCTGGCAGAAACAGCACCGACAAAGATAGCGGCAATTGTAAAGCCCGCAGTGGAACTGTTAGCAGGTATTCCCTCAGTCATCTATGGATTACTTGGAATTCTGATCCTAAATCCACTTATGTATCAGATGGAAAGAAAGATATTTGCAGACTCAGAGATACATCAGTTCACAGGAGGAGCCAATCTGATCTCAGCTGTTTTGGTGTTGGCAGTCATGATACTACCGACAGTGATCAACGTCAGCGAGTCAGCGATCAGGGCTGTACCGGAACATCTGAAAAGTGCTTCACTTGCAGTAGGAGCATCTAAAATGCAGACGATCTTCAAGGTGATTCTACCGGCAGCAAAGTCCGGAATCGTAACTGCAATTGTACTTGGAGTTGGTCGCGCGATCGGCGAAGCAATGGCGATCAGTTTGGTATCAGGAAGCTCTGTCAATCTTCCGTTACCGTTTAACTCTGTCAGATTCCTGACAACTGCAATTGTCAGTGAGATGGGCTATGCCTCAGACCTGCACAGAGAGGTGTTATTTACAATCGGGCTGGTGCTGTTTGTCTTTATCATGTTGATTAATATGACACTGACAAAAATACTGAAACACAGCAACGTGGAGGAATGACCAAATGGAGAATAGTATTCTGGTCAAAAGAAGAAAAGTAAAAACGAAAGATATCGTACTCACAATACTGATCAATTTTAGTGCTGCCATTTCAATCCTGCTCTTAATCGGCATTGTAGGGTATGTGTTCTATAGAGGAATCGGTGTGATCAACTGGTCGTTTTTGACAACCGTTCCAAGCACGATCAATGGAACCTTTGGTATTGCAGGTAATATCGTCAATACGCTGTATATGATCGTACTGACACTTTTAATTGCAACACCACTCGGAATTGGTGCTGCCATTTATCTGAATGAGTACGCCAAGCCCGGAAGGATCGTAAGCCTGATCGAATTTACAACAGAGACACTATCAGGGATTCCGTCTATCATATTTGGATTGTTTGGAATGATTTTCTTTGGTTCAACACTCAAGTTTGGTTATTCCATTTTGACAGGAGCTTTGACTCTCACACTGATGGTACTTCCACTCATTACAAGGAATACACAGGAAGCTTTGAAGACGGTTCCGGATACTTATCGCAGCGGGGCACTTGGGATCGGTGCAACAAAATGGTATATGATCCGAACAGTCATGCTTCCCTCTGCCATGCCGGGAATCGTAACCGGTATCATACTCGCGATCGGAAGGATTGTAGGTGAGTCGGCAGCACTGCTTTTCACGGCAGGAAGCGGATACTTACTGCCACAGACAGGAAAAGCATTGCTTGAGAAAATCATGCAGCCCGGTGGAACACTTACGATACAGTTGTATCTGAGTATGTCCAAGGCACAGTATGATGCGGCATTTGGAATCGCGTTTGTATTGTTGGTCATTGTTTTAATAATCAATCTACTCACCAAGTACCTGACAGGCAGGCTGGATGTCAATCACAGGTAATTAAAGAATAAAGGATGAAAAACATGCAGGAAAGCAAAATCGTAACCGAAAAATTAAATCTGTATTACGGAAGCAATCACGCACTGAAGGATGTCGATATGAGAATCGTATCCAATAAGATCACTGCTTTTGTAGGCCCCAGTGGTTGTGGAAAATCAACATTTTTGAAAACATTGAATCGCATGAATGATCTGGTGGATGATGTCATCATAACAGGAAAGGTGACGTTGGATGATGAAGATATCTACGATTCCAAGGTAGACACTACGCTATTACGCAAAAAGGTTGGAATGGTCTTTCAGCAGCCCAATCCGTTTCCTATGAGCATCTATGATAACGTAGCTTATGGACCAAGAATTCACGGGATTAAGAGTAAGAAAGAACTGGATGAGATCGTAGAGGAGAGTCTCAAGGGTGCAGCCATCTTTGAAGAAGTCAAGGACAGACTGAAAAAATCAGCACTGGGACTGTCAGGTGGACAACAGCAGAGACTCTGCATTGCAAGAGCACTTGCTGTGAAGCCGGAGGTACTGTTGATGGATGAACCCACTTCTGCACTGGATCCGATCTCAACACTGAAAATAGAAGATTTGATGCAGGAGTTACGAAAGAAATATACGGTTGCCATTGTAACGCATAATATGCAACAGGCGGCTCGTGTATCAGATTATACAGCGTTTTTCCTGTTGGGAGAAGTGGTTGAGTTAGACGATACAGAGGTGATCTTTTCAAGACCAAAGGATAAACGAACCGAGGATTATATTACAGGACGTTTTGGTTGATGTGTGAACAGATTAGGAATCATGAATGATGGAGAGTGTATTATGACAGTAAGAATGAATTTTGAAATGGAACTGGAGCAGCTGCATAATTGTCTGGCTGATATGGGAAAGCATGTAGAGCAGACGATCGATCAGGTTTTTTGTGCACTGGAGAATGAGGATGCTGATCAGATCCGGATGATTATGAGTGGAGATCGTGTGATCAATGATATGGAAAAGGAAATTGAGGCAAGATGTCTCTCTCTGATTACACGACAACAGCCAGTAGCGAGAGATCTGCGAACAGTATCAGCAACACTGAAGGTGGTAACAGATGTTGAACGCATCGGTAATCATGCTGTTGACATTGCAGAACTTGCAAGGAGAAATCAGGGACATTCGATCTATCAGATCTCAGACTCGATGCCGGGGCTGATCAGTGCTGCAAAGGATATGGTGCATCGTGCAGTGGATGCTTTTATTCAAAATGATGATACGGCAGCGGCGGAGATTATTGTAATGGATGATCAGGTGGACGATCTGTTCAATCAGGTCAAAGACGAGGTCGTTAGATTATTAAGTCTGGGAAGTCTGCAGACAAAGGAGCATACAGCAGGGGAAACAGACAAAGAGACCTCAGGAAGGACACCAGATCCGGATTGTTTGGTCGATGTTCTGATGATTGCAAAATATCTCGAAAAAATAGGTGATCATGCTGTCAACATCTGTGAGTGGGAGATTTTCCGCGAAACTGGGGCAATTGATTCGGTTAGGTTGTTATGATATGATGATATCAAGGTGCGAAAGTCATCAGTATAAAGGAGAAACATATGGCAGCAATTTTTGTAATAGAAGATGATGAAAATATTAGAAATCTGATTAAAATGGCTCTGGAGGGAAACGGACATCAGGTGCAGGCCTTTGAAAATGCAGAGGATGCCTTGGCGGTGATCGAGGAGGACAAACCTGATCTTGCAATCTGTGATCTGATGCTTCCTGGTATAGATGGATTGGAGGCGATCAGGAGGATTCGAAAGATGCCTGCGGTCAAGGAAATGCTGCTCATGATCCTGACAGCCAAGGATCGTGAATTCGATAAGGTGACCGGTTTGGATTGTGGTGCAGACGATTATATGACAAAGCCATTTGGTATTATGGAATTATCTGCAAGAATACGTTCATTGTTAAGACGTATGCCTAAAAAAGAGGAGAATCCCAAACAGCTCGTTGTGAATGGACTTCAGATCGATACCGGAGCACGTGAAGTGACAATCGAAGGAAAGAATGTAGACCTGACCTATCGAGAATTTGAATTGCTGATGTATCTCTATCAAAATAACCAGCGTGTGGTGAGCCGTGATGAACTGTTAGATAAATTGTGGGGCTATGATTGTGACGTAGAGACGAGGACGGTAGACATTCATATCGGAACGTTACGTAAAAAGCTTGGAGAAGAAGGAAATGAAAGCATCAAAACGGTACGTAACGTAGGATATCGTTTTGTATCATTTGATCAATAGGACGGGTCATATGATGGATGACAATGGAGGACAATGATGAAACGTGCACTGGTGAAACGTTTTTTAGTTATATTAATTAATACACTGCTGGTATTTGGAGTGGTTTCATATATTATTGCAAGCAATCAATTACAGAAAATCAAAATCAAGGATATGCGACAGCTTGTGAAGCAGCTGGATTATTCGATCAACTATTCAGGAAATATAGAAGAACAGATCCTGTCAATGAAGGACAATATCGATCAATCCATAGACAACAAACAAGAGCGGATTCGTATTACCATCCTTGAGGATGACGGCAGTGTCATCGCAGATACGGATGCTGTAGATGTGACGACCCTTGAAAATCATGGAGCCAGAGAGGAGATCAGGCAGGCGTTTCGGAATGGTTATGGCTATTCTGCCAGATATTCAGACACCCTTGGAGAAAAAATGCTGTATGTAGCACAACTGTCTGCTGATGACAGACACGTTGTCAGAATTTCAATTGCCTATCATGGGATCATGGATTATATGAGGCTGTTGCTGCCTGCACTTTTTATTGGGGCGTTGGTTCTGTTTCTATTTGCGATGTTTGTTTCCATCCGTTTTTCTGATACCGTAACCAAACCATTGCGGGAAATTGCAGAGGAATTAGTACATATCAAAAGTGATAATCCAAAATTTGAGTTTAAAACCTATCGCTATGAGGAATTAAATATTATTTCCTATACAACAGACCAGTTGATCTCAGAAATCAAGGAGAATATGGACAGACTGGAGTTTGAGAAGCATGTGAGACAGGAATTCTTCTCGAATGCCTCACATGAATTAAAAACGCCGATTACATCCGTAAAGGGTTATGCAGAGATCCTGCAGAATCATCTGGCCAAGGACGAGGCAGCCGAGGAAGACTGTATCCGACGAATCATTACAGAAGCGGATCATATGACGAGTCTGATCAATGATATTCTGATGATCTCCAAATTGGAGACCAAGGATTTATCCGTAGATCTGTCTGAGGTGAGAATGGCTCCGCTATTGTCGGAGGTCGTAGAAAGTCTGGAGCCGATCGCAATCAAGCAGGAGGTTACCATTCATACTGATTGTCAGCCCATTGTGTTGGAGGAGTCGACGAGTCAGATGGAAGAATTGTTAACTAATCTGATGACCAATGCCATCAAGTACAATCATCAGGGCGGTGATGTCTGGATCAATATCAGCCGTGAAAATGATATCATGATCATCACTGTACGCGATAATGGAATCGGTATCTCTGCAGAGGATCAGGAGCATGTATTTGAACGCTTTTACCGAGTGGATAAGGGACGTGATAAAAAAGCTGGCGGAACAGGTCTCGGACTTTCGATTGTAAAGCACATCGTAGGATATCGTGACGGAACCATTGATTTGTCTAGCAAGCCCGGAGAGGGATCGAACTTTACAATCAGGATTCCGATCAAAAATAAGAGCAGTTTATAATGATTTTATAAGTGAATACAAATTGTCTTCATCATACGAATATCCTCCTGACTATGCAGATTGCGGCAGGGGGATATTTTTCATGTCCTTTACATTTATTTTACCTCACTTGGATAGTGACAGTAGGAGGCGAAATCTATGATATAAGAAAAACGAGAATGAGGAATAGAGATGGAAGCAAAAATACTCTTAACAGAGGAGATACGAAAGGAATTCCATGAGATCGTAGAAAGCAAGTTGATTCGTCCGGTATACCAGCCAATCGTATCACTTCAGACAGGAAAAATCTTTGCCTATGAAGCATTGAGCAGAATTAAAAAGGAAAAGTGTTGTGTGAACATTGGAGAACTGTTTCAGGCAGCTGAGGAACTGGATGAGGTATGGGAATTAGAGACACTTTGCCGCAAACAGTCTTTGAAATGTGCAATCAACAAACCGGAAGGGGTCAAACTGTTTCTAAATGTGGATCCCAACAGCATCCGTGATGAGAAATTTAAAAGCGGTACAACCACTAAGTATCTAAAACAGTATGGACTGGATCCTTCAGATATTGTATTTGAGATTACTGAACGCAGTTCCATTGCAGATTCCATTGCCTTTCAGGAAACAATACAACATTACAGAAGAGAGAAGTTTGAGGTGGCAATTGATGATTTTGGTGAAGGGTACTCCGGAATCAACCGAGTGTGTGCTGTCAGACCTGAATATATAAAACTGGATATCGAACTCATCAGAAATGTGGATAAGGATTCCATCAAGCAGGCAATTGTAGAGAATGTGGTTACGCTTTGCAAGGGAATCGGAATCAATGTAATCGCAGAAGGAATTGAAACGAAAGAAGAATTAAAGGAACTGATTCGCCTGCAGGTTGCGTATGGACAGGGATATTATTTACAAAAACCGCAAAGTGGAATGAATAAACTTGAAGCAGAGAAACGGCAGGAAATTAGAAAAATGTGGCAGAAAACACAGAATTTCTATGAGCCCACTTTTTTCGGAAATGTGGAGACAATCTGCAAGGGTAAGGAGACAACAACCAGTGAAACAAAAGTGTCGATTCTCTATGATGTTGTACAGCATAATCCCACCATTACAGAAATTGCCGTTTTGGATGAAGAACGTCATGTGGTTGGAATCATTACAAGAGGCTATCTGATGGATAAGCTGGGAGGAAGATTCGGATATGATCTGAATGCCAAGAAGATGGCAGAAGAACTGATGGACAGAGATTTTTTGAATGTAGATTCCAAAACTCAGATAGAGGTTGTTTCCAAGATGGCTCTGGCACGTAAACAGGAGCATCTGTATGAGGCGGTAGTCGTTACAAGAGATGACAAGTATCTGGGGGTTGTCACAGTTAAGGATCTATTAGAGGTTGCGATCAGTATTCAGATCAAACGTGCAGCGGATTCCAGTCCTTTGACAGGATTGCCGGGTAATAAAACAATTGAAAAGAGGATTCGGGAATGTCTGGCAGAAACACTGCCATATACAGTGATTTATCTGGATCTTGATAATTTTAAGGCATACAATGATGCATATGGATTTAACAATGGTGATATGATGATCCAAACAGTTGTAACCTGTATGGAGGAATGCTGTAGAAAGGATGAATTCATGGGGCATATCGGAGGTGACGATTTTGTGATCATCGCCGGAGACTTTGAGGCAGAGGAGCTATGTAAGAATATCTTGGAATGCTTTTCAAAATCTATTGAACATCTGTATAGTTTGGAAGATTGGGAACGAGGATA
>CAZVYQ010000005.1:0-38177 GCA_964631375.1 uncultured Lachnospiraceae bacterium | reverse complement strand
GCTTTTCAAAATCTATTGAACATCTGTATAGTTTGGAAGATTGGGAACGAGGATATCCTGTTTGTAGGAATAGAGACCATGGGAAGTGTTATGAAACCCCTTGCAGACAGCCCTCTCTTTTTAAGTATGATCGAAAAAGTATCGCATATCCCAATCCTCGGAGTGTGTGTCGGTATGCTGATGACGTTGGTGGTACAGAGCTCAAGTGCGACGATTGCCGTATTACAGAACTTTGCTTCACAGGCAGGTCCGGATGGAGTGACGAGTGTGTTGGGACTTACCGGTGCGATTCCGATTTTGCTTGGTGACAATATCGGAACAACCATTACGGCCATTTTAGCAAGTCTCGGACAATCTAAGAATGCCAAGAGAACAGCAATTGCACACAGTATTTTTAATATATCCGGCAGTATTGTTTTTCTCTGTATCATCCCGTGGTTTGCTAGATTTATACAATATATTTCACCGAAAGGAAATGAAGTTGATATCATATCGAGACAGATTGCGAATGCACATACGACCTTTAACGTGGTCTGTACGCTGCTCTGGCTTCCGTTTATCGGAATACTCGTGAAAATTGTCATGTGGATTATTCGTGGTGAGGATGAGAGAACTGTCAGCGAATTGAAGTCTAAATATCTGGATACGAAGATTCTCAATCAACCGGTATTTGCAATCAAACTGGTGACGCAGGAGATAGAGGATATGACACAGGAGATCCGAGAGGTGTTAGCTGATATTCGCAGAGAGTTTAAGGAAAGTGATTCTAAGATTCGTGCGACGATCCAGGAACGGAGCAAGCTGCTAGGCTTGAGAAACGAAGAAACATTGCAATATCTTGCGTCGTTGTTTTCAGTGGGTTCATTGACAGAGGGACAGGCTGCTTATGTGTCAGATATGCTTTTGGTGCTGGAAAATCTGGATCATATTACAAATCGTTGTCTCGAAATCAACGAACTCTGTTATAAAAAGGTGGATAAACATGTGGAGTTTTCAGAGGATGCCAGAAAGGAAATCAATACGGACATCTCAGCAGTTTTACAGATGTATGATCAGATCCTGAGCTATCTGAAGGGACAGACAGATAATCCGATTCGTGAATTTAATGAAAATAAAGAGAAATTGATCAAGCTTCATAATAAAGCCAGAAAGAACAATGCAAAACGTATGGAACAAAAGACCTGTAAAAAAGAATCAGGCACACTGTTCAATCAGATCATGTTTTCGCTCGAACGTATCACACATGACTGCTTTAATATGTTGGAGAACAATACCAGCCAGTTTCAGCTGGAGATGGGAGAGGAATAGCTTGTGATTGTTATAATGTGGAAATTTGGAAAGGCTGTTGACATAATCTCGTTAGATTGTTATAATTTCATTGTGATGTAACAATTTTGTAACAATTGATTCGGATTTGTATTTTGGTTAGGAGTTTATTGCGTGAACAGCAATTTCAATAGAAATGATAGAAAAATGAAAGGCATCGGTGCATTGGTGATCAGTGTACTTATGTCTTTTTGCTTTGTGATGGATGGTATGGCGGCAACACTTGATTCCATGATCAGTGCAGGTGCAGCGAAGGAAGTTTCTATTTCTGTGGGAGATATACAGGAGCCGAGGGTATCTGAGAATCAGGCTGCTGACTCAAACGTGATTGCATCATCAGAAACTGAATCACCTGAGAATCAGACGGTATCAGATAATACATTGAAAGCAACCGGAGCGAATCTTCCGGTGATTATCGTAGGAGACGCCGCAGTATCTACGCAGAGTGATTTTGGCTATACCAATCTCGGTATTGCTCATGTAGATAATCATTTGAATGTTCGCAAGGAAGCAAAGGAAGACGGAGAACTCATAGGAAAGATGCCTAAGAATGCCGGTTGTGAAGTCCTGTCAACAGAGAATGGCTGGGCGAAGATCAAATCCGGCAAGGTTGAAGGCTATGTCAGCATGGACTTCCTATACACAGGAGATGAGGCATGGCGAGTAGCAGATGAGGTTAAGACCATGATGGCGACGGTCAACACGCAGACATTAAAGGTTAGAACGGCTCCGTCACTGAATGGAAATGTCATCACACTCATTCCGGAGGGTGAGGAACTTGAGGTGCTCGAGGACACAGGCGAATGGGTTAAGATCGCAATTGATGATGAAGAAGGATTTATCTCCAAGGAGTTTGTGGATATAGCAGTAGAACTGGATAAGGCAGTGACTCTGACAGAATTGAGAATGGGTGAGGGCGTATCGGACAGAAGAGTTTCGCTTGTTAATTTTGCCAAGAAGTTTGTTGGAAATAAATATGTATGGGGTGGTACCAGCCTGGAAAATGGTGCGGACTGCTCAGGATTTGTTTTATCGGTATTTAGAAACTTTGGTGTATCTCTGCCTCATTCGAGTCGTGCACAGGCGGGCTACGGAACAAAGATCAGTCTGTCAGAGGCTAAGCCGGGCGACCTTGTATTCTATGGCAACGGCAGCACGATCAATCATGTGGCGATCTATATCGGTGGCGGTCAGGTTGTACATGCCAGCAGTGCGAGAACCGGTATCAAGATTTCCAATGCTTCTTATCGTACTCCATTGGCTGTCAGAAGAATTCTGTAACCCTTTACAGATGTAAAATTGTGTGATACAATGCATAAGTATGAAATGCCCCACTCAGGACTAGGACACTCCGACCGGTTCTTAGTGTGAGCGGATACATGAGCGATATCATCTTATGATCTTAATCGCTACAATGAAGAAAAGGAGGATATGCAAATGATCAGCAAGGAAAAGAAAGCAGCTATCATGAAGGAATACGCAAGAAAAGAAGGCGATACAGGTTCACCTGAGGTTCAGATTGCGATTCTGACAGCAAGAATTCAGGAGCTTACAGAGCATTTACAGTCTAATCAGAAGGATCACCACTCAAGAAGCGGTCTGTTCAAGATGATTGGTCAGAGACGTGGTTTACTGGATTATCTGAAGAGAACAGATATTGAGAAATATCGTGAACTGATTGAGAAGTTAGGAATCAGAAAGTAATAAAGATTAGGGCGGAGTTGTCTATCCGAGGGGTAGACGTTCGCCCTATTATTTATGTAAAGAAACCCGACAGAAGAATGCATTACTCCCGAGACCACTGATGAATCTACGAAGCGTTTCGTGAATCCATCAGTTGTTTCGGAATAACGTTCTTCTGCCAGAGCCTGTCAAGGATTCGGAGTGTATCCCTGACATCATTGAAAGGAGAATTATATGTACAAAAGTTATTCTATGGAAATTGGGGGACGTACTCTTACAGTAGATGTTGGAAGAGTAGCAGCCCAGGCAAACGGTGCAGCCTTGATGCACTATGGTGATACAACTGTTTTATGTACGGCTACCGCATCAGAAAAGCCGAGAGAGGGAATTGATTTCTTCCCGTTAAGCGTTGAGTTTGAAGAGAAATTATATGCAGTAGGAAAGATTCCGGGAGGATTTAATAAGAGAGAAGGAAAAGCATCTGAGAATTCAGTATTAACATCACGTGTCATTGACAGACCGATGCGTCCTTTATTCCCTAAGGATTACAGAAATGACTGTACTCTGAACAATCTGGTATTATCAGTTGATCCTGAATGTCGTCCTGAGGTAGTTGCTATGCTTGGTTCTGCGATTGCCACCAGCATTTCAGACATTCCGTTTTGCGGACCGTGTGCTACAACACAGATCGGTCTGATTGACGGACAGCTTATTGTAAACCCGAATCAGGAACAGTGGAAGAACGGAGATCTGAATCTGACTGTTGCATCAACAGCAGAGAAGGTTATCATGATCGAGGCAGGTGCCAATGAAATTCCAGAAGCAAAGATGATCGAAGCAATTTACATGGCTCACGGGATCAATCAGGAAATCATTGCGTTTATCAACAAGATCGTAGCTGAGGTTGGCAAGCCTAAACATGAGTATACAAGCTGTGCAATCCCTGAGGAAATGTTTGCAGCCATGAAGGAAATCGTTACTCCGGCTGAGATGGAAGTAGCAGTATTCACAGATGAAAAGCAGGTACGCGAAGAAAATATTCGTGTCATCAGAGATAAGATGGAGGAGGCATTTGCCGATAAGGAAGACTGGCTGCCGCTCGTTGGAGAAGCTCTCTATCAGTATCAGAAAAAGACAGTTCGTAAGATGATCTTAAAGGATCATAAACGTCCTGACGGTCGTGAGATCACACAGATCAGAAAGCTGGCTGCAGAGACAGATATCATTCCCAGAGTTCATGGCTCGGCAATGTTCACAAGAGGACAGACACAGATCTGCAATATCTGTACACTGGCTCCGATGTCAGAGGTTCAGAGAATCGATGGTCTGGATGAGAATGAAATCAATAAGAGATATATGCATCATTATAACTTCCCGTCATACTCAGTTGGGGAGACAAAGCCTTCAAGAGGACCGGGACGTCGTGAGATCGGACATGGAGCTCTTGCAGAGAGAGCATTGATACCGGTGCTTCCTTCTGTAGAGGAATTCCCATATGCAATTCGTACTGTATCTGAGACATTTGAATCAAACGGTTCAACCTCTATGGCTTCTACTTGTGCTTCCTGTATGTCATTGATGGCAGCAGGTGTACCGATTAAGAAGATGGTTGCAGGTATTTCATGTGGACTTGTAACAGGAGATACAGATGATGATTTCGTACTGCTCACAGATATCCAGGGACTGGAGGATTTCTTCGGTGATATGGACTTTAAAGTAACAGGTACAACAGACGGTATCACAGCCATTCAGATGGATATTAAGATTCATGGATTGACAAGACCGATCGTAGAGGGTGCTATTGCGAGATGTCGTGAAGCAAGATTGTTCATCATGGATAACTGTATGAAGCCTTGTATCGCTGAGCCTCGTAAAGAGGTTGGTAAGTATGCTCCTAAGATCATCCAGATCAAGATCAATCCTGAGAAGATCGGTGATGTTGTTGGACAGCGTGGAAAGACCATCAATGCAATCATTGAACAGACAGGTGTCAAGATGGATATTTCCGATGACGGTGCTGTATCCATCTGTGGAACAGATCCAGAGGGTATGGACAAGGCAGTTGAGATGGTTAAGATGATCGTGACAGACTTTGAGGAAGGTCAGATCTTCAAAGGAAAGGTAATCAGTATCAAGGACTTTGGAGCATTCATCGAATTCGCTCCGGGCAAGGAAGGTATGGTTCATATCTCCAAGATCGCGAAGGAGAGAATCAATCATGTTGAAGATGTCCTGACACTGGGCGATGTGGTTACCGTAAAATGTCTCGGAAAAGATAAGATGGGAAGAATCAGCTTCTCCATCAAGGATGCACCACAGAATTAAATAAAGTATTTTACAGCACTCTGCTTCGTGAATGAAGCAGAGTGTTTTTTTGTGCATATTTAATGAGGCGGCTCATATAATTACAGTGGGTGATGTGTATGGACAAGGCTGAAGCATTTTACAAATTGTTTCCGTGCAGTCTGCGTGAACATCTGCAGGCAAGGAACTATTGCTTTCAAGAGATGAGAGAGATCAGAATCAGAGTTGGACAGCCTGTGCTGATCAAGAGTAGTACACGAGAGGAAGCACTACGATACAAGAATAGTACGCAGATCTATATTATGGAACAAAGCGGATTGGAAGAATTAATTAATTACATATGTGATTTTTCGATTTACGCTTATGAGGAGGAATTGAAACAGGGGTTTATGACAACAATTGGGGGACATCGGATCGGAATCGGCGGTAGTGTGGTTACAGAAGATCATCATGTAAAGACATTTCGGTATATTACCTGTCTCAACATTCGAATCGCACATGAGCTACCGGGAATCGGAGAAAAGATCCTGCCGTATCTGCAGGAGGACAGGCATGTTTGTAATACGTTGTTGGTATCAGCACCGGGATGTGGTAAGACAACCATGCTGCGGGATCTCGTCAGGCTACTTTCTAATGGAGGATATACACTTGGGGTGGTGGATGAACGTTCGGAGATCGGCGGATGCTATATGGGGATTCCGCAGAATGATATCGGGATGAGAACGGATGTGATTGAGTGTTGTGCCAAGGAGCAGGGAATCATGATGCTGCTGCGATCCATGTCGCCGGATGTGATCGCAGTAGATGAAATCGGAACGAGAGCAGATGTAGAGGCAATTCAAAATGCACTGCGATCTGGCTGTAGGCTGATCGCTACGGTTCATGGGTATGACATAACGGATGTAATTGAAAAGAAACAGTTGTCCGATCTGATTTCAGATGGTGTAATTGAACGATTTATTTTATTGGAGCACAGGTGTACGGGGGAGAGAGTAATCAGAGTGTTGGATCGCATGTATAACTGCCTGTTACGATATCGAGAGGAAGCATCATGATACTGAAGGCGTGTGGCATACTATGTATATTGTCCGGTAGCATCGGTTTTTCTTACAGCTTCATACATAACATGAAAAATGCGATCAGGCTGAAACGAGAGTTGATCAGAATGCTGAGATTGATGGATGGTGAAATCAGACACAGAAACCTGAATCTGCCTGAATGCTTTTCCATAACAGCAGACAGGCTGTCATCTCCGGTTTCTGATTTTCTAAAAGAGTTATGCACAGCAATCAAGAGACATGAAGGGGTTACACTGCCTAAACTGTGGGGAGAGAAGGCAAGCCTGTATTTTCCACCTATGGAACTTACACAACTGTGCAAATTTGGAGAAGAATTAGGATTTCATGATCAGAGTATGCAGTTATCTGCGATCAGGCAATATGAGATACTTCTACAGGCTGAGATTAATGAGACAGAAAAGAAAATGAGTGAAACAGGCAGAATATACAGTGCATTAGGGGTCTTGGGGGGAGTTTTTATCGTCATAATACTGATATGACAGGTATTGATATCTGTCTGACAGGCAGGAGGAAGGCAATGGAAATCAGTTTGATTTTTAAGATAGCGGCAGTTGGGGTATTGGTATCGATACTGACGCAGGTCCTGAAACACAGCGGACGGGAAGAACAGGCCTTTCTGACAAGTCTGGCAGGACTGGTGCTTGTTCTTTCGTGGATTATTCCATATATATATGAGCTGTTTGAAAGCATTAAAAAGCTATTTTTACTGTAGCAGGTCATATAGGAAGGAGACACGAGAACAGTCAATATGCAGAGAGGAGTACAGTATGGAACTTCTGCGAGCTGCCATAATCGGCTTATTAGGGGTGATTGTGGCAGTACAATTTAAAAACGGACGGAGCGAATACGGTCTGTATATCGGAATCATAACAGGAATGATATTGTTATTTGGTTCGCTTGATGAGTTACAGTCTGTGATTGAGTTGCTTTCCGGATTTGACACGCCGGTACTGGCTGGAACGTTGGGAAAGACCTTGATCAAAATTGTTCTGCTGACCTATGTTGCTGAGTTTGCATCCAATATCTGCAAGGATGCAGGCTACTTGTCCATATCAGGACAGATCGAGGTGTTTGGGAAGATCACGGTGTTGTTGTTGAGTTTGCCTGCACTGAGAACGCTCCTGACTAAGTTATATGCGTTTATGGAATAGACGGGGAGAGATAATGGAGATAGATTTTACAGGAATTGATCATGCCTTGGAACAGATCCAAATGAGTCACTCTGTTGATTTTAAGATGTTAATGCAAACCATAATTGCAGGAAAACAAACGGTAAATATAGATTTGATTTTTCAAGAAGTGCTGAAAATACTGACTTCTGAGATTGTTGCGAATCGATTTACAATAACGAGTATCATTTTATTATCTGTTCTGGCAGCGGTGATGAAAAATGTATCCTCTGCATTTAAGAGCAAACAGATTGCACACATTGGTTTTTATATTATGACGTTGATGATGTCCATACTGCTGTTGCAGACTATGAAAACAACAATGGAGATGGCTTCGGAGTCTGTCAGTCACCTGATTACTTTCATGCAGGCACTGCTACCGGCTTATTTTATGGGCGTTGCATTTATATCAGGGGCAGCATCTGCCACAACCTTTTACGGAACCGCTCTGATTGCCATCTTCTTGGTTGAGACGGTCATAGCAGCTGTCATTTTACCTATGATTCAGATCTATATCGTATTGGTGATTGTGAATCAGATCGCAGGTGAGGACATGCTGGAACATCTGCTCAGGCTGCTGAAAAGTATCATTACATATATGTTGAAAACAGCAGTGGCACTTGTGATCGGAATTAATACAATACAGAGTATGTTTGTGCCTGTATTTCATTCTGTGAAGACCGGACTATTGACAAGTGCAGTTTCTATACTCCCCGGAATGTCAGGGGTTACGGAAACTACTTGGAATACTGTGGTCGGCTCAATGGTCATTACAAAAAATGCAATTGGTGTGACTGCTGTCTGCGTGATGTTGATGATCGTGATGCTGCCGGTTGTCAAATTGACGGTGATCATGTTCATGTATCGTCTGGGAGCAGCTTTTGCCGGGAGCTTTACCTCGGACGGGACTGCAGAATGTATCAGCGGTATAGGTGATGCCACTGAAATGCTGCTCAAAACGGTTGTCACCTCAATCATATTGTTTATGCTAACAATAGCAATTGTTTCTGTAACAACGAACGGAGGCTTCTGACCATGTATCCTTATATCAGAGAAACACTGATCAGCTTGGCGGAGTTGATCATCATCACAGGACTTGCTTTGCATGTGCTTCCGGGTGAGCAGTATCAGAAATATATCAAATTATTGGTGGGGATTGTTATGATAGCCTTTTTATTAGATGCCGGAACAGGGATAAAAGGCAAGCCGTTATTTCAACAATTCGAGGTTACAAAAAATTACAATGAAAAATTAAATAATGAAAGTGAGAAGCTTAAAAAAATAGAGGAAAGTCAGTATTCTGGGGCATTATCCACATATGAAAATAAAATTAAAGAAAAACTTAATAAATTGGAGTATAAGGATGGATTGTCCGTAAATGACGTAAAAATGGACATTTGTGACGATGTGGATAATGTGGATTATGGAAAAATAACGTCTCTCAAAGTCAATCTCTCAAAAAATGTGGATAAGTCTGTTAATATCGTTGTGAACAGTGTAATTATCGGAAATATGAGTAAAAAGAGTGACAATTTAGAAAATGAGCAATTACGCGAGCGGATTGCAAGAGAGCTGGGTCTGGAGAAAGAGGTGATTCATGTTGTCATTTCTTAAGGGTGTTTTGGGACTTAAGGATCGTGTTAAGCAGGTGAAGAAGGATCAATTTTTAATCATCATATTAACCGGAATCCTACTGCTTGTTATATCGTTTCCGACAAAGAAAGCAGAATTGAAACAAGACGATCAGTCGGTAACCGACATCAATAGTGAGGAAGTACAAATGCTGAAGGAAACAGGTGAGGATACATATCTGTCAGGCTTGGAGACCAAACTGGAACAGGGGCTTTCCAGGATTGATGGTGTTGGACGCGTAGAGGTGATGATTACATTAAAATCCGGAACAGAACAAATTGTTTTAAAGGATAGAAATGACAACAGTACGAGTACAATCGAAAAGGATTCCGGAGGTGGTTGCCGAACAGTCATTGAAAATGAGCAGATGGAAACTACTATCTTTTCTGAAATGTCGGACGGCACCATGATTCCATATATATCTCAAACGAATGCTCCGAAGATCGAGGGAGTAACAGTGATTTGTGATGGCGGTGAGAGTGCAAAGGTGAGATCTGAGATTACGGAAGTGGTTAAGGTATTATTTCCGATAGAGGTGCATAAGATTAAAGTAGTCAGAATGGCTGTCACAAAAACAAACAGCGGTAAGGAGACAATTGAGAGATGAAGAATATGATGAGAAAAAATCAAATGATTATTACTGCACTCGCGATCATGATTGCTGTAGCAGGCTATCTGAATTTTACGGGAACAAAGTTTGAGAAAGAGGAGAATGCAGCAATTGTTGAAGAATCCATGCCGCTCGAGGAAGTCATTCAGGAAACCTCTGCAGCTGTATCAGCAGAAGATACAGACATAGCGGCATCGGATGAATCAGAGGATGCGATTGCAGCAGATATTTCTGATGAGGATATGTATCTGGCCGAGGAACTACAGGGAGATATTGAAAGTCTGGATTCTGATGCTGAGCAGGCACAGGCAGATCCGGCATTGACTGAGGAGCCGGGAGAGGCTGTTTTTACAAGCACAATGACTGGTGCAGGAATCGCATCGAACGCAAAACTTTTAAAAGAACAGACACGTGCAAAAAACAAAGAGACAATGCTTGAGGTGATTAATTCGGCGGCAGTGACAGATGTACAAAAGCAGGAGGCAATCAATATGATGATCTCAATGGTAGACATAGCCGAGCGTGAAACAGCAGCGGAGGTTCTGCTGTCGGCAAAAGGCTTTACAGACGTGGTTGTGAGTATCACGGAGGGGACGGCTGATGTTCTGGTAAATGCCTATGAGGTGTCCGATGCACAGCGTGCACAGATCGAGGATGTGATTAAGAGAAAAACCGGAATACCGCCTGAGAATCTAATCATCACACCGATTGAAAGCTATGAGTAATCAGTTCGTCAAATGAATAGTAAACAGAGGGAATGCCACTTGTTTGGTATTCCTTTTTGTGATAGTATAATTTATTGAGTAATATTACTGTAGAAGGGAGTATTTGTGCTATGAATCGAAGAGTTTTTCTGATCGTATTGGACAGTATGGGTATTGGTGAAATGCCTGATGCTGCGGCATACGGAGATCAAGGAACCAATACATTGCAAACCTGTTCGGGCAGTCCCTACTTTGGTGCAGATCATATGGGCAGGCTTGGTTTATTTCATATTGATGGAGTGACATGTGGTAAGAAATCAGGGACACCAATCGGTATCTACGGACGCATGACAGAGCAGTCAAAGGGAAAGGATACAACGATTGGACACTGGGAGATTGCAGGTGTTATTTCAGAGCATCCACTACCAACCTATCCGAATGGCTTTCCAAAGGAGGTTCTGGAGGCTTTCAGTCAGGCGACAGGAAGAGGAGTATTGTGTAACAAGCCTTATTCCGGGACTGAGGTAATCAAGGATTATGGAGATGAACATGTAAAAACCGGAGATCTGATTGTTTATACTTCGGCTGACAGCGTGTTTCAGATCGCAGCTCACGAAGAGGTTGTTCCATTGGAAACCCTGTACGAGTATTGCAGGATAGCAAGAGGGATTCTGGTGGGAGAACATGGAGTCGGACGTGTTATCGCCAGACCGTTTATCGGATCAGACGGAAATTATACCAGAACACCAAACAGACATGATTTTTCAATCGTTCCGCCTAAGACAACGATGCTGGATGTGTTATCTGATCATGGTTATGATGTGATCGGCGTCGGCAAGATCAAGGATATTTTTGCCGGAAAGGGACTGACTGAATATACCTATACCAAGGGCAATGCAGATGGGATCGATCAGACTCTGAAGCTTATGGATCGTGATTTTAATGGGCTCTGCTTTGTGAATCTGGTGGATTTTGATATGCTGTATGGACATCGCAATGATATTGACGGCTATGCAAAGGCCATCCATTATTTTGATGATTATCTGCCTCAAATGATGGAAAAACTGAATGAAGACGATCTGCTGATGATTACAGCTGACCATGGATGTGATCCCGGCTATGTGATATCGACAGATCATTCCAGAGAGTATACACCGTATCTGATCTATGGTAAGAAGCTAACCGGACGTAACATTGGTACCAGAGATACCTTTGCTGATATCGGAGCCACAGTGCTCGCACATTTCGGAATCCGTGGAGAAATTGCAGGAACATCTGTAATCTGATCATATAGTGTCGGGTAAGAGAATGAAAAGATTAAAATATCGATCGTTTAGATGATAAGTATAAATGGAGGAAATCATGTCAGACAACACAAATGAAGCACAGATTGCAAAACGAAGAACCTTTGCGATCATATCGCATCCGGATGCGGGTAAGACGACACTTACCGAGAAATTTCTGCTCTACGGTGGCGCGATCAACCTTGCGGGCAGCGTTAAAGGAAAGGCTACAGCAAGACATGCTGTATCTGACTGGATGGAAATAGAAAAGGAAAGAGGTATATCCGTCACATCTTCTGTGTTGCAGTTTGGATATCATGGCTTTTGCATTAACATTCTGGATACACCGGGACATCAGGACTTTTCGGAAGATACCTATCGAACGTTGATGGCGGCTGACTCGGCTGTCATGGTGATTGATGCGAGTAAGGGAGTGGAGGCTCAGACACGAAAACTGTTTAAGGTATGTGGTATGAGGGGGATTCCGATATTTACCTTTATCAACAAAATGGATCGTGATGCAAATGATACCTTTGAACTGTTGGATGATATAGAAAAGGAACTAGGTATTGCAACCTGTCCAATCAATTGGCCTATTGGCTCGGGAAAGCGTTTTAAGGGCGTATATGACAGGAGAGATCGTTGTGTTATTACCTATGAAGACACAGAAAAGGGAACCAAGGAAGGAAAAGCAACACACATTCCGGTCGATGATACGGCTCAATTAACTGCATATATTGGTGAAGAGGCAAGAGATCAGCTGAATGATGAGATGGAATTATTGAGTGGAGCCGGTTCAGAGTTTGATCTGGAGCAGGTATTACAGGGAAAGTTATCACCGGTTTTTTTCGGATCGGCATTGACTAATTTTGGTGTAGAGCTGTTTTTAAAGTATTTTTTGGAGATGACCACCTCACCTCTGCCACGTAAATCCGATATCGGAATCATTGAACCGGCAGAGCATGACTTTTCCGCATTTGTGTTTAAGATACAGGCGAACATGAATAAGGCACATCGAGATCGTGTAGCATTTATGCGTATCTGCTCCGGTAAGTTTACAGCCGGTATGGAGGTCAATCATGTACAGGGAGGGAGAGTGATACGTCTCTCACAACCGCAGCAGTTGATGGCTTCAGAACGCAAGATCGTTGAGGAGGCCTATGCAGGAGATATTATAGGAGTTTTTGATCCGGGTATTTTTTCAATCGGAGACACGATCTGTATGCCGGGTGAGAGTTTTCAATATGAGGGAATCCCGACATTTGCACCAGAGCATTTTGCAAGGGTAAGGCAGATTGATACCATGAAACGCAAGCAATTTGTAAAGGGTGTTAATCAGATCGCACAGGAAGGCGCTATTCAGATCTTCCAGGAAATGAGCAGCGGAATGGAAGAAATCATAGTAGGAGTGGTTGGTGTACTGCAGTTCGAGGTACTGAAATACCGTCTGGAGAATGAGTACAACGTAGAGATTGCTCTTGAGAATCTGCCATATGCACATATCCGTTGGATAGTAAACAAGGACATTGCTCCGGACAAGATCACAGGAACCTCGGATATGAAAAAGGTACGCGATCTAAAAGGAAATCCATTACTGTTGTTTGTGAATGCATGGAGTGTCGGAATGACATTGGAACGGAATAAGGGACTGATATTAGAGGAATTTGGACGAGATTAGGATCATAGCTGATGAAAAATAAGAAAATCATTTATTCTATACTGATCATAGCTACAGTTACGTTGACAGGATGCTCACATGACTTCTCTGACTGGCTTGCACAACAGCTTTATGAGTCTTCGGACGAAATCGAACTGACCGAGGCAGCAGAGCCGGAAATTGAGCAGCAGATTGCACCTGATATACAGGACGAAACCGCAGACATACAGACTGATAGTGAGGTGACTGAGTTTCCAATGGTTACACAGGAACCTCTGATTACGGTTGTCGAGGAGCAGGTGGAGGAGACCGACGAGGATCCGGCAGGTATTCCGGAGGATGGACTGGCAGAAGCAGCAGCACAGCAGGCTAACTGTTATGCTTATAGTACATTAAGCTCCGACGATCAAAAGCTTTATCTGGAAATTCTCTCGATTCTCAGCCAGATGAGGCAAAATGTGAAGGTATCCTCTACAGATGAGAACCAGATTGACCGAGTGTTCAAATGTGTAATGATTGATCATCCTGAGATTTTTTATGTACAGGGCTACTCCATGACGAAACTGACAAGAGCAGGCATTCTGCATAGGATTACTTTGTCAGGAACGTATACCATGTCACAGAATGAGAAAAGCACCAAAGAGCAGAGCGCGGTTGCTGCCGCCAATGCGATTCTGGGACAGATTCCATCCGGGTCATCAGAATATGAGAAGGTGAGATTTGTCTATGAATATCTTGTAAAGAATACCGAATATGACCTTGCCTCTGAACAAAATCAGAACATTTTAAGTGTATTTTTAAATGGGAGAAGCGTCTGTCAGGGCTATGCAAAATCGGCACAGTATCTGTTGAATCATATGGGGATGTTCTGTACACTGGCAGAGGGAGTTGTAAAGGGAACGGAACCACATGTATGGAATATTGTTAGAATAGATGGAAAGTATTACAACATGGATGTTACGTGGGGAGATGCTTCCTATAACATATCAGGAGATGTATCTTCGGATGCAGGCGTTCCAGAAATTAATTATGATTATCTGAATATTCCGGATGCCATGCTTCAGTCAACACACGTTGTGAAAACGGTTATTGTGTTACCAACATGTGATTCTATGGATGCAAACTATTATGTAAGAGAGGGCATCTATTTCACTTCGTTTGATGAAAATCAACTGGCACGATTGTTTAACAATGCATATGCTGCCGGAGAGAAGACCGTACAGTTAAAATGTGCAGATATGAATGTTTATCAGGCTTTTTATCAACACCTGATTACAGATGAGCAGATCTTTCAATATCTGAATGGAGGCAGCAGTGTGCGGTATATTGAGATGAAGGAGCAGCTGTCCATGCTGTTCTATTTATAGAATTCGGACTATGCAAAAATTCGTGAGTTTGGTATAATATGCAAAGAGATGTTTAGGAGGAGGTAATCAAATGGCTAAGGAAACAGACAAGACCACACATACATTACAGGGAGATGCGTTCGGAGAAGTCAGAATCGCAGACGATGTAGTTGCTCATATTGCAGCCCTTGCGGCTGTTGAAGTAGATGGAGTCGCTGCTACAGCAGGGAATATCACAAAAGAACTGATGAACAGAGTCGGAATGAAGACCATCGGTAAGGGAGTCCGTGTCGAGGTGATTGAGTCCGTTGTATCTGTTGATATGGCTTTGATTATGGAGTATGGATATAACATTCCTACGACCTGCAAGAGTGTTCAGGAGAGAGTAAAGGCAGCAATCGAGAATATGACAGGCTTAGAAGTATCAGATGTCAACATTCGGATTGCCGGTATTAATATGGAGACACAAAACCGATAGTCGGGAGAACTATAATTATGAGCAGAAGACAAATTCGGGAGCATATTTTCAAGATGTTGTTCCGAGTAGAATTTAACAGTCCGGAGGATATGCCGGAACAGATCAGACTATATATGGAAGAACTTGGAGATGTATCCGAACAGGATTCTGTGCATATTCAGCAAAAATACGATGATATTGTTGCAAAGCTGTCCGAGATAGATCAAATGATTGAGGATAAGGCAGAGAGTTGGAATATTCGACGTATGGGGAAGGTGGATCTCACCATTATCAGGCTGGCGGTTTATGAGATCAAATATGATGATACGATTCCGGTAAGTGTCGCGATCAATGAAGCAGTGGAGATTGCCAAGCGTTTCGGTCAAGATGAGTCACCTGCGTTTGTGAACGGAGTATTGGCAAAAATGGCATAATGAATAATGTTTATTCTGTAGGTCAGATCAATTCTTATATCAAAAACATGTTTGCACAGGACTTTATGTTGAGGAGCATCTATATTAAAGGAGAGGCTTCCAATGTAAAGTATCATTCCAGTGGTCATATCTATTTTACCATGAAAGATAAAAGTGGGTCTATTACATGTATTATGTTCGCAGGCAATCGTGCGGGACTCCGGTTTCAATTAAAAGAAGGACAACAGATTATTGTCGGAGGTTCAATCGAAGTATACGAACGTGACGGCAAATATCAGCTTTATGCCAGAGAGATCACATTAGATGGCATGGGGCTTCTTTATGAACGCTACGAGCAGATGAAGCGTGAATTTGAAGAGATGGGAATGTTTGCTGCAGAGTATAAACAACCTATCCCGAAATACGCAGAACGGATTGGAGTTGTAACAGCACCAACGGGTGCGGCGATACGGGATATTATCCACATTTCTAATAGAAGAAATCCATATATACAGATCATTTTATATCCTGCTCTTGTACAGGGAGAGGGTGCAGCTACCAGTATTGCAAACGGAATCCATGCACTGGAACAGATGTGCGTTGACGTTATAATTGTGGGTCGAGGCGGCGGTTCTATAGAAGATCTGTGGGCCTTTAATGAGGAGATTGTTGCAAGGGCGATCTTTGAGTGTTCTATTCCAATTATTTCGGCGGTTGGACATGAAACGGACACGACGATTGCCGATTATGTGGCAGATCTGAGAGCACCGACTCCTTCGGCGGCAGCTGAATTGGCGGTGTATTCGATAGCCGATTTTGAACAGAGGTATATGGAGTATTACAATACAATGAATCATCGGCTTCGTATGAAGCTTTCGTTATACCGGTCAAAGCTGAATGAGTTGCAGCTGAGGATGAATTATGGGAGTCCGATGAGCCGAATCTCAAATAAGAGGATGTATGCATCGGAGCTTGAAAGCCGTCTGCATGAAGCAATGAAAAATTCGCTGCAGATACAGAAGCATAGGTTGGAACTATATATTGAGAGAATGAAGGGCCTGTCTCCGCTTGATAAATTGAATCAGGGACTGACCTTTGTAACCGATGCTGAGGGAAAGCCGGTTGCGGATATCGACAAGGTTGATCTGGATCAGAAGTTAATCCTTCAGATGAAAAATGGACAGATTACAACGATTGTGATAGATAAAGAGGCAATCAGAAGGGAGTCATTATCATGAAACAGGGAGCTGTCGAGGAAAAAGATATCAAGTTGGAGGAAGCCTTTGAAAAGGTCGAATCTGTGCTGAACAAACTGGAAGCAGAAGACATTACACTGGAAGAATCCTTTCAAGAGTATCAAAAGGGTATGCAGTTGTTGAAATTGTGTAATGAAAAGATAGATCATGTAGAGAAGCAGGTACTAGTGATGAATGAAAAGGGTGAACTAAATGAATTTTGAAAAAGGGTTTGAACTGAAGACTGAAAAAAAGGTACGAGAAATAGAGGAGATCATTTCGACATATTTACCCGAAGAAAAGGGCAACCAAAAGACGGTTCTTCAAGCGATGAATTACAGTATTCTGGCAGGAGGTAAGAGATTACGCCCGTTATTGATGAATGAAACCTACCATATGCTGGGAGGACGGGGACATGAGGTTGAACCGTTTATGGCGGCACTTGAGATGATCCATACATATTCTCTGGTACATGATGACCTTCCGGCGATGGATAATGATGAGTACAGACGTGGGAAAAAGACAACACATGCAGTTTATGGAGAGGCTATGGGGATACTGGCAGGAGATGCTCTGCTTAACTACGCATTTGAAACTGCTCTCAAAGCCTACGATCAAACAGAACAGTATCAGTCGGTAACACGTGCAATGAAGATCCTTGCTGATCGGGCAGGTATTTATGGGATGATTGGGGGCCAGACAGCTGACATTGAAGCGGAGCAAAGGTGTAATCAAGTCACGAAGGAACAGCTTCTTTTTATACATAGAAACAAAACGGCTGCATTGATACAAGCATCCATGTGTATTGGTGCCGTACTTGCCGGAGCGGAGGATCAGACAGTTTCTGATATGGAAGAATGTGCATGTGATATTGGTATGGCATTTCAGATACAGGATGATATACTGGATGTAACCTCCACAACAGAAGTGCTAGGTAAACCTGTTGGAAGTGATGCCCGTAATGAAAAGACGACCTATGTGTCATTGCAGGGAATGGAACAGGCTAAGAAGGATGTCAGGAGTTATTCTGATCATGCTCTTGGACTGCTGGAACAATACATGGGAGAGGATCGATATCTGTATGATCTGGTGGAGTCATTGATTACCAGAGTAAAATAACACAATACAGTATTGCATCACAAGACAGACAGTCATAACAATCAGATAAGGTGGAATGAACATGATTTTAGATCGTATTAATCAGCCGAATGATATCAAAGAGATAGAAACATCGGAATATGAGGCACTTGCTGCAGAGATCAGGCAGTTTTTAATCGAGAAGATCAGTGTATCGGGAGGACATCTGGGAGCAAATCTGGGTGCTGTGGAATTGACTATGGCCATGCATCTGTCACTAAATCTTCCGGCTGACAAGATTATATGGGATGTTGGTCATCAGTCCTATACACATAAGCTCTTAACAGGAAGAAGAAACGGGTTTGATGAATTGCGCAAGTATGGTGGAATGAGTGGGTTTCCGAAGCGAAAAGAGAGCGATTGTGATGCGTTCGATACAGGACACAGCTCCACATCTGTATCTGCCGGTCTGGGTCTTGTAAAGGCAAGAGATATCAAGGGAGAGAAACATACAGTTGTGTCTGTGATCGGTGATGGTGCATTGACAGGCGGTATGGCATATGAGGCACTGAATAATGCTTCCAGACTGGAAACAAACTTTATCATAGTATTAAATGATAACAATATGTCGATTGCAGAAAATGTAGGGGGGATCTCTAAATATCTGCAGAGTATTCGAACAGCAGATGCCTATAAGGGGTTCAAGGTCGGACTGGAAAACAGTCTGTTGAAGATCCCCAAGTATGGTGATGCTATGGTGGACACATTGAAACGATACAAAAGTGGTTTCAAACAACTGGTAGTGCCGGGTATGTTCTTCGAGGATATGGGAATTACCTATCTGGGGCCGGTAGATGGGCATGATATCAAATCCTTATTAAAGGTTTTTAAAGAAGCCAAAAAGGTTGAAAAGGCAGTTCTCGTACATGTAATTACGAAAAAGGGAAAAGGGTATTTACCGGCAGAAAGACATCCTGCAAGGTTTCATAGTGCCGAACCATTTGAAATCGAGACCGGTCTGCCTAGTAAAAATCGTATCAAGGCAAACTATCAGGATGTGTTCTCAACCGTTATGACAAAGCTGGGAGCCAGAAATGATAAGGTAGTCGCAATTACAGCGGCAATGCCGGATGGAACCGGTTTGAAGCGATTTTCAAATATGTATCCGGATCGTTTCTTTGATGTGGGGATTGCTGAGGAGCATGCCGTAACATTTGCAGCAGGACTTGCAGCCGGTGGACTACGCCCGATATTTGCAGTGTATTCATCATTTTTACAAAGAGCATATGATCAGGTTTTACATGATGTTTGTATACAGGATCTCCCAGTCGTATTTGCGATTGACAGGGCAGGGCTGGTAGGCAGCGATGGCGAGACGCATCAGGGTATTTTTGATCTGTCCTATTTATCCTCTATTCCCAATATGCACATCATGGCACCAAAAAATAAATGGGAATTGTCTGATATGATGAAGTTTGCAGTTGCCTTTGAGCATCCGATTGCAATACGATATCCACGTGGTGAAGCATATGATGGACTACAGGAATTCAGACAACCGATCGCACTTGGTGTAAGTGAAGTTCTGTACGAAGAGGGAGATATTGCACTCTTTGCTGTAGGCAGCATGGTGAAAACGGCAAAGGAAGTCAGAACCGAGTTGAAGGAGAGGGGATATGCCTGCTCTTTGATTAATGCAAGGTTCGTAAAACCGATTGACGAACAGGCGATTACGGACATGGCAGGCTTCCATAAACTGATTGTAACGATGGAGGAAAACGTACTTAGTGGCGGATATGGTGAGAAGGTAAGAGAATACTGTGATCGAAACGAACTGAATGTAAAAGTTATGTCGATCACACTTCCCGATGAATATGTAGAACATGGAAACGTAGAACTGTTAAAGAAGGAAGTCGGGATTGATAGTGAATCCATCATCAAAAAGATCATTGCGGAGTATGTTGGAATATGAAAGAACGTTTAGATGTATTGCTGGTAAAACAGGGAAAGGCTGAGTCTCGTGAGAAAGCGAAAGCAATCATTATGTCCGGTAATGTGTTTATCAAGGGACAACGAGAAGACAAGGCAGGCACGACATTTGAGGAGGATGGTCTGGAGATCGAGATCAAAGGTACCACACTTCCTTATGTGAGTCGTGGTGGTCTTAAACTGGAAAAGGCTATTTCAGTCTTTGATATCTGTCTGGAGCAGAAAACCTGTATGGATATCGGTGCATCCACAGGCGGATTTACTGACTGTATGCTGCAAAATGGGGCAAAAAAGGTGTACTCTATAGACGTCGGACATGGCCAGTTGGCATGGTCTTTGCGACAGCACCCTCAGGTGGTCTGTATGGAAAAGACGAATTTTAGATATGTGACTCCCAACAATATACCTGAGCCGATCGAATTTGCAGCAACCGATGTTTCTTTTATCTCGTTGACCAAGATTCTGCCACCGGCTTATCAGCTGTTATTGGAAGATGCCTATATGGTGTGTCTGATCAAGCCACAGTTTGAAGCGGGCAGAGAACATGTTGGGAAAAAAGGTGTAGTCAGAGATCCACTCATTCATATTGAAGTGATCGAGAAAATCGTAGCCTGCTGCATGGGTCTGGGATTTTCGATAGAAGGAATGGATTATTCTCCAATCAAGGGACCGGAGGGGAATATCGAATATTTATTGTATATCCGAAAGGCCGATTGCTCAGTGTCTGAGGATCGTAGAGATGAGATCAGGCAGTTGGTAGAGAAAGCACACAGTTCTTTATAACAGAACTGGTTTGGGGGGTTGATCATGAAGAATTTCTTTATTGTAATCAATCAAAGTAAGGATGAAGATTTAAAAATCACAGGACAGATCCGGCAGTATTTAGAAAGCAGGGGCTGTCAGTGTACAACACAAAAGTTTATACGCAGTACAAATGACGGGAGGAGCGGACACCTAAAGGAGTCAGATGTTCCGGAGAACACACAGTGTATCATTGTGCTCGGAGGAGATGGCACGTTGATTCAGACTGCACGTGATATGGCTAAAAAAGAGATTGCACTGATTGGAGTCAATCTGGGTACGTTGGGCTATCTGGCAGAGGTCGAGACAGATCATATCGAACAGACACTTGAGAGACTGATTGCAGATGAGTATGAGACAGAAAACAGGATGATGCTTTCCGGTGTAGCCAATGTCAAAGGAAACGAGCAGCCTAAGGAGTATGCGCTGAACGATATTGCAATTATGAGAAGCGGTTCTCTACGGTTGGTTTCCTTTCATGTATATGTCAATTCCAAGCTTTTAAAAACATATGGAGCAGATGGCATCGTCATATCGACACCGACTGGTTCAACCGGTTATAACCTGTCTGCAGGAGGCCCAATTGTTGAACCTGGAGCGAGAGTACTACTCATCACTCCGATCAATGCACATACATTAAATGCTAGAAGCATCATCCTGTCACCGGAGGATGAGATCAGGATCGAGATTGGTGCAGGCAGACGTGGTCAGTCAGAGACCACAGAAGTGGTTTTTGACGGAGCGGTGTCGGTGAGCATGGAATCGGGTGACTATGTGACTGTGCGAAAGGCCGAGGAGACGACTACCATTATTAAGATGAGCAAGGAAAGCTTTTTAGATGTGCTTCGAAGAAAACTGGAAGATACGGAGTAGGTGAAATGAAGAACAGCAGACATCAAAAGATCATTGAATTGGTTCAGAACCATGTCATCGATACACAGGAGGAACTTGCCAGACGGTTAAATGAGGCAGGCTTTGAAGTGACACAGGCAACGGTTTCCAGAGACATCAGACAGTTAAAACTGACTAAGGTGACGGGAACAGATGGTAAATTTCGATATGCTATTCAGGGTGGAAATGGGACAGAGCTATCTGAAAAATACATCCGTGTATTGAAGGACGGGTTGATTTCCATGGATATGGCACAGAATATTTTGGTTGTTAAAACAGTTTCTGGAATGGCTATGGCTGTTGCGGCTGCTCTGGATGCTATCAATTTCAGTGAGATCGTTGGCTCCATAGCAGGAGATGATACGATTATGTGTGCAGTACGAAGTGTGGAAGAAACAAAAATTGTCATGGATAAAATCAGGGAAATGCAGAGGTAAGCTACAATATGCTGACAAATCTACATGTGAAAAATCTTGCCTTGATTGAGGAGGCAGAGATTGATTTTAAATCAGGTCTCAACATACTAACAGGAGAAACCGGAGCGGGAAAATCTATTATCATCGATTCGGTTCATTTTGCTTTGGGTGGAAAGCTTTCAAAGGATATTGTGAGAGATCAGGCAGATTATGCTCTGGCAGAGTTGATCTTTGTGCCGGAAAATGAACATCAACTGGAAAGAATCCGTGCACTGGACATTCCGGTCGAGGATGAGGTCATTATGCAGCGGAAGATCACAAATGGCAGGAGTGTGAGCAGAGTAAATGGTGAAGTGGTAACAGCAGGTGTATTGCAGGAACTGGCAGCAATCCTGATTGATATTCATGGACAATATGAGCACCAATCTCTGTTGCAAAAGAAAAAACATATGCAGGTACTGGATGCCTACTGTAAGGATGAACTGCAGCCGATCTTGGAAATGATCCGTAAACAATACGAACGGTATTGTAAATTTCGAAATGAACTGGAACAGGCCGAAGCAACAGATCATGATAAAGAAAAAGAAATCAACCTGGCTCAGTTTGAAATCGAGGAAATCAGGCAGGCAGGTCTACAGTTGGGCGAAGATGTTGATTTGGAGAGCACTTACCATAAGATGGTCAATGCAAAAAAAATCATCAAAGCTATGAATGCCGTACATTACAGTACAGGATATGATTCGGAAAATGGGGCCGGAGAAGGTGTCGGAAGAGCATTACGAGAGCTTAGAAGTATCTCCGATTATGACGAAGAACTGGATGTGATGGTACAGGAGCTGACAGAGTTGGATAACCTGCTGAATGATTTTAACAGGCATGTGTCAGACTATTTATCAGATCTCGAGTTTGAAGATGAGGAGTTTCATGAGACGGAGGATCGCCTGAATATAGTCAATCATTTGAAGGATAAATATGGGAAGACGATCGAAGCCGTTTTGCTGTATTGTGAGGAACAGGAAGCAAAACTTGAGAAACTAACAGATTATGAGACCTATCTTGGTGGACTTCGTAAGCAGGTCAGTGAAGAGTATTCCAAACTGACTGACTTGAATGAACAGGCAACTAAGATCAGAGAACGAAATGCGATCGTATTATCAAAACAAATGGAAGAAGCATTATCGGATCTGAATTTTTTGGAAGCAAAATTTTCAATTGAGGTCAGAGTGTTGACGGATTATGTGTCTGCACAGGGAAATAATGAGGTAGAGTTTATGATCTCGACCAATCCGGGTGAGAGATTAAAGCCTCTGGGTGAAGTGGCCTCAGGAGGCGAGATGTCAAGAATCATGTTGGCGATAAAAACTGTTTTAGCTGATCGCGACGATACATCTACATTGATCTTTGATGAAATAGATGCAGGTATCAGTGGAAGAACTGCTCAAATGGTCTCTGAGAAGCTGGCACTGCTGTCTCGCAATCATCAGGTAATCTGTATCACACATTTGCCCCAGATTGCATCCATGGCAGATGTGCATTATGAGATTACCAAGCAGGTTGAAGCTGCACATACGCTGACTCAGGTCAGAGAATTGTCCTCAGATTCAACGATCCAAGAACTGGCACGTCTTTTGGGAGGAGCCAGAATCACTGATGCGGTTCTTCAAAATGCAACCGAAATGAAAGAACTGGCGACACAAAAGAAAAAAATGTTTGAAAAATAGAAAAATTCATATACTAAGAAAAGTGTACATCATGTACGCTTTTTTTATTTTGGAAAGAACAGAGTTTATTGAAAGGTGTGAGTCATTTATATGAATCGCAGATATAGAATTTACAGGCGTATATTAATAGGAGCCTGTATAGCCGCATTGCTCCTGCTGTGTGCTATGACTTATCATAATATGCTGGGTAGTGTACCGGATGAGATCAGAATCGTCAATGGAAGGAGAGACAGATTTGATCTGAAGGTTCCGATGACAGGTGTGATCTATTCTGATGCTGCACAGGAGTCAGAAGAACTGATAGAGGCCTCGGCTATGGAAAGTATCGAGATCGATCTGTCGGAACCGGTGACATTTCTTACATCTACAACCGGCAATTACATCATGGAATGTAGACTGTTTGGACTGGTGCCGGTCAAACAGGTGGATTTTGATGTCATAGAAGAGACAAGCCTGATTCCTGCCGGGATTCCGATAGGAATTTTTGTTGAAACGGATGGAGTGCTGGTGATCGGAACAGGTACAGTGCATGGAATAGACGGAAACGAACATTCACCGGCTGAACACATACTGTATTCAGGAGATTATATCGAAAAGGTAAATGATGTAGAAGTCAATGATAAAAAGGATCTGATTCAATCTGTCAGTGACAGCAATGGAGAGGAATTGGTCTTTGATGTACGCAGGGGAACAGAGCTGTTTAAAATAAGCGTAACACCTGTTTTGTCAGGAGATGGAGCCTATAAGGTTGGATTATGGGTCAGGGATAATATTCAGGGTATCGGCACGTTGACTTTTGTGAATCAGGAGCTTAGGTTTGGTGCATTAGGACATGGAATTAATGATGTCGATACGGCTCTGTTGATGGAGGTGGACTCCGGAACACTGTATCATACGCAGATTCTGTCTGTGGTCAGAGGTGAGGAAGGCAAACCGGGAGAATTAACAGGTGTAATTGATTATTTGCCGGAAAATGAACTGGGAATCATAACTGAAAACACTGATCATGGTGTATTTGGCTATGGGAATCAATCAATCCTGCAGGAGGTATCGGGCGATGCAGTTCCGATCGGTCTGAAACAGGATATCGTTATCGGCCCGGCACAGATTATTTGCTCTCTGGAAGGTACCAGAAAAGCATATGATGTAGAGATAACTGGTATCGATCTGATTACAGACTCCGTAAACCGTGGGATTGTATTGGAAGTTACCGATGAACGGCTTTTGTCGTTGACAGGTGGAATCGTGCAGGGCATGAGTGGTTCGCCGATTCTCCAAAATGGAAGGATTGTCGGAGCGGTTACGCACGTTTTTGTACAGGATTCGACAAAAGGGTTTGGAATCTTTATCGAATCCATGTTAAATTCATAAAAATAGCTTGAAAACGCTGTTTCATAGCGGATTATCACTCTTGTAGAAAAAAGGGGAGTTTTATATACTGAGTAAGCATTGGCCATGCAAATCATAGAATGAAGGAGAATCATGGATCATGGATAAGCTTAATGTAGCGATATTTGATGATAATCAGCGGATGCTGGAATTGGTAAATGATGTTCTGAAGGATGAAAATGATGTTGAGGTGGTCGGAAGTGCAGCAAACGGAGACGAAGCCTTAAATATTATTAAGCGTAAGGAACCGGATGTTGTCCTTCTGGATCTGATCATGCCGAAGCTTGATGGAATAGAGGTTATGAATCGTGTCAAAAAGGATCATACAATTAAAAAACAGCCGGATTTTATTGTGTTATCGGCGGTTGGTGATGATCAGATTACTGAGAATGCGTTTCAGATCGGTGCAAAATATTTCATCATGAAACCATTTGACCCGGAGGTGGTCAAAAGCAGACTGAAGATGATGAAGGGATCACGAAGCAGGAACCTGACAGATATGACTAGAAAGCAGGAAGTAAATATTGGCGGATTGAACCCAATTCATAATCTGGAGAGCGATGTCACCAATATGATACATGAGATCGGAGTTCCTGCACATATCAAGGGGTATCAATATCTGAGAGACGCAATCATGATGTCAGTCAACGATATGGACATGCTTGGTTCCATTACAAAAATATTGTATCCGACGATTGCCAAAAAGTATCAGACTACTTCAAGCCGTGTAGAACGCGCAATTCGACATGCAATCGAGGTTGCTTGGAGCAGAGGCAAGATGGATACTATAGATGCACTGTTTGGTTATTCCATTAATATGGGGAAGGGAAAACCCACCAATTCTGAATTTGTTGCAATGATCGCAGATAAGATCAGAATAGAGTATAAATTAAATCGATAAACACTTTTCAGAGAAGTATGAATGATGTATAATCTAAAGAGATATAACCTGTATCGGGAGGATTTATACATGAAAAAAATACTGTTTGCTGCATCGGAGAGCGTACCGTTTATAAAAACAGGAGGATTGGCTGACGTAGTCGGCTCACTGCCCAAGTGTTTTGATAAACGGTATTTTGACGTACGTGTTATATTGCCGAAATATATGAGTATACCTCAGGAATTTAAGGACCAGATGAAGTATCTGACGCATTTTTATATAGATCTTGCATGGCGTTCACAATATGTAGGCGTTTTGGAAATGGAATATGAAGGAGTCACATTCTATTTCATTGATAACGAGTATTATTTTTCTGGACCAAAGCCATATGGAGAGATTTATTTTGATATTGAAAAGTTTTCTTTTTTTTCAAAGGCAGTTTTAGCGGCTCTGCCCGCGATCGGATTTCAACCGGATGTAATACATTGCCATGACTGGCAGACAGGATTGATTCCTGTTTTTATGAAGGAGAGATTCCGCGAAGGAGAGTTCTTTGCGGGCATGAAATCCGTCATGACCATTCATAACCTGAAGTTTCAGGGAACCTGGGATGTTAAGACAATTAAGGATATGACAGGACTTCCTGAGTATTTCTTTACTCCGGATAAGCTGGAAGCATATAAAGATGCCAATCTGCTGAAGGGTGGTCTGGTATTTGCGGATGCAATCACAACAGTCAGCAATACTTATGCCGAGGAGATTAAGATGCCCTTCTATGGAGAAGGACTGGATGGATTGATGAGAGCCAGAGCCAATGATTTGAGAGGAATATTAAACGGCATTGATTATGAGGAATATAATCCGCAAACAGATACTTACATCAAGTATCCATATAATGCGGTAGATTTCAGAAAAGAAAAAATCAAAAATAAAAAGGCATTACAGGCTGAACTTGGCTTGGAACAAAATGAGAAGAAATTTATGATTGGAATTGTCAGCAGACTGACTGATCAGAAGGGCTTTGATTTAATATCATATGTTATGGATGAATTATGTCACGATGATCTACAGATCGTGATCCTGGGAACAGGCGAAGACAGATATGAGAATATGTTCAGACATTTTGACTGGAAGTATCGTGAAAAGGTATCCGCTAATATTTATTATTCTGAGGAGTTATCACATAAGATCTATGCTTCGGCAGATGCTTTTTTGATGCCCTCTCTTTTTGAACCATGCGGACTGAGTCAGTTGATGGCACTACGTTACGGAACGATTCCGATCGTCAGAGAAACCGGTGGCTTAAAGGATACGGTTATGCCTTATAATGAATATGAAAGTACAGGAACAGGATTCAGCTTTTCAAACTATAATGCACATGAGATGATGAATACCGTCCGTTATGCACATAACATTTATAAAAATAAAAAGAGAGAGTGGAATAAAATGATCGATCGGGCTATGGCGTCTGATTTTTCATGGCATACCTCAGCATGCAAATATCAGGAGCTGTACGATTGGCTTATCGGCTAAGGTGTTCCGTTTGCTTCTTGGATACCGTCGATCGTTCCTTCTGCAACAAGAGAATAGTTTGTATAGTATACTACAAAGCCCGGTTTTGCTCCACTGGGCTTTTTTACATTTTTCTTCTCCGTGTAGTCTATTTCAACCTTTTCCTGCCCGCGGCTCTTAGAATAAAATGCAGCCAGTCTTCCGGCTTCTTCAAATGCACGATCAGGGAGAGTGGTATCCTTGTTTGCTTTTAATATCACATGTGATCCGGGTATTCCCTTGGCATGAAACCACCAGTCATTTCCTGATGCGAATTTGAAGGTCAGTTCATCATTCTGAAAGTTATTCTTTCCGACATAGATATCATATCCATCGCTGCTGATATAATGGAATGGCTTGCTGGTTACTTTCTCTTTTTTAGCTCCGGGACGTCTATGTCTGCGAATATAACCACATTCGGTAAGCTCCTCCTTGATCTGAATCAGATCCTCTTCCTGTAGTGCGATATCCATCGAAGTCAGGATGGATTCCAAATGTGTGATCTCATCCTGTGTTTCTCGAATCAGGGTGGAAAGGGCTTCCTCAGTTCGTTTCAATTTGCTGTATTTATCAAAATAGCGTTTTGCATTCTCTGTCGGGGTCATAGAGGAGTCTAGCGGTATGGTAATGTTTTCGTTTGTATAGTAATTTAATGCTTCAAAGGATCGACAGCCCGGCTCCAGATGATAACCATAGGTGTTAATCAACTCTCCATATACCTTATATTGCTCTTTTTTCTCTGTATCGCGTAGCTGTTTCAACTGCAGATCATATTTCTTCGTATTTCGTTCCAGAGCTGTCTGTGCAATTTTTCTGAGATCTACCGATTTCTGTCGGATACGTGTCACAGTATTTCTGACGGCATAGTACTCTTCAAGGACGGTTGAGATAGAATCATATTTTTGACAGTCAAGATCTGAATACTGCTTTAAAATTACCGAAGCAAACTCAATCGGAATTCCATTTTCCGAGATGATGTTTGGCTCAAACTGTTTGGATCGGACATCCTCCATTAGCCACAAAAATTGGTTACCGACATGAAACAACAGATCCTCATCAATGGTATTTGCAGGCTGTGCAGATTCGACAGAGGCTCTATGGCATATTTCTTCGGCAATTACGGGAGAGATTCCCGTAAATGATGTATAGATTGCCTTTGCAAGCGGCATGGGCTTTTTACTTACAATATTGGCAAATGTAGAGGCATCAGGCAGGGTGAGAGGGTTGTGCTTGTCCTGCGTCTCCGGGATAAAGTAGTCTCGCCCGGGTAAAACCTCTCTTACAGAACTGACAGCATTGGATATGTGTTTGATGCTGTCGATGATCATGTCTTGATCATTCAGAAAAATGATATTACTGTGTTTCCCCATGATTTCAATTACAAGTGTTTTTTTACAAAGATCGCCCATCTCATTCAGATGTTCTATTTCAAAACGAACAATTCGTTCAAGACCCGGTTGGGTGATGGAGAGGATTCGTCCGTTTTGTATATGCTTTCTGAGTAGCATACAGAAATTCGGTGCTGTCATGGGACTGGGCTTATTTGTTGTGGTCAGATACAGAAATGGAAGAGAGGCACCTGCTGAAATCAACAGACGCTGCTGTCCACCATTGTTTTTTATGGTCAGTAAAAGCTCATCATTTTCAGGCTGTGCAATTTTATAGATTCTGCCTTCTAAAAGCATTTGATTCAGTTCATGTACAAGAGCGGCGATTGTGATTCCGTCGAGAGCCATCGTGATATCCTCATTTCATTTAATCTGTTAAGAAGTATAACACAACCTTCTTTTCCTTACAATGCGAGAACAGTATTGCAAGGATGATCAAAATATATTCGTCCTAGAAAAGATTTGGACAGGATTCGCGTCTTGACTCAATAGTTTTATTGCACTATAATATAATGAAGTACGCAACCAGGGTTGTGGCATAAAGGAGAAAGCCAATGATTAAGAGTATGACCGGATTCGGACGCTGCGAAGTATCCGATACCAGCCGTAAATTCACAGTTGAGATGAAGGCGGTCAACCACAGGTATTTGGATGTGAATCTTAAGATGCCGAAGAAGTTCAGTTTCTTTGAATCTTCTATCAGGAGTACCTTAAAGGAATACATCCAACGAGGCAAGGTAGATATCTTTATAACTTATGAGGATTACACAGAGAATAACTTTTCTGTTAAGTATAATCAGGATGTTGCTTCGGAGTATATGAAATATCTGGATCAGATGGCAGAGGAGTTTTCACTCGAGAAAGATATTCGTGTCTCAACACTTTCGAGATATCCCGAGGTTCTCGCTATGGAGGAACAGGATATCAATGAGGAGGAGATCTGGAAGAGCCTTGAGAAGGCGGTTCGCGGTGCGGCCCAAGCATTTGTGGAGACTCGAATCAAAGAAGGCGAGAATCTAAGGAATGATTTGATCAACAAGTTAGATGGAATGTTGGAGCAGGTTGCATACATTTCGGAGAGAGCACCTGAGATCTTGTCTGCATATCGCACCAAGTTGGAGGATAAAGTCAAGGAACTACTGGGCGATGCACAGATCGATGAAAACAGAATCTTAACTGAGGTTACATTGTTTGCAGATAAAATATGTGTGGACGAGGAGATTGTCAGACTACGCAGTCATATAGAGCACACAAAGGCAACTTTGATTGAAGGCGGAAGCGTTGGACGTAAGCTGGATTTTATAGCACAGGAAATGAATCGTGAAGCCAATACAATCCTTTCAAAATCAAATGATTTAGATACATCCAATAAGGCAATTGATCTGAAAACCGAAATTGAAAAAGTCAGAGAACAGATACAAAATATAGAGTAAGCGAGGAATCAGGATGAATCACAGGGGAATTCTATTAGTGGTGTCCGGGTTCGCAGGTTCTGGTAAGGGAACGCTTATGAAGGAACTGATGAGACGCTACGATAATTATGCATTTTCCGTATCGGCAACGACGAGAAAGCCACGGCCGGGAGAAGTCAACGGACGAGAATATTTTTTCGTGGATAAGGAACATTTTGAACAGATGATCGAGCATAATGAACTTCTGGAACATGCATGTTATGTAGGCAATTATTACGGAACACCGAGATCCTATGTAGAGGAACAGCTTGCGGCCGGTAAGGATGTCATTCTGGAAATTGAAACACAGGGTGCATTAATCATTAAAGACAAGTTTCCAGATTCACTTTTGTTATTTGTCATGCCGCCCAGTGTAACAGAATTGCATAGAAGACTCGTAGAGAGAGGCACCGAGACCCCGGAGGTCATTGCATCGAGAATGGCGAGAGGAATGGAAGAGGCCAAGGTCATCGATCAATACGATTTCCTCGTGGTAAATGATCAGATAGATGAGTGTGTAGAACGCCTCCATGGTACGATTGTCAGTGCTCATTATGCAGCAAAACGAAATATAGAAACAATTAACAAGATCAAATCAGAATTTGAACAATTTTTTAAATAGAGCAATCACATCAGATTGACTCGGGAAAGGAGAATGGATCATGTTACATCCGTCTTATACAGATTTAATGAAAGTAGTAAACAGCGAGGTGGAAGAAGGAGAACATCCTGTTGTAAACAGCAGATATTCCATCGTAATGGCAACATCAAAGAGAGCCAGACAGATCATTGACGGTTCACGTACTCTTGTAGAAGCCAAAGGAAAGAAACCACTTTCTGTAGCAGTAGAAGAGGTTAATACAGGCAAGGTTAAGATTGTCGGAGATTCAGAGGATTTATTATAGGAATGAAGATATTATTCATATCATTAGGATGTGATAAAAACTTAGTGGATTCGGAGGTCATGCTGGGACTATTACGCGAAAAGGGCCATGAATTCACCGATGATGAAGCAGAAGCAGACGTAATTGTAATTAATACGTGCTGCTTTATTCATGATGCAAAGGAAGAAAGCATACAGACGATATTGGACATGGCGGAGTATAAAAAGCCTGAAAATGGGCACTGTAAGGCTTTGATCGTGGCAGGCTGTCTGGGAGAGCGCTATCATTTGGAAATGCAACAGGAAATCCCTGAAGTGGATGCCATCGTAGGAACAACTGCTTATGATAAAATTGTAGAAACGATTGAAGCAGTACTGGAGGGGAAGGACGGCAGCCATTTTGCCTCTAAGGAAGCACTACCATTACCGGAGACCAAGAGAATTCTGACCACGGGTGGACATTTTGCCTATTTGAAAATCGCAGAGGGTTGTGACAAGCATTGTACCTATTGTATTATTCCGAAACTTCGAGGACATTTCAGAAGTGTTCCGATGGAACGTTTGATACAGGAAGCAGGAGAACTTGCACAACAGGGTGTCAAGGAACTGATTATCGTGGCTCAGGAAACAACACTGTATGGAATGGATCTCTACGGGGAAAAATCTCTGGGGAAGCTGTTGCACAAACTTGCACAGATTGACGGAATCAACTGGATCAGAGTACTATATTGCTATCCGGAAGAAATAGATGATACATTGATCGAGGTCATGAAAGAAGAACCAAAGATCTGCCACTATCTGGATCTACCGATCCAACATGCGTCGGATCGTATTTTATCAAGAATGGGACGAAAGACCAATCATCAGCAGCTAAAGGAAATTGTAGAAAAGCTAAGGCAGGCAATACCTGACATCTGTCTACGTACAACTCTGATTACAGGATTTCCCGGAGAAACAGAGGATGATCATGAATTGCTGATGGATTTTGTCGATGAAATGGAATTTGACCGTCTGGGTGTGTTTACATACTCGGCTGAAGAAGATACACCTGCCGCCGAGATGCCTGATCAGATAGACGAATCATGTAAAAAACAACGTCAGGATGAACTGATGGAGTTACAACAGGAAATTGCCTTTGAACATGCAAGAAACATGGTTGGCAGAGAAATGGATGCCTTGATCGAAGGAAAAGTAGTCGAAGAAAATGCTTATGTTGCCCGAACCTATATGGATGCTCCGAATGTGGACGGCTATCTGTTTATCAATACTGACCGAGAACTGATGAGCGGTGAGTTTGTCCGTGTCAGGATTACGGGTGCTTTGGAGTATGATCTAATAGGAGAATTGATCTAAAGAGGAGGTACTACGATGAATCTGCCAAATAAATTAACCCTACTCAGAGTCTTTATGATTCCTTTTTTTGTGGTTTTCATGCTCACGAGTTTAGGCGGTACTGCCGGAAAATGGATTGCTTTAACAATATTTATCCTGGCAAGCATTACGGATTGGCTGGATGGGTATCTGGCACGAAAGAACAATCTGGTAACAAATTTCGGAAAGTTTATGGATCCTCTTGCGGATAAGCTTCTGGTATGTTCGGCGATGATCTGTCTGGTGGAATTGAATCGCCTGGCTGCGTGGATTGTCATTGTTATCATCAGTAGAGAATTCATCATCAGTGGCTTTCGCCTGATTGCTTCGGATAATGGTGTCGTGATTGCGGCAAGCTATTGGGGTAAGTTTAAGACAGTGTTTCAGATGGTTATGATTATTTTATTGATCATGGACCTGCAAAATCAGATCCTACAGGTGATTACAACTGTTTGCGTATGGATTGCACTCATACTGACGGTTGTGTCATTGATTGATTATTTGATCAAAAACAAAGGAGTGTTAAGTGCAAAAGAGGAGTGAAGATATGGTTGTTGAATTGATTTCAGTAGGAACAGAAATACTGCTGGGCAACATTGTAAATACCAATGCTGCATATCTGGCAGAGCAATGTGCGTATTTAGGATTGTCCTGTTATTACCAGACAACAGTGGGTGATAATGAAGAACGTCTGTGTGAAGCACTGAAAACGGCACTACAGCGTTCAGATGTCATTATTCTTTCAGGCGGCTTGGGCCCGACGGGAGATGATCTCACAAAAGAGGTCGCAGCAAAGGTTCTGGGTAAGACGATGTATATGGATGAATACTCGAAGGAATGTATCCAGAAATTCTTTGAAAAACGTGGATTGCCTTTGACAGATAATAACTGGAAGCAGGCTATGATACCGGAGGGTGCCATCATTTTAAACAATGATAACGGGACGGCTCCCGGCATCATCATGGAGCAGGATGGAAAGTCTGTGATATTATTACCTGGTCCCCCCAATGAATTGGTTCCGATGTTTGAAAAGGATGTATATGTATATTTGGACAGAAAGACTCCGAATACGATTAGTTCCCAGGTCGTAAAGATCTGTGGAATGGGTGAGAGTCAGGTCGAGGAGATGGTTAGGGATCTGATGGATTCTCCCAATCCCACATTGGCTCCTTATGCAAAAACCGGAGAAGTGCATCTGCGTGTAACGGCAATGGCAGAAAATGAGAAGGAAGCCAAAAAGCTTACGAAACCAGTGGTTAAGGAACTTAAGAGCAGAATCGGCTCCTATATCTATACAACGAACCCAGAGGTGACGTTGGAAGAGGCGGTTGTTGATCTGCTACAGAAAAACAATCTCACATTTTGTACAGCAGAGTCCTGTACCGGAGGTATGCTGGCGGCAAGACTGGTCAATGTACCGGGAGTGTCAGAAGTATTCAAGGAAGGAATGATCACCTATTCCAATAAAGCAAAGAGAAATCGTTTAGGAGTTAAAAAATCAACTCTTACCAAATATGGTGCAGTCAGTGAGCAGGTTGCCAAGGAGATGGCCAAAGGTGGAACCTTCTTTACCAAAACAGATGTCTGCGTTTCAGTGACCGGAATTGCAGGACCGGATGGTGGTACGTCGGAAAAACCGGTTGGTTTGGTATACATCGCATGTAATGTATGTGGAAAGGTTACAGTGAAGGAATATCATTTTAGCGGAAATCGTGCAAAGATCAGAGAGAATACTGTATCATCAGCATTAACGCTGTTGCGATTGTGTGTACTTGAGTATTTTAGTGAAATAACCTTTGGAAAAAAGGATAAATAATGTATTGCAAACAGCACAGCTGCCTATTGCTATTCAAGGGCAACTGTGCTATTATTTTGGCATGGGTTAAGTGATTTTCATTCTGAGTTTTGTCCGGCAAATCAGCCGATCATTCACCATTTTAAACGAATTGATATGCTGGGATATTTATTGGACAGCATGTGTAGTACTATGTATTTGCAGGGCGGGAAACCAACCATTTGTGATAAAAAGGTTGACAAACCCGAACAAACGTTTTATGATTAGAAAAGAACAAACGTTCTTGATGAGAAGGAGAATTTAAGATGGAAAAAGACGATAAAATGAAAGCACTAGATGCTGCACTGGCACAGATTGAAAAGCAATTTGGCAAGGGCTCGGTCATGAAGCTTGGAGATTCCAGTACAAATATGAACGTAGAAACAACACCTACAGGTTCTCTGAGTCTGGATATCGCACTTGGACTCGGTGGTATTCCAAAGGGAAGAGTAATCGAGATCTATGGACCAGAGTCCAGTGGTAAGACGACGGTTACATTACATATGATTGCAGAAGTGCAAAAGAGGGGCGGTATTGCTGGATTCATTGATGCGGAGCATGCTCTTGATCCTGCATATGCGAAGAATATTGGAGTTGATATTGATAATTTATATATTTCACAGCCTGATAACGGGGAACAGGCCATGGAGATTACTGAGACGATGGTTCGTTCCGGAGCTGTTGATATTGTGGTTGTTGACTCTGTTGCAGCACTTGTTCCAAAGGCAGAGATCGATGGTGACATGGGAGACAGTCACATGGGTCTGCAGGCTAGACTGATGTCACAGGCACTTAGAAAACTGACCGGTATTATGAGTAAATCCAATTGTACAGTTATTTTCATCAATCAGCTACGTGAAAAGATCGGTGTCATGTTTGGTAATCCTGAAACGACAACAGGAGGACGTGCGTTAAAGTTCTATGCATCTGTCAGAATGGATGTCAGAAGGATCGAATCATTAAAACAGGGCGGAGAGGTTATCGGAAACAGAACACGTGTTAAAGTAGTAAAGAATAAGATCGCACCACCATTTAAAGAAGCAGAGTTTGATATTATGTTTGGTGAAGGTATCTCCACAGTGGGAGATATTGTAGATTTGGCAGCTGAGGTAGATATCGTCAATAAGAGCGGAGCATGGTACGCATATAACGGACAGAAGATCGGACAGGGACGTGAGAATACCAAGCAGTATTTCAAGGATCATCCGGAGATTTGTGCAGAGGTTGAGACTAAGGTGCGTGAACATTTCGGACTGGACGGAAAACCTCAGGATCCTATTACCGAGGGCGGCAAGTCAAAGAGTACAGGAACTGAGAGCAAGAAGTCCGTAAAGACAACAGGAGCAACTGAGTAACCATATGGATTCTGTGATTACCAATATAGAGGAATATCATAAAAGTAAATATAAGATCTTCATAAACGATGAGTTCGCCTTTGTATTATATAAGGGCGAACTACGTCGTTATGGGATCAAACAGGATATGATACTGACCACAGAGCTGTATCATGAATTGGTAGATCAGGTTTTGACAAAGCGTGCGACCTTGCGTGCCATGCATCTGTTGGAGAAAAATGATCGAACAGAGGCAGATGTTCGTCGTAAACTTAAGGAGAATCTCTATCCACAGGAAGCGATTGATGCAGCTATTTCCTATGTGATGAGTTACCACTACATAGATGATGAACGATACACAGAGAATTATATCCGATATAAAAGCAGTTCTTCCAGCAGAAACGAGATCAAACAGACATTGCTGCAAAGAGGAATTCGCAAGGAAATCATCGAAGAAAAGTTCGCTGCTACAGACTCAGATGAGTCAGAGTTGATTATGAAGCTTATGAAAAAGAGATGTCAATCACCTCAGGATGTTTCCTATGAGGATAAGCAGAAGCTTTTTGGATATTTATATCGTAAGGGTTTTTCCTTTGATATGATTGAGAAAGTATGGGAACAATACATTTCACTTGACATAACTTAGAAAACAGTATAAAATTTAACTGTTGTAAAATCGCAAGTTAGGATGTGCTATTGTAATTTATTACATACATTCTATATTGATAAAGTACAATGAAAACTAAATAAGGAGGTGCTCCTGTGCCAATCAGTGTAATAATCGCTGTTGTGGTCACATTGATCATTGTTGCACCTATTACCTTTATTGCAACGACAAATGCTCGTAAAAAAGCCGATGATGCTAAGATCGGAAATGCAGAGCAGAAAGCAAGAGAGATAATAGATGAAGCTTTGAAGACAGCAGAAACTAAGAAGCGTGAAGGTCTGTTGGAGGTCAAGGAAGAGTCCATTCGTACTAAGAATGAACTGGAACGTGAATCCAAGGAACGCAGAAAAGAACTGCAACGTCTGGAAAGCAGAGTGCAACAGAAGGAAGAGAGTGTTGATAAAAAACTCGACGCCATTGAGAAACGTGAGGCCGCAAGTGCAGCAAAGGAAGAGACTTTGGCGAAACAAAAAGAAGAAGTAGCCAAACTCAACGAACAAAGAGTACAGGAACTAGAAAGAATCTCAGGTTTGACCTCCGAACAAGCAAAAGATTATCTGTTGAAGATTGTTGAAGATGAAGTGAAACATGAAACCGCGTTGCTCGTGAAAGAAATAGAATCACGTGCCAAGGAAGAGGCGGACAAGAAGGCGAAGGAATACGTAGTCAATGCAATTCAAAGATGTGCAGCTGACCACGTAGCAGAGACTACGATTTCAGTAGTTCAACTTCCCAACGATGAAATGAAAGGAAGGATTATCGGTAGAGAAGGTCGTAATATCAGAACGCTTGAAACCATGACAGGTGTTGACTTGATCATCGATGACACTCCGGAAGCAGTTGTATTATCAGGATTTGACCCAATCCGAAGAGAGATTGCCAGAATCGCTCTTGAGAAGCTGATCGTAGATGGACGTATCCATCCGGCCAGAATCGAAGAGATGGTTGAGAAGGCACAAAAAGAAGTAGAAGTAATGATTCGAGAAGAAGGTGAAGCGGCTACACTGGAAGTTGGTGTACACGGGATTCATCCGGAACTTGTCAAATTGCTCGGTAAGATGAAGTTCAGAACCAGTTATGGTCAGAACGCATTAAAGCATTCCATCGAAGTATCGTTATTGTCAGGATTGTTAGCATCAGAGATTGGTGTAGATGTCCGTTTGGCAAAGCGTGCAGGTTTGCTACATGATATCGGCAAAGCTGTCGATCATGAGATGGAAGGTTCACATATTCAATTGGGTGTAGAACTTTGTAGAAAGTACAAGGAATCAGCAACTGTAATCAATTCAGTAGAATCACATCATGGTGACGTAGAACCACAATCACTTATCGCGTGTATCGTTCAGGCGGCTGATACTATTTCAGCAGCAAGACCAGGTGCAAGACGCGAAACATTAGAAACATACACAAACAGATTAAAACAATTAGAAGATATTACAAACGCATTCAAAGGCGTTGACAAATCTTTTGCTATTCAAGCAGGTCGTGAGATTCGTATTATGGTAGTTCCTGATCAGGTAACTGATGCAGACATGGTATTACTTGCCAGAGATATATCAAAACAGATCGAAGCCGAACTGGAATATCCAGGCCAGATCAAGGTAAGTGTTATCAGAGAGTCGCGTGTTGTAGATTACGC
>CAZVYQ010000004.1:0-92920 GCA_964631375.1 uncultured Lachnospiraceae bacterium | reverse complement strand
ATACACCAGAAAAAAGTGATCTCATCATAATGAAATGACCTCCTTAGAGTTTTTTCTGTTGATGTTCCGTCTGACTCTATCTGTCAGTCAAGAGTCTGTAGCCTCCATAAGGTCCGGCTATACGATTACGGCACCATCAATATTGGTAAATACATTTTCGTTTGTTTCTGTCTGATCCATCGCAGTGACTACTGTATTGTTCTTCACGTTCACGATAAATGCCAGCTTGTCTACGATGACCAGAGATTCATTGATTCCCTTCTCACCGGCTTTTTGTGTGCCTGCACTCAGTCTGTCAAGCTGATCATCCGATAGTTCGATGTTTCTGTCATTGAGTCTGTTTGCTGCATGCTTGGAAAATTTTAATGGTTCTGCTGTCTCTCCAATCTGCTTTTGCTTTAAGATCTCTTCGAAGGATAATCCATCGCCTGTTTCGACCTTTTTTGTGTTTTTGCTTCCCTGCAGATACTGATTGGTTACTTGCTCGATGGAAGGAAATTGATTGTTCATGATTTTCATCTGAATTCATCTCCTTTGCTTCGTGTACGTTATGCTGTTGTACCGATTAGCTCTGCCATCTTTGTCTCATATTCTTTCAGTTTGTTGATTGGATCCTCGCCGATTGCATCCTTAAGTGCCTGTGGCATCTTGTCATACTCTTTTCTCAGATCCTTGAGTTTACTCTCATAATCAGCTGTCAGTTCTGATACTGCCGGCAATTCATTGATCGATGTTTTAAAGTTCTCTGCATCTGTCTTTAAGAGTTCTGTCATCTTCTCCTCATAGCCCTGGAACTTCTTGTATAGATCCGCTGCGATAAAGGTCTTTTGATATGGAGTCATATCATCATACACTTCTCTTAGATTGGCTAAGCCGTCAGCATAGGAAGATGTGAGATTGCCGAGTGTTGGTAATGCTGCAATCGCTGATGCAAATTCCGTACCGAGTGAATATGCTGTCAGGTAGTCCGCATCTGCTACTGTATCCAGATCATCCAGTGAGTAAAGTGAACCGCCTATGGATAGAAATGCCTTTCCGTTTTCATATACCACATAGTCAACCTTGCCGTCCTCATAGGTCGTCTCACCGGTTGATTCCGATGTCACCTTCATGATGACCTGCTGCCCTACCAAATTGGAAGCTCTAGATAAATCCATTGCGGAACTCATATTCTGCATCTCTTCCAGTTCCGAGAATGTCGCAAACTGTGATATATACTCTGTGTTTGAAGTCGGCTCCAACGGATCCTGATACTTCATCTGTGCCACCAGAAGCTGTAAAAATGCATCCTTATCCAGTGACGAATTGCTTTTTGTGGTTGTTTTTGATAATGATTCTGACGATGCCGACAGATCCTGTATCTTACCATCTACTACCGGTGCTGTTAATGCCATATGTATTTCTCCTTTCTGTAGACTTCCGTGTCTCTTATGCTGTGTAGTCTACACTATTTCCGTTCACATCCATCATGTCTACTGCCAGTTGTTCTTCTTCGCTCAGATCCTCGGGGATACCTTCGAGGTCGTTCAGATTGATTCTGCGTCTGTTACCTCTCCTTGACAAATCCTCTTTGGCAGGTGTCTCGTCATTCATGCTTCCGTCAAAGCTGCGATTCATGTTGTTCTCTGCAACTGTGACCTCCACTGCTTCCACCTTGATTCCCTGTTCGTTTAGAGTATCCTTCAGTTGTACCATCTGTGATTCCATGGCTGCTTTAACTGCTTCACTCTGCACTGCCAGCTGTGCTGTCAGGTTTCCGTTTGCTGCTGTGATCTGAATGTGGACCGTACCCAGACTTGCGGGATGCAGCTGCATCTCTATGGATGATGTCTGCTCGCTCACATTGACTTTGATGTAGTCCGTAACCTGTCGCATGATGTTCTCCCCTTGTGTACTGGTATACGATCTGACGGTTTCTATGATGTCTCCTACGCTGTTTGTCGTCTGTGTCGTAACAGTCTGTGGGGTGGGGAATAGCCCTTCCTTGCTCTCTGTACCCTGTTCATTTCGATCTTGTCCGGCGTTTGCAGATGTTTCCTTTTCAGTCATGATTCTTCCTGCATCTGTTCCTTCGCTTGCTCCAAGTGTCTCTGCCATACCGTCAGCAGTTCTCGTACTCTCATCTGTCGTAACCTCTACCTTGAGTGGCACGGCTGTCATTGCCTGCTGTTCTTTTCCTGCCTCGGGAAGTGCTTCAACTGCTTTGTTAAGTGCCTCTTTGAACTGTTCATCTGTCATGTGAAACTGTTCTTTTAGGTTTCCCGATAAGTCCTCTGCCATCTGCTGCAGCTCCTTGACATCTGTATACAATGCCTCATCTGTCAACAGTGCTGTCGCATCCGCATTTCCTGTAAGTTCTGTCATAACACTCATAAGGTTATCCGGATTTAACAGATCCTGTGGTGATAAGCCTAACGTCTGCATTGCAGCTATCAGTTCTTCTTCTGTAATGCCTAGCTTGTCCATAATCGCTTTTTTCAGATTATCAACCGCTTCATCCACTTCTTCTGCAAAGTTCTCGACCGTTTCTGTATCATCCTGCGCCGGTTTCTGTTCCACTTTCCGGCTATCCTGAGTGTCTGATGCCTTATCACTTGCATCCAGGTCTTTCTTGCCTGGCTCTGCACTGCGATCAAGCTTCTGATCTGTCTTAGCCGGTCCGTTCTTTTGGGTATCTGCAACACGAAGATGATTATTATCGTCGGACTTTCTTGCCGCACTATCCATCATCTTAGAGAAGTCAGCTGTTTTTTCAGCTGTGTTGCTCTGCCCGTTGCTTGTAACATTCATAAAATACGCTTTCACGTCTGTTACAGGTGTACTGGTCATTCAAATTCCTCCTTCCATGTTCAGTTTTCAATGTACAGGTAACGGGACTGTTTCTTAGTCCCTTTATAATAATCCTGTCTCTTGAGAGACTAAGGTTATTATTACTTTTATTATCGGAGATAACGCTAAAAAACATTAGTCTGTGATTACTTTTTTCAGTTATCCGGATCCATGATCTTTGTGATCTTGGAGGCTAGTTCAGCATCCATGACTCCCAGGATCTTTGCACGGTCATCCGGATCCATTGCCTTTAGAATCTTTGCTGTCAATTCCAGATTTTCAGGCATCTGTTCGAAGATTCCGGCTGCCTGTTTTGGCTTCATCTGTGAATATGCTCTTACATAATCATCCAGCAAATCATTTTCCTCGATTTGTTGTACTACCTGTTTATACAGATACTCTGCCGTTGCAGGGTCAATGCTCTCATAATAGGTCTTGTACTCTGAGATATCCGGTGCATTCTCCGCAAAGACTACTTCTTCATAAAACTCCGTCTTAATCTTCTGAAATTCGATCTGGTTATCCTCAAAGGTCTGCAGACGCTTGATCTCCTCCTTCAGCATCTGGATCTGGTTGTCCTTATCTGACGTATCGGCACTTTCGCCGGCAAGCTTTGCCTGTTCCAGTTCCTTGTTCAACCGGTCGATTTCCTCAAGGGCATCCTCTAATGTCTTGAATTCAGAATCCTTGGCAACCTCCTCATCAGTTGCTTCCGGTAGGATTTTATTAATCACAGGTACATCCTTCAAAATCGGGCGGAGTACGGAAGATCCGAAGCCTCCGACATCCAGCTTGATCAAGAGCCCCAATATGGCGAGCCAGATCAATACGATAAAAAATGTAATGAGTACAATTGAAAGACTGCCGCCCTCTTCCTCTGACTCTGCTTCGTCATAGGGGTCATTGCTGACCGGAGGCAGTTCTGTTGTACTTCCCTCACCGTTATCATCTTTATTCTTTTTACCGAAGAGCTTTTTCTTTTTGGGTTTTTCCTGCTCTTCCTCCATTACCTCATCTTCATCTAATGGCATATACCCTACCTCATCGTACTTTTATTCCTGTTCCTTGAGTCCATAGCGATAACTGGTCAATTCGTCGATTTCCTTGCTCTCTCTCGCATTCTCTTCCTGTACAAATTCTTCAAATGCGTGTTCACGCAGTTTTTCGTGTGTCTTCCTCTCCTGCATAACCTCCTGCAGCTTCAGACGTGCCTGTTCTACCTTACGTTCCGCTGCCTTGACCTGAAGCCTTTGCGTTGCAATCAGGGTGTCCATTGTCTTTGAAGCCTGCTCGTTCTCTCTGATCTTTTCCAGCCTAAGCTTTTCGTGTAAGAGCCTGACGATTTCAGCCTCGTATGCCTTCTTCCGATCAATCAGCTTTTGGAGTTTTTCTTCCTCCTCCATCAGTGCCCGATTGGCCAGTGCAAACTCTAATCTCGCCTGCTCCTCCAGCTTGCTCTTGACATCTAATATATTCTGCATCCGATATCGAAATTTAGACATATCAGTCTCTCCCTACAATGATATCCGGCAGATGCTATGCAAATATCCCCTCTAAAAGAGAAACCACCTCATCAAAGGTAAATTTTTCATCTACTCCCTGCATCAGAAACTCGTTGACTGCATCGATTTTGGCAATTGCAAAATCAATATTGGGATTTGCTCCTGATTTATATGCTCCGATGTTAATCAGATCCTCTGCTTCTGTATAGGTTGCCAGTACATTTTTAAGTTTTCCCGCTACCGCCTTGTGTTCCTTGGTTGCGATCTGTGACATACAACGCGAAATGCTCTGTAGTACATCGATTGCAGGATAATGATTTTTATGCCCCAGCTTTCTGCTCAGCATGATGTGTCCGTCCAAAATGCTTCTTGCCGTATCCGTGATCGGTTCGTTGAAGTCATCTCCATCTACCAATACTGTATACAGACCTGTTATGGAACCGACTGACGAGTTTCCTGCTCTCTCTAACAGTTTTGGCATCTCTGCATACACGCTCGGTGGATACCCTCTCGTTACAGGAGGTTCTCCGCCTGCCAGTCCGATCTCTCTTTGTGCCATAGAAAAACGGGTCAGAGAGTCCATCATCAGCAGGACATCCTTTCCCTGATCCCTAAAATACTCTGCAATTGCAGTCGCCGTCTTGGCTGCCTTATTTCGTAGGATCGCAGGCTTGTCCGAGGTTGCCACAACCACTATGGATCGCCTCATGCCTTCCTCACCCAGATCCCTTTCGATAAATTCTCTTACCTCACGCCCACGCTCTCCGATGAGTGCGATGACGTTGATATCTGCTTTGGTATTTCTTGCAAACATACCAAGCAGTGTACTCTTTCCTACTCCGGAGCCTGCAAAAATTCCGATTCTCTGTCCCTTGCCGACGGTCATGAGTCCATCCACTGCCTTGACTCCCAGCGGAAGTACTGAATCAATAATGACACGCTCCATTGGATCAGGAGGCGGAGCCTCTACGGAATAGGTCAGATTGGTATGCAGTTCTTCACCATCTGATGGATTTCCAAAGCCGTCCAGGGTCTTGCCCAATAACTGATCTCCTACCTGAACGGAAAGTGGATAGCCCAGATTCTCAATCATACATCCAAGGGCAATTCCTTCGGTATTTTCATATGGCATGAGCAGTGTTTTGTTGTCCTTAAAGCCCGTCACCTCAGCCATGATCGTTCTGCCGTCCTCTGTCGTGATCTGGCATAGATCACTTAGCTTTGCGTCCGGTCCGATGGATTCTATTGTCAGGCCAATTACATTGACCACTTTCCCAAGCTTTTTATAATATGTTTTCTCGATCGCCCGATCATATTTTTCAAAGTCTATCATGTTCATTCCTTTGTATAGGATAACAGTCTTAATTCCTTGGTCAGACCGGCAAGCTGCGTGCCCAGTCCACAGTCAAAGATTCCTGTACCTGTTTCAATCAGGCATTCGCCCTCTCCCAGCGTGACATCCTCTATGATCTCAGCACTTGATGCATGTGCCACTCCGGCTAGCAGCTCCTTTTTCTGCATACTGACATATCCATAGTCCTCCTTGGATACATGTATGATAAAATCCTTGCTGCTTTCAATCTTGCGTACAGCATCCTGAATCAGATGAAAAACGATATCCTTGTTCTCTGCAAAACGGACATGAAAGATATGCTCATAGATCTCTGTCAGTCTATCTACAAACAGCGGTTCCAGCTCTGATAGCTTCTGTTCATAATCAGCCTCCAGCTGCGCCTGTTGTGCCTGGAGCTGCTTCTCTTTTGCCGCATTTTTCTGCAATCCTTCGGTATATCCCCTGTTATGACCTTCTGTATATCCATCCTCTGAGGCTTTTTTCATCACCGCATTGGACTCGTTGATTGCATCATCTATGATGTTCTTTGCTTCTTCCTTGGCCTGTGCTATGATCTCCTCTGCACGTTCTCTTGCTTCCTGTTCAATTGCCTCCACGTCTACCGTATGGGGCACTTGATGAATCACGCCTTCACCATCAGTAACCTCTCCGTCTGCAAGCAGCTTCGCTACCTGATCCGGATCCAGGCCTTCTGTAAAATCTGCCTCGATCTCCTCGGCTGTATGTTCCTCCATTGCCGTTTCAAGCATTTGGATGCGTTCCTCGATCAGTTTGTTGGAATCAATGATCCTGACCTTTTGCTCCTCACCGGAATAACAGCTTCCCTTTAACAGATTACTAGACAACGATCTCGTCACCTCCACCTCTGGATATAACGATCTCTGCAGAATCCTCCAGTCGTCTGATTGTATTTACGATCTTCTGCTGTGCTTCTTCAACATCCTTCATACGAACAGGTCCCATGAATTCCATATCTTCCTTGATCATGACTGCCAGTCGTTTACTCAGGTTGTTAAATACTGCTGTCTGTACCTGTTCATTGGCAGATTTCAGTGCCATTGCCAGATCACTGTTGTCCACATCACGCAACACACGCTGGATGGCTCTGTCGTCCAGAAGCAGGATGTCCTCGAATACAAACATTTTCTTTCTGATCTCATCAGCCAATTCGGGTTCGTCGATTTCAAGTGTTTCCATGATATGCTTCTCTGTACTTCTATCAACTGTATTCAAGATCTCAACAACCGCATCGACACCACCGATGATGGTGTAATCCTGATTGACGAGAGATGACAGTTTCGATTCCAGAACCTTCTCCACCTCTTTGATGACCTCAGGTGAGGTTCTGTCCATCATAGCAACACGCTTTGCTACATCCGCCTGTCTGTCAGGCGGCAGAGCAGACACAATCATCGCTGCCTGTCCCGGATTCAAGTAGGCCAGAATCAATGCGATGGTCTGAGGATGCTCATCCTGTATAAAGTTAAAGAGCTGTGATGCCTCTGTTTTACGAACAAATTCAAACGGTTTTACCTGTAATGATGCCGTCAACTTGCCAATGACATCAAGAGCTTTATCAGATCCGAGAGCCTTCTCCAAGAGTTCCTTCGCATATCCGATACCGCCTTCTGCAATATACTGCTGTGCCAGACACACTTCATAGAATTCATTGATGACTGCTTCTTTTAACTGTGGTGTAACGCTTCTGGTATTGGCGATCTCAAGCGTCAATTCCTCGATTTCTTCTTCCTTCAGGTGCTTGAAGATCGTTGCCGAACGCTCCGGTCCGAGAGCGATCAGCAATATCGCAGCCTTCTGTACACCGGTAATTCCGGCGGCACTTGTTACCTGGCGAGCCATATATGATTTACCCCCATTCCTCATTCAGCCAGTTACGCAGTAGTGCTGCAACGGCATCCGGATTTTCATCCACAAATTTCTCTATCATCATTCTTGTTTCGGACTTGCTCTCTACATCAATATCCTCAACATTGGTATGCTCCTGTGTGGAAGTCAGCAGAGTCTCCACAGATAATTCCTCTTCCTGTGGCACTTCTTCCTTCTTGTCGCTTCTCATGCCTGAGAATACCACAAAGCCCAGAAGTCCGAGTATCAGTACGATCAATACGATCTGCAGGATATCGGTCACGCTCATGGCTGTGGATTCTCTCTCCTGGAAGATCGGTACATCATATGCAATCAAGGAAATCGCATCAGCAGGAATACCTGTTGCATTCGAAACCAGCGTTAAAAGTTCTTCGTTTACTTCAATCTTGACCTTATCACTGTTGGCAGCAATAAATTCGTCAAATGTAATGCCGTCCAGCAGCCCCTGTGCTCGCAGGTCATCCTCTTTATAAATCACATAATGCGATGCCGTAACTGCAATCGAGGATTCATCATACTGAATCGCCCCGGGTGGTATCGACGTATCAATGATCTCCTCATTTGGCAGATAATCACGCGACTCCTCAACAACTGAATAATTGCTGTTTTCATCATCCGGTATCACATAGGTTTCCTCGGTATTTGTATCGGTTCCGGGAACTCCGCCTGCACCGCCTGCACCTTCTGCTTCATATGTATCCTCATGGGAAAGAACGCCCTGGCTCTGTCCATCGGCCGGCGTATAATTATGATTGGTTCTGTTGGTTGCTGAAAAGTCCAGAATCAGATTGGGAGCCACCTTGACATCCTCAAACAAATTCGTACCGAGCAGTACCTGAATGACCTCCTGCTTCACCAGACGCTCCGCCTCTGTCTTGAGTGCAATCTGATTGGATGCATTCACAGAAGAAGTACCGGCCTCAGCCGCACTTGCCCCAGAGAACAGCAGATTGCCGTTGGTATCTATGATTGTAATGTTGTCTCTCGTTTTATTACCCAGTGCTGTTGCGACAGACCACGCAAGATTGTCTGCCACTCCGACTCCCAGCTCCTCATTTAATTCCAGCATCACGCTTGCATAGGCTTCCTCTTCCTTAGCCAGCAAAGTACCATCATTATCCGGCAATGAAAAGGTAACATATGCCTTTTTCACCGCTTCCTGCGTCTCCAACTGATCCTCCATCAGAGATTCCATATAGAGTTTATAACGTTTGGTCTTATCCGCTTCTGTCGTGGCAAAGCCTCCGGCAAGTGCAGACTCGATATCATAACTGTCAGCCGGATATCCGTTTGCTCCAAGTAACAGCGTTGCTTTCGAAATATCCTGTTTCAAGACAGAAATAATCAGCCCATCATCTGTAACCTGATTGGTAATGGTTTCTCCATCCAGCAACTCCTTAATCGCAGCTGCTTCCTTTGTGGATTCGCAGGTGATCAGGGTCTGATACTGCGGCTGGGTTAAAACAGTCGCTAAAATGGCAAGTGCCAATGCGACACCTGCTGCAACGGAGATGATGATCGTTTTCTGTTTTGCACTGAACTTATTCCACCAGTCTAAAAGCTTTTGAGGAATTTCCTTCAATCTGTCTGACATGTTGGACTCCTAATGGGTATTGAAAATTGGTATAAAAATGATCTGGCATAGCCGGGGCGGAAAAATCTGCAATTTTTCCATAGATCGACATTTTTGCCAAGAGCAAAAACGTCGATCAGAATTGCATTTGCATGATTTCTTTGTAGGCTTCTATGAATTTGTCGCGAAGGGCTACGGTGTATTGAAGGGCTGTGGATGCTTTGGCTGCGGCAATGGACAGATCGTGTGTATTCTCGGATAAGCCCAGTGAAAATTTGATCTGTTCTTCCTCTGCATCATTCATTAGACTGTTGGTGTCTGATATATTGCCCATAGCTGAATCCAAAATAGTACCAAAACTTTCGTCCGGAGCCATCTTGCTTGTAGACGCTTTGCCTGCCGCCTCTGCAATCGCATTGGAGCTGACATTGTATAATGATGTGATGTCCATAGGTAACCTCCCCTGTTATCTCGTAATCAACGGTTGTATACTTCCGTTCTACTGCTGACCGATCTCCAGTCCCTTCATGGCTATGGTCTTGCTGGCCGTAAAGGCTGTGGCATTTGCCTCATATGCTCGCGAGGAGTCGATCATGTTTGCCATCTCAGTCACGATATTGACATTGGGATACCAGACATATCCGTCATCGTCTGCATCAGGATGTGAGGGATCATAGACCTTTCTCATTTCCTCTACCTCGTCCTCGTATACGCCCCTGACCTTGACGCCGTCTCCGACATCCTGACCTGTGGCACGTGCATAAATCGTTCCAAACTGAGTTGGATTGCCATCCTTTTCCTCAAAAGCCACAATTTTGCGTCTGTATGGAGTGCCATCTGCAGTTCTTGTCGTATTGGCATTGGCTACATTTTGTGAAATGATATCCATTCTGAATCGCTCTGATGTCATACCTGAGGCATTGACACCGAAGGTTTTAAATATACTCATCTCTTATCCCTCCTACTTCATGACTCTTTGCAAATCAGTAAATTTGCCGCTGATGCTTCTGATCAGGGCATCGTATTTGATCTGGTTGGATGCCAGCTCTACATTTTCATTATCAATATCTACGTTATTACCATCCAGTCTGTAGGAAAAGTTTGCCGAATCCGTATAAATGCGACCCTCGATGTGTTTGAGATCAACATCTGCAATCTTGTCATCCAGACTGACATATTTATTTGCCTTCAGAGCATGCTTCAGCTCTTCTTCAAAGGATACGTCCTGCCGTTTATAGCCCGGCGTATCTACATTGGCTATATTGTTCGATATGGCTTCATTCCGCTTCCATGAAGCATCCGCCGCCTTATCCAGAACGTCTACATAATCATAAATGTCGGAATTGATCATATATGCTCACCTACCTTACTCTATTATAATTTATTTGCGAAAAAACACAAGGACTATTTTCAAAAAAACCACTTTATCTTGTGGATTTTTCATTTTTCGGCACAACATGTCGATATTATGTCTACCACTCCCTTTCTTTCCAAATCCGCTGCCCGGTAAGCAAAAAAGGATTTATCCCTGGGTAAAACACCCGGAAATAAATCCCTTTACATACTTTATAATTCCTTTTACAAAGCCGCGCTATTCAGATTATAGATTCTTGTTGCGCTTCATTGTCTCAATCTCATCAAAAATGACCGGATTCAAAACTTTGATATAGGTTCCTTTCATTCCGGATGATCGTGATTCAATCACGCCCGCACTTTCGAATTTACGAAGTGCATTTACAATGACTGAACGCGTGATTCCGACACGATCTGCGATCTTGCTCGCAACCAAAATGCCTTCATTGCCGTCCAGTTCATCAAATATGTGGGTGATGGCTTCCATCTCGGAGAATGATAATGTGCTGATCGCTGATTTCACAACCTGAAGCTTTCTTGTTTCTTCTGCACTTTCTTCATTGACTGCACGCAGCATCTCCAAACCGACAACCGTTGCACCATACTCACACAATATTATATCGTCAATTGTGTATTGTTCCTGAACCTTATAGATAAATAAAGTTCCAAGCCTTTCTCCCGCGATATCGATCGGTGTGATAATCGCCTGATATTTGCTCACTCCGTTACTCTCAAACCCCAAGGTGACAAGGTTGACATTTTCCTTTGTAGAGAGAACTCCGAGCAGCCTCTCGTTCAGCATATGATCTATGATACCGCCGATCTCATACTTCAACAGCTCGTCAATCTCTCCGATCTCCTTAATCGCTCCTGTACCAAGAACCTTACCCTTTTTGCTGATGACCAATACATTGGATTGCATAATATCTTTCAACACATCACAAATATCATTAAAAACGACTTTACTGGAATTGTTGTTATGTAATAATTTGTTAATCTTTCGTGTTTTATCCAACAATTGTACACTACTCATGACAAATACCTCCTTTTCCCGATTATCTTACATAATAGCACAAAAAAAAGCGGAAATCAATTGTTTCCGCTTAAATTTTTCGAACATTTTAAATAATACAATAATATTGTCTAAATATTCTATGATTCTTTTGGTCGATCAATAATGTGTCCACAGCCTTCGGCGATGCACAACAGCTTGTTTCCCTTTTCAACCATCATACCGTTACACTTCGGGCATTTTTCTGCCACAGGCTTCTGCCATGACATGAAATCGCATTCAGCACCACTTTCGCAGCCATAATATTTTCTACCCTTTTTCGTCTTGCGAAGTACGATTTCTTTGCCGCATTTTGGACATGCGATACCGATTCTTTCAAGGTATGGTTTTGTATTTTTGCACTCTGGAAATCCGGGACAGGCCAAGAACTTTCCGTGAGGACCATATTTTATGACCATATTGCGTCCACATACATCACAGATCTCCTCTGAAACCTCATCCGGTATATCCACCTTGGAGAGATCCTGCTCTGCTTTCTTTACCGCCTCATCCAGATCCGGATAGAAGTTGCTCACGATCGTCTTCCAGTTCACGGTTCCTTCCTCAACCTTATCCAGTAAAAGCTCCATATTGGCTGTAAAGTTCATATCCACAATACTGGGAAACGCATCCTTCATCATTTTATTGACCACTTCTCCCAGTTCGGTTACATAGAGGTTTTTATTCTCCTTTGCCACATAACGCCTGCCCATGATCGTTGTGATCGTGGGAGCATAGGTACTCGGTCTGCCGACGCCCAGTTCTTCCAGTGCCTTGACTAGCGAAGCCTCGGTGTAATGCGACGGTGGCTGTGTAAAGTGCTGCTTCGCATCAAACTCCTCTACCTTTAACCGACTCTTCATTGTAATGCTTCCGAGCAACGGATCAGCAGTTGATTTTTCATCCTCCTCGGATGTATACACCATCATAAAGCCTTCAAACACAACCTTGCTGGTTGCAACCGAAAAACGGTAACCATCCGCATCGATCTTGATGGATGTTGTCTCATATCGAGCCTCGCTCATACGGCTCGCAACAAACCGCTTCCAGATCAAAGTATACAAACGCAGCTGTTCTCTGCTCAGCGAATCCTTTAGCGAATTTGGTGTTCTGGTGACATCTGTCGGACGAATTGCTTCATGTGCATCCTGGATCTTCTTACCGTCCTTTTTCTCCGGAGTGGTCTCCGTAGAATATTCATTGCCGTAATTATGCTCAATATATTCCTTTGCCATTACCTCTGCCTCTGCGGCAACTCTTGTCGAGTCCGTACGCAGATAGGTAATAATACCGACTGTTCCGTTTCCCTTAATGTCAACTCCTTCATAGAGCTGCTGTGCCAGACGCATTGTTTTTTGTGTGGAATAATTCAATGTCTTGCTGGCTTCCTGCTGTAGAGTACTCGTCGTAAATGGGAGCGGAGCCTTTTTGGTACGCTCTCCCTTTTTGATGTCTAACACCTTGAAGTCAGCCCGTTTGACTGCTTCCATGATCTCATCTGCCTGTTGTTTGGAGGTGATGTTTACCTTTCCGTTTTGATTACCGCAGAAATGTGCTGTAAGCAGCTTCTTCTCGTTATCAACCTTCAGATTGGCATCCAATGTCCAGTATTCCTCCGGAATAAAGGCATTGATTTCGTCCTCTCGATCACAGATGATCCTAAGTGCCACAGATTGTACTCTGCCTGCACTCAGTCCCCTTTTTACTTTAGCCCACAGTACAGGTGAAATTCGATATCCCACCATACGATCGAGTATACGTCTGGCCTGTTGTGCATTGACCAGATCCATATCGATCTCACGTGCGTTCTTGAGCGATTCTTTCACTGCATTTTTTGTGATTTCATTGAATGTAATACGATATGTTTTTTTATTTCCCAGATTTAAGGCACTGCATAGGTGCCATGAGATCGCTTCTCCCTCACGGTCAGGGTCAGTTGCGAGATATACTTTGTCTGCCTTTTTTACTTCCTTACGAAGCTTTGCCAGAATATCTCCCTTGCCTCTGATGGTAATATATCTCGGCTCATAGTCATGCTCTGTATCAATTCCGAGCTGACTTTTTGGCAGATCTCTCACATGCCCGTTACTCGCAGCCACTTCATAATTTGTACCCAGAAACTTCTTGATCGTCTTGACCTTTGCAGGTGATTCCACAATCACAAGATTCTTTGCCATTCGTTCTTCCTCCCGAACCTGATTACTGTTATAGCCGGACATAATGATTCTTGCCGACCTCTTTGATCAAACCTTTTAACTCCAGCGATAATAGTATATGCATTATTTCCTGAATGGGAATCTTTGATGACTCTACAATATCTTCCAAATTCTTGGCATATAAATCTATGCTAGCATACACCATATTTTCGTCCTTATCAAGCACAAAATTATTTTTTTGTCTGTTTTCCGTTTTGGTGGATGCTTGTTTGAACGAATCAATCGATCGTTCCTGCAGTAGTTCCTCCGGTGATAGAAGCAGCTCTGCACCTTGTTTGATCAGCCTGTTACAGCCTTCACTCAATGCATCATCCAGTCTGCCGGGGACCACATAGACTTCCTTGCCTTGTTCCAGTGCCATATCTACCGTAATCAGTGTTCCGCTCTTTTGTCTTGCCTCGATGACCACAAGCACATCTGCCAGTCCGGCAATGATCCTGTTACGTGCCGGAAACTGCTGTGGAAGTGGCTGACTTCCCGGTGCATACTCCGAAATCACACCACCCTTTTTTAACAGCAGCTGATACAATTCTGCATTTTCCTTGGGATAACAGATATCTACTCCGCAGCCAAGGACGCCATAAGAGCTCCCGCCCGCCTGTAGGGCTGCCATTTGACTGATTCCGTCGATTCCGCGTGCCATTCCGCTGATGATCTGTACCCCTGCACTTCCTAGTTTCTCACCAAACAAACGTGCCATACGCCGTCCGTATTCGGAACAGGTTCTGGCACCGATCACTGCAATGGCCGGTTTGTGCGGATCCGGTAGTGCTCCTGACCAATACAGCATCCGCGGCGGACTCGGGATATCTCTCAGCTTCTCTGGAAACTGTGGTTCACTACGACTGACCTGACTGATGTTCATAGCCGCCCGTCTCTCATCGTTATTATCATCATTTCTTCTATATATATGTGCCATTATTACCGCCTTTCATAAGCCTCATCCAGCCCTCGATAGCTGACTGCCTCGCTCAGATGCTTTTCATTAATCACAGGAGCAGCCTCCAGATCAGCAATCGTACGTGCTACTTTCAAAAGCCGATGATAAGATCGTGCCGTAAAATGCAGTTTCTCAAACAGACTCTCCATCAGTTTTTTCTCTCGATTGCCCAATTTGCAGAACTCCTCCAGTTCCTTGACTCCCAGATCAGCATTAAACTGCAAACCCGTCTGTCCATACCGCATGACCTGAATCTCTCTTGCTCTGCAGACACGCTCACGTATCACTGCTGAGGATTCATTACCTGCTCCTGACGACAATTCACGAAATGCCACCTTGGGAACATTGATACACAGATCGATCCGATCCAGTAATGGTCTGGACAGCTTGCCAAGATAGCGATGTACTTCATGCATCCCACAGGTGCAGAGCTTGAGATCCGGATAATTACCACAAGGGCATGGGTTCATAGCCCCAACAAACAGGAAATTCGCCGGATAGGTGTATGTACCGTGGCTCCGCGTGATATGAATCTTGCGTTCCTCCATCGGTTGCCGCAGAATCTCAAGAGTCGTCCTCTTAAACTCCGGAAGCTCGTCCATAAATAAAATACCTCTGTGAGCCATACTAATGCCGCCCGGTCTCGGAATATTGCCACACCCGGCAAGTGCTTTATCTGTAATTGTATGATGTGGTGCTACAAACGGGCGTTCCTTGACCAATCCGTTTTCATGCTGTAGCATCCCTGATACACTATAGATCTTGGATACCTCTATGCGCTCCTCCATTGAGAGTGGAGGCAGGATGGTTGTGATACATTTTGATAACATGGTCTTGCCCGCTCCGGGCGGTCCGATCATCAACACATTATGAAATCCTGCTGCCGCTATCTCCAGCCCTCGTTTTGCTGTTAATTGTCCCTGTATGTCAGCAAAATCAATTTCCAATCCAATGCTGTGACATTCATCCTGACGAGGGGTTCGAGCCACCTGAATCTTCCTGCTGCCCTGCAGATATTCCAGTGTTTCCTTTAATTCGGAAACACCGATCACTTCAATTCCGTCGATCAGTGCCCCCTCCATCTCATTTGCCTTTGGAACGATACACCTTTTACAACCTGCCTCCTTTGCCCCAATGACAATCGGCAGGACTCCGTTTACGGCATTGATCTTACCATCCAGACTCAATTCACCGATCATCAAGGTATGTTCCACAAAACGAGGCTCTATCATCCCCAGGGAGCAGAGTATCGCTATTGCCATAGGCAGATCAAAAGCAGCACCTTGTTTTCTGATATTAGCAGGTGACAGATTCACTGTGATTCGTTTGGGCGGCAGAGAAAAACCGCTGTTTCCCAAAGCCGTTCTAACGCGTTCTCTCGCTTCTCGGACCTCACTTCCCAGAAAGCCGACCATATCAAAGCAAGGCATGCCCGTAGATATATCTACTTCAACATGCACCTGGTAGCTTTCCAGTCCCTTAAGGCCACCGGAAATAACACTACTGTACATAAAAACTCCTTTCATATTCCAGTGGTTTCGCTATCATATTATATTTTCTCTTTCGTGGAAAATGGCAGATCACCGGGTGCCTAAGCATCCGGCCGCCATAAGATTGTGTTTCAGAATTGTATTATTGAACGGGGATATCCCTTTTCACCGGCAGTCCGGCCGCTGCTACCTGTTCCAGATCATCATCACTCAACTGGTCAGGGAGCACAGTGATCCGACTGTCATGCACCGTTTGTTTCATCTGATGATAAATTGATTGTTTGACCGAATCATCTCTTGAAAAATCGGCACGTTGAAATATATTACTCATATCAGCACATCCCTTCGTCCATGCAGATTGGCTCCTGAATGCAAAATGCTACGCCTTTTTAAGATTGGGGTTGCTTTTTCCACATGCACATTCTATATCCGTTATTTTATTCTTACGTCCACATGTACAAACCCATTCTGTTCCTGTTAATACCTTTTTTTCACCGCATCTTGCTATTCGTCTGCCACCATCAACCTGTTCCAGATCTTCATCACGAATTAATTCTGCCATATCATTGCCCTCCTGTGTTTCAAATAGTTATAGTACTTTTTACCTAATTATACGATCTGACGTAAAAATCGTCACATTCTTTATTGTAAACCCAGTTCCATAAAATCTGCTTCTTTCATTACATTCCTTAATTTATGTAAGACCCTCGAAAGCTTAGTTGACACAGCTGTCTCTGTCATTCCGAGCAGTTCACCGATCTGCCTGTTTTTCTTCTCTGCGTAAAACTTCAGATATAGCAGTTCACGCTCAGATTCATTGAGTGTCATCAGGATGCGATGTACCTCCCGGTTCGTCTCCTCTTGAAGAATCATTTCCTCTCCCTCAAACTCTACAGACATCTCATATTCGATCTCCTCTGTAGAAGCAACCTGTTTGTTGAGACGGTAATAATCAATTAATGTGTTCTGTGTAATCCTGAAAATCCATGTACCGAACGATGCTTTACTCGCATCATAGGTATCCCAGCAGGAGACCACCTTGACAAACACACTGCTGACAATATCCTCCGTACGCTCTCTGTTCATCAAACGATAGTATACATAGTTATATACCTTGGGATAATACTGTTCATACATCTCATCTATCTGCATTCTGTCCTCCACCTGTGTCGTCTCACTGATGTAACCTTAACATTATAACATGAATTAACTAAATAATCATCACATGGATTAGCAGGATGAATGAAAAAATCCTATGGAAATACAGAAACCCTCAAAGGAAATAGACTCAGGAACTAACAGACTCATAAATCATGATAATGGACGGGTTATCATTTGTCAATCCTATTATTTCCATTGAATAATATTTTCTCGTACTGTTCCACCGGCATAGGTCTGGCATATAAAAAGCCCTGTATCATATCACATCCGATGCTCTTTAAGAAGTCAGCCTGATCAATGGTTTCCACGCCCTCTGCAATGGTTGCAAGCCCCAAAGCCTCTGCCATTCTGATCACAAAGCTGATGATGCTGCTACCCTTATTCTGATCGTCCTTACCACGCAGAAATCCCATATCCAACTTTAAAATGTCAATTGGGACACTTTTCAGTGTGTTCAGAGAGGAATAGCCACTTCCAAAATCATCCATTGCAATAATAAATCCACATTTTTGCAATTTTTCTATGATTTCTATGATCTGCCTCTGATTTTGCATATATGCACCTTCTGTGATCTCAAGATGCACTCTTTCCGGTTCAATTTGATATCGATCGCTCAACTGTTGGAAGGTCTCACAGAGATTGACATCCTTCAGACTGATTCGTGATATATTCACTGCGACCGGTACTGGGTCCTTTCCCTCATCCAGCCATTTACGCACAAGCTGAAAAGTCTTGTCCCACATATAATAATCCAATTCTCTAATGAAACCGTTCTTCTCAAAGATATGAATAAAAGCATCAGGCGAAATCATACTACCGTCTGATCTGATCCATCGGCATAATACCTCTGCTCCTACCAGTTCTCCGGTCGCATGATTATACTGTGGCTGAAGATAAGTCTGGAATTCCTCGTTTTTGATTGCCTCACGCATATGACGGGCGATACTTGCTTCCTCGAGAAGTTCCTTTCGTATATCATCATTATAGAAAAAGTATGTATTTCTGCTCTTATCTGTATTTTGATTCATTGCAATCGCAGACAGATCCAGCATCTTGTCAACCTGCTCATAGGAATCCTCTACCAGATACAGCCCAAAACGCACCGTGATCGGAAAATCAACGTTGAGATCATTCGCATCATAGTATGGCTTTTCTTCAAAAAACACCAGTCTGCTCTTCTCATAAGGAACACATAATGCGAAATGATCGGTATCAAGTCTGGCACAGGTTCCGTCTGCTTGAGAGTATTGATGCAGTCGGCGTGCCAAAAAGCGAAGAACCTGATTACCCCTCTCGAATCCATACATATCGTTGACGGCCGTAAAATTATTGATGTCTATGGTACAGATGACATATTGCGTATTCTCATTGTTCTGCAATAATTCTGTCGTGTCACGAATAAATGCCGCCTTGTTTGCAATCTCGGTCAGAGGGTCTGTGTAGTATAGTCGCATCACCTCATCCTTGGTATAATGTACACAATTTTCCATGCAATTATAGCCGTATGCGATAGCCGTCACCATATCACGGCAGGAAGAATAACCGCAGGAATGGCAATTGATATTTCGATCTGCCTCGGTATATTTATACATGGTATTAAATATCTCATCATAGGTACTTTCCGGAATGTGAAACGACTGATGATATCGGTCTGTATATCCACAATGAAAGTCAGACAGATCAAGCTCGGAAAAATAATTCTCCAGCCTCTCTCTGCGTTCAGCCATTGTATCCGTATCCTGCAGAAACCCTTCCTGTGTTTCCTTGCGTGTCTTTCTGTAGCCGGACAGCATATTGACCAGATGGAAATTATCCGGCTCTGATGCCGGTCCTGTCAGACAGCCATGACTGCAGCTCAAAATATCAATCAGACATGGTTTTTCGTCTGATTGATTGATGTTGTTACAATAATCACACAGCTGCTCATGCTTTGCAGGAAACCCCTCCATACGTAAGACAAGCTTTTCTCTGGGAATAAAATGCTCAATATACTCCTTAAACCCTCCCGTCATCGGAAACAAGTTTCCGAGACCAATTGGTTTGAGGTCACTTTCTGCTTGATAATCACTTAGATCAATGTCCTTTAGTCTTTTCATCAGATGCTTGTAGGTTACATTATAGCGAATGTTCCCACCCGTTGTTGCAGCATCGATTTCATCCTTTTTGGCAATACACGGACTGATAAACGCAATATCTGTTTTCTCTTTCAGGTATTGATGGACATAGATACCCAGACAAATCACCGGTGAATGGATCGGGATCAAAAGATCCACCATCTCTGGTTCGCAGCACTCCATATAATTGACAAGAGCCGGACAGGTTCTGGCCAAATACGCTTTGCCTTGACCATTATCTTCATCAGACTGTTCGATGTATTTGATATGGCAATAGGTGGCGATATCCGCTCCAAATCCCACATCATAGATCTTTCCCACACCCAGTGATCGAAGATAGCCCAAAATATGAGAGGCCTGCTGTGGGTAATTGATATAAAAAGAAGGTGCAATCGCAAGTGCAATCTGGTTTCCTGCTGACAAATCCTCAAAAAAAAGTTCTGTATCGTCATGATAATCCCGTGCATCATGTGTACAGGTATTGAGGCAATGTCCACAATGAATGCACTTCTTCTCATTGACCATGATTCGGTTCATCCCATTCTGATAAACGGAGACATTGGCACCGATGACCGGACACTCAAAGATACATTTATTACATCCAATGCATTTGTCGTTGGTATAGATCAGACCATTATTATATCGTGACATGGCTTTATCCTCTCGTAACATTGCTTTGTTATGATTTCAGATCACTCAAAGACTGCAATGAGCATCGTCTGATTTAAATGTTCAAAATTCATCTGTTCTCCATAGCCGGATACTCCTGCATACTCTCCCAATTCATCTCGTAATCGATCTGTAAATCGCTCCAAATTCCCGTTTTGTTCAAATAATCGAGAGCGCGTCAGACAATTCACGACAAACATAAATCGGATACTTTCTGTTTCCTTTCGAATCTGCCCAATCGTATCACTTAATACGGTCTGCGGATCCTCGGGGGTTAGCAGTACTACCATCGTGTGATTATAAATACGTGCAAAATAAGTCAATGCACTATCCGATGTGACTGCATGATGATCTGTAATGTAAATATTACCGTTGACGATCCTGCCAAGCGGATGTGACGGCAGATAGTCCGGCAGTTCTTCCACTGTCACTCCCAGTGCTTTTGCCATAACCTTTGCAGCTGGCTTCCCGTCAAATTCATAGACTGTTCGTTCTTCACAATCGACATCTGTCACATCAAAAAATTGATCTGTTGGCCGATAGAGATTTTCACGATATAATCGAATGGCTCCGTTGAGATTTTTTACAATCGCGAATACACATGCTCCCGTATACACCTCACCATTTAGGGATACATAGGATTCCTTTGTATCACTCGTATTTCCGGCTGTACCTCCAATGACAGGAATCTCTTTTTCCTCCAATACACTGCGAAAGGTATCCTGTACGATTTCTTCGCAGTCTCCAAAAGCCGTAGTTAATTCAAAGCAGCAACAGTTGTCTGTATTCGGAAAATGTCCTGCACATTCTCTGATCACATCCTGATATTTATCTGGAAAGCGTACTGCATCCTCAATCACACCACCAGAGCATTCAATGCCGTCTGCCACAGCAAGTACACTCAGTCCCGTCTTGGAATATCCTCTCGAGGATAGTGCAAGATAGGTAGTCGCACCAATCAGCACAGCTTCCTGATACTTCTGATGTAGTTTTTCGGAATAAAATGCAAAATTCTCCACATCCGAATAAAGCATCAGAAAACGGGGTTCGATTTCACCCAGTTGGATGTATATGTCATCAATGGCCTCTGCCGCATTTATTTGATTGCTAAACGCTACTGCATATCCTTTATCCATCCGTCATCTCCTGTTTGTTCAAGTACACGTTCCTTATCAACTGCAAAGCGAACTGCATATCCACCTGATATCTTTCCTTCTCTGTATAGTTCGATTAATGAATCATCCATCAAACGCATGCCGCCTTCCTCGCTCTCCATTATGAGATCAGGAAGTTCCTCGAGCCGATTGGCTCTGATCATCTCGCGAACTCTGCCATCTGCAAGCATCACTTCAAATGCAGGGATACGTCCCTGTCCCTCAGCGACGGGAACCAGCTGTTGAGAAACAACTGCTGTCAATATGCCTGCAATCTGGAGACGGATCTGTTCCTGTTCCTGTACCGGAAATCCATGAATCATCTGCTGTAGTGTCTGATACGCTCCGATTGTATGCATGGTTGTAATCACCAGACAGCCTGCCTCTGCTGCAGCAAGAGCAATGCGGGTCGTCTCAATGTCCGGTACGGTTCCGATATAAATCACATCAGGATCTTCTCTCAGGACTGATTGTAAAGCCGTCGCATAATTCTTCGTATCCAGACCGATTTCTCTCTGATTCACCATACTTTTATGATGATGGTGCATGTATTCAATCGGATCCTCCAGAGTGATGATCACGGATTCCTCCATATGATTCATCCGGTCAATCAAAGCAGCCACCGTGGTGGACAGTCCACTTCCTGCCGGACCGGTCACCAGGATCAAACCTCTCTTTCTATTATGCAGATCCAAAAATGCCTTTGGTATGCCCAGATTTTCTGCGATAGAGAAATCATTTCCCATAATCCTGACTGCAAGAGCCACTGTGCCGCGTTGTTTATAGGCACTCATTCTGTATCTGCCGAGTTTCGGAATCGAAAAGGAAATATCCATTTCTCCGCGTTCCTCAAAACGCTCTCTCTGTTCCACCGTCATCACACCAACTAAGATCTCCAGCGTATCGCTTGGTGCCAGCTTCTCATACGGCATATTCTTTAATTTTCCGTCAATTCGCATCTTAGGCTGTACACCTGCAGAAAGGTGCAGATCCGATGCCCCATGCTCTCCTGCTTCCTTTAACAGGTCATTTAAAACAATCATGATCGTGCCTCCGGCTCTTAATTCTCTGTTGCATCAATCGTATCAGCCTGTTCACCGGTCATATATTGTCTGGCCACTTCTTCATTCATGACATGCCTGTTATCCAGTGTCTTCATGATATCCTTGATTTCAAGGTCGTTATAAAGCAGCTGTTGCCGCAGATCAATGATGGAGTTGTCCTTAAATAAAAGAATCATTGGTCTTAGAATATCATCATCATTCGCTGACAATACCAGTCCCTTTTCTCCGTTTGACAATTCGACGCAACACCCCTCACTCAGGAAATTCACACTATTGATCAGTGCATCTACCACCTGCTCATCAAATGCCTCCGGATGCTCCATCAGAAACCGCAGGGCAGCAACCTCTGAGGAGGGTTCAGCCCCATAGCTCATCGCTGTCATGGTATCAAAGACCTCTGCTACCATCAGAACCTTGGAGCTTTTCATCGTCTTTACCATATCTACCGACTTCCCACTCCTGAAATTATCCAACTGCATATAGGCCTGATGTGCCACTCTCTTAATATTGGGCGACAACAAACGGCAAGCCTGTTCTACCAGATCCAGACCGATAAACTCACAATGTCTCGCATTGGCACGCTCTGTATCACTTAATTGACTGCCTTTTTTAAGGATCTCCGGGTTGATACTCAGCTTACCGATATCATGCACCACTGCTGCCTCAATCGTATCCTTCATCTCTTCATAATACAGATTCATTTTATGTGCTATCAGAGAACATAAAATAGCAACATTCAATGAATGCTTGTAAATATAGTCTTCGTTACTCCGCAGATTCTGCACAAAATTAATCTTGCGCTCCAAATGACCATATTCCTTGATCACGGTATCTGCTATTGTCGGGAGCTTTTGATATTTTTGCTTTTCACTAATGTACTGTAGCTCCTCCTGAATCGAAAATACACTCATTGTCTGGAATCGTTCAAAGTTAATGTCATCCTGTGTCATCGGTGGCAGTGGCTCTGCCGGTTCCAGTATGTAGATTCCGATCAGTCCAAAATTCTTGACAGATTCGATGCCCTGTTGTGTCAATTTCGAATTTCTGTCGTACAAAAGCACTCCTTTTTTGTTATAAATCGGCTTTGCAAGTCTCATTCCAATCTTTAGATCTTCCTGTCTGATGAATAACATCCCGTTCCCCTCCTGCGTGTTCCATCAAGCCTTCTGCCATACCTGATTTACTGATTGTTCTGTGTCTTCTCCTTTAGTATCTCCAATGCCCTTTGTAATTGATTATCTTCTTCATGTGTAAAGGATGCTTTGCTTGCAAGCTCCTCATCCAACACTTCTTCAACATTTGGCTCTACACCTTCTCCATGAATGCAGACACCGCTTGGCAGATAATACTCTGCCACTGTCATTTTAATGGCTTCGCCATCTCCGATGTCGATGATATTCTGAACGATACCTTTTCCGAAGGTCTTTTCTCCTACCAACGTCCCAGCCTGATAGTCTCTGATGCCACCGGCAAAGATCTCTGAGGAGGATGCCGAATGACCATTGACCAACACTACAAGTGGAATATCCAGATCTGTCTTGTCATCAGCTATGTAGTCCTTTTCATTTCCATCCTTATCTACGGTATATACTAACTTGCCACCATCCTTGACAAACAGATCCAGCACATCACATGACGCCTGAACCAGCCCACCGGGATTATTTCTGACATCAATGACCAAACTCTGCATACCCTGTTTTCCAAGGTCGTTGAAGATCTCAACAAATTGTGAAGCCGTCAGCATATCCCAGGATTCGATCATAATGTAACCAACCTGATCCGGCAACATCTCCCCCGCAACAGAAGGAATCTCTACCTTACGGCGTTTCATATCCAGTGTAATATAATCTTCTATACTCTTTCGATAGATCTTGATCTTGACCGCAGTTCCTTCTTCGCCCTTGATCCGTGTGACAATCGTCGAAAGATCCATGGCTGTCACATCTTCACCGTTGACCTCTGTAATGTAGTCACCTGCAAGCATACCGGACTCTGCACTGGGACTGTCCTCGTATGTCTTTACAACCATACACATCCCATACTCTGCGTCCAGCGTCAAGACCGCACCAATCCCAGAATACTGTGCTGTAGTATCCTGATTAATATCTTCCATTTCTTCGGCTGTATAATAAGTGGAATAAAGATCGCCCAGCCCCCAAAGCATGCCCTTCAATAAGCCTTCACGTATGGCTGTCTCGTCGATATCATATAGATAATAATGATCCATCAGTTCTCTGATCGAATTGATTTTATTCGTCAGTGGAGTGGCTTCCACCTCATCCTGTAAAGTCTCAATCTGCTTTGCAGCAGTGACCGAACGGTTTCGATAGCCAAACAGCATACACGACTCACATACAACTGCGACCGACAACAGCCCGATCACAATGCCCATAATGACTTTTTTTCTGTCCTTCATCTGGTAAACGCCTCTCTTAACTTCCATAAAGCTTTTTTCTCGATTCGTGACACATAGCTTCTGGATATTCCGAGCTTCGCACCAATCTCCCTCTGCGTACTTTCCTCCCCCTGGAAAAGACCGTATCTGAGCTTTATTATTTCCTGTTCTCTTTCTGTAAGATGATTCTCTACATAATCATACAACTTTTCTATATTACTCGCAAGTTCCATTCGCTCAACAACATCTTCGGGTGGACTCTCGATGATATCGAGCAGACTGATCTCATTGCCTTCCTTATCTGTCCCAATCGGTTCATAAATCGATATATCTCTACTGCTCTTTTTCCTGCCCCGAAACATCATCAGCAATTCATTATCAATACATCTGGCCGCATAGGTTGCCAATCTGCTGCCCTTCTTAGCATCAAAGGTCGTCACGGCCTTGATCAGTCCGATCGTCCCGATCGAGATTAGATCCTCCGTATCTTCTTTTAAATACTGGTACTTCTTGACAATGTGTGCCACAAGTCTCAGATTCCGTTCGATCAGGATATTTTTTGCTTCCTCGTCTCCCTGACGATACAGTTCCACATACTTGTGCTCCTCCTCCGCCGTCAGCGGTTTCTTAAAAGCCTTCAAAAAAAGCACCTCAAAGCTACGGTTTTATACATTGTATGAATGCTCCTGCTTCAAAGTGCCTTTCCATAAAATATTAATTTATTCGGAAATATCTCCCTCGGTAATCAGAGTCAGGAATTCGTCTTTTGGAACCGGTTTTGAAAAATAGAAGCCCTGTGCCGTATCGCAATGGATTCCCTTTAGGAAATCCAACTGATCCTTTGTCTCTACGCCCTCTGCAACCACTATCAGCTCCAGTTGCTTTGCCATTCTTACCGATGTCTCCACAATAATGCGGCCTCGTTCGGTTGCCATGATTTCGTCCAGGAAAAAACGGTCTATCTTCAGCACATCTACCGGAGCCCTTCTTAACATATTCAGAGAAGAGTAGCCTGATCCAAAATCATCCATCTGAATGATAAAGCCTGCTGCCTTCAGTTTATTCATCTGTTCAAACAGTGCCGTTACATCATCAATAAAAAGATTTTCTGTTATTTCCAATTCAAGCAGATCCGGTGTCAGATCATACTTATGTACTAAGCCTAGCAGTGTCTCTACCAGATCGGTATTGTTGATATGAATCCGCGAAATATTTACCGATATTGGCATTGTAATACCCATATCCCGAAGCTGTGCGATACATTTGCAGGCTTCTTCCCATATATATACATCCAGCTTGGTGATAAAGCCATTGCTTTCAAACAGATCCAAGAATGTAGCCGGTACCCTGATCCCACGAATCGGATGTCTCCAGCGGACAAGTGCTTCTGCTCCGTTGATCTGTCCGGTGTTGACATCGACCTTTGGCTGGAGGAACATTTCGAACTCTCCGTTGATTAGGGCAGCATTCATTTCGCTCTCAATCTCTGCCTGTTCTCGCTGCTGCAACCGTATCTTGTCATCATAGACAGCATAATTAGCCAACGTACTTCCCTTGATCTGTTTTTTAACCAGTCTGGCTCTGTCACACATCAGACGAATGGGCAGATTGTGATCGACGATCTTATAGATCCCAAATGCCAGTGATACATTCCATTGCTTCTCAAAATACTCTGCTGCCTTGTCAGACAGTCGTGTCATATAATCCAGTATGTTCTGATCTCCTTCATAGCATAATAAAATACTGAAGGTGTCTGCCTGATAACGTTTGGCGATCGAGTCCTTTGGTGCAACATCCTTAATTGCTTTTCCAAGGCACTGCAGACTCTTGTTTCCTGCATCAATACCAAACCGGTCGTTGATGATGCGGAATCTGTCAATATCGACTGAAATCATGACAAAATTGCTGTCCGTATTCAGATGAATCAATTCTGATGCTCTACGATAAAATGCTTCACTGTTATATAGACCCGTCAGGGAATCATAATCGGCACGGTATTCCATCTCGACCTTGACTTCCATCTCTGCATTCACATTTTGCAGTGTACCCAGATATCGGATCGGTTCATTGTTCAATCCCCTCAGCACCTGTAATATCACAGTAAACCAGATGGCTGTTCCATACTTATTATATAGACGAACCGTAACCTTTTGTGTCTGATTTTCTTCCTTGCAGCGTGTCTTAAAGTTCTCGAATACCTCTGTATCCTCTACGTGGCACGTCAGGCTGTCAATCAATGCCCACTCGTGATCCAGCATCTTCTTATCAACCTTAAACACCTCATCAAACATCGAACACATATAATACAGACCATTTAGTTTATTGTATTCAAAGACAAGCACACCTGTCATTTCGTTGACATTTTCATAGCGTTCGTTGTTGAGTGCCATCTCCTTCTGGAAGGAACTCTGATGCATCATCAACTCGTATTTAATATTGGTTTCGATCATGGACAGATATCGTTTCTTGGAATCGTTTACATTTAATGCAACGATAAACACACGCATATCTCCACTTGCGTCCTCTGTATCAAGAGCAGTATAAAACGCGTACCAAGAGTATTCATCCTCGCTGGTATGTAGTCTGACCTCCTTACAGATGATCTGTTTGCCTTGCTTAACTGCCTCACGCAAATATCCGGGGTCGGTTGCCTGATTGAATTCCTCCAAATCTTCGGGGTATACAACGCGTTCCTTGTAAAACTCTCTCAGTTTCTCATAATTGTCGATACGTGACTCTACCACCGACATCACATTATCTTCTTTGATCCTGACACAGGTATTCTTGAGCAAATTAACATCCCAGATGATATCCTGAATCGCATAGATCGCCTCTTGAAAACGTTCCGTACTCTCATTGAGCGTTGCGATCTGAACATCGATGTCCTCTCGCACGGATGCCAGCAGATAAACAGGCTTTCCATTACGCATCATGATCTTTGTCGTCCGCATCGGCAGCATGGTGCGAAGAGAAGGTGAATAAACCTCAGAATCTATAGAGGTATCCTTTTGTTGTATCTTCTTCAACGGACAATCAGGACATGGCTCGTCATAGCCCTTATTCTGCACATAGCAGATCCCGCAGCCTTCATTTCCAATGCGATCCTGTAACAGGTCGTTTCGATACAGTAGCTGGTAATTTTCATCTACTGCATATGCCCACGCACACATGGGATTTAAGATATTACGAACCAGTTCCATCTCCTTGGAACTCAAAATCGGATTGACCGTCGAATCCATCCGTTCCATATCGTTTGCATAGAGTATGTAAGTATCCTTCCCACTGGACTTGGCATCTCTGAGTGCAAGAAGTGTCTTCTCATATAGTTTTGGAAAATCAGCCTCCTCTGTAAACATAGAAGCTATTCCGACACTGACCGACATCCCACATTCGGTCTCATAATCATTCCATACATCCTTGACCGTCTGGCAAATGTATGCAGCTCGTTCCAAAAGGATATGCGGTGTCCTGACTCCCTTCATAAAGACAGCAAAACGGTCGCCCTCCAATCGGCCAATGATATCAGCTGCCCTGAATGCACGTCTCAGTATCTTGGCAACCTCAACCAACACACTGTCACCAACCATCTCACCATGTAGCTCTACCAATGAATTGAAATCATCTACATCTACTACCATTAGGTTGGGAATCACACCCTCCGGTATTGTTGACATGTAATCCTGTACTGCCGCTATAAAAGCATTGACTCCCAGAAGCTGCGTCAGGGTATCACGCTCTACATTTTTCTGTTCGGCCTCCTGTTTTGCATCATCATCTACATAAGTAATGGTACCATAAAGCAATTCAGGCTCGTCTGCCACATCGTTCATGACACGCCCCTTTAGCTGGTACCATAGATATTCTCCTGAGAAATCCAAAAAACGGATATACTCCATATGAACTTTATTGATGTCTTCCCGCAGTCCGAAAAAGGCAATGGCCTTCTGGACATCGTCCTGATGAATCTTTCCTCTTGCATCCAATTTCTCGAGAAAGCATGGGACACGCAGCGGAAGCGGTATGTGATTCTTAACATTTTCCGAGAAGCTGATAACATCCTCTTTGATGTGATATTCGAATACAATGGTTTCATTCAGATCGATTGCACTCTGAAACAGATCTTCGCTGATTTTATGCATAATACGTTCTGCTCCTCTCGGGTATGTATCGAAAAAGACTCTATATCAATTATACAAATTCTTCTATAAAATAACAAGAGTTTTGTCGAAAAAATGGAATAATTTACATCGCGAAGTTTAGAACAGTATGAATTATAAGAAACAGGAAAATACATAATTACTGAGATCGATTCCACGTAATGACAAACGCAGCATATCCATTCCTCCATCTACATACTTCTCCATCAGGCCCTCATCAAGCAGCTTCTGAATACGATCTCCATATACCTCATAAACAGATTGGTGAAATGTCTCTTCAAAATGCGATGTACTGATGCCACACGTCATTCGGAGTCTCAGAAACATGTATTCCTCTGTTTGCATCTGTCTGGTAAGTATCTGCTCCTCATATCGCTTTGGTTTGTGTGCAGTCATAGCCTGCCGGATATAGGCCTGTATGTCTGCTTCGTTCTTCCACCTTGTTTCATCAAGCAGAGAAGATGCACCCAACCCGATCCCAAGGTATGGGGTTCTCTTCCAGTATGCTGAATTGTGTCTGCTCTCATAACCCTCCCTTGCATAATTGGATATTTCATATCGATGTAAACCAGCCGCTGCCAGCAGTTTCCCCGTCATCGCATACATGTCTCGATCCAGTTCTTCACATGGTAACTGTTCCTCTCGGTACATCTTTGCATAGGGTGTTCCCTCCTCGATGATCAGGCTGTACGCCGAAACATGCTCCGGTTGTAACGCAATCATCTGGTTCAGTGTCTCTATCAGATCTTCCATTGTCTGACTCGGCAGAGCCGTCATCAAGTCAATATTCACGTTTTGAAAGCCTGCATCTCTTGCCGCCTGATAGGTATATAAAAATTCTTGAAAACAGTGAATCCGTCCAAGTCTTTTTAATTCATCCTCTTTTGCGGATTGTAACCCAATGCTGAGTCTGTTGACACCTGCTTTTCGGTAGGCGTCCAGTTTCTCTTTTGTAACTGTTCCCGGATTCACTTCAATGGTAATCTCAATATCCTCTGTGAACAAAAAACAAGAACGGAGTTGACATAATATATTTGTTATGTCAACTTCGTTCAAAATACTCGGTGTCCCGCCTCCGATATAGACAGATTGTACACTTGCTTTGTTTTTTATGTTAACCATTTTGGATGCAGAACATATCTCTACCTGCAATGCCTCTAAATAGGCATCACACAATGATTTACTTTGTGTCTCCCTGCCATTTTCTCCGATTGGAAATGAAAGAAAATCGCAATACAGGCATTTACGGACACAAAACGGGATATGTACATAGATACCGATCGGCTGACTATGATTCATCCAGCTTCAAGACACTCATAAATGCCTTCTGTGGGATTTCTACGTTTCCGATCTGACGCATACGTTTCTTTCCCTCTTTTTGCTTCTCCAATAGTTTACGCTTTCTGGTGATATCGCCTCCATAGCATTTCGCTAAGACGTCCTTTCGCATTGCTTTGACTGTTTCTCGGGCAATGATCTTGGAACCGACTGCAGCCTGTATCGGTATTTCAAACAAATGCCGCGGTATCTCGTCCTTGAGCCTCTCACACATCTTTCTTCCACGTTCATAGGCCGTTGCAGAATGCACGATAAACGATAATGCATCTACTTCCTCATGATTGATCAGGATGTCCAACTTAACCAGATCGGATTTCTCATATCCCTTCATATCATAATCAAAAGAAGCATATCCTCTCGATCTGGATTTTAAGGCATCAAAGAAATCATAAATGATTTCATTCAACGGAAGTTCATATTTTAACAATGCTCTGGTTTCTTCCATATATTCCATGCCCAGATATCTGCCCCTGCGTTCCTGACACAGTTCCATGATCGGCCCGATAAATTCTGTTGTCACCATGATCTCACCACTGACGATCGGCTCCTCCATGTACTCTATCTCCGAAGGGTCCGGGAGATTGGATGGGTTGGTCAGTTCTATAATATCACCATTCGTCTTGTATACTTTATAGATTACTCCCGGTGCTGTCGTAACCAGATCCAGGTTATATTCTCGTTCCAGTCTCTCTTGAATGATCTCCAGATGCAGCAGTCCTAAAAAACCACAGCGAAATCCAAAACCAAGTGCAATAGAGGTTTCAGGCTCATAATTAAGAGAAGCATCATTCAGCTGCAATTTCTCCAGAGCATCACGCAGATCCGGATATTTTGCTCCATCTGCCGGATAGAGTCCACAATAAACCATAGAAAGTACCTTTTTGTATCCCGGCAAAGGTTCTGAGCACGGTCTGTCTGCATCTGTTACGGTATCACCAACATTGGTATCATGAACATTCTTCAGACTGGCAGTGATATAGCCTACCATACCGGCTGTCAGCTCATCACAAGGAATAAACTGCCCTGCGCCGAAATATCCGATCTCCACAACATCAGCCTGTGCTCCGGTTGCCATCATGCGAATCGTCATCCCTTTTTTCAGTGTTCCTTCACGCAGACGACAAAAAATAATAACTCCCTTATATGGGTCATAAACAGAGTCAAAGATCAATGCTTTTAAGGGTGCTGTAGTCTCTCCTGTCGGTGCCGGAATCTTCTTGACGATCTGTTCCAGTACTTCCTCGATCCCGATGCCGTTTTTTGCCGATATGAGTGGGGCATCCTTTGCTTCTATTCCGATGACGTCCTCGATTTCTTCTATGACACGCTGTGGCTCAGCACTCGGGAGATCAATTTTATTAATCACCGGAAACACATCAAGGTCATGATCCAGTGCGAGATACACATTTGCCAACGTCTGGGCTTCGATTCCTTGTGCAGCATCTACAACCAAAATCGCACCATCACACGCTGCAAGGCTTCTGCTGACCTCGTAGTTGAAATCCACGTGTCCCGGGGTATCGATCAGATTAAAGATATATTCATTCCCATCTGCCGCCTTGTAAACCGTTCTGACTGTCTGTGCCTTGATCGTAATACCGCGTTCTCTCTCCAGATCCATGTTGTCCAGCACCTGAGCCTGCATTTCACGACTGGTCAAAAGTCCTGTTTTTTCAATAATTCTGTCTGCAAGAGTAGATTTCCCATGGTCGATATGGGCTATGATACAAAAATTTCTGATTTTAGTCTGGTCTGTTGACATGGGATTCCTCCAATAATTACAATTAATCACAAGTATATCATTTTTTCATTCACCAGACAAGACCATATCCAGAATGTCAGCAAGCGGCTCCATGGTGTTCAAGGCCTCTGAAAGCGTATTGGTCTGAGCTCCCACCTCGATCAACAGGCTCCTGGGTCGATAGTGCATATTATAGCGATAACCCTTCAGATAAATCTTTCGTGCGAGATTCGGGTAGTACTGAGCACTTTTCATCTGCAGCTGAAAGGCAAACGCCAGATTCTCACGAATATAGGCATTGGGAAGATACTCAATATTTCCCAGCTTTGTCGTATAGGAAAGACCATTAAAGAACATGAATTGTGCCATCTGTCTGCCATCAACTTCAGATACAAGGTGACGTCCCTCTGCGACCCCGTCACGGTGGATGTCAATGATGACCTCTATCTGAGGATGTTCCTCCAAAATCTGCTCCAATGCCGGCTCTGCATTGGCATATGCATAATCCCTGTTCTCCAGATCATACTTGCCTCGATGGTGTAGTACAGCATACCCTCGTTCGGTCAGCAACTCGGTTAGTCTTGCTCCGACTCCAACAACCGTTGTCATCTCGTCACCCGGAATGCTGTCAATATAGCCCTCTTCGGAATGTGTATGGTAGATCAATATCTGATAATCCTCCTCCTTAGTCTGTGGCTCCAGATGCATATCCTGTTCCAGCATCGTTGCAGCTGACAGCCGGTCTGCATCAATACTGGTTGCCTTATCCACAGTATAAAAATGGCTGAGCAGATATGTAAAGTCTTGTAATTCTTCTAAGGAAAAAGAGACCAACGGTTCTCGTTCTTTCTCAGGATGGGATTCCGTATTTTCTTCCACGATCTGCTCCACGACCTCCGACTCAGGTGTAATGATTATGGGAATCTCTTCTGTCCGCTCTGCTTCTTCATCTGCCCCCTCACACTGTTGTATGGCATCATATGCATGTTCATCCTCAATCTGCGTCTCATACTCACCTTCATCTCTTGCATAGGCAAGTACAGGAGCCGAGCGAATGACTGCTTCCCACAGATATTCTGCAGCTGTACAGGAGTCCTTTTTGAGTGGAATGGATGAGACATCCCGGTCTAACAGATAGAGCATAGAGGGCATATGTGTTTTCAAAATTTCCTCCTGTATGATCTCTTCGAGATAGATTTTAGGTCTGATTTCTTTTTTCAGCACTTCCCTAAAGGTGTCCTCCCAAGAAGTAAACAACGCATAAAAGCACCCTGAAATAATCAGGATGCAGAGCAAAATAATACCTGTTCTTCTATCACGTCTATTTTGTCCCATAAATCATTATATGCTTTATGCAAGTGCAATATTCAAAGCTTCTGAAATAGTAAAGCCCAAACGCTTAACTGTTTCATCGATATTTTTTGGAGTCATATAGAAATTACCAAGTTCGCGGTTACCGTGAAAGGTCTGCTCAGTTGCATCGCTGATAATGGTTGCCGCATCTACCACAGTCGGTACGCCAATTGCAATCACAGGAACTCCCAGGCTCTCATGAGTGATGGCATTGCGATGATTTCCCACACCGGAACCGGGATGAATCCCTGTATCTGTCACTTGTATGGTCTTGTTCAGACGTTTCGTACTACGGGCTGCCAAGGCATCAATTGCAATGACCACATCCGGATTTGTCTCATCTATGATTCCCTTTACGATTTCAGATGCTTCCATTCCAGTCTGTGCCATCACTCCCGGCACAATCGCACTGATCAAGTTGACCTCTTCTCTTCCATAGGCTGCTTTTCCGTACTCTTTAATGATATGCCGCGTGATCATCATATTATTCACAACATTGGGGCCAAGTGCATCCGGAGTTACCTCACGGTTCCCAAGACCCACGATGAGAATGGATTTTTCTCCTTCCGTCTTAGGCAAAAGAGCATTGACGTGTTTTGCAAGTTCTTCAGAAATCTCGCTGTGATACTCCTCATCAGGCTCAGCCATATTAGGAGCTTCCAGTGTAATATAGGTTCCCATCGGCTTGCCCAGCTCCTTTGCACCGTTTTTACTCTCTATAATGACCTTGGTAATCCTGATGTCACTGCTTTCTTCATAGAATTCCTCTACCCGCACGCCTCTGACATCTTCCTTTTTTTCATCAGCACTTTCCTTCGCTTCCAAAGCCAGATCCGTTCTCACATGAAAATCAGCCATCGTCTCATTTCCTCTCCTTTTGCATTATTGTCTGCAAATTCTTCTGGATTTATACTTGACAGATTCCCAAATGTCTACTAAACTATATGAGTGTCCGCGTAGATACGTCCGTGTCCGGAATTCTACGTTGTAGTGATTAGGGACGCTTTTATCTATTATTTTTGTGTAATAGGAGGTGTGGGTCTTGGCTAATATCAAATCAGCAAAGAAGAGAATTCTTGTAAACGAGACAAAGGCTGCAAGAAACAAAGCAGAAAAGTCTAAAGTAAAAACTTATGTGAAGAAAGTTTACACTGCAATCGAAGCAAATGATAAAGAGGCTGCAAGTGCTGCATTACTGGAAGCAACTTCCGTAATCGACAAAGCAACTTCCAAGGGTGTATATCATAAAAGCACATCCTCAAGAAAAGTTTCTCGTTTATCAAAGGCAGTTAACAAGCTGGCATAATTATAGAAGCATTACTATTTAAAAAAGGAATTCGCACCGTCATGCGAGTTCCTTTTTTGATCTAAATTGTAGAAAGAGCCAAAAGCAATGCGGAATTCCAATAGATCGTAACTTCATTTGTGGAATAACTGTCCTGCTCGTCTGCATATACCCTTGCAGGTGGTACATCCTTGAGTTTTTCTAATGTACAGGCATCATGAAAGCCCTCATCCGGTCCACCGACAAGCATCCCCCGCATAGCACGATGTCTTGCTGCTGAGGGTCTGTGATGTGGATTCTTTGGTGAAAGTGTTCCGAAGCCAGTCACAAAACAGGTTGCATTTGCATTCTTTCCGAGCAGATAATGGATCTGTTCCCTGACAGCCGTCAGATACTTTTCATCTCCGGTAATCCTATAAGCATCATTCAAAATACATGCATTGTTGGCAACATACATATTGGAGCCCCATTCAAACTCATGGAGTGAATACCCATAGCTGTCTCTCTTGATCCGCTCTGTCAGCATATTGGCAAATTCCACCATGGAATGTTCCATGTTCTTTTTGAGCACCTCATCTGTTGGATATTGATGTGTGGACAGATAGGCAATGTTTCCGAAAGAGCCTACATCCATCCAGCCATATCCGTGCATAAAACCATTTTTCAATAAATTCATCAGATCTGTATGATATCTTTCATCTCCGGTTGTCTGATACAACTGTGCTGCCGCCCAGTAACGCTCGTCTGCATCTGAACGATCACCATATTCTCCTGTTACAATATTCTTCGGATTTACAAATCCACCAGGCAGAAACATACGCTTCATTGCATCATATGCCTTGATGGAAGCCCTCAAGCACCTTTTTGCAAACATCTCATCATAATCCAGATAAAACCGCATCGCCATTGCCATCACAGCAGCAAAATCAGCCGTAGCAGTGATCGATGGTGGACATAAGTATAACGCTTCTCTTTCCTCCTGGGGCATCACCTGCAGCTCCGGAAAGTCGGCACAGGTAACCTTATGATAGACTTCTCCAGTTTGCTCATTCTGCATTTTGAGCATCCATTCCAGTTCAAAACGCACCTCACTCAGGATGTCAGGTAATGCAGCAGAACTCTCAGGAATGTTGAGGTTTTGTCCATAAAGCATCGGATTGTTTTCATAAGCTAACAGCAGATCCGCCACCGCAACCGCCGCAGCGACAATATACCGTCCATAATCACCTGCATCGTGCCAGCCGCCTCTGACATCCATTTTCTGATCGGTTCCGTAGAGTCTGGCTAACGTATTATGACAGCTCGGATGAGCAAAGTCCCCTGCCAGCTGCACAGAGAGTTCTACACCGCATCGCTGCAGATAGAAAAATCGTAACAGACTGTTTGTCATTTCATCATAGATATTGTCGCCGATTGAAAAAGCCATGGATGGTCTGCAGCCCTCTGCAAGTACCCTGTATCTTCCAGAAGTTTTAACATCTGAAAAATCTGCAATATAATCTGTCTCGCCTGCACGTTCATTTTGAATCGGCTCTGACAGCTCTCCTGTATATATGACCTTCTTGCTGTTGATATCTTCTACGGCAAATGTCCGAGGTACGGTTCCTCTGATGACTGCAGTTTTTCTTTCCTGTGGTTTATAACCTACCTGATCGACAATGATCTGTATCATTGTACCCTCCTTAACTAAATAGGCTTTCTCAGCACGTTTCAAACGGAAAAACAATTCCAAATCCGGCTCTGATATCATCCATGATCTTCATAACCTTGATCGTCTCACTATGCGGCATCTCTGCACACTCCAATTTTCCTTCCTTGACTGCCTTGACTGCTGCTCGCACCTCATACTCATAACCGGTGATCTGTGCAGGTGCCTGATAGGTCGCTATGATCTTTCGTTCCAGATCGTACACATTGATTTCTTCATAATCATTGATGTTTTCTATCTGAATAAAGCCTTTGTCTCCGTTGATAATTCCTCGTCGGTCAGTCTGCGCATAAACTGTAGTATACAGATTAGCCATTTTGCCGTCCTCATAAGTGAATACAACCGTATCCTGTCCATCCACACCGGTTGGTGTCTTCACACACATCGCATCTGTCTGAGCAATTTTATCTCCAAACACCATCAGCGAGAAATTGATCGGATAAACTGTCAGATCCAACAATGCACCCCCTGCAAGAGCCGGGTCCATAATACGCTCCACCTGATGGATTACATATCCGAGATTAGCAGACAGCGAAGTAATCTTGCCAATCACCCCACTTGCCACAACATCATCAATTGTCTGTCTCATCGGCATATAGCGTGTCCAGATAGCTTCTGTCAACAACAAGCCCTTCTCCTCTGCCATCTTGATCATTTCTTCTGCCTGCTTTGTATTGGCTGCAAAGGCCTTCTCACACAACACATGCTTGCCATGTGCCAGGCACAGCTTCGTATGCTCACAGTGATGTGAATGTGGAGTTGCAATATACACCAGCTCCAGCATAGGGTCAGATACCAATTCCTCATAAGAACCATAGGACTTTTCAAATCCATACTCCACTGCCAGTTTCTCTGCACGTTCTTTGTTTCTGGCTCCGATTGCATATAATTCTACATCATCTCCGGCTGCCTTCATCCCACGTAATGTAGCTGCCATGGTGGCGGCGATTCCACCTGCTCCTAAGATACCAATTTTCATACCGACACTCCTCTCTTTACTTTGATCACTTGTGAAACATAAGATTATCACTTACTATGACACAAATTGTTCGGTTGATACAACATGGTTTTCTTTAACAGTCACTGAACTCATGTCCTCAATAAACTGTGAAAACTTGCTGTATTTATAATCACGGATGTTGAACCCCTTGTATTTCTTCTCCAGTTGTCGCTTCATTTCGCTCATGTTGACCTTGCCTTCTTTACTGCTCTGCACCAGTTCTCTGACAGTGGCCTCGATCTCACTGATCGTAATCTGACTGGTCACAGGTCTGACATTCAGGGATTTACCCTGCTGCTTGACTTCGATCCCCTTACAGCTTCGCAGGAATTGAGACAGCTGAGAATAACCATAATTTCTGACATCAAAGTCCGGATAACGGCTGTTCAACTTGCTTCCCACCTCTCCAGCGGTTGTGATCCTGTCCTTGGAATCATTGTCTGCAATGATTTTTAAAATCGTGTCCTCTATGACCTTCTTGGATGCAAAATTAACCTTTGGTTCTTTTGGCTCTGCCTTTGTAGCAGAAGCCCCAGGTTTGACCGGTTCCTCATTATCCTCCTCATCATCTGTATCCTCTGCTGCCAGTATCTCTAAATACTTAAACAAGGTACAGGATGCAATAAATGCCTCATTTGTCTTCTGTTCACCCATACCAATGACAAGCATACCCGATTCTCTGAGTCTTGATGCAAGTCTGGTAAAATCGCTGTCACTGGATACCAGACAAAACCCGTCCACATTTCCTGAATATAAAATATCCATCGCATCAATGATCATAGCAGAATCAGTTGCATTTTTCCCTTTTGTATAAACATATTGCTGAATCGGTGTCAACGAATTCTCCAGTGCCACCTTTTCCCACCGTGGAGCTTTTTTATTGGTCCAGTCTCCATAAATCCTCTTATAAGTAGCCACCCCGTAATTTGATATCTCATCTAAAATGTACTTGATATATTTTGATGATACATTCTCCGAATCAATCAATACTGCCAGTCTCTTTTCATTACTTTCCATCATTCATCCTCATTTTCTTAGCATATCGTAATATTTTCCGACAGATACATCATATCATTTATTAAATCATCACACAAGTATTGTGACATTTACATACAAAAATGATGTATGTATCATTCACATACACCATTTCTATCGTTTCCGGACTTACTTAATCCTTGTTTTCCCACAACACCGTCTCTGATCCGTCCTTTTCCAGATATACAATTTTGTCAAGCGTTCCGAAATCAATCGAGGTTGTATAGCTCCCACTGTTTGCTTCTTTGCTGTTTAGAATTGTTGTTTTATAATGCTCGATATACATGATCCGTTGCCCATCCGTCTCTCTGATATCCCATAGAATTGCCCGCAGAAAATAAGGGGACTTCCATTTGATCATTGTCAAAGTATCATACTCCTCCATGAGTGCGGGAGTTACTGCTATGTGGCTTTCTGGAAAATCAGGGATACTGATGGTAAAACTCGGCTCATCTTCTCCCGGTGCTTCATCTCCTGTGCGGACAACACATACCTCATCTCCACCACTGTTGATTCCATATCCCACTCCATCCATTGTCTGGTCAGATGCAGCGATCTCCGCCATCGGATAGACCTCAGCAGTTACCTCGACCTCCTGCCTTGGCACCTCCCTGATCACCGCATTAAAGAGCAGTTCAAATGCCCCTACCGCTATTAACAGAACAGCCACTCCGACAGCAATCACGATTTTCACCTTGCGGTTTAATTTCCTGTTGATCTTGCGAAACAATACCTTTTCTTCCTTTACTGCCTGTTCCGGCTCCGCATCTGCTTTCTGGTCATATCCCTTCTTCATGGCATCGCAGATCTCACTACAGCTCTCACATGAAGACAGATGTTCCTCCACCGCTGTTTTTGTTACATCACTTTCCAATCCATCGATATAGTTTGGTAATAAATCCTTTATTATTTCACATGGTAATTCAATCCTCATTTTCTATCCATCCCTTCAGTTTGTTTTTACTTCTATAAAATATGACTCTCGCCCAGTTCTCACTTCTCCCCATGACAGTTCCGATCTCTCGAAAGGACAGGTCTGCAAAAATCCTTAAATAAACAACATCCCTTTCCTCCGGCAGTAATCTCTGTATCATGCTGTAAAGCTGCATCCTGTCTTCTCTTTGAAGCATCGCCTGTTCCGGCTGCAGCTGTTCATCCGGCACCTGATTCTCCATCTCCTCTGTCAATGAGAGATTGGATGATTCCTTCTTCTTAATCAGATCAAGATATGTATTTTTTGCGATCGTGCAGAGCCATGTAAACATCCTGCCACTCTGAAAGCTGTCGATATTCTTGATTGCCTTATAAAATGTATCTGCCGTGACATCCTCTGCTACAGTCTCGTTACCGCATAGTGACAGAACATAACGTTTAATCGGCACCGCATACTCTTGATACATCTTCTGTATATCATCTGTATCATTCAAGTTCTGTTCACCTCCTCTGTCTATGAAACGAATCATAACACTTTTTGTTACAAAAAGAAATTTATGGTACTTTAGTCACATAAAAATTCACACATTCGTCACAAAATATTCACTGGACTTTTTATGTTTTTCATATTATAGTGTTCCATGGAGTGTATTTTAACGATATCAATAGAATGCCATTTCAAGAATAGAGGAAACCATTTTGAGAAAGAAATCTCATATTTCATTAGCTATGTATCTCGCTGATTCATTGGATGCAAGTACCTTATCCAGACATCGCAAGGCATTTTGTCTTGGTTCCATCCTGCCGGACTGCAAGCCATCTTTTTTAACCACCAAGCATGAATTTACAGGAACCTTTTCCATGATCGAAGATAAGATCAGAGATATGACCACAGGATATAATCCAAAGGAATTAAGTGAACGTAAGTATGCGATTGACCTCGGTCAGGTTCTTCATTATATGGCAGATTACTTTACCTTTCCACATAATACCACCTACGATGGCAATCTCAAGGATCATTGTGCCTACGAAAAAGAATTGAAGTTTTCTCTCCGTTCTTATATCCGAAGTGGTGAGGCTGGAAAAATCCCCACCGAACCGATTAATTGCACTACCTGTGAAGCATTATTTAAATTTATTGAAAGAGCACACCGAGAGTATCTGACTATGAAACGTAATGTCGAAGAAGATTGTGCATACATCGTCCGAATTTGTCGTCAAGTAGCCGAGGCCATTCTCAATCTCTTAAATATCCAGAAATCAAAGTTGTATGCTTTTTCATATGCAGTAAACTAGCCCAAACATCACGCCCCTCTTACAGAGGGGTTTTTTGATACAGAAGACACAAGAAAACATGGAAGGCAATCTTCCATGTTTTCTTATTTATAACTGATGAGGACAGAGCAAACTACATATGCGAATCCACGTTCTGTCCATTAATTAACATTTCTCAATGCAGTGGAACCAGCTTCTCCTGATTCCCCATATATGGTCTGAGTACCTCAGGAATATTAATACTTCCATCCACATTCAGATTGTTCTCTAAAAACGCAATCAACATACGCGGTGGCGCTACAACGGTATTGTTCAGTGTGTGTGCAAAATATTTACCGTCTTCACCGTTGACACGAATCTTCAGGCGGCGTGCCTGTGCATCTCCGAGATTGGAGCAACTGCCAACCTCAAAATACTTCTTCTGTCTTGGCGACCAAGCCTCCACATCAAAGGATTTCACCTTCAGATCTGCCAGATCTCCCGAACAGCACTCCAACGTTCTCACAGGAATATCCATGGAACGGAACAGATCAACTGTATTCTGCCACAGCTTGTCAAACCACATAGGGCTTTCCTCAGGCTTGCAGACTACGATCATCTCCTGCTTCTCAAACTGATGGATTCTGTATACTCCACGTTCCTCGATACCATGTGCGCCCTTTTCTTTTCTGAAGCAGGGTGAATAGCTTGTCAAGGTTCTCGGAAGTGTTTCCTCCGGTAAAATCGTATCAATAAATTTGCCAATCATGGAATGCTCACTGGTTCCGATCAGGTAGAGATCCTCTCCCTCGATCTTGTACATCATGGCATCCATCTCTGCAAAGCTCATAACGCCTGTTACAACATTACTTCTGATCATAAAAGGAGGCACACAGTAGGTGAAGCCTCTGTCAATCATGAAATCTCTTGCATAGGAAATCACTGCGGAATGTAATCTGGCAATGTTGCCCATTAAATAGTAAAATCCATTACCTGCTACTTTTCCGGCTGCGTCAATATCAATTCCGTCAAAACGCTCCATAATCTCTGTATGATACGGAATCTCAAAATCAGGAACTACCGGCTCGCCATACTTGGTGACCTCAACATTTTCACTGTCATCCTTACCAATCGGAACACTTGGATCAATGATATTCGGGAGAGTCATCATAATCTTGGTGACCTGCTCCTGCAGCTGTGCCTCCTGTGCTTCAAGCTCTGCCAGTCTTGCAGCATTGGCGGTTACCTGACGTTTGATTTCCTCTGCTTCTTCCTTCTTGCCCTGTGCCATCAATGCACCGATCTGCTTGGACAATTGATTACGCTTTGCACGCAGATCATCTGCCTCCTGCTTTGCAGCTCGACTCTTAGCATCCAGATCAATGACTTCATCCACCATGGGAAGCTTGGCATCCTGGAATTTCTTCTTGATATTTTCCTTTACAATGTCAGGGTTTTCTCTGACAAATTTCATGTCTAACATGACGATTCCTCCTGAATATTGGTGCTATTTTATCCCGCTATGAAATTTCTGTAACGACTTCACATCCCCTAATGACTTTTGCATTGCCTTGATGCCCTGGATGGATGCTTTGGCTGCTGCCATTGTGGTCACATATGGAATGCGACCTTTGATGACTCCCTTACGAATGTAGCTGTCATCCATGGCTCCCTTCTTATCATCCGGCGTATTGATCACAATGTCAACCTCATTATTGGTAATTGCATCTAAAATATTGGGTCTGCCCTGCTGCAGTTTGAACACCTTGGTTGCCGGAATGCCGTTTGCATTGATCAGATCTGCGGTTCCTCTTGTTGCAATGATCTTGAATCCACATTCATGGAAGCCTCTTGCGACCTCAACCAATTCTTCCTTATCACGGTCATTGACGCTGATCAGCACGGTGCCCTTTAACGGCAATTTTGTCTGTGTTGCTTCCTGTGCCTTAAAGTATGCTGTACCGAAGTCCTCTGCCATTCCGAGAACCTCTCCCGTGGAACGCATCTCCGGTCCGAGTAGCGGATCTACCTCCTGGAACATATTAAATGGGAAGACTGCTTCCTTGACTCCGTAGTGAGAGAATTTCTTCTCCTTCAGATCTGATACCGGTGATTTTCTACCTGTCAGTTCTGAGGTGATGATCTCTGTTGCAAGTGGAACCATTCTGATGTTACATACCTTGGATACAAGAGGCACAGTACGAGAAGCTCTTGGATTTGCTTCCAATACATACACCTTTCCATCCTCGATTGCATACTGCATATTCATCAGACCGCGTACATTCATTTCCTTTGCGATTTTCATCGTATATTCTTTTATAATCTTAACATTTTCATCTGATATATTGATGGAAGGAATCACACAGGCTGAATCTCCCGAATGAATACCTGCAAGCTCGATATGCTCCATAACAGCAGGAACATATGCATCCGTTCCATCACTGATGGCATCTGCCTCACATTCCAGAGCGTTATGCAGAAAACGGTCAATCAGAATCGGTCTGTCCGGTGTGACACCAACTGCTGCTGCCATATAGACACGTAGTGCATCATCATCATGAACAACCTCCATGCCGCGTCCACCGAGTACATAGGATGGACGAACCATTACAGGATAGCCAATCCTTGCTGCAATTGCAAGTGCTTCATCCACATTCACTGCCATTCCTGATTCCGGCATCGGGATGCCAAGCTTGTCCATCATAGCACGGAACAGATCTCTGTCCTCTGCCAGATCAATGGTTTCCGGAGTGGTTCCCAAAATATTGACACCATACTTTTTCAGATCAGCTGCCAGATTGAGTGGTGTCTGACCACCAAACTGTGCAATCACTCCAACCGGTTTCTCTTTGTCATGGATACTGAGTACATCCTCAAGTGTCAAAGGCTCAAAGTATAATTTGTCTGAGGTATCATAATCCGTCGATACCGTCTCAGGATTACAGTTTACTATGATCGTCTCAAAACCAAGCTTCTTGAGTGCCATGGCGGCATGTACACAGCAATAGTCAAATTCGATACCCTGACCGATTCTGTTTGGTCCGCCACCCAGAATCATGATCTTAGGCTTATCTGTATTCACCTTGCTTTCATCCTTCATATTATAGGAGGAATAGTAATATGCACTATCTTCGGTTCCGCTGACGTGTACACCCTCCCATGCCTCTGTGATACCGGCCGCGATCCTTGCATTTCTGATCTTCTCCTCGGAAATCTTTAAAAGTCCACTTAAATATCTGTCAGAGAAACCGTTTTTCTTGGCTGAACGAAGTACATCTGTCGGAGGCACCTCACCTTCATGGAGTTTCAGTGCTTCTTCCTCTAATACCAGCTCTTCCATCTGTTCGATGAAATATGGTTTGATTTTGGTCAGATCATATAATTCCTCAACCGTAGCACCCTTACGTAGTGCCTCATACATAATAAACTGACGCTCACTGGTAGGAACATGTAAACGATCTAGCAACTCCTTCTTAGTAAGGCTCTTGAACTTCTCCACACCCAGACCATATCGTCCGGTCTCCAGACTTCTGATTGCCTTCTGAAAAGCCTCTTTGTAGGTCTTGCCGATGCTCATTACTTCGCCGACTGCTCGCATCTGTGTTCCAAGCTTATCCTCAGCACCTTTGAATTTTTCAAATGCCCAGCGTGCAAACTTGATTACAATATAGTCACCATCCGGTTTATATTTGTCCAGTGTACCATACTTACCACATGGTATATCAGATAGATCAAGACCCGTTGCAAGCATTGCCGAAACAAGTGCAATCGGGAAGCCTGTTGCTTTGCTGGCAAGTGCAGAAGAACGTGAAGTTCTGGGATTAATCTCTATTACAATGATTCTTCCGGTTTCTGTATTACGTGCAAACTGTACATTGGTTCCGCCAATGACCTGAATCGCATCTACAATCTTATATGCCTGTCTCTGCAGTTCCATCTGTGCTTCCTCAGGAATTGTAAGCATCGGTGCGCTACAGAAGGAATCTCCTGTATGAACTCCCAGAGGATCAATGTTCTCAATAAAGCATACTGTAATCATATTACCTGAGGCATCCCGAACAACCTCCAGTTCAAGTTCTTCCCATCCAAGTACAGATTCCTCAACCAGAACCTGTCCAACCAGACTTGCCTGCAAGCCGCGCTCACAGACCGTCTTTAATTCTTCTATATTATATACGAGACCGCCACCGGCACCGCCCATTGTATAGGCAGGACGCAGAACCACCGGATATCCGAGCTTTTCTGCAATTGCCAGAGCCTCATCCACTGAATAAGCAACCTCACTTCTTGCCATTTCAATACCGAGCGAACTCATAGTCTTCTTGAACTCGATTCTATCCTCGCCACGTTCAATTGCATCTACCTGAACACCGATGACCTGAACATTATACTTATCAAGTATACCCGCCTTGGCTAGTTCAGAGCAAAGATTAAGACCTGACTGTCCGCCCAAATTCGGCAATAAACCATCCGGTCTTTCCTTTGCAATGATCTGCTCTAATCTGTCAACATTCAATGGCTCAATGTAGGTCACATCAGCCGTATCGGGGTCTGTCATGATCGTTGCGGGGTTGGAATTAACAAGCACGATTTCATAACCGAGTTTGCGTAATGCCTTGCACGCCTGTGTTCCTGAATAATCAAACTCACAAGCCTGCCCGATGATGATCGGACCCGAGCCTATGATCAGGATTTTGTGGATGTCGTCTCTTTTTTTCATTTCTATATTCTCCCTTCGTATTTGAATCTTTCCCGCTCACCGGTTAATGATTACTTCGTAAATAGTTCTGTGCTGAAATATCTCTCACCTGTATCCGGCAAAATCGTTACAACTGTCTTACCTTTCCCAAGCATTCTCGCCATCTTGATAGCAGCTGCCACATTAGAACCGCTTGAAATGCCACACATCAAGCCTTCTTCTCTCATCAGCCTTTTAGATGTGTTGAGTGCTTCCTCATCGGTAATGATACAAATGTTTTCATATATTTTGGTATTGAGATTCTGTGGAATGAGTCCGTCTCCGATTCCCATCTGCAGATGTGTTCCGATGCTGCCTCCGGACAAAATCGCTGCATTTTCAGGTTCTACAGCCCAGATCTTGATATCTGGATTCTGGCTTTTCAATACCTCTCCGATCCCGGAAATCGTACCACCTGTACCCACGCCTGAGCAAAATCCGTCAATCGGACCCTCGACCTGTTCAAGAATCTCCACTCCTGTATGATATTTATGAACCTTCGGGTTGTTGGGATTGGTGAACTGTTGTGGAACAAATACATTTGGATCCTCACGCTCCATGCGAAGAGCAGTCTGGAGACATTCTTCAATGCATGCTCCGATATCTCCGGCATCATGGATTCTGATCACCTCGGCACCATATGCCTCCACCAATTTGGTTCTCTCCTCACTAACGGAGTCCGGCATAATGATACGAACTTGATAGCCTCTGACTGCACCGACAAGTGCAAGACCGATGCCCTGATTACCGCTGGTTGGCTCAACAATAATTGTGTTTTCATGAATTAAGCCCTGCTTTTCAGCCTGCTTCAACATATTATAAGCAGTTCTGGTTTTAATAGAGCCTCCTACGTTGAGTCCTTCGTACTTCACCAGGATTTCAGCCGAACCCGGTTCTGTCATTTTATTGAGCCGAATGATCGGCGTATGACCGATTGCCTCTAGTACATCATTGTAGACCATTTTATTTCTCCAATCCTTCTAGGCATATATCTAAATGATTATAGCAGAATTGTTTTCATTATGCCATCTAAATTTAACTAAATTTTCGTCTGTGATTCAAAAAATATTTTGATGTCTATAATTGGTCATAGGCATTAAAAAACCGGGTGGTTTTCCACCCGGCTGTTACACTCAACCTGTTATTGATATTCCAAAACGAACTCTGCGGTAGATCTTCCAGATCAGCACCGCCGGAAAGCTGACAACCAGATACAATGTTGAAAGTGCTCCTACTGCCCCGCCTACAATTGCAATGATCAGAACTCCGATATTCATCCCTCTTACCTCCTTAAGCTTATGCATCATTCATGTGCATTTTAGCAGTAGATCCTGGGAAGAGAAAGATTTTAAGATATTTCTTAACATGTTTTTAACAACTCTGGTTCGCTCTATGATTTAGCCATCCAGCATCCGGTATCCAACTCCGATTTCAGTAAAAATATATTGGGGAACCCCCGGATTGTGCTCCAGTTTTCTTCTTATATTAGCCATGTTCACTCGGAGAATCTTCGTATCCTCCTCAATATATGGCCCCCATACCGCCTGCATAATGGACGTATAGGTCAGAACCTTTCCCGAATTTCTGGCAAGGTAGGTAACAATCTTATATTCTACAGGTGTCAGATGGATTGGCTTTTGATCAATTGTGATAATTCTTCGATCAAAATCAATAAACAAATCCTTGGCGTGATATGGTCGAATTGTTATGGATGAATCTTTATTTAATCGGTTACCATGACGTAGAGATGTCCGAATGCGTGCTAACAATTCAGAAGTTCCAAATGGCTTCGTTATGTAGTCATCTGCTCCTGCATCCAGAGCCAATACCTTGTCATTCTCATGCGTTCTGGCTGAAACAACTACAATAGGACTACTACTCCACTCTCTTACCTTCTCGATGATGCTGATTCCATCAATATCAGGAAGTCCCAGATCCAATATGATCAAATCCGGACAGGTAGATGAAATTGCTGAAAGTCCGTCCCTTCCGTTGTATGTTATGTAAACCTTGTAGCCTTGTGAAGTTAATACTCGTTTCATAAACTCACAAATATTTTCTTCATCCTCAATGATGAGTATCTGAAATGATGGATTCATGGCTTCCTTCCTCCTGTGGTAATGAAAAAATAAATTCTGCACCATTTTCATGGTTATTTGCTGTAATACTTCCTCCATGTGCAAGTACAATTGTCCTACAGATCGTCAGTCCGATTCCCATTCCTCGGTGACTGTCAGCACTGGGGGTAGTTCCCTGCTGTGGAACTCCATCAAAGATCGTATCCAGATCTGTAATACCAATTCCATAATCCCTGACGCAAAAGATTACTTCATGATTTCCTTTTGTAACAATCAATTCTATCGGAGACCGACTCTCAGAATGAACAATGGCATTCTCCAACAGATTGATGATAACCTGTTCTATTAGCATTGCATCCATCGGAATCAAAATCGGTTCTTCGGGAATCCGAACCACTACTTCAGCAACAGGAAATCGTTTTTTCAAACGTGTCAATGCCTCACCTACAACCTCCTCCACAATCTCCTCACTTTTGTGAACAGATGTTGCGTCATCCTGAATGCGCGTAACTGTCAGTAGATTATCCACCATATTTAACAGCCAATCAGAATCCTCGCGGATATGTCCCAACATCTCCATGCGTTCCTCAGATGTAAGTCTTTGTTCATCCTCCATACAGGCAGCAGCCGTTCCAATGATCCCTGTAAGAGGGGTTCGAAGATCATGAGATATGGCACGCAGAAGATTGGCACGCATCTTCTCCTTTTGTGCCTCCATCAACTGATGCTCACGATCGGCTAATACCTGAGACTGTTTTTTCATATGAGAGGTTGTTGTACTTGTAATTAAGGAAATAGAAAGGAGTTCTACAAATGTAATCGGATAACCCGTCAGGGTAAAATTCAATTCAAAATAAGGATAAGTAAAGCAGTAATTAATAGAAATGACACAGAAAAGTGACGCAAAAATCCCATACCAGTACCCTGTTGTATACCGTGCAATCACAATCAGAGCAAGTATGTAGATCAGCACAACATTGGCCATATTCTCCGGAACCATCCAAAATAACAAAAAAGAACATCCCATTGCTGCAGCCAATAGTAAAATTGTCAAAATTATATCCTTAATTTTCATAGATTTATTATGCAACGTATGGTCATAAACTGCAATCTCATTTTTGTTAAGATGCTGCTAAGAATACGCTAATTTACTGCTAAGATTCATGCTGAAACATTGTCTTTTCGTTCTCCTTCATCTATCTTGAAAGATGAGAATGAGACGAAAGCAAATGATCAAGGAGGGCTAATATGCAGCTTGATATATGGGGAATATTAGGAATTGTAATCTGTGTCGTCGGAATCATTGGTGGCATATGGTATGAAAACAGTAGTCACGAATAAATCTGAAGGGAGGAGCACACATGGGTGTCGATGGATATGCAGTATTAATTTTTACGGGTCTTGCACTGGTTTTCTGCATGGTCATTGGAATTGTTGATGATAAGAAAAAAGCAAAGGACAAAAAATAGTTTTATATGAGAAGGGCTCGTGTCAGCAACTGATAATGAGTCCTTTTTTTGTGCTTGTTATTTCTACTGCATTTTGCTATAATAACTAAGGTTTTTATGCGTCAACAAAAGAAAGGAAGTATCTCATTATGGGGAAATACAGTAACAAGTGGACCAGAGCAGCTATTCCTGCACTTCTGCTTCATTGCAGTATCGGTACGGTGTACTGCTGGTCAATCTTCAGTCAGGAAATCGCAGATTACATCGGATTTTCCAAGGGTGCCACAGAATGGGCATTCAGTTTCGCAATTTTCTTTCTCGGTATGTCCGCTGCATTCCTTGGCGGTATCGTAGAAAAGGATATTCACAAATCTTCTTTGATTGCAACGATTTGCTTTACACTTGGTATGGCAGGAACAGGTTTCTTTATCTGGTACGGCGGTGCTCATCAAGGAAGTCTGGTATCACTCATTGGTATCTATGTATGCTATGGTTTTATCATGGGAATCGGTCTCGGTACAGGTTATCTTTCACCGGTAAAGACCTTAATGTTATGGTTTGAGGATCGCAAGGGACTGGCTACAGGTCTTGCAGTTGCAGGCTTTGGTGCTGCCAAGGCAATCGCAAGTCCAATTATGCAGGCTCTGCTTGATTCACTTGGAAAAGAAGGCATCTTCAAGATGTTCTATATCCTTGCAATCGTATATTTCATTATGATGTTTGTTGGACATCTGCTCCTAAAGAAGCCTGAAGGCTGGCATGAACCGACTTCAGCTGAAAAGGGATCACGTCCATTTGATGTCATCAAGACAAAACCTGTTACTTTCATCGGTATTTGGTTGATGTTCTATATTAATATCACCTGTGGTCTTGCTCTGATCTCTCAGGAAAAAATGATCATCAAGTGTATTGGTTTGGTCGGAATCGTTGGTATCCTCTCCTCAGTTACTGCAGTCTTCAATGCAGCCGGACGTCTTGGATTCTCAGCATGGGCCGATTATTATAAAGATCGTAACAGTATTTACAAGATCATCTTTATTTTGTCCATTGTTGCAACCGGTCTAGTTATCCTGACACAGGGTATCACCAATATGGGACAAAATACATTCTTTATGGTTCTTGTACTGATATTGCTCTTTGTAGTCAATGCCGGATATGGTGGTGGTTTCAGTAATGTTCCTACACTACTCTCAGATCATTATGGAATGCAGAATATCAGTGCAATTCATGGTATCACACTTTCTGCTTGGGCGTTTGCAGGACTTTCCGGTAATCAGTTAGCAACCTGGATTGTCAAGAGATTTGGTACCGAAGTAGATCTGCCACATGTGCTGGCTGACGGTACCGAAGAGATCATCAAGGTTAATCCGACCGGATACCAGATGGTGCTCTATGTAACAATCGCTCTGTACATCGTAGCAGCAATCATCTGTTTTACGATGGTAGGTAAGAAGACAGCAGAACAGAAATAGTTTTTATAATTACTATATTAAATCAAGAACAACAGTCGAATCCATTTCTACTGTTGTTCTTTTTTTGACAAATAATTACCCTTTACGAATACACACAGTTTCCTTTATAATGATAATTGCAACTCTTTTACCAATTCATCTATCACTCTGGGAGGGCTCATGAGAAAACGATTCGAGGAAAGTATGCTGCATGTGGCAAATTGTCTGGAACTATTCATCTCCGTACTGATGATCATTATGCTGATCATTCTGTCACTTAAATTTTTTATGACAGTAGTTGATTCCAGAAGTTATGTAAACGGGCAGGATAATTTGACCACCTTTTTAACCATGGCACTCAATCTGGCTGTAGGTGTCGAATTTGTCAAGATGCTCTGCAAGCACACTCCCGAGACAATTATAGAAGTTCTTCTTTTTGCAACTGCAAGACAAATGATCGTATACCATGCCTCTGCCTATGAGACATTGATTGGTGTTGCTGCGATTGCAGGTCTCTTTGCCACCAGAAAATATCTGTTTTGTGCTTTTGATGAAACGAGTGCTGCCATTTTTCGTGCCACACAGCATATTAAAACCATCAACTGGTTGTTCCGCATTCACATTCCATTGGAAGATGGTTCTACTCTGGGTGAAGTTGTTCATAAAAAGCTTGAAGAAGACGAAAAGGAAATCGCAACCGGCTCCTGTGTCTACTACAGTGATTTTGCCCTGCGTATCGCTAAGATGGATAAAGATGTGATTACAAGAATTGAAGTGATCAAGTCAATATAAGTTCGTTTTTCCATTATCCTATGACTCATATCATTCCATGATTTAAGCTTTTATTGCAATTTTGAATGATTGTGTAAATATATGTTTGCTTTTTGGAGAATTACTATCTTGCTTTGTAACAAACGCCAAATAACGCATAATAGAGTGGCTTCACCAGTATCAGCGTAGTCAAGAAGTTACCACATCCGTGTAACAGGTCAAATGGGATTCCATTTAGGATGTAGGTGACCACCATAGGAATTCCTCCTATGAAGAAATAGGGAATGGAACTGAGGGTTCCGAAACACAATCCATAAATACAGGCAACAATTGCCCAGAACCATACCGATTCTATTTTACGAAGCAGCATGACTGCTATGACTAAGATCGTCCAAATGTACAGGTAATTGATCCACCACAGTCCAAATCCATAGATCAATCCTTCAACAAGGACAAATATATAAAGTGGTATCAGCGCTTTTCTTCCAATAACACGTGTATACACAATCAAAAGCAAGGATACCAGTTCGATATTGGGCAAAAAAGCAAGAGAAATCTGCACAACAAGCAAAAGAGCCGCCAGTAACGCATACAGAACCATATCATAAACTGACATAATTCTTTTCCGAGCCGTCATGTCTCCTGTTACTGTCGCCACGCCGAGCGTTTTCTCGTCTTGCTCTAAATTACCATCCTGTTGTGAATGTAAATTCATATTGTTCTCCGTCAGCAATTGGCGTCTCTCCAACACCAAGCGTATGTGCTTCGCCGTTCTTGGTCAGACACCACCACTGTTGTTTTGTTTCATCGACTGTCTCTCCATCAACAGTTAAGACATACAGTCCATAGTCTCCCTCTGTTCCGTCTATCAGCTGTTCCTGTTGTAAGGCTCCCTGCAGATATTCCTCATTCGTATGGATTTCAAACTCCTTATGGCTCTCATCTGCATGAACCACAACCAACGTAATCTCCTTGTCCCCTGCCTGTGTCTGTGGTCGGCTCTTGATATATAAAATCCCCATGACAGCAACCAATACAACTACCAGCACAAATCCTATTATGAGTGGAAGCTTCCTATTCCTTCTGTCATTCTTACTCTGCTGTTCAGACATATTCTGTTCCTCCGATTTGATGTTATTGTAAACGTGTACTTCCAAACATATCCAATACAAAGCCCTCTGTCTTCACGTATCCAGCACGCAGAGACAGAGGGCTATTAAACTCTCTTTTCTGTACGAACACCAATTCCACGTGGTTCTTTGTACATTCATCCAAGCTGGTTTTCTGACTTTACAGTGACGGGTTCGTGAGGGAATTGCACCCTGCTTCCCATATCCGGATACATGCATTCGATTCATAGGAATGTCTCTCTGTACGGATACTTACGCTTGAATTCAATGTCTTTATGTAAACTAATTATGTCTACTCTATTCTGTAATTACAATCTGATAAAGCAATATACTCTTACTTTATTGACGCCTTGCTCATGTATTCACAACCTGATCAAACAATATGTTCCTACTGTTTGTCGTTATCATCAAATGGATCTCCACATTCCGGACAGAACTTCGGAGGATTCATCTTGTCTTCTGGCTCCCATCCACATTTATCGCATTTGTAGGTCGGTGCTCCTGCCGGCTTCGGCTTTCCGCATTCTGAACAGAACTTCCCTTTGTTGACAACGCCACATGTGCATGTCCAGCCATTCTCATCCGGTCTTGGGGTTCCACACTCTGCACAGAACTTTCCTGTATTGCCTGTCTTGCCGCATGCACACGTCCAGCCACTTGCTGCCTGTGGTGCTGCTGCTTGAGGTGTCGGTGCTGCTGTCGGTGCTGCCGCCTGTTGCTGTGCTCCCATAGCGTACAGATTATTCGCATTCATACCGCCTGCCATACTTGCCATATTCATACCAGCAAAAGCCATCATCGGTCCAGTACTCTCATTCGCTGCCGCACTCTGCATAGCCTGTGCCTGTGCTGCTGTCAATGTGGCTGCTGCCATTGTCGGATCCTTCATAACTGCATTACGCTGCAGCTCCTTAATCATCTTTTCATCTTCATCGGATGCAGTTACTGAGCTGACACCAAAGGATACAATTGCAAGTCCGCGAAGCTCTGACCATTTCTTTGACAATACTTCATTCAACGCATCTGCCATCTCCATGGTGTGTCCGGGAAGTGCACTGTATCTGATACCCATATCAGATATCTTTGCAAATGCAGGCTGTAATGCTGTCATTAGCTCTGTCTTCAACTGGCTGTCAATCTCTGTTCTGTCATACTCATCCTCAACATTGCCGGTTACATTTGTATAGAACAGCAAAGGATCGATAATCTTGTAAGAATATTCACCATGACAACGAATCGCGATATCGATATCCAGTCCGATATTCTTATCAACCACTCTAAACGGAACCGGATTGGGTGTGCCATACTTATTACCCGGCAGTTCCTTTGTATTGATATAATAAACTCTCTGATCCTTAGCAGTATCTCCGCCAAATGTAAAACGCTTGCCAAATGTCTCAAAAGACTTCTTTAATCCTGCTCCCAAACCACCATAAAACAAACTGGGCTCTGTTGATACATCATATATGAATTCGCCCGGCTCTGCGGAGAACTCCACGACTTTTCCCTGTTCTACGATCAACATACACTGTCCGTCATTGACAGCAACAATAGAACCATTGGAAATAATGTTGTCATTTGCTTTTGTGTTAGAGCTTCTCTTGGGATCTACTCTTTTTACACCCTTTGTCACGAGTACATCTGCTTCCAAGGACTCACAGTAGAAATACTCCCGCCATTGATCAGCTAGCTCCCCCGTCAAAGCTCCCTTTACTGCCTGAATCAAACCCATATTATTACCTCCGTAATCGTTATTGAACAAATGTACATATGGTTACTATGTACCTTGTGTCTCTGTATCGAAATATTATAGCATTATTTGCACATTTTGTCATCTTATGTTTTGGATCTGACAGGTACAAATCACCTCTATGCAAGATAGATATTGGCCTCATAGGGCATCATATCATTGCTGATCGTATCATAGTTAGAGATCAACAGCTGATATTTTTTCGTATCAACAAACCGCTCCTTGATCTTTGGTGACAAATTACACTCAATAAAAAAGCATCTGTCTTGGTAACTTCGGTAATATAAGAAAAAGTTTTTTACATGTTTTTTGACAAATTCAGTTTTCCCGTATACAAATGCCTTTTCTTCTTTTCTGAATGCAATCAGCTTCTTATAGAAATTCAGGACAGAGTCCGGATCCTTGCTTTCCTGTTCTACATTATAGTATTCATAATCGCGATCTCCCTGAATCCATGGAGTGCCTGTAGTAAACCCACCATTTGGGGTGGCATCCCACCGCATGGGGGTTCTTGCATGATCACGGGTGCCTGACAGAACTGTCTCAAATGCCATTTCCTTTGTCATCCCACGTTCGTTGATCAGTTGTTCATATAGATTCAGTGATTCCACATCCTTTAATTCATCAATCGAATGGAACATCTGGTTCACGGTACCGATCTCATCCCCCTGATACAGATATGGTGTTCCACGACTGGTAAACTGGATCACCGCCATCATCTTAGCCAGCACCTCTCTATAGGCACCATCTGGATCAACCTTTGAGATAAACTTGGGATTATCGTGATTGTTATAAAACAATGCCATGTGGCAGTGATTTCCATAATGCTCGGCATAGTCGATCAGATACTCCTTCAGATAATTTAAATCATATCGATAACGATCAAATCGATTAAATCCGGGTGTCTCCAAATGATCAAATGAAAACATCATGTCCAACTCTCCACGATCATCTCCTGTCAAAAGCTTGGACATTTCCATGCCGATACCCGGCATCTCTCCCACAGAGAAAGCCTGATATGGCTCAAAAGCCTTGCTGCGGATCTCACGCAGATATTCGTGTAGATGAGGTCCATAGAAGTAATTCTCGATTCCTCGATAACCAATCAACTCACCGATCGTCTCACTTCCGTCAGGAAGCCCCTCTGTCTTGGAGATATAATTAATCACATCCATACGAAAACCATCGATGCCTTTATCCAGCCACCACCGGATCATATCCAGGATTTCCTTTCGCATCTGTTTACAGTCCCAGTTTAGATCCATCTGCTTCTTGGAAAAGAGATGCAATGCCCATACGTCCTGTTCCTCATAATAGTTCCATGCTGAACCGGAAAAAAAGGAATTCCAGTTATTTGGGGGATTCTTACCACCCTTACCCGGACGGAAATGATAATAATTGCGATATTTAGATTTGGGATCCTTTAGTGCCTCCTGAAACCATCTGTGTTCATCAGAGGTATGATTGATGACCAGATCCATGATCAACCGCATATCCCGTTTATGTACTTCCTCAAGCAATACATCAAAATCCTGCATTGAGCCAAAATCCTGCATGATCTTTTGATAATCCCTGATATCATATCCGTTATCATCATTGGGCGAGTCATAGATCGGTGAAAGCCATAATACATCTACTCCCAGTTCCTTTAGGTAATCCAGTTTTGACAGGATCCCCTGTAAATCGCCGATTCCGTCACCATCTGAATCCATGAAGCTGCGGGGATAGATCTGATAGAATACGGCTTCCTTCCACCATGCCTCCTTGATCTCTCCCGTTCCCTGTGCCGGTACATCCTGCTCCGTATTGAGCAATGTCAGCAGAGAGGCATAATCTCCAAGGTTTTTCTTGAGCAGGCTCGACAGAACCTGTAGCTTCATATTGCCGACAATCGGATTGTTGACCAATCCGTCCTTTAAGCGAAGGGCTGTCAACACTCTGTGGATAATATCATGTCCCACAGGATGAGCATAGATTTCCTTTAGTTTACTTTCTGGTGTCAATAACTGATTCATTTTCTGTCAACTCCATCTCCTATGAATTTATCTTTCAGATGATTTTGTGGATATTGCACCACGTTCCTTTAGTTCCTGAATAATTTGATTATATAATTCGCTGTCAATCTTATATTTTGAGCGATACAGTAGATACCCAATTACGATACAGATCAGTGGAAAGATAAACATCGCCGCTTTCATGATCGTCAATCCTCCGGTTGAAACATCCGCCGCTGATGTGGCATCCTTGATGCCCGATATGATTACAATGGCACCTACCACCCCACTCGCTACGGCTCCGCCCATCTTGTTGATAAAGGGCTGGAGTGAAAAAGTCACGCTGTCATTTCGCTTTCCAAACTTCCAATACCCATACTCAACTGTATCTGCCAAAAACATCAGCATCAGCAACTGAATAAATGCCTCTCCAATAAAGATCAATACCCCCGCCGTTCCGATGAAGATCATGGTATTCGTTGGTGCGAAAAAGAAAATGATATAACCGATTACCACCAGACAGGTGGCACCAAAATACAGCTTATTTCTCTCTAAACGTTTACTGAACAGTGGAAACACAATCAACGCTACGATCTGTGAAACCCCAAGAATCAGTGCAAATATGGAATACATCTCTTCATTTCCATAAGCATATTTGAAGTAGTAAATACCAAAACTGGTCGTTGTTGTATAACCTATCATAAAAAGTGCCATCGAAATCGCTGTATAAAGAAGCTGATCATTCTTGTATATGACCTCAACCATATTCTTAAGTGTAGTATGCTCTGCCGCTGCATCCACGGCTACAACTGTCTCCTTAACACCAAAGATTGTAATGCACTGTCCCAGCCACATCACTATGACGACGATCGCTGCAAATGCCAGATACCCTCTCTGTAAACTTCCCAGAGTCTCTCCGAGTGCTGTCGTAATCGGTACGATTCCAGCCACAACAAAGAAAAGACCGATATCCGCACAGATCCTTGCAAATGCACCGATCTTCTCACGTTCCTTCTGATCAAGACTTAATGAAGGCAGCATAGACCAGTAAGAAATATCATTGATCGTATATGTAATCCCCCAAAACAGATAGAGTATGGCAAATAAAACCACATATCCTGCTCCGGTCAAACCCATATCAGTAAAAAGCAGTACAGTGACGATTCCTGACAGACATGCTCCAAGTGCAATCCAAGGCTTAAATTTACCATACCTGCCATGCGTATTATCTACAATGACACCCATAATCGGATCATTTAACGCATCAAAAATCCTACAGCAAAGCATGATCCCCGTAATCCACCAGAGACTTGAGGTCGGAAGACTCAGGATATCGGTCAGATAATAGATCAAATACATGCTAACCATCGTATACACCATGTCTCGTCCTATCGTCCCAAGTCCAAAGGTATACTTATTGTGATTTGTTTTCATTACGGTTCCTCCTTGGTCACATATAGATTAGATCCGAAATCTCCCAGCACACGTACATGTTCATTGATTCCGCTCCCGATAAACTGGTTATTCAACATGACTCCGCTTGCAAATACCGTGCCGGTTCCATGATACTCCTCCACACCATCCTGTAATGTATAGTGTCGATTGGCAGTTCGAAATATCACTCCGTCAGGATTGAGTTTAACAGGCATCACATGCTTGGCCAATCCCTTGAATCGATCCAGATAGAGATGCTGTGATTTCGTCTGCATACAATACTTCTTCTGCGGATTAAGACCGGTCACACGCAGATAATCATATCCCTCTGCTGCCCTCGTCAGCGTTTGGAAGAAGCCTGTAATTGCCTTACTTCCATCCCGCTCACACACCTGCCATTGCACCTTATTATCCTTCGGATAATCTATCCGAGAAAACACACCATATTGGAAGGTATGCCGGTGCTCCTTATAAAATGCAATCTGTTCTGCAATTTCTTTCTGTTCTGCCTTAGTAAGACATTTCAGATCCAACTCGTATCCCAGACAACCGAATGCAGCTGCATTAAATCGTGTTGATAAAGCGGTGTTTCGAATCGTCTGCTGACTTGGTGAGGCAGACACATGTGCCCCCATGACAGATATCGGATAGAGATAAGATAGTCCCCCCTGAATCGTCAGTCGTTCCACAGGATCCGTATCATCTGAACACCATATCTGCGGTGAGTAGCAAAGCATACCCAAATCAAATCGATTCCCACCACTGGAACAGCTCTCTAACAGAATATGGCTCCTTGGTTCAAAGATCCGTTTAAGGATACGATACAATCCAATGGTATATCTGTGAAAAAATTCTCCCTGATTGTGTAAGACTGCAGAGTATGCTTCGCTGATATGACGGTTCATATCCCATTTCACATAGGAAATCTGAGCCTCATCTAAAATTCGCGAGACCTGTTCAACGATATAATCCTGCACCTCAGGTTTACATAAGTCTAGAACCAGTTGATTACGCCCATAAGTTGCATTCTTGCCCGGCAGTGTAACCGCATATTCAGGATGAGCACGATACAGATCACTGTCTTCATTCACCATCTCCGGTTCAAACCAGAGTCCAAACATCAGACCCGCTGCCCTTACCTGTTTCGACAAGCCTGCCATCCCGCCGGGAAGTTTTTTTCGATTTACCTGATAATCCCCCAGTCCGGCCTTGTCGTTATTTCTCGCTCCGAACCAACCGTCATCCAAGACAAACAATTCAATCCCCAGTTTTTTTGCCTGTTCAGCCGATTTTATCAATTTTCGTTGTTTAAAATCAAAGAAATCTGCCTCCCAATTATTGATCAGAATCGGTCGATCCTTGTGCTTCCAATCTCCACGAATGATATGTGCATTGATAAAATCATGAAAATGATGACTGACACCATTCAAACCTTCATCACTAAAGGTCATGACTGCCTCCGGTGACTCAAACTGTTCGTTAAGATGTAGCTCCCACTCAAAACAATGATCATTGATCCCGATAGAAACACGCGCGATATCGTTGTAATTCAACTCCACGGAGCCATAATGATTGCTACTGTATACGAGATTGAATCCATATACCCACCCTTGATCCTCAGTGGCATTTCGCTCTGACAGCAGAAAACCCGGATTATGCTGATTAGAACTGTTCCCCGTCGTGGAGGAATTCAGAGTGATCCCATACTGCACCTCACGGTCATGTCGATGTGCCTCCCTGATCCAGCTGCCGTCAAAGGTAGTCATCCTATAGCCACGGTTCGGAATATCCACCATCATACTGAGCATTCTTCTCAAAACTGCAGTCTTTTCGTTTCGGTTTACAAGCACTGCACGCCTTGTGATTACATCTGTACTCTCATAAACCGTATAAATCAGATGCAGTTCCAGCTGATTAGACTCATCCTCCAGCAGGATATCCAGATACATACTGTCGCCTTTATTTGCATAAGCAGTCGGCAGGCTTTCCATCGGAGCCGTCCCATGCTTTGTAATTGCTTTTTTAAACCGAAAATCATGTACAAAACTGCCATCCGGCATTTTGATCTCCATCGGACTTCTGCGGAAATCTCCCCGTCCCATTCCAGACCATTCCAGACACATCGTATCGAGACTATAGGTATCACTTTCCTTACTGTAAAGTACCGTAGTGCCCCATTGAACGACCTGTTTCATGGCAAAGCACTCCATAGACTGTCTCTCTACACGCGGCCCATAATAAACATGCTCCAAATGACCATACGGAGTCACCCGAAACCAATAACTGGTATGTGTGGTTGTCAGATAAAAAAGTTGGTTGTTTGATTCGATCATTTCATTTCCTCATAAAGTGCATATAACTTCTGTACACCATTTTCCAATATGTAATAATGTCTGATATAGGGAATCAAAAGAATTATCAAAAGTAACGTCAGACAATATAGAGCGAGCATCTGCAACAACAAACAGGCAATCAGAGAACCAACTGTCAGGATTGCAAAAGTCACTGTCACAATTAGGTGAATCAACCTCTCATGCTGGAAAAATCCAATCTGTACCAACATATCCCTTTGTACTTTATCATGCTCTCCTACATCCCACACTTCTTGCTTTGCAATCAAGGTTTCAATATACACGATATAATCTCTTAGCTTTTTCTCCATATCTCATGCACCATATCATATACGTTCCATGGTGATTCCTCCCTTCCTTACAGTATACCCTTTCTGCATCGGATAATAAAGTAAAAAACACAAAAAAACAACGCAGAGTCTACCATCCGCGTTGTTTCATATTCCTAAGTGATTGATTTGATCAGCCTTTGATCTTTTCGTAGAAATTAACACCAGTGGTTGTCATATAAGGTCCCACATAGATATAGGCCAATCCGCAGGTTACACTGCCTAATAGAATCCAGAGAATAAAGGACAGCATCAGTACAAAGTAATCCATCTTATGTCCTTCCATAATTCTCTTGCTCTCATCGAGTGCCTCAGAAGCAGTCATCCCAGGATGATCTGATAAAATGTAAAATGCCTGTGAATAAGAAATAGCCTTAATAATTCCCGGAACGATCAGCAATAATGTCCATAAAGTAACAAAAATCGTAATTAAAAGATATAAAACAAGTGACTGCCCAAACTGATTAAAACCACTAAACAGATCTTCTATGGTCGGCTTTTTACCTTCGCGGGCAACTGCCAGATAGATACTGGAAAGTCCCAACATCAACGGACCTGATATGATAAGTGGTCCGATAAAAGTGAAGCCGGAAGCACTGATAATCAGACCTGCAATCAGTCCTACCACAAACAACATTCCAATATTTCCGCTGATCTGTTTCTTTGCAGCGTCTTTTAATTCAACACGTGAAAACATAATATTACCCTCCTCTTGATATGTATATGATTGTGTTGGTTAATATAGTCTTATAACCAATTTCTTTATTATCATACCACATGTATCGACAAAATCCAATCTTTTCTTAATCGTTTTCGTATTATTTCGCATTCATTACTTTCTTTTCGCAATAAAATGAGCTAGAATGATACAAATGCTAAGACAGCATAATTCAGTAGATTGGAGAGGACATCTGATATGAAAGATCTGACAACCGGTGCTCCGGGAAAAGTAATTCTGCGTTTTGCACTGCCAATCTTTTTAGGACAGTTGTTTCAGCTGTGCTATTCTCTGACAGACACATGGATCATCGGAATGGTCCTCGGTGATGAAGCACTGGCAGCAGTCGGTTCCGTTACCCCACTCGCAGACATGATCGTCGGTTTTCTAATCGGGCTAACCAATGGATTCGGTGTCATTACTGCATACTGGTTCGGAGCAAAGGAAGATCGTGAGGTCAATCGTTCCTTTGGTGGTTCTCTTCTGTTTGGAACACTGACATCACTTGTTTTCACAGTGATCTCAGTGGTATTTTTGCCCCAGTTTTTAAGAATTGTCAACGTGCAGCCTGCACATACCATTGCTGCAACTGCATATATCAGGATCATATTACTTGGTATGTTCACCGCCATGCTTTATAATGTATTTTCTGCTACACTGCGTGCCCTTGGCGATACCGTTGCACCCCTGCTCTTCCTGATTATTTCGGCATTGCTCAATATCGGGCTGGACTTTCTGATGGTTGCCGGTCTGCGTATGGGTATCTCCGGTGCCTCAATTGCAACTGTCATCTCACAATTAATATCTGCACTGCTTTGTGCAGCCTATATATTAAAGAAATACCCTGTTCTCAGACTATCCACATCCAGTTTCCGTCTCAATACCGAAATGACCCGCGAACTCTGGATGAGCGGTCTCTCTATGGGATTGATGAATTCACTTGTGATGTTGGGAACGCTCATTCTGCAGGGGGCGATCAATCTGTTCAACTCCAATATCATAGTCGCTCATTATGCTGCACGCAAGATCACGCACTTCTTTATGATACCCTTCTCAGTATTCAGTATGACCAGTGCCTCCTATTGCGGTCAAAACTATGGCGCACACAATTTCAGTCGTATTCGTGAAGGAATCAAAAAGTGTGTATTCTTTGCATGGATTTGGACAGTTCTTGTAATTCTGATGACCTATACGCTTGCACCTATCATGATCCGTCTCATAACCTCTACTGAAAAGGCAGAAATCATTGAAACGGCTGTTCTTTATCTGCGTGTCAACACATTACTATACTTTGTTCCAGCTGTAATCACAGTCTGTCGCAATGCATTGCAGGGCATCGGAGATCATGTGACTCCTATCATTTCCAGTTGTATTGAAATGCTGGGCAAGCTCTTTACTGTACTGTTCTTAGCGCCTACCTTGAAGTACTTCGGTATTATCATCTCTGAACCCATTGTATGGGTTTTAATGGTGATTCCCTTAATCTACAAACTTCTAAAAAGCGATGTATATACAGAGAAAGAAAGAGAATCGGTGCAATAACCGATTCTCTTATAATTATCTCATATGCAGTAATAGTGTTCCATCAAAATCATAGATCATATCCGATAATTCCTTAAGTTTGTCTGACTGTAACTCGGGAAATGCTTCACATTCGCGTGTTCCAATATAAATATAATCAATCCCATACTGTTCAATCAGTTCTTCTGTTTTCATTAGTTCCATTCCCTCATAGATCTCACGGATATCAGCAATTCTTACATTTAAATCATCTGAGCTCAGGTTACGCCAGAGCATCTCATGTGTCCACCAGCCCTGTACAGTTGGTCTGCCGGTTGCCATAGAGAGCCGATCACCCTCTGTATAGCTTAATGCATTGACCTCAAGAATCACAGCGTCTTTTGCCACATTCTCATCAATCCATTCGATTGCGGTATATTCTTTTGCATCCTTCTTTGCAATATATGCAAGTCCGTCCAAGGCCTTAGCATTTTCACCTGTAAAGTAGACTTCGTGGATTGCATAGTATGGGTAGCAAAATGGAGGAAGTAATAGAAGGACGATGAGAAGAATATTACCCAATACATTTTTACATTTACATAATGTATTTACCATAATGTAACCAGTGATCAATCCAAACAGAATAAATGCTTCATAGGTAAACTTGAACATTGTATTGCAACGCGGTGCATTGGAATAAATGTCCTCAATATAGAGAACCTCCGGTGCTGCGATCAGGCCTACTGCACAAATGCTATAAATCCCTACGATGATATCTGCCGGTTTTAGTTCTCCCTGCTTCCATCTGTGATACACATAGCTACCAAACAGAATCACCCACGCAAGTGGAATCCCCCATAAGACCAAATACTCGTTGATTGGTGAATGATCTTTGGCAAAAGCCAGTCCTACATGAATCTGTTCAAACGAAAGTGTAAACGGCAGCATGACAAGCTTGCCAAGTAAAAAAACACAAACGATCAATAGTGCTGCATCCATATACAAAGCAGGCTGCTTCCACGACCTGTAACGTTTCCACGCCTGATACATTGCGAAAAACACAAACACCACCATATAGATCGCAAAATCCCAATAATTTGTCATCGCCATAATACCCAGCAGTAGGCCAAGTAATAGGAGCATTGGAGCCATGCTTTTCAACCATTCCGTTAGTTTCTGTTTTTGTTCTCCCGTTGTACTGATAAACTGAATCAACAGAGCTAAAAACAACAGGACAAACACAATATCCACCACATGTGCATGCAGATCCGACAGGACGAAGGAGTAAAGCGGGAACTCTGTGATCGTTCCATCCGTACTACCTTCAAAACAATGAATGTATCTGGTTGCATCCGGATACCAATAGCGATCAATATCATGTCCAAAGGAATACTCCATCAGTCCCAGTCTGTTTAATAGCGGAAAAATGATCGCATACAGGAATGCATGTGCATTGCCCGATAATGTAACCACCAATGCCGATAATATACCTCCGATGACTGCAAAGCTACGTCTGATTTCTTGTTTCATACAAAGTAACTGATATGCAATTGAAAAAGATAATACAAATGTCAGGGCAAAGAGTGTCGCCATCATGAGATTATAGCCGACGCCTGAGCTCCTGCCTGAGAGTCTGCATAAAAAGGCAGTCACATACTGCCCGTAGTAATAATAATTAATCGTCCCACCTGCATACCACATATCTGCTGCAGGCAGATAGTCTGCATTGAGGATGCTCTTCACAAAACCATGATCCATGAACATTTCCGTATGATCCAGTGCTGGCGTTCTGCTGCGTAAATACGCCCATACGAGCAATGTCAGCATAAACACAACTTCCTCAATCGCTACATGTACCCAAAAATTGCGATTTCTCAAAGTCTCTCCAAAACGCAGTGCTGCCTGCCTCGAGCAAAGCAGCCAAACACACTCAGCGATCATAACCACTGCTGCCATGAGCAGAATGGTAAAACGATGAAACGGAAGCAGCCTCATATTTGCTAACACAAACACAAGATATGACAGAACTGCCAGACCCAATACCTTTGTAAATAAATAACCCTTATCCTGAAAAGAAGAAAAGATACGCACACCAATCGGCAGTAGGATCACTCCAATGAGCAGCAGTATCAGCCACCAGATGAATATGTCAATGAGAATTGCCCCCATGTTTACGCCTCCAGTTTTTGAAAACAAAAGACAGAACCTAATGAATTAAGTCCTGTCTTGTATTCTATCATACTAGATTTCTATTGAAAAGTTTGTTTTATTTTCGGTTCGCAGGTTCAATAGCAATCGTCTTGCCCTTAATCTTGACATTTTTCATTGCCTGTAGCACCTCACGAGTGTATTCACGTGGCACCTCTACGAAGGTATAACTGTCAAACATATCAATTGCGCCGATGAGGTTACCGGGAATTCCGCTCTCTCCTGCAATGGCACCGACGATATTAGAAGCGCGTACGCCCTGCTTCTTGCCAATGTTCATAAACAGTCTGACCATTCCTTCTTCTGCTCCGGTATCACCGTAGTCGTAATCATTGTTCTTGCGTCCGTTTCCTCGTCCGAAATCAGCCTCTGTACTTTCTCTTGCCACGACTTCATCATCACCCAGATACATCTTCAGGAATGCTGCCGCGATATCCATTGCCGTATAGTCACCTTCATTGACACGCTGTTCTACGAGATTCAGCATCTCTGTCAAATGACCTTCCTCAATCACTGCCTCTACTTCAGAAAATGTATGATCGATCTTCGTGTTACGGATATCATTTGCAGACGGGATCGGCTTTGCCTTGATCTTCGTCTTGCAGAAGCGTTCGATATCCTTTAATTTATAAACCTCCTTGCCTGATACAAAGCTCAGTGCAAGGCCTGTCTTGCCGGCACGTCCGGTTCTGCCGATACGATGTACATAATATTCATCATCCTGTGGCAGATCATAATTAAATACAATGTCTACATTATCAACATCAATTCCTCTGGCCGCCACATCTGTAGCAACCAAGATCTCGGTCTTGCCGTTACGGAAGCTGTTCATGACGCGGTCTCTCTGTTTCTGAACAAGATCACCATGTAACCCTTCGGCAAAATATCCGCGACCCTTTAACATCTCTGTCAGTTCATCCACCTTACGCTTGGTGTTGCAAAATACAACAGAAAGCTGTGGATTGTATATATCAATCAGTCGCGATAATACTTCATCTTTATTCTTCGGTCTTACATCAAAGTAATACTGTTCGATGTTCTCGACGGTCAATTCCTTGCGTACCACCTTGATGGTCTCAGCATTCTTTTGATGCGTCTTTGCAATCTCTACAATCGGCTTCGGCATTGTAGCCGAAAACAGAACGGTCTGTCGCTCCTTTGGTACATCGGTCAGGATGGTCTCGATATCCTCACGAAAGCCCATGTTAAGCATCTCATCTGCTTCATCCAGTACGACCATTTTCACATCGCCAAATTTCACGGTCTTACGTCTCATATGATCCATCACACGTCCCGGAGTTCCCACCATGATCTGCACGCCGGTTTTTAGAGACTTAATCTGCTTCACAATCTCCTGACCGCCATAGATAGGTAACACCTTGACTCCATGCATAAATTTTGCCAGATTTCTGATTTCATCTGCTACCTGAATTGCCAGCTCTCTCGTTGGGCAAAGTACGATTACCTGTACAGCCTTATCCTTAGGATTGACCATCTCAAGCATCGGAATTCCGAATGCTGCCGTCTTGCCGGTTCCCGTCTGTGCCTGTCCGATGATGTCCTTGCCTTCCATTACTGCCGGGATCGCCTTAGCCTGGATCGGTGACATCTCTTCAAATCCCATTTCCTTGACTGCACGCAGGATTCTGTCATCTAATGGCATTGCCTCCTCGGCTCCTGCTCTTACTACACTTAATTCTTCAAATCTCATTCTTTCTCCTCTTCTCAAAACAACCTGCCCATCATAACACAGAAACTGCAATATAGCAAACTAAATCTAAATCCTGTCGCTTCACTTCATCAAATTTCCCGCCACATACAACACTGCGATGTGTACCGGGTAAAATATATAGAAGAAATACTTGAGCTTTGGGCCCCGTTTGCCGTTATAAATCCACCAAAATGGTAGTGCAAACACCTGCATCCACTGATAATTGTGCCACATAATATCCTCATATCGAAACCCTGGTGCCGACTGCAAGAGAAAGAAAAGTGAAAACAAGATATATGCTGTTGACAGTTTCCATCGATTCTCCTTCAGAAAATAGCACACAATACCCATCACAATGAAAAACGGACCTCCCTCACACCAAACAACATTGGGCAGGATCGCCGCAATCAATGCCGGTACTCCCCATAAACCAAATATGCCGCTACACAATATACACAATATGATGGAAACAGTCTGCAGAATCAGAAATCCAAACAACCACTTTCTGCCCTCTTTAGGTGCACTTTGAAGAAGCTCTATGATATGAATCATTACGCCTGTTAACAGCAATGGAATCATAATGTTATTTGTAATGTGTGCGTATGGATTCGTCACTACATTGTTCAGAATCAGATCCATGATCGCCATAATGACTCCGAACAGATACAGTCTTTTAAAATACTGTATCCGATCATGTGTATAATGAAGACTCCACAACATACAATAAAGGAAGATCGGAAATGACAATCTTCCTAAATGATGAAAAAATATCCCTGTTCCGGGGATAAATTCTGCAATATGATCAAGTAGCATAAGAGCCAGCGCAATTAATTTTATTACGGTTGCTGACATATAAATTCCTCTCTTAGTTTCTATGCAATCCCATTCAATTCCTGATACAGTGATTTTGCATATGAATCTGTCATACCGCAGATAGAATCTGTGACAAGCAGCAGACGCAGATACAACTTCTCAGTATCATTTTTATCCTTGGAATAAATCTTGTAAATCGTCTTATAATTCTCTGAAATCAGTGAGATCAATTTCTCCTGTACATCATTCAGCTTTGTCTCAGTATCATAATAAATCACAGCATCCACAAAACGCTCCAGCAGAAATTTAAACACACTGTCAGCTGCAATCTCAAGCTTCAGGATCGGCTTGGAAATAAACGCATAACGATATGCAACATCACCCAGCACATCCATCATCAGTGCGCCCTCTGTTCCTGTAAACAGATCATCTGCATAGGTTCCGTCCATGATCTCGCGGTAATGCTCTCTAAATCCGTGTGTCGCACACTGGATCATCCGACCCTGTACGCGCACAATCCAGTTCTGCAGGGCATAAATCTCCGGACTGTCAATGTGTCGCTCCAATGCCCTTTGATAACGTTTCTCCAGATCATTGACCATCTGTACATATGCCTCGTCTGCTGTCTCCTCTGCCTTCTTCTCATTTAACTCCCATAACAGTTTTTCAAAGGAGAGACATCCCTTTTTAAAGGCATCCTCAATATCTGCCGTTTTATATGCAATATCATCAGCCGCTTCCAGCAGAAAAGTCAGCGGATGTCGACATCCCCCGGCTCCGGTTGCTTCCTCGATATCATGGAAGACATCTCTGTCTGCATAATAATATCCCATCTTTTTATAGGTTTTCACATGAATCTGATTGGAAGCAATCGGATACTTGATGATCGTTCCGAGTAGTCCCTTGGTCAGATTCATACCATGCTCATCTACCAGATAGTGTAGCTTTGTCACCACACGGAGTGCCTGTGTATTACCTTCAAAATGATAAAAGTCCTCTCTCATCTGCTCTGTCAGAACTTCAGAAACAGGTTGCCCATGATACTGTATCAGAGGAAGATTCTTTTTAAACCACTCTCTGATCGCTGTCTCTCCGAAATGTCCAAAGGGTGGATTTCCGATATCATGTAATAATCCGGCACACTGCAGGATATCACAAACATCCTGTTTATAGGAGGGCAAAAATGTCTCGTCAAGCTTCTCCTTGATTAACATCTCTGATATATTCTGTCCCAGAGATTTTGCAAACGAAGAAACCTCCAGCGAATGCGTTAGCCTGGTACGGATAAAATCACTGCGATCAAGTGGAAACACCTGTGTCTTATCCTGTAGTCTTCGAAAGGAAGCACTTCCGATGATCCTATGATAATCCTTTTCAAATTCTGTACGCAGATCACTAGAATTCGGATTCGGACGCGGATTTCTCTCACGATCTGCACATAGCAATTCTTTCCACTGCATGAAATGACTCCCTTCTGTCTCGTTTGCTCAAAGCCAGAACTGATTAATTTGTATAATTATCAAAATACCCTTGAATAAATACAACAGGAGTTCCTTTGTCACCAGAGCCGCTGGTCAGATCGCATAAGGAACCGATCAGATCCGTCAACTGTCTCGGTGTCGTACCCTGTGAAGCCATATTGCCGACAAGGTTACCATCCTTGTTACGGATGCTTTCTGAAATAGCCTCCTTGAGAGCATCTCCCGACAGATTCTTGAAATCATTATCTGCCAGATACTTTAATTTCAGCTCATTTGGAGTCCCTTCCAATCCAGCAGTATATGCCGGTGAGACACACGGGTCTGCAAGCTCCCATATCTTTCCGACCGGATCCTTAAATGCTCCATCTCCATAAACCATGACCTCAACACGTTTTCCTGTCAACTGTCTAAATCTTGCCTGAATATCCGCTACCAAAGCAGAACAGTCACGAGGGAACAGCTTGATGGAACTTTCTGTTGATTTATTGGAGCCAAGCAATCCAAAGGATTCATTATAACCACTGCCATCTATCGAAGCATTCAGGATATCATCCAGGCCATAAACCTTTTGGGCACCTGCTGCCACCAGTAATTTCTTTGTACGTGCTCTCGTGTGAATATCACAATTCAGCACATTTTTTGTATAATCAAGAATACTTGTTGCCTGATTGGAAAAGATGATTTCCACCTCAGCCCCTGTCTCCTGGATCAGATCTGAGTAGTATTCCACATAATCCACACCGGTAAACGGATGTTTGTGATAACCGAATAATTCTCTGTACTTCTCAAGTGTTAATACATCGCTGTAGGGATTGACACCTGCTGCATCCAATTGATCTACTGAAACCAGTTCATTACCGACCTCATCGCTTGGGTAACTCAACATCAAAATAACCTTCTTAGCCCCCATTGCAATACCCTTGAGACAAATAGCAAATCGATTCCTTGATAAAATCGGGAAGATGACCCCGATGGTCTCTCCACCTAATTTATTGCGGACATCTGCAGCAATTGCTTCGATTCCTGCATAATTGCCCTGCGAACGAGCTACGATTGATTCCGTAATTGCCACGATATCTCTATCACGTACCTCAAATCCATCACTCTGAGCAGCTTCCATAACACATTCCGTAACGATGTCAACCAGATCATCGCCCTCGCGGATGATTGGACAACGAATTCCCCTTGATACAGTTCCTACATTTCTTCCCATAACGTAAACCACCTTTCCGTATGTTTGATCGTAGCACGCAAAGCCACCCTAACATTATACATGGAATGTCTGCATATTTCCAGTATTTTATACCATCCTATTCATGCCGGTTTAGGTATATAGGATGATTTGCACCAAGAACACCGCATCCTTTGTATTGATCTCCATCTCTCCATGATACTTTTGAATGACGGTTTCTACGCTCCTTAAGCCCACACCATGTAGTGCTGCATCCGGTTTACTCGTTACAATACGTCCCTTTTCTCTACGAATCTCTCCGCAATACGGATTGGCACTGTAAATGAACATGCGTCCCTTACTGTAACGAATCTCCAGCTTCAGTTTTCGCTTCTCCTCCGGCAGCTTCTCCAATGCCTCCATGGCATTGTCCAAGAGATTGCCGATGATAATAGACAGATCAAAATTATGCACCATGCACTGTTCCGGCACCTCCAGTTTGAGTTCAACCGTGATATGCAGTTTGTCTGTCTGACTCAGTTTATAATTAAAGAGACTATCCAGTTCTACATTTCCTGTATTGACCTTGTTTTCATACAATCCATAAACTTCTGCAGCCTTTCTCAGATATTCCAGTGCATCTTCCTCCTGCCCCTGCTCCAACAGTCCCTGCAGGGCAATGACATGGTTCTTTACATCATGCCGTAGCATTCTGTTCACATTGACATATTCCTGCATGATCTCCAACTGCTTCTTGTAGGAATGATTCTCCATATCGACGATGATGGACTGTTCAGCCTTTTCCTGAATCGCAATCAAGTTATTATATAGAAAGAGACTAAGTCCGTTGATCATAAGCAAAATGACAAAACACGTGTTACAAAAGGCACGTTCTACACCCAGCAAAGACATCCAAATCAGCAGTCCCACACTTAAAATCGGAACAAATACGATGATCAGCCAGCGAAACATGGGTACTTCTATTCTTTTCTTCAGATTCTGCAGTCTCTCTACGTAGATAATGATCAAAAGAGCCAGTCCTCTGGATAAGAGTGCAATCAAAAAAGAACAGTCCGGATCATACTTTTGAAAGAGACCCGGCAGATCTCTGACCATAACAACAGCCAGGGCCTCTGCGATTGATATATTTGCAGTGATTGTGATCGTCGCACCAATTCGTCTCTTGACACTTCCCTGATAGTTTAATGTCAACAGATAGAACATAATCGTCGAAACACTCATCACGAGCAATGGATAAAAGAAAAACATAAACGTAATGCTGTTAATCACTGCAAAGATGATATAAGAAAGGATCTCCCGCTTCCTGTTTTCACAGAGCTTCTGGTCAAAGAAGACACCCATGCCTCTGTATACACAATAGATAAAGATCCACTCTGTCAGCAATAATCCAATCTGTGCCTGTGAAAAGTTCATAAACTGTCAACCTCCCATCCCTCTGTCTCATAACGACTCTGCAGCTGTCTGACTTCTTTTCTTCTGGGCTGTGCAATCGCAATACGTTCACCGTTTGCTATGGTCAGCATATCATATGAAAAGCGAATCACACAGTTGTAATTTACCAGATAAGACTTATGAGGATAGAAGAATCGATTGTTCTTTAACTCTTCATAGATTTCTGCAAGTGTACCATAGAAAAAGATTTCATCTTTGGTTGTAACCATGCGGATCTCCTTCTTCAGACTCTCAAAATACAAAATATCCGAAACCAACACCTTTTTTTCTGTCCAGCCCTGTTTATATGTAAAGAGTCTGCCCTGCTTCTGCGTCAACTCCATTGCTTTATTGAGGGCAGCATAAATCTGCTCTGCTGATAACGGTTTGATCAGGAAATTCATCGGACGTACTTCAAATAACTCCATTGCATGTGTCTGCATAGAGGAAATATAAACAATCTGCGTAACCTCATTTCGCAAAGTATTGCGAATATAGTTTCCTATTTCTACTCCATTCATCTTGGGAAATTCAATATCCAAAAAAATCAGATCAAACACTCCCTCATCGTGAAAATGGGACAGCATCTCCTCTCCGGCTTCATAGACCTCCACTGAGAGATCGACCACCTGCTCTAAGGCATACTCATGTATGTATTTTTCTATTAAAGAACCAATGTATCGATCGTCGTCACATATCGCAATCCTAAACATGATATCTTCTCCTGACTCATTTGACAGTAACCCATGTACCATAATATGTATTGTACTATATTACCCCCTCGATATGCCACCTTATTTCGTGTCAAAAATACATTAGTTGATACCTGAATCCGGCATGTTACAAATTTTGCGATATACTCTCTGATTGTAGTGTTCATTAAAACTTTATGAAGGTGAGGATACAAATGAAAAAAATGAGTGCATCAACAATCTTTAGTAAAACGATGAAATTTGCCTGGATGAAACTCGGTCTAGGACTTGCAACCGCCGTCATTTCAGTTCTGCTCTTTCTGATTCTGACAGGAATCGCAATGCTGTTTAAGTCAGAAGAAGGACTTGGCTATGGCATTATCATCTGGTTCTTTTTATCCATAGCAGTTTATTATATCGTCAATCTCTATTTTGGATACTTGGTAAAGGCAGGGCATGTTGCCATCATATCCACAGCTGTTACAACAGGCAGAGTACCTAATAATCAATTTGAGGTCGCAAAGGATATGGTTAAGGAGCGTTTTGCAACCAGCAATGCATACCTCGTGATTGACAGACTTGTAAGCGGAGCTGTCAGCCAGCTGCAAAAGGGACTGCAAAAGATTGATCATCTCTTTGGAGCCATTCCCGGTGTCACCATGATCATCAATGTCCTGCAGCTCTTTGTCGGAATTGCATTGAATTATGTAGATGAGTGCTGTCTGGGATATACCTTTATCAATCCAGACATGAATGTATTTGAAGCAGCCGCTGACGGCGTGGTAATCTATTTTCAGAATTGGAAAAAACTTTTGAAATCAGCCGCTAAAACATCTCTGATCGTAATCGGCCTGACCATCCTTGCATGGATCATTCCATTCCTTCTTTTGGGAGCACTGTTTTCTTTATTTGATGGGCCACGTTTTATTGCCTTTGTGATCGCTGTCATGATCGCACTTGCCATCAAATCAGCCTTTATTGACAGTTATATCATGATCAGCATGATGACTTCCTATATGCAGGTGGCTCAGACAACTGAGATCACTTTTGATCTGTACGATAAACTCTGCCGTTTGTCTCGTAAATTCAGAGAATTATTTAACAAGGGACGTTCCGGCAGTCATGCAAATACTGCAGTAGATTTACAAACAATTTAGAGGTCTTTGTAGTATCATTCTACACTCCATAGAAAGAACTCACTGAAAATGGCCACCCTATTGCTTTTCCATTTCAGTGAGTTCATTTTTTATGAGTTATTTACTTCAAAAAGCCTTGTACGATTTGTTCCTCTGCTTCCTTTTCCGTCATGCCCAAGGTCATCAGCTTGATCAATTGATCTCCTGCAATCTTGCCAATTGCTGCTTCATGGATTAGATTCGCATTCAAATCATTCGCCTGTAATGACGGAACCGCCTTAACATGTCCCTGTTCCATTAGGATTGCATCACATTCCGTATGTCCGTAACACTGATTGTTACCACATATCTCTGAGGTAAAAAGCTGTGTAGAATGTTCGTTTGCCACTGAACGGGAAACGACATTCGCACTGCTGTCCAGACCATTCAGTTCTACCTTGAAATGACTCTGTGCCTCCTGTGTTCCATGGGTCATGATCTTTTCCTTGACTACAAGTGTCGCATGATCCTTGAGCGTTGCATTTGTAATCCGCACTGTAGAATCCACTCCCTTGATCTGGGTAGACTCCATCTCCATGTATCCGCCTTCTTCAATATAGACATTCGTCGTCGGATTCAGGATGCGATCCCCTTTGCCGTCACCTTCTCCATAATGCTTTTCCACATACTTCACCCTTGCATTTTTGCCTATGTAAAATGTATGGATGCCATCATGTTCAGAAGTGTCGGTTCCACAATTATGTATCCCACAGCCTGCCACAATTACGACATCTGCACCCTCACCCACATGAAAATCATTATACACCATATCATGCAATCCACTTTCACTCAATATTACAGGAATATGCAAACTCTCGTGCTTTGTATTGGGTTTGATAAATATATCGATTCCGGGATTGTCTGTCTTGGTTACAATATCAATATTGGCTGTAGTATTACGGCCTTCCAATTTCCCATTGTATCTGATGTTATATGCTCCCTCCGGTATTTCGTGGAGATCGGATATCTTTTCCAGCATGTCCTTTTGTAATTGATCCATCTTAAATCCTCATTTCTCTATCCGGTTTTGCTGTCATTACAGCTGTTTTACACAGTTTCCATCTTTTTCAAGAGTGTATCGCAGGCCTCCTTTGGTGCCATCAATGTAGACATCACCTCTGTACCGGTTCCCTGTCCGGTAACACGACCATCTGCGATCACAATAATCTCATCTGCGATATTCAAGATTCTCTCCTGGTGTGAAATCACGAGAACGGTTCCCTGAATCTGTTTTCTCATGGATTCGAACACCCGAATCAGATTTTGAAAACTCCACAAATCAATTCCGGCCTCCGGCTCATCAAAGATCGAGACCTTTGTCCTCCTGGCCATGATCATGGCAATTTCGATCCGCTTTAATTCTCCGCCGGATAAGGTTGCATTCACTTCACGATCAATATAATCCTTTGCACACAAGCCAACTTCTGATAAATATTTGCAGGCTTCTGTGATAGACAGTTTATCTCCATATGCGAAGGTGATTAAGTCCTTTACCGTTAGGCCCTTAAAGCGTACCGGCTGCTGAAAAGCAAAGCTGATGCCTTTATTTGCTCGCTCTGTAATGGATAAATCGGTAATATCCTCGTCGTCCAAATAGATCCTGCCTTCTGTTGGCTTAATAATCCCTGCGATGAGTCGTGCAAGTGTAGATTTTCCTCCGCCATTTGGACCGGTAATCGCAATAAATTTTTCTTCTATCCTTAGGTTGATGTCCTTGAGAATCTCTTTATTCTCTGCATCATCGGCTACCTGATAGCTGATATGCTCCAGTTTTATCATGATGTGTTCCTCCATAATATCACGAATGCGAAGCAGTTTGATGACCAACGCTTCGCATACAGTATACCACATTTCCAATCAACAAAATACTCTTTATTCATCAACAGAAGCAGTTCCTGCTTCGGAAGCATCCTTGCTCAAGAAGCGATGATAGATATCGACATGATCATAGATGCATCTCCATCCGCTGGTAGAATTGGCTGTTGCACAGATATATGCATTGCCTGTCTCATCCTGTGCATAACTGACTGCACAGTTACCCGACTGTACGACATAACCCGTCTTACCGCTGATTACTTCTCCGCCTGCGTCCTTATCTTCGATCCTTCGCAGAAACCAGTTTGATATCTCGATCCCATCCGGATGTTCAGTTGTAGAACTGGTCGTATATTTATGTGCTGACAATACTTCCCGACACAGTTCGTTGTCCATTGCAGCTTCCATGATCATCGCCATATCGTACATGGTACAATGATGGTCTTCATCAAACGTTCCGATACAATTAGTAAAATGAGCTGTATCGGATAAACCAAGTTCAGCAAGCTTGGCATTCATCATCTCCACAAATGCTTCCTGTGAACCGGCTGTATACTCGGCTAACCCCATCGCAGCATCTGCTCCCGACTTTAATATCGTACCATAAAACAGATCTCTGATGGTTACTGTCTCATTTTCTGAAAAACCGACTGCACTACAATCATTTTGATAACAGTAGTCTGTAATATCGATATTCATCGTAAACGTTGCGTCCAGATCTGTCACATGCTCTGCTGCCACCAAAACTGTCAGGACCTTAGTCATGGAAGCAGGTACCGTAACCGTATGTGCATCTTTTTCAGCCTCAATCAAACCTGTTCCGGCATTGACCAAAATCGCATACTGACTGATGATATCCTCTCCAAGCTGTACTGTATCACCATTTTCGACTGCAGAATGAACCGGAACAGCCTCCACCGGCTCCGGTTCTTCCTCAGGAACCTCAACCTTCTCCGGTACTGCCTCTAGCTGTGCCTGTCGTGCCGCCTCCAGTTCAGCTGCCTGTGCTTCGATCTCCTTTTGCTTTGATACTCCATGAAAAAGTTTCACACCTATGGTGATCAATAGGAAGACAGCAACCGCAATGGTAACAAAAGGAAGACAGACCTTCGCAATCTTACGAAATCTCTCCTGCTGTCTCTTTTTGCGTTTCATTTCCTGAATGCGTCTTGCACGTCTGGCAGAACGATCAATATCCTCAATGTATTCACTGCTCATTTTTTTGCTTCATTTCTTTCATTATGATATGCACGTATTATTTTCTTACAAAATGTTGTCTATGTCAATGTCTCTCTTTTCCAAAAAGCACAACATATTGTATGAAAAAGCGTATAACTCACTAATTATACGCTTTTCAAAGAATTAAATCATGCAAAGGGAGAGAGCTCTACCCTAATAAAGTACCCCTGATCGTGATGACAAACCGGACACTGACCAGGGGCATTTTTTGCCTCTGTGATATACCCACAGTTCAAACAGATCCAGCCTGTCTCCACATCGGATACATAGAGCTTATTCTCTTCCATAAGCTGTGCGAACATTCCAAAACGATCACCATGTACCTTTTCGATCTCAGCGATCATATGAAAGGTATGTGCAATGGCATCAAACCCTTCCTCCTTTGCTTTATCCCCAAAGCGTTGATAGACATCATCATGCTCCTCCATTTCATTATGTTGAGCCATACGCAGTAATTTGGATAAATCCTCCGACAGGTCGACCGGATAGCCACCATCGATCAAGATCGTCTCTCCCGAGAATTCCTTGAGATACTCATAGAAAACCTCAGCATGTTCCTTTTCCTGGTCTGCTGTATATAAAAAAACCTGTGCGATTGCCTGATGCTTTAACTCATTTGCCTTACCTGCCGCAAACGTATAACGATTCCGTGCCTGACTCTCACCTGCAAATGCCCTCATCAGATTCTCTTTCGTCTGACTGTTTTTAAAATCTGCTGACATCATTCTTCCTCCTTGATATTTAACATGAGTATACGTTTTTTCATCTGATTTTATTCGGAGAAAGTCTATGATTTGAGAAAAACAGGTTCAATATAATTCCGGATCAACTGCCGTCTGTCTTTTGCTCCCTGCATATAGGTACAGCTGATGGCAATCACGAGTTTTTGCGGTGCATTCACATATATTGTGTTTCCTCCGTCTCCTATGGCTGCATAGATATGCTTTTGGTCATCTAATATCCACCACAGATAACCATAGGACATCTTCCACTGTTTGCAGCAGCTGTGTTCATGTGTACTCTCATCCACCCACCGCTCAGATACGATCTGCTTGTCCTGCCATCTGCCCCTATTCAGATACAGCTGTCCAATCTTTGCCATATCCATAGTGGTCAGCGTCAATCCCCATCCCGCTGTATGGATTCCCTCTGGATCGACGATCCAGCCATTGATATCACGCGATTTTAAAAAGTTCATATAATCTTCCTGATTTGTATAGGAAAGAGGCTCCTTTACATGAATACCTAAAGGCTCAAACAAATGCTCATTGGCAAACGACAGGATTGACTGTCCTGTAGCTTTGGTGAGAATTCCTGACAGGATCTGTATGCCCAGTAACGGAGCATATACAAAGTCTCCTATTTTTCCATTACCGCCGAGAATATCCAATGCCATCTTGACCCAACCTGTTCCGGTAAACATCTTTCTATATGGCTCATTCTTACAACGGTAGGGTGCTCGCATGGTCAGCATGTCTTCAATCGTGATCTGTGGTAGTGTTCTCTCTCCTCTTGGAATCGGATAATCAGGAAAAGAATCTAATACCTTCTGTCTGATATCCAGACATCCTTGTTCAACTGCGATCCCATATAGGATCGATACGATACTCTTTGTTGCAGAAGCTATATGAACTCTGTTGTCAGCCGTATATCCCTGATAATAATTCTCATATAGCTTTTCACCATCTCTTAATACAATGATTCCTGCGTGATTATGAAAACTTTGATTGATGACACGTTCCATCTGTACTCTTGGATTCATAGCAGATACCTCCCTGTCTTTGATATCGTCTGATGTCTCAGGTCTTTCGGAGTACCCTGTGCAATGATCTCCCCGCCAAGATCACCACCCTCCGGGCCCAATTCAATGATATAGTCGCAGTTCTTTAAAATCTGGATATTATGTTCTATCACTATGACAGAATTACCTTCTGATACAAGTTTTTCAAGAAGCCTCAGCAGCAGATCTGTATCATACAGACTCAATCCTGTCGTAGGTTCATCCAGCACATACAACGTATTGTCCTTGGATTTGCGTCCCAGTTCTTTTGTCAGTTTGACCCTCTGCGCCTCTCCTCCACTTAGCGAAGAAGTGGGCTGTCCCAGTGTCAGATAACCCATTCCCATCTGTTCAAGCAGAGACAGCGGCTTTACAATACTGTGTTGATCTGAAAAAAAAGTGATTGCATCCAGAACACTCATTGCCAGCACATCAGCAATGGTCTGACCATGATACCGTACTGACAGACTTTCCTTGGTAAATCGTTTTCCATGACAGACAGGACACTTTTTGTCCACAGAAAAATCTGCTGTCAAAAAGATTCTCTCATATCCACTGCCTCCACAATCCGGGCAGGCACCTTTTGAATGAAACGAAAAATGTCCGGCAGTCAGTTGTTTTTCTCTTGCCTCCGGCTGTTCGGCAAACAGTTCTCTGATCTTATCCCAGATCCCAATATACGATGCCGGGGTAGAACTCGTATTTCTGCCAATTGGATCCTGCGAGATCTGTACAAAACCATTGATTTTTTCAGTGCCCTCTATTCCCTCTGCAGTCCCATACTTCTTTGCACTCGATAGTCTTTTCAAAAGTGTATCTTCTATCAATGAACTCTTGCCGCTGCCGGACAGTCCGGCGATGCCCACCATGGCATGAAGCGGAAACGCCACAGTCAAATCCTTGAGATAATGTGTATTTGCATGATGAATCTTAATACAATCCCAAGGCTTACAACTGTTATCGTTTCTGTCTGTCCTGCTCTGATTCGTTTCTCTTAGTTTTGCATTTTGCTCCTTATTAATTGCAGACAGATATCGACTCAGTATGGTATCCGCAGATAAATAACACCTGTAATCTCCTTCGAATACAACTTCTCCACCATCTCTTCCGGCCATCGGTCCAATCTCTATGATATGATCTGCCTGTTTGATCATCTCCGGATCATGCTCAACTACAATCACAGTATTTCCGATATCTCGCAGTTCCTTCACAGCATCCATCATACTCTGCTTTTCTGCAGGATGTAGTCCTGCCATCGGTTCATCAAAGATATAGATCAGCGAATCCTGTCCTGATTCCAGATGTAAATGAAGAAATATACGCTGGATCTCTCCTCCACTCAGAGTAGACATCTCGCGGTACAATGATAAATGTCCCAACCTGAATTTAATCAAATGCTTGATTTCCTGTTTCATATGTCTAAGTGTATTGATTCCAAACTGTGACAGTTCTTCATCAGAGATATCCTGCAAGAATGCCAGCAGACTGTAAAGTGTCATTTGTCCCAGTTCTCCGATACGTTTGCCATGAAGCAAAACATCCTGTGCTTCTTCACTGACTCGTTCACCGTGACAGACAGGACAGATCTGCTTTTCATAGACCGCTTCCACATCTTCACCACGCTCAAATCCACTGCGAAGAATCCTTTCAATACAATAACTCTGTTTCCCACTCTCATAAGTTCCGTATACAACTTTCTCTCGCACATCCTCCGGCAGACTCCAGAATGGGGTTTGAAAATATGCTCCATATTTCTTGACCAATAACCTCATAAAACCGGCCGTCACATGTAATCTTTCATATACCTCCAAAAGCGTGATGTTCTGTTCCGGGATGAGACGCTCCAGATTGACATCATAGTAGGCACCTCTCCCCTGACAGTGCAGACACATTCCATCGGCGGTGGTATATAAAAACGAACCGATAGACAGATGTTCCTGCATTTTGGTGTCTCTTGTATTCACTCCGTCACTTGCATAGATTAACGCCAGTTGATTCAAAAGTCCTGTCTTGGAACCGACTGTAGAACGCGGATTATTCTGACGAACCGTATTCTGGCGTACTGATACAGTCGGTCCGATTCCGGTCAATGATTCAAAACGTTCTTCATTATCAAGACCCGATAGGATCCCGATGGAACGCAGATATTGATTCTTGCCTTCTTCAAATAAAATGTCAAATGCCAAACTGGATTTTCCTGACCCGCTGATTCCGGTAATCACCACAAGCTTCCTCTTAGGAATGGTCAGATTGATGTGTTTTAGATTGTGGATACATGCTCCACTGATTTTGATTTCGTCCATGCTTCACCTCATACAATGTTTTATCTGTTCCTTTGCTGTGTTCACATTGTATGCGGATTAAAAATGAGATTCTTTGCAATTCTTGCTCTTTTCAGAATGAGATTGGCTCAATCGGAACACAGATATTCACCTGACTGATATGCTGTTCGTCAGCGGACGGATCATTACAGTATTCTTCAAACGGGTAGGAGTTTCTCGGCACATAACCACTGCCTGTGAGCCACTCCTGATACATATAATCCCATGCAGCCGGATATTGCTCCGGACGGATGGTAAAATGTCCAACCGCATACAGTCCGCCTTCCAATTCCATACTTCCAAGTACTCCGTCCTCAAGAATCACCGTTCCATCCGGTATCGTCAGACACAGGCTGGTGCGAAACTGCTGTTCATCTGTAAACTCAGGATTATCATGATAGATTGCCAACATCTTATTCTTCTCTTCTGATAACAGGTGTTGTTTTTCAGCATGGATCAATAAACGTTCCATCAGCTTCGAATACTCTGCTGCCAGTGAGTCATACGAACCTGTATGTCTGACATAAGCGGCCTGCATGGAGGGAATCTCTTCTATGGTAATCTGTCCTGTAACAGAAGTCAGAGGCTTTTCTTTTGCTAATGGACCGCGATACTCAGACAGCAAAAAAGTAGCATCGCTATCTCTTTGGTACTCCTGTCGATATTCCCTCGGACTGACACCATATGCATTTTTGAAAGCCCTTGAAAAGACTGCCGAATCAGAAAATCCAAGTTCCAGAGCAATATCAGTCATATTCAGATCCTGTCTGTGTGCCAAATAAAATAACGCTCGTTCCATTCGCATTCGGTTGACATAATGCAATAACGATTCCTGCATGATCCCTTGAAAAATACGACTAAAATGATACATGGAAAAACCAGCCACCTCTGCCAGATGTTCCACAGAAATAGATTCTGCGATATGCTGTTCCATATAATCCTGTACTCTATGAATCCTGCGAACATATTCTTCCCGATATCTCTGATCTGACATCAAACCACTCCTTCATACCTAAAATCAAGTCTGAAAAAAGTATACTATATCATTTTGCGATATATTTCTGACTTTTGCTGTTTGGTTTATCGGGAATTGTCATTGTTATTTTTCCACTTTCAATAAGCGGTAATAAATATTGTTTGTTAAAATTCTTAATATCCTTATAGCCCAGATGCTCCATTATATCCTTTTTGCTATGAGCTATTGCACAATACTCAATTATCCTCTCATATATACTGATCCCACCAATAACAACTTGGGGGGTATCTTGGGGGGTATCTTGGGGGGTAACTTGAGGGGTAATTTCATTTTTGCTCCCTAAATCGCTAATCCTTTTTTTCAACTCTTCTTCCTGTATGTTGGCAAATTCCTTAGGAACGATATACGCAAGCAATGATTGCAGGGCATTCTCAGTCGTTTCTATGATGCCTTCTGATACACCAAATATAGGTCTTTGTGGAAAGGCTTTCTCTCCAGTTTCTTTATCATCTACTTCTTCAACTCCAATATATAGAAGTCCAATTTCTCTATTCATATAGTTGTTGGAAAATGCACATACTGTCTTTAAAATCTTCTCCTTGAATATGATTGATTTCTTATATTCGATACAGTCGCTTTCAATTGCCACATTTTCAAGATAATCATGTGCCATTCGTCTAATATCTTCAATTCGCATAGCATCACCTCTTTCATTTGAGATAGTATTAGTATACTTTGCAAAAGAAGAATTATCAAATTATTTCTATGTTTTGCCTGTGATTTAAATCTGCTGTTATATTCTTATGTTAGTTTGTGCTAACTCTCCTCTGTGTTATATAATGAATATGACTCAAATCTCTACGAACCATAACAAATTATTTATGAAATATCATAAAAATCCGGAACATCAATCTCGGAAAGGATGTCCCATGATCAATATTACACGTCATCTGATCAAAAATGAAAAGCTTACTCCATGGGTGAAATTTATCTGGCAGATAGATCAGGAACAGGCTGATTTTCAATACAAATTGCTTCCAACGGAATGTATCGATGTCATCCTCAATCTGGCAGATCCAATGTATTACACGGTTCATGACAAAGAAATCACCGCTACCTCCTTACATATCAATGGATTGCGTAATACACACAGCTTGATTCGACAGCAGGGATCTGTACATATCTTTGGCATCTCATTTTATCCATATGGTCTCTACCCATTTGTGCATAAACCCATGACCGATCTGAAAGATCACATCATAGATCTAACTGAATTTGCTCCCAAAATGGCACAAAAGTTAGAACAAGCCGTTCATAAAATAACCAATGAAGAAATTATAACAGACATAGAAGCCATACTGTTGTCTGAACTGGACGTAGATCAAACATTGATTGAAAATGCGCAAATCATATATGAATTGCTTACAAATGAGGAGCATCCATCAATCAAGACCTTTTGTCAACAAAATGCTCTCAATATCAAAACACTCGAACGAATGACATTGCGATATACCGGTTTTACTCCAAAAACCCTGCAGAACATCAGTCGCTTTCAGTCTGTCGGAAATCAATTGACACACATCGCTACTGATCGTCTGACAGATGTTGCATATGACAACCATTTTACGGATCAGGCACACCTTGTAAAGGAATTCAAACGCTTTTCCGGTGTTGCTCCAAAATCATTTCTCTCAGAAAAAGTTTCTGTTAAGGAACATGCATCCTATACTTACCTGTAAATAGTCGATTTTCTACAATACTTCCTTTTTTCCAAAGGTTAAACTATTAAAAAAAAGGAGATATTACTATGATAACTGAAATCGTAACCATGAAAACTGTACCAAATACTTCAAAGGAGAACTTTATCAGCATCGTGAATGATCTTGAGAGAGATTTTCACTCCAAACAAAGCGGCTTTATTGATACAGAGCTGCTCTATCATGAGGCCAATGATGAATGGTGCATGATTCAACACTGGAAGACTTCTGAGCAATTGAAAGCCGCATCACAGAATATGTTTAAGGCAGATGAATCAGCCCTGTTTGTAAAAACATTGGATCCTAGGACAGTCAAGATGAAAATCCTGCCCCAGATTCAAACATGGAATAAATAGTGCAATCTGCACTGTACTATATTTTGACAGCCCCATAAGCCAACCCTATGAAATAGCTTATGGGGATTTTCTTAATTTCACACCTGATTGTTAAGTAAGTTTTATATTACATAGAGAGAGTCATTAATTACTCGGACAAAGAAACACGACTGAAAGGTTTCACTGCCAGATAAGATAATATACTAAATAATAGGGTTTGTGTGAAGATTTCGAGAGTTCCCCCTATCTCCAGATTCATAGCTGTAGTAGTTGGCTCGTAGTAAATGAAATACTCTATGGAACAAGGTGCGGGGGCAGGTGTATTAATAATCCCAATCACCGTAACCACTATCCAGATGATGAGCCATCCATATTTTTTACCCACAAAAGAATCTCTGAGCAGCCACAGAACAATACCAAACAACAGGCCTCGCAAGATTTGAAACAATGGTGCCATACCTACAATCAGACTATTCGTATCCCGCATACCGACCGAGGTCATCGTAGACTGATATTGAAATATCAATAAAAACGCAAATCCACAAATACAATACGTTAATACATGTATAGCCATTACCTTTAAAATAAATACCGTTCTCTGTTTCTTCATAGTTTATTCCTCTTTTTCATTCTTGTTTTGATTTGACAGATAGAAGTTCAATGCCGCCGATTGAAATGCCTCCACCGTCTCTTGTTTTTTCGCCAGTTCCGAATCCCAGCCATCCTTATGATTGCTAAATTCCTCTAATTTGGGCAACAAGCTCAGATCACCACCTGTGAAATCCAACACCATATTCCACATCTTTTCAGCCATGATCTGACTTCTCTCGTCCTCCGGAGAAATATCGTCTCTCAATAAAACCACCGATTCATCCAAAAGACTTTTGTATGTTTCATATATCTCAAGTCCCTCTTTCGCATGATCAGAAAAACGATTGCGCCTTTTGGAGTTCCCGTACCTGATTTGTGATTGATTGACTCTGGTATTCCAGCATATGTATCACGTCCTGCGGATCGTCAAACGAAAATAACTGTTCTTTGATTTCCTCCAGTGAAAATCCCAGCGATTTAAATGATAGAATCTGATGAAGTTTTACCATGTCTTGATCAGAGTACAAACGCCTTCCGCCCTCGCTGATCGCAGTCGGCTTCAGAATTCCTTCTCGATCATAGTATTGCAATGTACGGACACTTACCCCCATCTTCTTCGCCAATTCACCAACCATATATAATTGATTTCTTTCCACCGACATAACCTCCTATTTTGTTTATATCACGTGACGTAGCGTCACAAGCAAGCACTATTTATGGATTATTATAACATAACTGTCGCCATTCAAACAAAAATCGCCACAACCATCAATAATCAATGGCTGTGGCGATATATTTTATCCATCATATATCGTTGAGTTCATTTCCAATCAATCCACACTGATCCCACGGAAACAAAACTCAAATTTCATCGTTGAACTGGCATCCAGCAGATATTCCTCATGGGTTCTGGCTCCCCACGCATCATCTCCTGCAACTCCCATCTGCTTCAGCGAGGCTCTGATAACGGTGTAGTAAATCGGTGGCAGTTCATTTGGATGTGCCGCCTGTTCCAATTCATGCGGGGTATAAGGCAGGGCAGAGAAATTCATACCGTCACCCTCAAAAAGCAATCCACGTCCAGTCTCATCTGTTACCTTGGCCCACCTGACCTCTGTCTTGTTTCCACATTCCTGTGGCAACAGGTAAGGTGTCAAATTGTCTGCCACTTTATTATGATAAATTCCGAGTTTTGCACCCTTCTCTCTATCACAATAAGTTTCCTCCGGACCATTTCCGTACCATTCCAAATTGTCAAAATCAGCAGACATCTTGAACATCACTCCGAACTCCGGCATATCACCCAACTCTAAAACCGGCTGATATGACAGCTTCACTGCAACCGTTCCATCTCCATAAACTGTATAATCCAAATCACACTGACTTCTTGGATTGGTCGGTAAATAATAGATGTAGCTGATTACCACGCAGTCTTCCTTCTGTATGAAGGTCGGATTGTCAGGCTCTCTCCCCTTTTCAGGTGTAAAACAACTTGCATAGAGTGAAGCGATCTTCCACTGTGCATACCGCAGAGGCATCAGATTTCCAATATCATCATCTACCGGTGCACGCCAGAAATTCGGCTGTGGCACAGACTTAAGCATCTCCTGTCCCTTAAAACGATAGGACACAAGTCCATACTTTCTCTTATCGAATAATATTTCAAAATCCTGACCTCTGACTCCAATGTTGCTGACTCCATTAATGACCTCAAACACCCCTGTCCGTACAGGTTTCATACCTGTCACACGGTCGATGCCTTGTCCGAATGCGATTTCATATCCCTTCTTCGCCCATATAGTATCCTCCTTGAGTAGGAGAGAAACCGTGATTACATATTCACCGGCTTCCGTCTCTGTTGCAAATGGAATCGGATAGGTTTCTGTTGTGAGTGGTTCAACATTAGTCTGCAACAGTTCACTTTTCACAAACACCCCATCTTTATGCAGAGAAACCATACAATAATATGAATCCGAGGAAGTGAACAGATTTTTATTCTGAATGGTAATCTGTCCCTTTTCTACCCTGATCACAAAATTCTGATAGACATATTTGATCTCCTGCATCTTAGGTGTTATGGAACGATCGCCAAAGACAATCCCATTTCCGCAGAAATTATAATCACAGGGATGTTCATCAAAATCTCCACCATACGCAAATTCATTCTTTCCGTAACGATCCTTTCTTCGTATGGTCTGGTCTACAAAATCCCAGATAAAGCCTCCCTGAAAACGAGGCTCACGCTCTGTCAAATCTACATATTTATGAACAGCTCCGTTTGCATTACCCATGGAATGCATATATTCACAACAGATAAACGGCTTTTCTTCATTCTCCTTCAAGAACGCTTCTATCTCTGTAACCGGTGTATACATCTGGCTTTCCACATCACTTGTGCCGTTATACCTCCGATCTGTTTTAACCCCTTCATAATGTACCAGTCTGGAGGCATCCTGTTTACGGAAATATTCTGATACTTCATAAAGCGTTTTTCCACCCAATGATTCATTTCCACAAGACCATAGCAATATAGACGGATGATTTTTATCACGTTCATACATCGCCCTTGCTCTAGCCAGTATTGCATCACGCCATTCCGCCCGATCACCCGGAATCATGTCCTCCAATTTGATCCTTCCATAGAGACACGCATCCCACAAACCATGTGTTTCCAGATTGGTTTCATCAATTACATAGATGCCATATCGATCACACAGCTCATACAGACAGGATTGATTCGGATAATGACTGGTACGCAGTGCATTGATATTGTTACGTTTCATGATTACGATATCCTGCTCCGTGAGTTCCGGCGACAGTACTCTTCCGGTATCGCAGGAGAATTCATGCCGGTTCGTTCCATGAAATACAATTCTTTTTCCGTTGATACACATCAGACCGTTTTTCAATTCAAAACGTCTGAAACCAACCATCTGTTCAATCACTTCACACAATACATCCTGTTCATCATATAGCTGTATCAGCAATCGATATAACGTAGGACATTCTGCACTCCAAAGTTCAGGGTTTTGTAACGAGAGTTCTCCCGTAGCCTTTCCGGCATCTATCGTTGCCTCTGTCTGTGCGATTTTCTGTTCTGCAAGGCTGAGCGTCAAAGAAATCTTGCCTGCTGTCTGAGACTGCAGATTCATATCTACCTGAAGAGTTCCTCTATCAAAGGTATCATTCAGTGTCGGCTTTACCTTCAAATCATACACATGCAGTTTAGGAACCGTATAGAGATACACATCTCTGAAAATACCGGAAAACCGGTAAAAATCCTGATCTTCCAGCCAGCTGCCTGCCGACCACTGAAATACCCGTGCTGCCAGCTTGTTTTCACCTTCATGCAGAGCACGCGTCAATTCAAACTCTGTGGGTGTGAAAGAATCCTCACTATACCCGATAAACTCTCCATTACACCACAGAGCAATCGCACTTTCCACACCCTGAAATGAAATATATACCGGTCTACCTTTCATCTGTTCAGGAATCTCGAAATACTTTACATAGGATGCCGTCGGATTAAAATACTCTGGTATTTCACCAGGCTTAATATTCTCTCTGCCGTCCCATGGATACTGTGTGTTTACATATGCGGGAATACTGTATCCCTCCATCTGTATATGTGCCGGAACATTGATATCTGCCCAGCTCTTACAATCATACTCCTGACTCTCAAATCCCATCACTGCCTGTTTCGCATTTTCTGCATAGGAAAACTTCCATTTTCCATTCAGACTTTCCCGAAAACTCGTTTGTCTGTTTTCATACTCCTGCATGGATCTATAATATATATGATCCGAATGTGCCGCAAGACATCCCTCAGAAAAGTATGTCGGATCTTTCACCTTGTTGTAGTCAAATATATGCATAAAATATCCTCTCTACTTCACAGCACCTGTAATACCCTCTGCAAAGCTTTTCTGTAATATAAAGAAAATAATGATCGTTGGTATCGTACACATCAGAACTGCCAGCATCAGCATGCCATAATCCGTAACGTACCCTTCCTTCAAATTCGCAACCAACATTGGCATTGTGATACTTGCATTATCCTGCATGATTACCTTTGGCCATAGATAGGAATTCCATGCATTCATGAATGTAATGGTCATGGCAGCTGCATATGTGGAACGCATTGTCGGGAAAAACATTCTGAAAAAGATGCCGATCTCATTCAGTCCATCAATCCTCGAAGCTTCAATAATATCGTGTGGAAATGACCTTGCACTCTGACGAAACAGCATAATCAAAAATGGGGTTGATATTGTCGGTAGGATAAATCCTATGGTCGTATTCAGCAACTGAGCCTTTGAAAACATCTGAAATAACGGTATCATTGTTGCGGCAAAGGGAACCATCATTGCAAGCAACAAAATCGACATGACTGTATCCTTTGCTCTGTCATGAAAAATCTCAAAACCGTAACCAGCCAGAGAACATACCACCAAGGAAATCAATGTCAGGACAATGGAGTACTTAAAGGAGTTGAACATTGCTCCTGCAACATCCTGACTGGCCATGAGATTCTGAAAATTCTGAATCAGATAGGTACCTGGCACCAGTTTACCTGCCACAACATCAGTACTTGTATTGGTTGCCGAAATCGCCATCCATATCAGTGGAAACACAGATAAAATGGAAGCAATGATTAAAAATAAATATTTTCCGAATGTTCTGAGTTTAGTCACGTTTATCACCTACCTTCATCTGTGCAAATGCCAGGATTGCCACAAGGATTAAAATGAGGTATGACATCGCCGCCGCATATCCAAAGTTCGGCACATATTTAAAGGACATATTGTATATATAATGTGACATCGTAACAGTTGCATTTGCAGGACCGCCATTTGTCAGATTCATTGATTCATCGAATAATTGCAATGTTCCGTTCGTGGACATGATCGCTGTTAACAGGATCGTTGGTTTCAATAACGGAACCGTGATTTTACGAAACGCCTGGAAGGGTGATGCCCCATCGATTTTGGCGGCTTCATATACCGAATACTCGATGTTCTGCAGACCTGAAAGATAAAATACCATATTATATCCCGTCCATCTCCAGATCAAGGCAATGATAATAATCGCTCTGGCACTGTTCGGCTGTGCCAGAAAATTATAACCAGTTTCCAATATTCCGAGTTTGATCAACACTGCATTCACAAAACCATCTACTGCAAAAAGCGAGCGGAAAATGATGGAATAGGAAACCAGAGAAGTCGCACAAGGCAAAAAGATTGCTGTTCGAAACAATCCTTTAAATTTCAGGTTGCGATCATTTAACATAGATGCCAGAATCAATGCTAAAATCAACATAATCGGTACCTGTATGATTAAATACAGAAAATTATTCTTCAGTGCCTGAACAAATACAGCATCCTGGAACATACGAACATAGTTGTAAACCCCCGCCCACTTCATGTTCGTACCAATACCTGTCTTGAAAGAAAGCAGCAATGCCCTAAACATTGGGATAAAGCTCATCGCTACGATCAACAGAGTTGCCGGTGTCAGGAACATCCATCCCACCAGATTATGCTTCTTATTCAATGTAAACTTATTTTTGGGCTGACTCACGAAAATACCTCCTTCTAACTGCTGATACGATAGTGGGGAACATCCTGTCTCCTAGGAGTCCCCCTCTATCAAAACCTTTATATAGATGATTACCGATTATTTACCCATTGCAAAGTTTACTGTATCCTCTGCTGTTTTCAGTTCTGTATCAATATCAGCACCTGCAACTACATTTGTAATGGCAACTGCAACAGCATCTCTTGCCTCATAGTAGTAAACACCTGTATTGTTGCTTGGAATCTTACCAGCAAAATCTGTGATCTGTGCAAATACCGGCTCTCCACCAAAGAATTCCTGAGGTGCTGCATATACATCACTGTCTGCTGCCGGGAGGTATGTAGCAAGTGCACCTGAGCTCGGAAGAATCGTCTCATAAAATGCTGTGCTGCCTGCAAATGTCTTTGCAAAGAAGTCAAATGCCAAATCTGTATTCTTGCAATTAGATGTTACTGCCCAGCTGGAACCACCGTTATTGGAATAGTTTGTAGCGTTTGCTGCCTTGTCTAGTTTTGGCATATTGGTGATTGCCCATTTTCCGGACTGATCTGCAGCCGTTTGAATAGAAGCCATAATCCAACAGCCATTGATTGTACCTGCAACTGTTGAGTTGGTAATAGAGCCAACATACTGATCCCAATCATTTACCTCAATCAATACACCTGAGGAAACAAGCTCTGCATATGTATTCATAACCTCTTTTAGCACATCATTGTCAACCATGCTGGGATTGCCCTCAGCATCAAAGAGTGAAGAACCTGCTGACTGCAACATCATCATAATAACATCAGATTCTCCTGCCTGACAGGAAAGCAGCGGCTTACCGGTCTTTGCAAGAACTTCTTTACCCTTTTCGATATAATCTGCCCATGTAATATCTGTAAAGTCAGCTACTGTATATCCTGCTTCTTCCAACACATCTGTTCTGTAGCATGCGATAACTGCGCCGTTATCGAACGGGACACCATAGTTCTTGCCATCTACTACAGAATAAGCAACCTTAGAAGATCCAAACTGTGTATAATCAATTCCAGAGTTCGTCAGATCTGTAAATGCATCCGGGAACGATATAACATTCTTCTGAAATGCATTATCCTGCATCAGTACAATATCCGGTAGTGTAGCCAGATCTCCTGATGAAGCTGCGGTTGTAAGTTTTGTCTGTACATCTTCCCAAGGTGTCTCGATCACATTCAGTTTAAAGTCCGGATTGGTCTTCTGATATTCTTTTTCTGCCTCCTGCATAGCGTAAATATTAAATGCAGGATCCCAGCACCATACTGTTAATGTATTTCCGTCTGCTGCGGCTGTTGTATCTGCTGCAGGTGCTTCCTCAGCGCCAGCTTCTTCTGTCTGTGCTGTGTCCGCTGCAGGTGCTGTTGCGTCAGCTGCTTTACTTGTGCAACCAACTGTTGATACCACCATAGCTGCAGTCAATAATAATACCATTACTTTCCTTTTCATGTTTTAAACCCTCCTGATTCATTTGGTATGTATCAAATCCCATACTTATTTTTACTTCTCCGCACAATCGTTTGAACGATCTAATCCTTTTACGTTGTGCATGATTTCGTGCAAAATCAACCTTGTGGCCTCAAGGTTACTTCTGAACTGTGTACACTTCTTCTACCAGATCCGATATTACATCAAATCATTTTACTGCTTTGATTAAACATATTATAGCATAATCATTTTACCTTTGTTCTCATATTCAATTAAAAAAAGTGCAAATTCGACCATTAATCAAATTTGCACCTTTCCTTATACGATTGCGTTATCTCCGGTTACTCTACCACCCTTTCAAGGCAGAAATTTTGTAATTCAAAAGCTTGCTTTCATAATTATCAGGATGTATCTTCCATTGATACGGCGATATGCCTAAAATCTTTTTAAAATTACGATTAAATGTTGATGCAGTCTCAAACCCTACCGTTTGAGCGATATCCTCCATTGAATCATTCGTTTTTTTCATCAACTCACATGCCGCCTGGATTCGTACCAGATTGATATACTCTATTACCGACATATTCATGCTTTCACGAAAGAGTCTTCTGAAATGTGTTTCACTGATGTGACAGACCTCTGCCAGATTTCCTACCTTCATCTCTTCTTTATAATACTTACTGATATAATCAAGTGCATGTGCAATCATCGCACCTTTTGAGGTAACCGTCTTGACCCCACGAACCTGTGATGAGTTCATTCGAAATATCTGGATCATCAGCGTCTTCATCAAACCTTCAACACTATCTACATAGAACTCCTGTTTATCCTCCATCTCCTTAAAAATAGCCAAGATTGTCTTGGCAATCTCCGGATTTTCTCCTACCTTAATAAAAAAGCCCTTCTGATTTACCTGATCGATAAAATTCTTTGTAAAGAGAGGATCATCGTGATAACATTTCTCAATAAAACGATCAGCATCCAAAAACAAGTACTCCCAAAAACCATATACATTTTCATCACTGTTTGTTGTATGTGCCAGATTCTTTGGAATAACAGATAACATATCACCCTCAAAACGCCACTTATCTGTATCAATGATCAGTTCACCGCTGCCGAAATGACAGAAACCTATTTCCATCAGATTATGAAAATGCAGTTTCTTGATGCCCTTGCCATAGCATTGTATCCACTTTTCTCCCATCAGAGCCAGTAGTGGCTCCTTTTGTGGGATTTCATAGTATCGAAACTCCAATTCCTGCTTTTTCTTTGCCATAATCCTTCTCCTCGACAGCATTTGTAATGAAAGATTTAATTAAAACAAAAACATCAGGCATAACGCCAGGTAAGTCCACTTAATATTTCGGTTTAGCAACAAATAAATGCTTCCAAATCCAAGAGCATATAAAGCACTCCAGATACCCGCATCTATCGCTCCCTTTGTAAGCCAGTGACCGATTCCCCATGTCAATGCTGCAATGATACCACCATAGGGAATTTTCTGATTGTGAAACCATTTTTCAAATGCCACCTGTCCAAAGACAATGATCAGTGTAAACATCACGGTTTCTGTTAGATAATAGATGTATTGGAAAATAAAATTTAGCAGACCATTATGTTGAAATTCAATTATGACCTTAAACCCCTTCCAGTCGATGTAATTATAGATCCACGCAAGTACAATGATCAGTAATGTAACACCCCATTGCCATGGCTTAATCTTTGGACATTTTTGAAACAGGTCATACTGGTATTTCTCTTTGGCTCTCTTGACCAACATCCATGCTACCAGTCCCCATGAAATACAGGTGATTGTCCAATGAATGATCCCTTGTGCTGTTGTCCATTCATCCATTTGAGTTCCGTAAATCGCCGGCTCCAGAAAAAAACCGTAGAGCACTTCCAATGATATTCCGCAAAAAACTCCTAATGATAGTAACAGGAAGTTAATTCCCTTGCCTTTTGATTCATGATTGATTGTCTCCATCTTCTATTTGATTCTCCTTAATCTCAGATAATATTTGATTTGCCTTCTTAACACGTATAAAAAAATCAATGTAATACACCGGAACGAACAATACAAACAATATCGTAATTCGTTTCTGATCCGATCATAATCTCCTGATGCATATAAA
>CAZVYQ010000003.1:6239-120225 GCA_964631375.1 uncultured Lachnospiraceae bacterium | reverse complement strand
AAGTGCTACTTCATGGATCATATTTGGACTTGTGGTTGTATTTACGATGATTTTGTTTGGAACATCAAAATTATGGGTGTTCTATGGCGATGAATCATAGAGGAGGAAATGAATGAACAGAAAGAAAAAAAAGAAGATACATGAGGTAATCATGTATGTAATTTTAATAACGATAGGCTTTATCATGATATTTCCTCTGATTTGGATGTTCTTTGCCAGCTTTAAAACAAATGAAGAAATCTACGGGAGTATATCACTTTTACCAAAGACATATAACTGGGAAGCATATGTTAATGGATGGAATGCAATTGGTGGAAATACATATGCGGTCTTTTTCAAAAATTCTTTTTTGCTCGTAGTTCCAACAACTCTTTTAACTGTGCTATCAAGCATGCTTGTAGCATATGGCTTTGCAAGATTTGAATTTAAAGGAAAGAAACTATCCTTTGTACTTTTATTATCTACCTTGATGTTACCCAATGCTATTTTGATCATACCGAGATATTCTGTTTTTAGAAGCCTCGGAGTGTTGGATAGTTATGGTCCTTTCTTCTTGATGTCAGCATTTGCTTGTTATCCGTTTTTTACATATATGTTGATCCAATTCCTGAGAGGCTTGCCAAGAGAATTGGATGAGTCGGCATATATAGATGGGTGTGGTACCTTTAAGACTTTGACACATATTATATTGCCTCTGCTGAAACCAGCACTGTTTTCAGCCGCATTATTTCAGTTTTTGTGGACATACAACGATTACTTTAACTCTTTAATCTATGTCAACAGTGTTAAAAAATATACGGTCTCATTAGCTTTACGATTATCACTGGATTCAGAGACGGTAGTTGTGTGGAAGAATGTGATGGCGATGTCTTGTCTAGCAGTTTTACCAGTTGTTATTCTATTCTTTTTCTGCCAGAAATATTTTGTGGATGGTATTGCTACCACAGGACTGAAAGGTTAGGTGTCATAGAATGCTGGTTAAAAATCCAATATTGAGAGGTTTTCATCCGGATCCTTCACTGTTAAGAGTGGAAAATGATTACTATATTGCAACTTCTACCTTTGAATGGTTTCCGGGAGTATGTATTCATCATTCATCAGATTTGGTCAATTGGGAATTATCTGCATACGCACTGACGAATGATCAGTTGGTAGATTTGACGGGGTTAGATATGTCATGTGGAATATGGGCACCTAATTTAACCTATGATCAAGGAACATTTTATCTTGTGTATACAATCGTATATACAGATCGACAACGTTATAAGGATACTTATAATTATTTGGTCACGGCAAAAGATATACATGGTCCGTGGACAGACCCCATTGCATTGAATCGTTCAGGCTTTGATCCTTCATTATTTCATGAGAAAGACAAGAAATATCTGGTTAATATGGTGATTGATCATAGAATAGATGAAATAAGATTTTGCGGAATTGATGTTCAGGAATATGATCCCGTTCAGAAAAAACTGATTGGTTCACCGGTTCGCATTTCAAAGGGAACTGAACGGAGTGATACCGAGGGCCCCAATATTTTTAAACATAAGGATTATTATTATCTGGTATTGGCAGAAGGAGGAACCAGATATGAGCATTGCACAACCGTATTGAGGTCTAAACATTTATTTGGACCATATGAGGAAAATCCAAGTAATCCAATACTGACTTCCAATGGACAGAAGAATTGCAAATTAGAAAGAGCAGGACATTCACAGGCAATTGAAGGGGCAGATGGAAACTGGTATATGGCACATCTATGCTCCAGACCCATTGATAAAAGCAGTATATTGGGGCGAGAGAGTGCAATACAAAATATTGAATGGACAAAAGACGGATGGTTTAGATTGTCTGCAAATCCTTACGGAAAACCAGAAGAGTATTTTGAAGTTCCAACCAACACGGAACAGATTGTGAAACAATCACAAACCGTTGATTTTAGTGAGGGTGTTATCCCATTGGGTTATATGACCTTGAGAAGATCCTTACAAACAAACGGGATATCTGTTATCAATGGGAAATTACATATATGTGGCGGTGCATCTGTCATGAGTAAATATCATCAGGGACTGCTTGCCAGAAGACAGCAAAGTCTATGTTGTGATTTTGAGACAGTGATGGAGTTTGAACCACGTCATTTAAATCATATAGCAGGTTTATTGGTCTACTATAATTACGATAACCATTATTATTTGAAAATGTATCGTTCTCAAAAGGGCAAAGTGCTTGCAGTCAGCAGTCTTGTCAATATGGATTTATGTGACATGGAATCTGTGCTAATCAACGAAGAAGTCAATGCAGTTTGTCTTAAAGCTGAAATCAGAAATGAGAATCTCCAGTTTTTTTATTCTGATAATCAAAAGCAGTTTAGAAAAATTGGTCCCATTCTGGATATGAGGAACATCTCTGATGAGCATATTATTGGAAATGGATTTACGGGCTCCATGCTGGGTGTAAATTGTTGTGACTGTCAAGGAGACGGAATCTCAGCGAATTTTCGATACCTGAAATATACTGAATTATGATAAACGAAATAGAGGAAATGAAATAATGAGCAGTTTCGATGATCACTATCATTACACAAAGAATCAAGAACTTGTGGTCAATGTTGTTGCACCAATGTGTTATACAAGAGGCAAAGGGCTAAAAGGAATATTCATGATATGTGAAGATTTCGATGGTGCTATCAAAGAAGACTGGTTGGAATTGGCAGAAAGAGAACGGTTGTTTCTCTTTATAATCAAACTGTCTTTTGGTGATATATGCGAAGATGTTACCGAAGGGATTAAGCAATACTATGAATCCCGTACAAGTTGGAAGGGTGGAGGCTTTGGTCTGCTGTCAGCATATCGCTATTTGATAGGCATAGGAAAGGGTTGTCATGTTGCACGTCTCGTTTTGGAAAAGATAGGTAATTCGATTGCAAAAACATATTTATGTCAGACAATAGAAGCTTTTTCAATTCAGAAGGCATGGTCAGAATTGAGATTGTACCGAAAGGTAATCTTGAATTCACATGATAGTTTGGTTGAATATGTGCGAGATATGCGACATTTGCAGAAATGGGAAGAAAAGTATTGTGGAGTGATGCGTGAATGGTATACCTACATACCGGAGAAGGCCAGAACATCAAAACTTCCTGTTGTAATAGCACTACATGGAATTACCAGCAACGGAGAAAAATTCACAGAACAGACACAATGGGATATTCTTGCTGAAAAATACCAGTTTATATTGATTGCACCAACCGGATATTTAAACAGATGGAATGTAAGTAAATCAGAACTATATCCATCAGAGGTTGATTTTATTAAGCATATACTACGGAGAACAGAAGATAAATGTGAGGTAGACTATGAAAGAATTTATTTGATGGGATTCTCAATGGGGGCAGCCATGGCAGATAGACTGCAATGTGAGGAGCCGTTTCTGTTTGCTGCGACGGCACTATTCTCAGGACAGTTGTTTAATATCAATGACGATGAACTGGCATTATTAAGCGGACAAACTGACAGAACAGATTATTATAAACATATTCGAAGCGATATTCCGAGAAATGTATGGATGTTCTACGGAGAGGAAGAAAGTGATTGTGATTATCCGGGAAGCAGAAAACAAGCATTACAATTTTGGCTGAAAAACAACCAGATTGATCGAAATAGTGTCATACACCTTTGGGATCATAATCAAATAAATACAATTGTATATCAGGGAACATATTTCAATATAAGAATGGTTGGTCAAACATCGGTAGGGCATGCCTATCATCCGGAATTAATGGAGATGGTATATCTGGATTTGTTTCAGAAATCCAAACGTTCGAATAACAGTATTAAAGATGTCGTAGTTCAGGCTGATTTGATGCGAATAGAATTTACAGATGCTATTCCGATTGCTGTTCTGATCACATCAAAATCAGGATTTGATTTTGAACCAATTTGTGTTGATGTAAATCAATCGGTTACAGAAGTGATTTTACAAGACAGATTTCCCGAATCAGATTTTTGGTTGCTGCCTATTTATCAATCCGGTACGGCAAATAAACCTTATCAATATAAAAGAAGTTAGGAGGAATTATTATGAATTTGAAAGGAAAGATAATGCTGATTACAGGAGGCGCCGGAGGAATTGGATCAGAACTGGGTAGACATCTGAGCAATTTCGGGGCTAAGATATACCTTCTGGATCTGGATGAAGTCAGAGGGAAGAATGTAGAGTCTAGTCTGCAAAAAAATGGAGGCGAGGTAGAGTTTATTAAAATGGATCTGACCAGCGAAGCAGACTGGGAAAATATCGTACATAAGGTTGTTGAGGTGAACGGAAAAATAGATGTTCTGATTAATAATGCCGGAATCAATATCAGAAAATCTGTTGAAGAAATGAATCTGGATGAATGGAATAAGATGATGCTTGTAAATACAGGAAGCGTTTTTTTGGGATGCAAGTATGTGATACCGGAAATGAAGAAACAAAAGAATGGAGTAATCATCAATACATCGTCTGTATGTGGTCTGATAGGACATAAGTATACTACAGAGGCTTATACTGCGACAAAGGGTGCAGTTACTCTACTTACAAAAGCCATTGCTTCGAGATATGGTGCATATGGGATCAGATGTAATTCAATTCATCCAAGTACTGTTATGACACCTCTGGTCGAAGAAATGCTGAAAGATCCACAAAAGGCGGAAGAAAGACTGGGAGAGGTGCCGCTTGGAAGGCTGGCAACGACTGATGATATTGCAAATGCAGTCGTCTATCTTGCAAGTGATGAAGCATCATTTATAAATGGAATCAGTATGCCAATTGATGGTGGCGTAACATGCTATTAAGCGGAAGGAGAAAACATGGAGTATAGTAATGAGTTAATTGAAAAATTAGAAAAACAGGCTCAAAAGCTTAGGAAGGATGTTGTTATCAGTGTGGGCATAGGTGTGGCAGGACATATAGGCGGTTCTAACTCTGCCGCTGATCTTGTGACAGCACTTTACTTCTATAAAATGAAGCATGATCCAAAGAATCCTTCTATGGAAGATCGTGACAGATTTTTGTTGAGTAAAGGACATGTGGCAATATTACAATATGCTGCTTTGGCTGAGGCTGGTTATTTTCCTGTGAGTGATTTGAAGCATACAAAGGAAATCGGGTCTTATTTGCAAGGACATCCGGATGTAATCAAGACACCGGGTATAGAGGCAGGAACCGGTTCGTTGGGACAGGGGCTTTCTATAGGATTGGGAATGGCCATAGGACAGAAACTAAAGAAACAAAACAGGAAAACATATGTCCTGATTGGAGATGGAGAAATAGCAGAAGGTCAAATCTGGGAAGCGGCGATGGCAGCCAGTGTGTACAAGGCAGATAATCTGGTGGCAATTGTTGATCGAAATCGCCTTCAGGCAAATGGGAAGACCAAACAGCGTTTTGACACGGGAGATATTATTGCAAAGTTCTTGAGTTTTGGTTGGCATGTTATTGAAATCGATGGTCACAATATGCGAGAAATATTACAGGCATTAGATGAAACAGACAATATCGCCGGTGTTCCGTGTGTGATTGTAGCAAATACAGTTAAAGGCAAGGGCCTAAGCTTTGCAGAAAATGTAGTTGGTTATCATAATGGGATGTTGACTGAAGAAACATACCAAAAAGCATTGGATGAATTGTCCAGATAGGAGAGAAAACAATGGGTTATACAAATCAAAGAACAGCATATGGAAACACATTGGTTGAACTAGGAAAGACAGATGAGCGAATTGTTGTGTTGGATGCAGATCTGGGCGGTTCTACAATGGGTAAAATGTTTGAAGAGAAATATCCGGAACGACATTTCGAGATGGGAATCGCAGAAGCAGATATGACAAGTGTAGCTGCAGGTCTCGCACAGTTGGGACTAATTCCGTTCACTAATTCTTTTGCAGTATTTGCCGGTGGCAGAGCCTATGATCAAATTAGGCAGACAATAGCAACCGGAAAACTGAATGTTAAAATCTGTGGTTCATCATCGGGATTATCCGACTTTGGTGATGGCGCAACACATCAATGTATTGAGGATATGGCAATTTTTAGAGCAATTCCCAATATGACTGTTTTATGTCCGGCAGATGCAAATGAAACAGTGGAAGCAGTCAAGGCAATGGTAAAAATGAAAGGTCCTTGTTACATACGTTTAAACAGGAATGATTATCCCAATATTACTACAGAGGGAGAGGCATTTGAACTGGGACAACCTAAGTTGATCAAAGAAGGACATGATGTTGCAGTATTTGCAACAGGCTATATGGTTCATCTGGCTGCCATGGCTGCAGAAGAACTTGAGAATGAGATATCTGTCAAAGTGATTAACATTCCCTGTATCAAACCATTGAATGAGCAGTCAATCATCAACATGGTTAAGGATTGTAAAGCGATTGTCACGGCAGAAGAACATAATATAAAAGGTGGAATGGGTAGCGCCATAGCAGAGGTATTGTGTAAGGAATGTAAGCCAATTGAGTTTGTAGGTATGAAAGATACATTTGGATGTAGTGCACATAATTATCAGGAATTATTAGAGCATTTCGGACTCACTAAGGAAGCGATTGTAGCAGCAGTACGGAACATAAATGCATATATTTAGAAGGAGGAATTGTTATGAAGATCGGATTTATTGGATTAGGAATCATGGGAAAGCCTATGGTTGCAAACTTACTCAAGGCTGGACATGAACTGGTGGTATACGATGTAGTGAAGGAGAATGTTACTGCAATGGTCGAGAAGGGAGCAACAGCTGCCGATTCATCAAAACAGGTAGCGGAGCAATGTAAATTGGTTATTACCATGTTGCCGAACTCGCCACATGTAAAAACGGTTGTCATGGGGACGAATGGAGTGCTTGAGGGAGCAGTTGCAGGTACGATTCTGATTGATATGAGTTCTATCGCACCTTTAGCATCACAGGAAATTTGCAAAGCATGTAAAGAAAAGGGCGTTTATATGATTGATGCTCCGGTGTCTGGTGGAGAACCCAAAGCAATTGATGGAACCATGTCGATTATGGTTGGAGGAGATCATGAAATCTTTGAACAGGTATATGATATATTGATGGTTATGGGTGGAAGTGCGGTTTACTGTGGAAATATAGGTGCAGGAAATACAACCAAGTTGGCTAATCAGATCATTGTGGCACTGAATATTGCGGCTGTTTCCGAAGCTTTCATGCTGAGCACAAAAGCTGGTGTTGAGCCGGAAAAGGTGTTTGAGGCAATCAGAGGTGGACTTGCAGGTTCTACTGTTATGAATGCTAAAATTCCTATGATTACGGAAGGTAATTTTAAACCTGGATTTAAAATAGATTTACATATCAAGGATCTTAATAATGCACTTGAAACCGGTCATGGCGTAGGGGCACCTTTACCATTGACAGCCTCTGTAATGGAAATGCTTCAGGCACTTCATGCAGATGGATTGGGGCAGTGCGATCATAGTGCGATTGTAAGGTATTATGAAAAAATGGCAGATACAGAGATTAGAAAATAGTATTGAAATGAAAGAGGTACTATATGAATGTTGTAGTTGCAATGGATTCCTTTAAGGGAAGTGTATCATCCATAGAAGCGGGCAAAGCTGTTGAGAGAGGGATTCATAATGCACTTTCGTCTGCAGAGGTTGTAGTACGGCCTCTTGCGGATGGAGGCGAAGGAACAGTAGAAGCTTTGACCATTGGCATGGGTGGTGAGCTTGTTCATCTGACTGTAACCGGTCCCAATGGAAAGCCTGTTGAAGGGGTATATGGAATGATACAGGCAAAAAAGACTGCTGTAATTGCAATGTCATCGGCCGCAGGAATCACATTACTTTCAGAGAAGGAAAGAAATCCATTCTATACAACAACATATGGTGTTGGCGAAATGATCAAGCATGCAATTCATAGAGGGTGTAGACATTTTGTGATCGGATTGGGAGGCAGTGCAACAAATGATGGTGGAGTCGGTATGCTGCAGGCTTTGGGATTTGATTTTTTAAATCAGGAGGGTAAGCAGATATCCTATGGAGCATATGGAATTAAAGATTTGATAAGTATAAATGAGACACATAAAATGGAAGAACTGAATGAATGTACTTTTGTTGCAGCTTGTGATGTTAACAATCCCTTATGCGGTAAGAATGGGTGCAGTCGAGTATTTGGCCCGCAAAAGGGTGCTACAGAAGAAATGATTGTTAATATGGATGTGTGGCTAAATACGTATGCACGTATTTCGAAAAAAAGATATCCATCCGCAGATGATAAGGTACCTGGGTGTGGAGCTGCCGGAGGGCTGGGATTTGCATTATTAACCTTTTTAAAAGCAGAACTTCAATCAGGAATTGAACTGATTCTTGAAGAGACAGAATTAGATGAATATATACAAAAGGCTGATATAGTGATTACTGGGGAAGGAAGATTAGATGCACAGACCGTGATGGGAAAGGCCCCATTTGGTGTGGCTAAACTTGCCAAAAAGTATGGCAAGAAGGTTATTGGAATATCCGGTAGTGCATCGAAGGATGCAGATGTGTGTAATCAGTATGGGATAGATGCTTTTTTTACAATTATGCAGGGTGTGTGTACATTAGAAGAAGCTTTAAATGCGGAAAACACGACAATGAATCTGACAAGAACCGCAGAGCAGATTTTCAGACTGCTCAGATAACATATCGTTATACAAATGAATAGTTTGCAATTCTTCACTATATTAGTCGTGACAATTTTAATTTCGGATGATAACATAGTGATATGGAGGCTGAAAACGATGCATCTGTATTCTATGAATATCCTTGATGTTGATTTCAGAGAAAATAACATCCTATGGAGACATTCGGGGACAATAGAACCAATGAGTTTGTATATATCGAAGGACAGACAGGAGCGAGCTTTGCGATATAAATTTGACGAAGATCGTAAACGTTCACTGTGTGTAGAATATCTGTTGAATCATGGACTACAAGAGATTGGGATAGGTATTAATACTCCGGTGACTGTTGCCTATGATACAGGCAATGGGAAGCCCTATTTGCCTGATTATCAGGACATCTACTTTAATCTTTCACATTCCGGAGACTATGCGGTGTGTGTATTGAATGATTCTCCTGTGGGGGTAGACATTGAGGAATGTAAAGATTATCGTGAAAACGTTGCAAAAAGGTTTTTTGCCCCAAATGAGTATGAAGATATATGTTCTTTACAGGATTTACATGATCAGGTCCAGCGGTTTTATCAATATTGGGTGTTAAAGGAAAGCTTTATGAAAGCTACCGGACTTGGAATGAAGCTGGAGATGAACAGTTTTAGAGTTTGTATGGGAGAACGAATTACCTACCAACATCAAGTCAATGACAGAATATATGAAGCAAAACTATATCATCCTGCAGACGGATACTATATGGCAGTCTGCATAGAAAATTGAATAAACAAAAAATAACTGCCCCTCTTCGCATGGGTTGGCAGTTATTTTTGCTTGAACAATGCAAGGGGTACAACGTAGTACCACCTCTTGTAAACATATTTTATCATCTGTTGAGAAATGATTCAATAGATGTTTTTTTCAAATTCATAATTTGTGATTCTGTTTTGTAATTTTGAATATTTGCTATTGTATAATAAAAGGCGAATCTGAGATGTATCTCGGACTCGCTTATTTATTATGTGCACCTTACGGCGTATGCTTTCATCGGAGTGACTAGATTCGAACTAGCGACCTCCGCCTCCCTAAGACGGCGCTCTAACCAAACTGAGCCACACCCCGAAATCTTTATAATGGCTGACGCCACAAAAGACATTATATATTATTTAAAAAGTGCCGTCAATACGGAAATGAAAAAGAGTCATGAAAGAGTTATGAAAAGAGTTTTGAAAAGAACTACAGATTAATTTGACAAAAAATTGGCTAAAATTTGAAAGAAATGTAGTGCTTTTTGCCTATATATGGTATAATAGTCAGGTAATACGTTTAATATATCCATATTGGGGGTACGGATGCATGAATGAGAGAATGTTGGCTGCATTAATACACTGCGAAACGGACGTACAAGGCTCATTACAAAGATTTTGTGGGGATGAGGATTTATACATATCATATTTGTATGATTTTTTGACAGAGCCTACAATGGATCAATTAGGAGATGCGGTTGAGAAAAAATAATGGAATGATGCTTTTATAGCTGCACATGCCTTGAAGGGATTGGCCGGCAATATGGGGTTTGTTCCCCTCTACCATGTTGCAGGGGAGATGGTTGTACTGCTTAGGGCCGGACGAAATGAGGAGGCGGTAGAAACATATAAGCATGCCAAATACAGTTATACGGCTTTGATAGATGCAATTCGGTTATGCGAAGAAGATGCGGGAGGGATAGAAGAATGACAGAGACAAACAAATTAAAAACAGATCATGAGCATAAGGAAAATTATATCATAGGAATCGGAGCTTCCGCGGGAGGGTTGGAGGCATTACAGAAGCTATTGACAGCATTGCCGTCCAATACCGGATACCCATATATTATCATTCAACACCTGTCACCCGATTATAAGAGTTTGTTGGGCGAGATTCTATCCAAGTATACGGATATGCCGGTGGTACAGGTTGAGGATGGAATGTTGATCAAGCCGGATTTTGTATATGTTATACAGCCGGGCAAGAATATGCGGATTTCAAATGGCAAGCTTTATCTCAGTTCACAAAAGGAAAAGGAACTGAACCTTCCGATTGATATGTTTTTCCGGTCATTGGCTGAAGAAGCCGGTGAACATGCAATTGCTATCATCCTCTCCGGTACAGGCTCTGATGGAACCAATGGTATCCGAAGCATCAAGGAAAATGATGGTATGATCATTGCTCAGGAGCCGGAAAGTGCCAAGTTTGATGGCATGCCCAGAAGTGCAATCAGAACAGGACTTGTGGATGCACAGCTGACACCTGAGGAGATCGCTCTGGAACTGCAGCATATCTCAAATACCAGTATGGAATCCGGTCAACCGGTTAAGACAGAACGGCAGGTTGATGAGGAACTGATGAGACGGATCTATGCCATTCTGAAAAAAATCATAATATTAATTTTACACATTATAAACAGAACACCATCCTGCGCAGAATCGAGAGAAGAATGATGCTGACACACAAGGAGACATTACAGGAATATGTAGATTATCTGTATGAATCCTCCGAGGAGGTCAGGACACTGTCCAGAGAAGTATTGATTGGTGTTACGAATTTCTTCCGTGATCCTGAGTTCTTTCAGAGTCTGAAGGATAATGCGATACAGGATATCCTGATCAGAAGCAATGCAGAGGAGGCGATACGCGTCTGGGTTGCAGGCTGCTCTACAGGTGAGGAGGCGTATTCCATAGCGATTTTATTCTGCGAGGTCATGGATGCATTGAAGTTAAAGCGTACCGTCAAGATATTCGCTACTGATCTGGATGTGGAAGCAGTCACATTTGCAGGCAAGGGTACATATAGTGAGAATATCATAGATTCTGTTTCGCCGGCACGTTTGAGCCATTACTTTACCAGACAGAATAATTCCTATACCATCAATCGAGACATTCGAAAAATGATTGTATTTTCACCGCATAATGTTTTCCAGGATCCGCCGTTTGGACGTCTGGATTTGATTTCATGCCGTAATATGCTGATTTACTTCCAGCCGGTTTTGCAGAATGATCTGTTTGCGATCTTCCACACATCGTTAAAGGATAGCGGGTATCTGTTTCTTGGTAAATCAGAGGCAATTGGGGTTTATACTGAGGCCTACCCGGTCGTGGATGCTGCCGCAAAGCTGTTTAAGCACCGTGCAGATGTGAAAATCGCCGGAGCGAAGGCCATTCCATATCTGCAAAATGGGCTGATGGACGACGATTATCTGGATACCTCAGATTCCAGAACCAACAGACGGGTGATTGCAGGAGAGATGGGACTGAGTGAGCAGGATGCCATCGATACAACTTTATTGGAACGATTTATGCCGGCGTGTCTCATTGTAGATGACAAGAACGAATTGATTCACACCTATGGAGAGAACGGTAATTATGTTCATTTTTCGATTGGACGTGTAAGCAACAGCCTGTACGATGTCATCACCGAGGGTCTGAAGATTCCGGTATCGACATTGCTCAAAGAAGCACGCGAAAAATGCCAGATGGTTCAATACAAGGACATCAGCTTTACAGGAGAACGGGAAAATGCTGTTATTAATCTGACTGCACTGCCGATCAGTGGACGAAGAGATGAAAACGGTGATAATTACTACGCCCTCGTATTCACAGATATTAAGCAGAGAGGCGAGTTGCCGGAGGCGATTCCATATGAAATCGACCGAGTGGCTTCACAGAGGATCACTGATCTGGAGCAGGATCTGTCTGATGTACAGGAGCGTCTGCAGAGAAGCGTCAGTGAGCAGGAATGTGTCAACGAAGAACTGCAGGCCGCTAATGAGGAGCTGTTGACAGCAAATGAGGAATTGCAGAGTTCTAACGAAGAACTACAATCCGTAAATGAAGAATTATATACAGTCAATACCGAGTATCAGTTAAAACTGACCGAGCTTGCGGATACAAATGACGATATTGCAAACTTCCTGTCATCCACATTGATTGGTGTGATTTTTGTTGATAATAAGCTGAGCATCCGCAGATATACTGACTATGTGGCTTCGGAATTCAGTGTCATGGATCATGATATCGGTCGTTCTCTGAAGTTCATCTCCTATCATTTCCCGACAGTAGATATTACAGAGATATGTGACAATGTCTTAAAAACACTTGTGCCGGATGAGCGAGAGGTGACAACGGGCAAGAATAAGGTATTCTTCATGCGTGTAGCACCTTATCGGACGACTGAGAATAAGATTCTCGGATGTGTTATTACATTAGTAGATACGACCACTCAGAAACAGGGTCTGGTAAAACTAAAGAATACAGAACAGAGGCTCAATCTGGCACAACAGGCAAGTGAGGCAAAGAGTGATTTCTTATCCAAGATCGCACACGAGATCAGGCTCCCGATGAATGAACTGTCTGAGGTTGCAGCCAGTACAAATAAGTGTCTGGAGGATAAGGATAAGCTGAAGTCAAATCTGGATAAAATGGAAGATACAATTCAGTACATGAATTCCATTGTCAAGGATATTTTGGATATGACAAAGACAGATCAGTTTGATGTAGAGACACCTGTGGAGCCATTTGCCATGCGCGATTTGATCGAGCGTGTCAGTGCAATCATGATTCCTCATATGGATGAAGCCGGATTGAACTTTGAGGTATCCATGAAGGAAAACTTAGAAGAAAACTATGTAGGATCAAAATCAAGACTTCAGCAGATTTTGATTAACTTCCTTTCCAATGCTGTTAAGTATACGCCAAAGGGCGGCCATGTCATCATGGAGATTACAGAAGAGGCAGTGGTGAATAACAAGGCCTGCGTGAAGTTCAAGATATCTGATAATGGTATTGGAATCAGTGAAGAATTTATACCTGAGATGTTTAAGCCGTTTGCACGCGAGAACCGTGATGATTCCAGCGAGTCTACCAGCATGGGACTGGGCTTGTCAATCGCTTATAATCTGATCAAACTGATGAATGGTGATGTGAAGGTTGAGAGTGAACGGGGCAAAGGAACAGTATTTCATATTACGGTCATGCTGGAACGTTATGTTCATAAGGATGGAACACCGGCTCGTCTCAATACAATCAAGGATTTACCGGATTATCATTTGACCGGGCTTCATGCTCTGGTGGTTGATGATAACCGTATGAATCGAAAGATTCTGGGGGCAATACTGGTTCATGAGGGCATGACATTTGATGAGGCAGCAGACGGTACAAAGGCAGTAGAACAGTATTTGGAGGCACCGGATGGAAAGTATGACTGTATCCTGATGGATATCAGAATGCCAGAAACAGACGGAATAGAAGCAACCGAGCGGATTAGAAATTCGACAAAGCCTGATGCACAGACGATTCCTATTATAGTCGTATCAGCGAATGGATTCCCTGAAGACCGCGAACGTGCAAAGAAGGCAGGTATCGACAGCTATCGTACCAAGCCGATTAATAAAGAAAAACTATTTGAAACAATCACTAAGCTTGTAGAGAAGAATGGAAAGAGATTATGAAATTTGATCAATTAGAACATTATGGAATTGATTTTAAAAAGGGATTTGAACGGTGCATGAATGATGAGGAGTTCTATGTGGAATATCTGTCCATGTTTCTGGAGGATGACTGTTATTCACGTGCTTTGGAGGCGTATCGTGTTCGGGACTATGATACCATGTTCAAATGTATGCATGAGTTAAAGGGTGTGTGCGGTAATGCTGAGTTGTTTGGACTATATGAACAGGTATGTCCTTTGGTGGAACTGCTGCGAAACCATGTAGAGAATGACGAGATCGGGCTACAGCTGCAAAAGGTCACTGAGGCTTATCAAAAGACATTGGACGGGATTGCTTCCATGAAAGAATAACGATTTTATAGGGGCTGATAATTAATGATGATGTCACATACTACAGAGATGAAAGATATGAACCGCCAGATCTATCAGAAGGCTTTGAGTGATGAATATGAATCACTTAGGAATCTGATGCTCAGCGGGCAGAATTCTTTTTGTCGTTTTAAAATCAAGGAGGATAAAACGGCAGTCGTTCAGTATGCCAGCAATGAATTTCTCCATTTGATTGGTTTTTCCAGAGATGAGGCGATGGAACTGTGTCGTGATAATCCATTGGAGATCGTTTACCCGGAGGACCTTGAAGCGATTAATCATCAGATACGTGAAATGCTGGTGAACAAAGGGCGAATTAACGCTCGTGTTCGATTAAAGCATGGATGCGACGGATTTGTATGGGTTCATGTCTTTGGCCGTCTGGTGGACGCTGATAATGGAGAACGTTTTCTAAACCTATATTTTTCAGACCTGTCTGAAGAAATGAAAAATGAGGAACCAGTAAACGAGATGGATCAATTTCCGCCATCAGAGGAAATGCTTCCTTATGTCTTAGCTGCTATTATGAAGGCAACAACGGATCTGAGTTTTGTCAAAGATACAGACTTCAGATATCTGTGTTGTAGCAAATCATTTGCAAGAATGGTAGGCTTGAAGAACGAGAATGAAGTGGTCGGCAAGACAGATTTTGATCTGTTTATAAAGAAAATAGCGGAGAAATATCGTGAAGATGATATAAAACTGCTGCATGATAAAAAACCGATCACCGATATGCTGGAGGAGATTCCGTCAGAGGACGGTATGATACATTACTCCAATACTTCAAAGTATGTACTATATAATAAAGAAGGAAAGGTGATCGGACTATACGGAATCGGACGCGATGTCACAGAGTACCGATCTGCCTTTGAACAGTTAAAACTTTTGACTGACTGTATGCTGGGTGGTCTCGCTATTTTTGAAGTATCTAAAAACTCTACAAGATGCAGATATCTCAGTGATGGGATCTATCAGATGACGGGTTATTCACGAGAAAATGCGAATCCTCTGTTGTTCACAGATATAACCTTCATTATCCATGAAGATGACCGTCAAATGGTCAAGGAAAAGCTGGAACAGTTATATGTAGATTATCTTCCGATTGATCTGACATATCGTATACGAACGGCCAATCAGAGTATCAAATGGGTGAATCTGCAAGGAACTCCGGCTGAACGTCAAGAAGACAAAGTGATTGTAAATGTTGTTATTCTGGATGTCACTGAGAAAAAGTATGCTGAAGAAATCAAACGGATACATGATGAGGAGATCAAGGCGGCAATGTCACAGATCGGCAAACTCATCTGTGAGTATGATGTACAAAATCATGTATTAACTGTACCGGATATCTATGCTGAATGGTATGGATTTCCTGTAGAACTTGAGGATATGCCATATCGTATACGTGAATTTGGGTGTCTCAGTGAAAGCAGTATCAGTGCTTATATTGATTTCTTTGAGTCGATATTGCATGGTGAAAAGACAGGAAGTCTGGATGTGCATATACGCAGAAAGGATGGGACGTGGCACTGGGAGCATTATGAATATATGTCCATCCTGGACAACGATGGTCAGTCGGTCAAGGCAATCCTGGCAATTGATGATGTTACAGAACAACATGAAGTCAAGCAACATTATGAATATGAACGCCAGCTCAGGAATGAATTGTTCAGTGATTCACTTATTTACTATGAATTGAACCTGACCACTAATCTGATAGAAGAATATGAATCAAGGCTTTCGGATGTGCCAAGTATGTTTGTTTCGGCTCCGACATCAGATGAAATGAGAAAGGAAATCCTTTCACGTATCGCACCGGAATACAGGGTCGCAGTTCGGGAAACGATCTTTTTGCATGCACTTCGAAAGGCTGATGCGAGAGGCGAGACAAACATCTGTCTGGAATATCGAAGATTACTGGCTGATCAGAAGATGCACTGGGTGAGAGCCAAAGCGACGATCATGAACAAGCCTAATACAAAAGAGAGAGTCGCTTTCTTAAATATCACTAATATCGATCTGGAGAAAAAATCGCAGCTGGCACTGGATATTGTTGTAGATGAAGAGATTGAGTCCATCTGTATCATGAATCTGGAGGATAGGCAGGCTAATCTGATCAAATACGGTGATGAGGCGTCGACATACGAAAAAGGTAAGGTGATTGATTATTCGGAGTATGTAGATGGATTGATCAAATCCTCTATTTATGAAGATGATATTGAGAAATTCAGACAATTTACGGATCCGGATCAGCTCGTAAAATCATTAAAGAAGGATAATTCCGTAATTTTGGCATATCGTACCAAGAGGCCAGATGGAGGCTTTTTCAGAAAGCGTGTCAGAGTATTATATCTGGATGATACACATGAGGATATTGTACTATCGTATCGTGATATAACAAATCTGTACGAGGAGGAGCAGCATCAGAAGGAACGACTGCAGGAAGCCGTTGATCTTGCCAATAGGGCCAATATGGCTAAAAGTGAATTTGTATCCAGCATGAGTCATGATATGAGGACTCCTCTCAATGCCATTCTGACGTTATCAGGCAAGGAGATGCTCGAAGAGGCTACAGATGAACAAAAACGAGAGTATCTTGAGAAAATCCATGCATCGGGAGAATATCTGTTGGGAATTATTAATGATGTATTGGATATGTCAAGGATTGAGAGCAGAAAGGTTGTATTGACACATGCACCCTATTCTCTCGAGTCCTTCTGTGATACGATCAACACAGTCATAGGAGAACCCTGCAAACAGAAGGATATTCACTTTATCTTTGAAATCAATGGTTACGCATGTGAGTGGGCGTTGATTGATAAGGTACGTTTTGAACAGATCTTTATCAACTTGCTGTCAAATGCGGTGAAGTTCACACCAATAGGAGGAACGATCGAGTTTATCATTGATACATTATCTTTTGAAAATAATCTCATGAAACAGAGGTTTACCGTACGTGATAATGGTATCGGTATGAGCGAGGATTTTCTGCCTCATGCCTTTGAGAGCTTTTCACAGGAAAACAGAAAAGATGGTTCCGGGGTACATCAAGGAACAGGACTGGGACTTGCGATTGTTGAACAGACGGTTGAATTGATGGGTGGAAGTATTTCTGTAGACAGTAAGATAGGATCCGGAACCACCTTCGTGATCGAACTGGAATACTACAGTACCTCAGCTCCCAAGACTGAGCAGTCAAACGATGGTGAGATGAGTTCTCTGGCAGGACGACATGTATTGTTGTGTGAAGATAATCCACTCAATACAGAGATTATCCTGACCCTGCTGGGAAAGAAAGAAATGGTAGTGGAAAGTGCAGAGAATGGTGAAGAGGGTCTAAATAAGTTCAAGCAGTCAAAGCCGTTTTACTATGATCTGATCCTGATGGATAAGCGTATGCCGGTCATGGATGGTGTACAGGCGACTAAGGCGATTCGTAAGCTGAAACGAAAGGATGCGAATAAGATACCGATCATTGCCCTGACAGCCGATGCTTTTGTCGAGGATGAGAATAATTCTCTAGATGCCGGTATGAACGGACATCTCGCTAAGCCGATCGAACCGCAGACTTTGTATGATACTATTTCTAAAATGATCAGCAGTGAAAAGGGGATCGAGTAATGACTTATGAAGAAATGCGACAAATCATAAAGAATCTGGAACAAAATATCAGTTCGGTCATGGTTGGAAAGGAAACCGTGACCGAATATATATTAACGGCATTGATTGCAGGCGGACATGTTTTGTTGGAGGATACACCGGGAACAGGAAAGACGAAGCTTGCAAAGACACTTGCTGCATCCCTGGATGCGGATTTCAAGCGGATACAGTTTACTCCGGATCTGCTGCCAGCGGATATCACGGGTCTGAATATCTACAATCGGAAAAACGAAGAGTTTGAATATGTCGAAGGTCCTGTCATGACTAACGTGTTGTTAGCCGATGAGATTAACAGAGCGACTCCGAGAACACAGTCAGCACTTTTGGAGGCGATGGAGGAGAGACAGGTTACGATTGACGGTAAGACCAGAAAGTTAGAGGATGTCTTTATCGTTCTGGCGACGCAAAATCCAATTGAGACATCCGGGACATTTGCACTGCCGGAGGCGCAGATGGATCGGTTTATGATGCAGTTGTCGCTTGGCTTTCCGGATGAGGAGCAGGAGATTGGCATACTGAAACGCTTTGCAGCAGAGGATCCTCTTATGAGATTGGAACCTATATGTACAAAGAGCGATATTCTTAATATGCGTAATCTTTCCGGTAACGTCTATATTCATGAAAGTCTGCAAAAATACATCGTACAGGTAGTACATGCGACTCGAGAACACGACGAGATCGCACTTGGCGTCAGCCCACGTGGTTCACTTGCCCTGATGAAAACCAGTCAGGTATATGCAGCAATGCAGGGACGTGATTATGTGATTCCTGAGGATATCAAGAAACTTGTAATACCGGTACTAGCACACCGGATGATCTGTTATTCGGGTACACACAGCGGACAGGGAATCAAATCACTTCAAAAAATCCTAAATCTCATAGAGGTACCATGTGAGGAATGGAATACCAGATAAGGAGCAGGCATGAAATTACTGATCGCGTTGTTGATAGCGGTTGTTCTGTTTTTCGTTCAAGATAAAATATATGCCTATCTTTGGGATCGTCACCTAAAGATTTCACTTGAGTTCAAACATCATATTGTAGATTCGGGCGATCAAAATGTCCTCATAGAAACAATCGAAAATCAAAAGTGGCTTCCTTTGCCGATCTTACAGGTCAAATTTGCTGCATCCAAATCCTTTTTATTTCAAAAGGAGGAGATGGCAGCAGTTACTGATCAATACTATCGTAATGAGTTTTTCTCAATTTTATCCTATCAGCGTATCGTCCGAGAACTTCCGTTTATTTGTAGTCAGAGGGGCTGTTTTAGTATAAAAGAGATTGATGTTTATGCAAAGGATTTATTCTTAACCGGAAAGCTGATTGGACATCTGCCCCAAGATGCCATGGTAACTGTATTACCCCGCAAGATCAAAGTGAATCAAATTCCTTTTTCGATTGATGTTCTGTATGGAAACGTTGTTAAGAAAAGTTATGTAAACGAAGATCCGTTTGAATTTGTTGGAATCAGAGAGTACCAACCGTATGACAGTTTGCACAGTATTAATTGGAAGAATACAGCAAAGAGTGGCATGCTACAGGTGAATACCTATCTGACGACCTATACACAACAGGTATATATCTTTCTCAATCTGGAGGCAAACAGACTGGCACATGCCGAGCAGATCTATGAGGAATCCATCAGGGTTGCGGATGCCATAGCAGGAAGATTTCTATATGAGCACATACCGGTTGGCTTCTATACAAATGGAAGAGATATTTTCACGGGAGATGCCTATGGAGTGACAGCTGGGGCAGGTGGCAATCATGTCAGAAATATTGAAATCGCACTGGCAAGGATTGATCTAAAACAGGAAAGGTTGCCTTTTGTAAGACTTCTCATGGATCAAGTGAATGAATTGAACACGCAGGCAAAGATCCTGATTGTATCCAATTCACGCAAGACAGATATCAAAGAAGCATTCCAACAGTTATGCGACAGGGGATATACATGTACTTGGGTGGTGCCGGAATACTATGATATGGTGGTAGAGGAATCCAGAAATGATCCGGAGCGTATATTAAAATGGGAGATCGAGTATGAACACTAAACGATACATTCTATATGCGAATATTCTGAATTTCTGTATGATTGAATTGGTTTCGGTGACATTTATTTGGTTTCTGGCAGCGGAGCTGGGCTTTCCGCTCACCATATGGACTCCGTTGAGTTTGGCGGTATTATTGATTTTCTCCTATATGACCAGATGTTATATCAGGAGACTGATTGTTTTTGCTTTGTTGCATCTACTGATGCTGGCATTTACGATTATTGTGCCACAACCCATTCTGGATCGTTCCATGGCGATCGTGTTTGCAGTTCTGTGGCTGATCTTTGATATGGTTTACTGGGGGACTCCGGGTAAGAAGGGGATCAGTATGCTTCCGGCCTGGGTTGTGATTGTGTTTTTAGTCGTTTTTGTACGTGCCACACAGATTGGCTTTCCATTTCTGGCAAATGAGGCCTATATCGGTGGAATGATCTTTATTGGGTTGTTCTTTTTACGTCTATACTGTATGAATACCAAACAGTTTTTAGAGGATGGGCAGATGCATGATCATGTACCGATTGTAGAAATGCTGCATCAAAACGGAAAGATGGTCTTGCTTATGATCACCTGCTTTGTGGTTGGCATGATCTCGCTTTATTCCGAAGTGATAGCAGAAGAACTCTTAGAACTCTTTAAAAAATTGCTAATGTTTCTACTATGGGCACTCTATTGGCTCCTGACAAAGCTCTTTCCTGACAAGGAAGCAGAAGGCAGTGCAATGGATGCTCTGACTTTACCGCAGGCACAGCAGGCCAATCCTTGGTTGGAAAAAATACTCATGTTCATAGAAATCATTTTGCGATGGGCGTTTGTTGCAGCTGCAATCTACCTGCTGATTCGGGCAATTTATCATTTTTACAAGCAATATCGATATCGTCAGTTACAAGCAGAGAAGGAGGTCGTCTATGAGGGCTATAAAGAGACAAAGACCTGGATTACAAGAAAACGGAGAGAGCAACGAGAGGGCTCGTCAAGAAATATGACCAATGCGCAAAAGGTCAGGAGGATTTATCGAAAACGTGTTGAGAATGCTGTTAAACGAGGTTATCTGCTACATAGATTTCAGACACCAAGGGAACGGGCAGAGGATCTACTGGTATGGAACTCAAAGGAGGACTGTCGACAACTCACAGACATTTATGAGAAGGCACGATATAGCACAGGAGATCTGAGCAATGAAGAGGTCAGACTGGCAAAAAACTGACAGTAGAACAATTGACGGTAGGTTGTACAGCGTTTATACTGGATATGGAGAGTAACGAATATAGCCAAGACAGGCAGAAAACGGGGAGCATTCATGAGCGAGGGGAAAAAAGAAAGAATAGCAGGTCTGGATCTGGTCAGAGTGGTGGCAGCACTGTTTGTGGTCAGTGTCCATTTTTATCTAAATTGTGGGTACTATAAAATCGAGCTGACAGACTGGAAAGCATTTGTCATGACATACGGCAGATGGCTGTTTTTGGTATGTGTACCGTTGTATATGCTTCTCACAGGATATTTCAAACTGAACAAGACGTTTGGCAAGGAGCATTATAAAAGTCTGATTCCGATTCTGGTGGCGTATGTTGTTATTTCTTTATTAAAAGTCATGGCGGCCAATCATATCTATGGCTCAGTCTATACAGCAGAGGATACGATACGCAGCCTGTTGAATTATCAAATGGCATGGTATGTAGGGATGTATATCTCCCTGATGCTTTTGATTCCTTTTTTAAATGTTATGTGGCATGCACTGAAGGATAAAAAACAGAAACAGATCCTGATCATCAGTCTGTTATTTATATCTACATTGTACCCGATCGTTCAATATGTTGCCCCATCCTACTGGCAGATGTTGTATCCGTTTGTATATTATTTTGCAGGAGCTTATATCAGAGAGTATCAGCCCAAAATCAAAAAATGGCTCGGTGTGCTCATCTTACTGCTCATTGTCCTGGCGGAATCTATAGGAACATTCATAGACTCCAATGGCTCCAATTTCAAGTGGACATTCTTAGGCTCTGTAGACAATGGTTATAATGCGATTTCGGTCGTTGTATGTGCAGTCATCATCTTTTTGTGTCTATATGATATCCAGATTCACAACAGCGTGATTCAAAAGGGATTGCTGATCATTTCCAAGGTATCCTTCGAAATATATCTGTTTGCCGGAATCTCTGATGCATATGTATATTATTTTGCTAAGCAGTATCTGCCGGAGGGAACAGCGTTTCTGCCGTATTTCTTGCCTATTGTATTGGCATCGTTTGTGATCGCTGTAGCAGCATCACTGATATATCGCAAGATCTATGATATTGTAGCCGGATGGATCAGTCAGAGATTTAGAAAAAAAGAAAAATAATTTTATACATAAAAAGAGAAACAGATCAACTTACTGTTTCTCTTTTCTTTCGTGCAGGAAAAGGGACTTGAACCCTCACAGTATTGCTACCACAGGCACCTGAAGCCTGCGCGTCTGCCAATTCCGCCATTCCTGCATGCGAGCAATAAATCACGCAAAATTTATTGTATATGGTTTCGCATTAATTGTCAAGATTCAGTTTCATATTTATTTGCAAAGAATTTTAAGAAAAATTTCATTTTTAGATTGATTTTTGTATTGTAAAATGTTATTATACTCTAGTCGCTGATGTTGCGCCCTTTGGCGTAATGTCGGTGTATATGCGGAAGTGCTGGAATTGGCAGACAGGCTAGACTAAGGATCTAGTGTTGGCAACGACGTGAGGGTTCAAGTCCCTTCTTCCGCAGTAATGAGACATCGGATTTGTCCGGTGTCTTTTTATTTAAACAGTAAAGTTTTTGGATCATCATCCGATATATATCATATAAAGTTCCTGTCAGAACTGCGGCGTATATTGCAAAATATGCGGATTTATGCTAAAATATTCAGACAGGAATGATATTGTAACAGGCAAGGATGCCGTCAGTGAATCAAAGGAGTGATTGTAATGGCAGGAATATCAGGATTATCTTCAACATGGGATTACAGTTCGTTATTTTCTAATTTATCTTCATCAGGTAATGACACCACATCATCAGCAGGCTCTGCGACTTATCTGAGTGATTATGCAAGCATCAAGAATGGCAGTTATTCTAAACTGTTGAAGGCATATTATGCGAAAAATGAGAAACAGGCAAATGCAAAAACATCAGATGATCTGGAAGAATCAGAAAAAAACAATTCTACTATCGTACAGGATACAAAAGCTTTAAAAGAATCTGCCGATGCATTGATAGCGACGGGTTCCAAGTCTGTTTTCAATAAAAAAGAGATTACAGATGATAAAGGAAATAAGAAGATTGATTATGATTATGATGCGATCTATAAAGCAGTAAAAAGTTTTGCTGATTCCTATAACAAAGTGATTGATTCAGCAGGAGATTCTGACTCAAACTCCATATTACGAAAGACTCTGGCAATCACAAATGGAACCAAAAAGAATGTCAATCTGCTCAGCAAGGCCGGAATCACCATTGGTGAGGATAATAAACTGACTGTTGATGAGAAGTCGATCAAGGCAGCTGATATCAATGATCTGAAGGCATTGTTCAATGGCGTGGGATCTTATGCATATAATGTATCCTCTACAGCATCCATGATTAATAATACAGCATCAAATGAGCTACAGAGGCTAAATACATATACTGCAACAGGAGCCTATTCCTACTCTTCGAGTGTTGGAAAGGTTTATGACGGGATGATCTGATCCTAAATATTATCACCTCCGGCAAATCAAGCCGGAGGTTTTTTATTTGAATTCATATACTGGATGGGAATAGTTATTGATTTCACATGTTGATATGTGTAATAATGAAAATGTTGTTAGATTTATGAGAGGAAAGGCACTATTTATATGATATTCTGTAATCATGTCGGAATATCAATACAGAGAGGAGTTAAACAATGAATTATCGTGAGCTTGGAGCAACAGGATTAAGGGTCAGTGAGATTGGACTAGGCGGAGAGTGGTTGGAACGCCATAATACAGAGGAAGTAAAGGAAGTCATTCATTACTGTATGGAGCAGGGAATCAACATATTGGACTGTTGGATGTCTGAACCTAATGTACGCTCCAATATCGGACTTGGAATAGAGGGTCATCGTGATCACTGGATCATTCAGGGACATATCGGTTCTACGTGGCAGAACGGACAGTATGTGAAAACCAGAAAATTACCTGCCGTCAAAGAAGCCTTTCAGGATTTATTAACCAGACTTTGTACTGACTATATTGATCTTGGGATGATCCATTTTGTAGATGAGGTCGCTGAATTTCATACAATTATGAATGGTGAATTTCTGGAGTATGTGAAGGATCTCAAGAAGAGTGGAACCATACGTCATATCGGTATGAGTACACATAACCCAGATGTGGCAAAACTGGCAGCTCTGAGTGGTGTCATTGAAATGATTTTGTTTAGTGTAAACCCTGCTTTTGATATGCTTCCTGCGACTGAGGATTTGAATACATATTTCAGTGAGGATTATGATGCTTCATTGGGTGGGATTGCGAAGGAACGTGTTGAACTATATCAAATCTGCGAACGTGAAAAGGTAGGCATTACTGTTATGAAGGGTTATGCAGGAGGCCGACTCTTTGATGCAGCAGCTTCACCGTTTGGTGTTGCTCTGACCCCTGTTCAGTGTCTGCATTATTGCCTGACCAGACCGGCGATTGCCAGTGTGATGGTAGGCTATGATACCTGTGAACATGTGGATGCGGCAGTGGCCTATGAGACTGCAACAGAAGAGGAAAAGGATTATGCCAGTGTATTGGCAGCTGCACCAAAGCATGCCTATGCAGGACAGTGTACATATTGTGGTCATTGCGCACCCTGTCCGAATAAAATAGATATTGCCATGGTCAATAAGCTGACAGATCTGGCTGCTATGCAGCAGGAGGTTCCGGAGTTAATCAAGGCTCATTATGGAGAAATGGCAGTAAATGCCGGAGACTGTATCAGTTGTGGACAGTGTGAGAAGAGATGTCCATTTGGTGTGAAGGTAACCGAAAAGATGAAAAGATCGAGAGAACTATTTCAATTATCATGAGTAAAGGGATAGGAAACAAAGGCAGGAATATATATGATGAAGATTTTTTTGGTAGAGGATGAGTTTGTAGTACGAGAGGGCATTAAGAACAATATAGATTGGAGTTCTCATGGATATGAGTTTTGTGGAGAAGCGAGTGATGGTGAACTGGCATTTCCAATGATCCAAAAGCAACGTCCTGATATCGTGATCACAGATATCAGGATGCCGTTTATGGATGGTCTGGCTCTGAGCAAGCTGATCAAAAAGGAACTTCCATGGACAGAAATCATCATATTATCAGGCTATGAGGAGTTCGAGTACGCCAAGGAGGGAATCAAGATCGGTGTGGCAGAGTATCTGACCAAGCCGATCAGCGGTGAGGAACTACTCAATGTAATTGACAGACTTGCGCTGGAGATTGAAGAAAAACGCAGGGAACGTGAGATTGGCGAAAAGTATCACAAGGAGATGGAAGAAAATATACAGCAGGAGAGAAAGAATCTGTTTCAGTATCTCGTATCCGGCACAAAAACCGTTCCGGAGCTGTTGGAGTCCGCAGACAGACTGGATGTGGATCTGTCTTCGATGTGGTACAGCATTGTGCTGTTTATCATGCAGTCTATGAATCATGAACAAAATGAGTATTCTAACAGTATCGTAGAGATCGAGCAAAAACTCAAGCAGATCGAAGACGAGGCTCATATGCTGTTATTTGACCGCAATCTGGAGGGAAAAGCATTGTTGTTTAAAGCAGATTCCAAAGAGGAGCTGATGAATCTGCAGAAACTGTATCAGAACAGACTGAAAGCAATATTGACGCAGTACAGTCATGTTCGGTATTTTGGAGGAGTCGGAGCAGCAGTCAATCGGCTGACAGAACTTCCGATTTCGTTTGAGAAGGCAAGTCATGCGTTTGCACACCGTTATCTGGTCAAGGAAAATATGTTCATGTACAGTGATGAATTAGAAAACTTGCAAGTACCTGAAGCATCTGATTTCAATATCAGTCATGTGGATCCAAAACAGATGGACAGAAGCAAAATCAGAGAGTTCCTAAAACATGGAGACGTAGAGGAAGCCATCTATTTTGTCGAGGAGTTTTTCAGAGGCCTTGGAAACAGTGCAACCCAGTCCAACATGTTCAGACAGTATATCATTATGGACACCTATTTCTGTGTGGTTGAATTTGCAGAAGGTCTGTCCTGCCCGCGAGAAGAGATCGAACCGTTTGATATTACGTCAGGTGTCCTGCAAAGTAAAGAAGGAATGATGGAATATATCACAAGGATCATCAAAAAGGCATTGGAACTGAGGGATAATGCAGCAAGCAATCGATATGGAGACACTGTGGATGAGGTGATGCAGTACATTGAAAAAAACTATGCAGACGAAGAACTTTCCTTAAATCTGTTGGCTTCGCATGTTAATTTTTCACCAAATCATCTGAGTATGATCTTTAGCCAGCAAACCGGTCAGACCTTTATCAAGTATCTGACGGACTTTCGAATGAATAAGGCTAAGGAATTGTTACGGTGTACAGGCAAGAGGAGCAGTGTGATCTGTACAGAGGTTGGGTATAAGGATCCGCATTATTTTTCTTACCTGTTTAAGAAGACACAGGGTATGACACCCACACAATATCGTGGAGGAAAGGGTAGCGAAGGAGAAGAATAGATGAAGGAGAAAATCAGACATCTCTATAATGACTCGACATTGGCAACAAAAATCAGATATTCTTATCTGTTGCTGTTGATTCCCATGACGTTGTTTTTGATTGTCTGTTTTTATAATCTGTGGGCCAGCAACCGGAAATATGAATATATGATCAATTCTGCCGTAGTTGCCAGTGATTTCAGCCTTGATTTCAAGAAGGACTTTGATTATGAGACCTATCTGTTGATTGTAGGAAATACAACGATTGAGGAGTCAAAGTTAGACGATCTACTGAATGAGGCAAATCGTATTGTTGTCGAACTGGAGGGACTGACAGATGCTCCTGATAATGAGAAACGTTTGAACAGTGCCAAAAAATATCTAACCAATCTGGAGGTTTATAAGCAACGTATTGAAACAAATCTGCTGGAAGGTAATAAATACGAGGACAATATCGAGATATGGGAACGTGATGTTCAGATCGTAACGGCACTTTTACGAGAAACGATCTTTCAGTACATATATTATGAGATTAGGGATATACAACAGGCTCGTATAGAGTATCAGAATTTCTATGTGGATATGCTGCGTTTCTTTATCATTGCTTTTGCAGGCATTACACTTTTAACACTATTTCTTTCTTATTATATACCACTCAGCATCACGCGACCGATCCGGGAACTGAGTAAGGTGACGGATCAGGTTGCAAAAGGTGATCTGTCAGTCAGGACAAATATCCGTGCAGGCGCAGAAGTCGGTGTTTTGCGGGATTCTCTGAATACCATGATCGATAAGATCAATGAACTGTTGACGCAGATCACAACTGAACAGGTCAGACTGCGTAAGGCTGAGTTTGAGCTGTTACAGTCGCAGATCAATCCACACTTCCTATATAATACACTGGATACAATCGTGTGGCTGGCGGAGGCAGGAGATCAGAAAAAGGTTGTGAGTATGGTCGGAAGCTTGTCTGAGTTTTTTCGAACATCGTTGAATCAAGGCAAAGATATCATACCCATCAGAGAAGAGCTGCAGCATGTGAGAAGTTATCTGGAGATACAGCAGGTGCGTTATCAGGATATCCTGGAATATGAGGTGACTGTACCGGAGGAACTAGAGCGCTATTTGATCCCCAAGATCACGATCCAGCCACTTGTAGAGAATGCACTTTATCATGGAATCAAAAATAAGAGAGGAAAGGGCAAGATCATAATCGGCGGATATAGGGAGAATACGAATCTGGTCTTAACAGTACAGGATAACGGGATCGGCATGACAGAGGAACGTATCCAACAGGTTAAGGATGGTATCAGTCACATTGTTACAAATGAGAAGGAAATCTATGGCTTGTACAATGTCAATGAGCGTATTCGACTCAATTTCGGTGAAATATATGGGATCTTAGTTGATAGTATTTATATGGAAGGAACAACTGTAAAGGTGATTCTTCCATACATGGAAGAGGAAAAATAAAAAAACATAACGAAATCATAAAATAATGAACCATCCTAAAAAGCTAAGTAAAAAATTGAACCATTGAGGGATGAATCTGCATGGATTTGTTGCAGAAGAAGCGATAAGATATGATCATCAAAGGAATGGTCCTTTGAAGACAACAAATTTTAGGAGGGATTCATAGTTATGAAAAAGAAGTTATTAGCAGTTATCATGGCAGCAACAATGGTAGTTGGCTTAACAGCATGTGGAGCCAAAGAAGCAGCACCTGCAGCAGCAGAGCCTGCAGCAGTTGAAGAGCCTGCAGCAGAAGAGCCAGCAGCAGAGCCTGCAGCAGAAGAGCCTGCAGCAGAAGAAGCAGCACCTGCAGCTGATGCCGGAGCAATGATCAAGGTTGGTATCATCAACAACGATCCTAACGAGTCCGGTTATCGTACAGCAAATGATAAAGATTTAAAAGCAACATTCTGCGAAGAGAATGGATATGAAGCATCATTCGCATACAGCCTGAAGAACGATGAGCAGATCACAGCAGCTCAGAAGTTCATCCAGGACGGCGTTGATTATCTTCTCCTTTCAGCAGCAGACACAGCTGGTTGGGATTCAGTATTAAAGGATGCACAGGATGCAGGCATCAGAGTTATCCTCTTCGACCGTACAATTGATGCAGATCCAAGCCTTTATGAAGCATCTATCGTATCAGATATGGCTAAAGAAGGACAGACAGCAGTTGATTGGTTAAAAGGACAGGGACTTAGCGAGTATAACATCATCCACCTTCAGGGCGTTATGGGTTCAGCAGCACAGAAGGGTCGTTCAGGAGCACTTGACGAAGCAGTTAAGTCTGACGGATGGAAGCTTGTTACACAGCAGACAGCAGAGTGGAATGCAGAGAAGGCACAGCAGATCGTTCAGTCAGTTATCGATTCAGGTGACAAGTTCAACGTAATCTACGCAGAGAACGATGATATGGCTAAGGGTGCTGTAGCAGCACTTGACAAAGCAAACATCGCACACGGCGTTGGCAAAGACGTAGTTGTTATGGGCTTTGACTGCAACAAGTGGGCATTAGAGGAACTGCTTGCACAGAACTGGAACTATGATGGACAGTGCAACCCATTCCAGTCATCATACATTGATGAGATCATCAAAACTCTTGAGAGTGGTGGAACAATCTCAGAGAAGACAGTTATCATGGACGAGAAGGGCTTTGATGCTTCTACAATCACACAGGATGATGTAGATAACTACGGTATCTAATAGAATAACTCTCAGTGATTGAAGTATTGAGAAATAAGCGCGGCGCATGTAAAAAAGAAATGAAATCCTTGCGCCGCGTTTATTATACAAAGAGATAGGAGGCGAACCCATTCGTGAAAGACAAAGCTGTTTTGGAAATGAAAAATATAAACAAAAGCTTTCCGGGTGTACTGGCTCTACAGGGTGTGGATTTTACCTTATGTGAGGGTGAGATCCATGCATTGATGGGAGAGAATGGTGCAGGAAAATCAACATTGATCAAAGTGTTGACCGGAGTTTACGGCAAGGATGATGGTCAGATTTTTATGAAGGGCCATGAAAAGGCAGTTGTGATCAGATCTCCACAGGAAGCACAGGATCTGGGTATCAGTACGGTTTATCAGGAAATTACATTATGTCCGAATCTTTCGGTAGCAGAGAATATGTTTATTGGAAGAAGCAAGAATCTGTATCAGAACTGGAAGAAGATGAATGCAGATGCAGGAGCGATTCTGCAATCATTAGACATTTTAGCAGAACCTACCCAACAGTTAGCAAGTTGTTCAATTGCTGTTCAACAGATGGTGGCGATTGCACGTGCTGTTGATATGGACTGTAAGGTATTAATTTTGGATGAGCCAACATCTTCTTTAGATGAGCAAGAGGTTGAAAAGTTGTTTAAACTGATGCGTGATCTGAAAGCCAGAGGAGTTGGTATTATCTTTGTCACACATTTCCTTGATCAGGTATATGAGGTATGTGACAAGATTACAGTCCTGCGGGATGGTAAACTGGTTGGTGAATATGAGATAAAGGATCTGCCGCGTGTACAGCTCGTATCAAAGATGTTAGGCAAAGATCTGGATACTTTGTCTGATGTTCAGGGAGAATACCGAACCTATGAACAAAAGAAGGATGCAGTTCCGGTATTTGAAACCGAGGCACTTTACAGTAATGCAGGAATCAAGCCCTTTGATTTTCATATCGGAAAGGGTGAGGTCAATGGCTTTACCGGATTGTTAGGATCAGGACGAAGCGAATGTGTTCGTGCGATCTTTGGTGCTGACAGAGTACTCGGAGGAAAGGTAAAGAAGAACGGACAGACAGTAAAGATTACAAAGCCCATCGATGCGATGCGTAACGGAATCGGATATTTACCTGAGGATCGTAAACAGGATGGTATTGTAGGAGATCTCTCAGTTCGCGAAAATATCATTTTGGCTTTACAGGTATTGCAGGGCTTCTTTAAACCGTTTTCAAAGGCTGAGGCCAATCAGTTTGCAGAGGAATACATCAAACTGTTAGGCATTAAGACAGCATCCTATGATACACCGATCAAATCATTATCAGGCGGAAATCAGCAGAAGGTTATTTTAGCACGATGGCTGTTAACACATCCGGAATATCTGATCTTAGATGAGCCGACTAGAGGTATTGATGTCGGAACAAAGGTAGATATACAGAAACTTGTACTAAAGTTAGCATCTGAGGGAATGAGTATTACCTTTATTTCTTCGGAAACAGATGAGATGCTTCGTACTTGTTCCAGAATGATCGTTATGAGAGACAGAAGAGTGGTCGGAGAGTTGTCAGGAGAAGATCTGACACAGAACAAGATTATGAGTACGATTGCCGGAGGTGAAAAATAATCATGCAGACAAATCAAAAAACAGGAAATAATCTGTCAACCTATTTCAGCAGATTATTCAAAAAGCAGATATTTATCCCGATTGCGGCATTATTGTTATTAGCAGTATTTAACCTGATAGCGGATCCTTCTTTCTATAAGATCACTTTTGGTTATAACAGTGCAGGTGCACCGGTTCTTTCAGGATATCTGATGACTATCCTAGACTATGGATCAGAACTTGCAATCCTTGCAATCGGAATGACACTTGTGACAGCAGCGTCAGGTGGTCAGGATATCAGTGTCGGTGCAGCGATTGCAATCAGTGGTAGTGTGATCTTAAGAGTCCTGTGCGGAACCAATTCCAGACCGGAAACCTTACAGGCACCGATTATTGTAGCTTTTCTTGTAAGCTGTGTAGTAGCAATGTTATTTGGTGCTTTTAACGGAGCACTGGTAGCGTATTTTAAAATCCAGCCGATGGTAGCAACCCTGATCCTGTTTACAGCCGGACGTTCAATTGCAGCATGGATCAATAATAACGAATTGCCAATCATCAGTGAACCATCCTTTGGCTATTTTGGAGGATTTATCCCAGGAATTCCGATTCCTACTCCGTTCTTTATTGCTTTAATCTGTGTAATTATTATGACTTTGGTTCTGAAATTTACAAACCTCGGATTGTATACACAGGCAGTCGGAATCAATGAGAGTTCTTCCAGATTAAATGGATTGAATCCTGCATTTATCAAATTTTTGACCTTTGTAATTCTTGGTTTATGTGTAGCAGTAGCCGGACTCATCAAAGTCAGCAGACTATCTTCAATTAATTACTCAGTAATTGCAAAGGATATTGAGATGGATGCAATCTTAGCGGTTGCTCTGGGTGGAAATGCCTTGAATGGTGGCAAGTTTAATATGACAGCCTCTATTTTAGGAGCTTATGTAATACAGTTCTTAACAACAACATTATACAAGATGAATGTATCTTCGGATGCACTTTCGGCATATAAAGCAGTCGTTGTTATTTTCCTTGTTGTAATCAGTGCGCCGGTTGTTCGAAACGGAATGTCTGATCTATGGAAAAAACTCAAGCTGCGAGCACATGTGAAGGAGGTTGCATGATCATGGCTAAAAAGAAAAGAACCATAACTGATACAAATCTGTTGCTGACCATTACCATTGTAGTATTTTTTGCAATGTATATTGGGGCAATTCTGATTCAGGGAAAGGGTTTCTTGAAACCGCAGACCTTCTTTAATATTCTAAATGCAAATGCAGCATTAATCATTCTGTCCTGTGGTATGAGTCTTGTTATGATTACAGGAGGAATCGATATTTCCGTCGGTGGTGTGACAGCACTTGTCAGCATGTGCTGTGCAGTGTATTTGGATTATCACAATGGAAATCCTTTTATGGCGATGCTGATCGCTCTTGCAATCGGACTTGCATTTGGACTGGTTCAGGGATTTTTAATCGCTTACCTTGATATTCAGCCCTTTATCGTAACGCTGGCGGGTATGTTTTTTGCCCGTGGTATGACGACGATTGTCAACACAAACCCATTTAATGTTCAAAATGAGGCATTTGTGGCATTAAAAGAGACACGTGTAATTCTTCCAGGATTGGGATCGATTAATAAACTTGGAAAGTATGTAAATGCATATGTGGAGATTGGCGTGATTGTTGCCATTATCGTTGTAATTGTTTTATTCTGTGTGCTGAGATGGACGAAACTTGGACGTGGATTCTATGCAGTTGGTGGTAATAACCAGAGTGCTCTGATGCTCGGTATCAACGTAAAGCGAACAAAATTTTTGTCTTATCTGATTTGCGGCTTACTTGCCGGAATCGGTGGCTTTGTTTATTTCATGCATGTTGGTTCGGGTTCGGCATCACATGCAAGCGGTGCTGAAATGAACGCAATCGCATCTTCTATCATCGGAGGTACTATGTTGACCGGTGGTGTTGGTAACATCATAGGTACATTCTTCGGAGTGCTTTCACTGAGTACGATCCAGAATATCGTTTCCTCAGCAGGTCTGGATCAGGCATGGTGGACAGGAATTACCATAGCAGCGATGCTTTGTCTGTTTTTGGTAGTACAGAGTGTTGTTATGGCAAGAAAGAAAGATGTAAAATCAAAGAATTAACAGATAAAATGGAAGCATCATGAGGGGGCTGTGATATGGATGCAGCACCCTCTACCATTTTAGTAAGAAATCATGTATGATAGTATATTGAAGTAAGAGTCAAAGGTGGAGTAAAACATGAAGAAATTGTACATCATCATTACAATGATGTTATGTGTCATGGCAATCGGGTGTATGAAAAAAGAACCAATTGAACAGCCTGTTGAAGCAGAGGAAGAAAATCCGGAAAAAAATATTGTGGTAGGCTTTTCTCAACTTGGGGCTGAATCTGATTGGAGAAGTGCCAATACAGAATCCATGAAAACAACTTTTTGTGCCGAAAACGGCTATGAACTCATCTTTGATGATGGACAACAGAAACAAACCAACCAAATTACTGCGATCCGAACCTTTATTCAGCAAGAGGTGGATTATATCGTGTTAGCACCTGTTACGGAAACCGGGTGGGAAACAGTGCTACAGGAAGCAAAGGATGCAGGAATCCCGGTCATCATTGTTGACCGTATGGTTGATGTACAAGATGAGAGCCTATTTACATGCTGGGTAGGTTCCAATTTTGAACTGGAAGCCAAAAAGGTCTGTGAATGGCTAAAGAAATATACAATTGCAAAGGGAATTCTCCCTTCTGATATTCATATTGTAAACATTCAGGGAACAATGGGAGGCTCTGCACAGATCGGACGGACAAAGGGTTTGAAGGATGCGGCAGAGGCAAACGGATGGGATCTGATGGCTGAGGCAACAGGTGATTTTACTCAGACAAAGGGTCAGGAAGTCATGGAATCCTTCCTACGCAGATTTGATAATATTAATGTCGTTTATTGTGAAAATGATAATGAGGCTTTTGGTGCAATTGATGCCATCGAAGCTGCCGGAAAACGTGTCGGATCAGATATTGCCCATGGAGAGATCATGGTGATATCCTTTGACGGCGTTAAGAAGGAAGCACTGCAATATGCTCTGGAAGACAGGATTACCTGTCTGGCGGAATGTAATCCCCTCCATGGCCCGCGTGTACAGGCCATCATAGAAACATTGGAGGAGGGCGGTATTCCTGAAAAATATGAGTATGTCAGTGAGGATATATTTTGTGCAGATGACACCGTAAATAAAATGGAAATTGATGGTGCTAATTACATTGTATCAATCTTGACTCAGGATATGATTGATCAGAGAACCAAATAGAGGTTATTCTTCATATATTTGTTTGATAATACGATCCATGGGCAGCTCTTTAACGGAGATGTCCTGAATATCCAGTTTTTCTGAAAGCATCTTAATGGATTCGCCGATTGGATAGTCGGATATATCTATTTCAAGTGTCAATTCTTGTGGAGATTTCTGCTCCAGAATCTGTACATTCTCTAACTGTTCTGTTTTGATAGGCTTGTTCAGCACCAATTCTATGATCTTTTTTTCACCCAGATTGGTTCGAAGTTTTGGAAGACTGTCATCAAACACCTTCTTGCCGTGATTGATGATGATGACTCTGTCTGCAAGTTGTTCCACATCCTCCAAGTCGTGTGTCGTTAGAATAAAAGTCGTACCCTCCTGATTCTTCTTACGAATAAAATCACGAATGGTTCCTTTTGCGATGACATCCAGCCCAATGGTCGGTTCATCCAAAAAAACTACCTTTGGATCATGCAGCATCGCCATAATAAACTCGCATTTCATGCGTTCTCCCAGAGAGAGGACTCTTGTGGGCTTGTGTATGATATCTGCGACCTCAAACATTTCAACCAGTTCATTCAGACGTTTTTCATAAACATCATTTTCGATACCATAGATTGCTTTATTCATGCGAAAACTGTCTGCAGGTGGGATGTCCCAGATTAACTGCGACTTTTGTCCAAATACGGCGCCGATCCAAAAGACATATTTTCGTCGTTCTTTTGCGGGCTCGAGACCACATACATCAATCTTGCCGGCAGTGGGATACAAAGATCCACAGAGCATTTTAATCGTCGTTGATTTGCCGGCACCATTTGGCCCTAAAATACCACAGATCTCCCCTTCTTTAATGTGAAAGCTAATATCGTCTACCGCATTGATTAAGACCTTCTCTCTGTGAAAAAGGCTCTTAAGAACAGCACCCAATCCGGTACTTCTTTTATATGTAGTATATGTTTTTGTCAGATGCTCTACCTTAATTATGTCCATCAGCCACCAACTCCTTCGTAAAGTTTTATCATTCTTCCGTATGTTTTAATTGATATGAATACAAATAAAAAGCAGGGCAGTACCGCAAACCAGATCGTTGGAGTCAGCTTGCCTAAAAGTGCCTGAGCAGGATAGAATCCAATCATTCCGACAGGGATCAAAAACGTTGCAAGCATTCTGATCAATGGAGGAAAAATATTAAGCGGGTATTTTCCAAAGGACGCAAGAGAATCAAATATCTCAGGAATTCGGGAATTGCCAACCCACTTGAACGAGGTGGCTGCCATAAACAAGGAAAATCCCGCCATAACTGCCATACCGGCAGCAAAGAGTACAATACTCTGTAATACGCCGATGATGGAGAAGGCTGGTAGATGACAGGCAGCAATTCCATAAAATACACCACCACAGATGAGTAGTCCGACGCTGTCAGGTTCAAAAGTGGTAGCGATCAGATAAAACAATGGTGATAACGGCTTTAGGAGTACTATCTCAAAGTTACCCTCCCGTACATGATCCATAGTGATCCACAGAACTCCGTGGAACAAAATCCCGGTCAGTCCGTTTGCCATGGTAAAGATGGATTGCAACAGCCATACCTCATAGAAATTCCATTTGGGAAAAGAGGCACCACTTTGATAGATCAACAAGGTTACCAGTGGAAATGCGAGATTACCAAGTAGCGTGATGATTGTAGAGATTATGAAATTTGCCCGATAGGCAAGTACCTTACCTATGGAACCACGCATACATTCCAGATAAATGGCTCCGTAGCGTCTGATTTTCTTTCGATATTTTTTCATGTGTCACCTCTATGCTCCAACGCCACTGAAATGCTTCATGGCATTTCGATACAATGCTTCGCTTAAAACAACCATGATCAAAACAGCAGCTGTCTGATATCCGATGATGGTCGGTATCGTAAGAGAAAATCCACCAAGAGAATACTGCCCGGTAAATACCATAACCGGTACATAAGTGATGTACTGAAAGGGCAGGAAAAACTGTGCTTTTTGCAGCCATTCAGGGAAAAAAACCAGCGGGATCAGTGATCCGGAAAAAACAGAGGACAGCAGAAAGAATGCATTTCGCAGTCCAGTGGAATCTACGATCCAGAATGAGAAGAGTCCCAAACAATAGTTAATGTAAAACTGCATCAAAAATGCCAGTAACACAGAAACAACTGTCCATACCGGATATGCAGGTTTCATATCAATTCTGAATACAAAAACAAAGATACACAGGCAGGGCAGAAATTCAAAAATAAAACCTAAAAACCGATGCCCGATTTTCTGTGAAAATGCAAAAAATCTATGATGAATCGGCCGCAGCGAAAATGTTAGATATTTTCCGGTGCGGATCAGCATGGATAGATTCCAGTCTGCAAAATCCATAGTCAGGTATCCTAATAAAGCACTTGCTCCATAGTATCGGATGATCTGTGGAAGCTCCATTCCATTGAGAGTGCCACCTTCACCATACACAGCACTCCAGATGAAATACTGTACAGCAAAAAAGATAGGTCCTACTAATATAGAAACCATAGAGTGGGTGCGGTATGCACTCCACTCTTTATAGGTTACAAACGCTACTTCGCAAAGCACGTTCCATTTTTTCTTTAGCCACTTCATGATGCTTCTCCAAAGGTCAGATTATTTCAGCCCTGACCAGATAATATTATTGACATTGTATAGACATTCAGAATACCATCCTTCATCTGCAAAGGGAACGAACCATACAGCCGCAAGATTCTCAACAGGATCAATATTCATGGAGCAGGCACCTGCACCTTCATGCATAAAGCTTCCCTTTGAATAATGGAATCCAGGACCCTCACGCATATCAAAGCCAATACCGTATTTACGATCCTCGCAGGTTGCACCCCAACAGTGATCAGGGATGTTTGTCAGAGAGCTGGTAGTCATCTTCTCAAAGGTCTTGCGACCGAGAATGCGAACATCATCAAGTGTTCCTTTGTGTAGGAGCATATTTGCAAAACGAATCAGGTCATAAGGAGTAGAGAACATTCTACCGCCTGTACCGGGAACTGCTTCCCAGGCGAATGCTTCTCGCTGCTTGCCATTGATCAGATTTAGTAACTCTTCCTTGCAGTGATTGTCATGATATAAAATATTGGATCTGGCTGCCTGTTCTTTGGTGGGGATAAAACCAGTATCCTTCATGTTAAGAGGCTTAACAATCTGCTCTACAATGAATTCCTCCGCTCTGACTCCACTCAGAGCCTTGATTACCTCTCCCAGAATACTGAAAGCAAAAGAGCAGTACTGCCACCACTGACCGGGCTCTCCATGCATACCGCCACGAAGTCCATTGGATAACCAGTCAAATTCTTCACCCTGTTTCCAGTGTTTTGAGGCTTCCTCTACAAACTCCCAATGAGAACAATGATAATCATCTGTAACGCAGCCATCGTCTGGAAAGAGTCCGGAGGTATGCGTTAATAAATGAAACAGGGTAATGTCCTGAAAGGGCGGCTTTGCCATCTGAGGCAGGATCTCACCGACCTTGATATCCAGTCTGGTATATCCATCCTCGATCAATTTCATCAGTGCAACAGTTGTAAAGGTCTTAGTGACGGATGCAACTCTATGTACAGTGTCAGGCAGCATAGGTCTGTCCCCGTCAATATAGTGAGCGGTTCCGATGCTGTTGTGGGCAATTATCTTGCCATTTCGCAGAATGCAGTAAGCTGATCCGTCGATTTTTTTCTGCTCGATCATCTTTTGTAGATGCTTGTTGAGTGCTTCAATTCGAGAGGAATCGTAGTCGACGTCTTCGGGTCTGCAGTCAATAGTTCCTTGTATGATTTCCATTTTCATCACCAAGCCTTTCAATAGTATAGTGAAAAGATTTTATCATACGAAAGAACAGTTTACAAGTTCTTATCACAATTTAGTTTAACGTTTAACCATTTTTGCGAAAAAATATATGGTAACAGACAGATAGGGATGATTTTGGTCAGTTCGTGACAAATGTAAATTGTTTCTGAGAGGAAAATCGCTTAATATAAAGAAGGATCTATAAGATTGAGCGAAAGGTGACTATGAAAATGAGAGAGATTGTTACAGACGAATATGCGAAAAACAGCATTGATGCAACAAAAAACGAATTTGAGAAAAGTTTTACAGAGGGAGTTTTTTATAATAAACAGACACAGGATGAAGAACATCTGAAACAAATCCTAGAGGTACTGAGTATCAAACCCGCAATGAAGATCTTGGATTTAGGAACAGGAAGCGGATATCTGTCCTTTCCGCTTGCTAAGCTGTACCCGGAAGCCGAGATAATCGGACTTGATATCGTAGAAAAGACATTGCAGCAAAACAGAGAGAGAGCAGATGAAGAAAAGCTTCATAATCTTAAGTTTGTGTCCTATAACGGCATTGATTTTCCTTTTCCGGCGGAGACGTTTGATCTGATCATCACACGGTATGCATTACATCATTTTCCGCTGATTGACAAAACATTTTCCGAGATCGGAAGAGTATTGAATGATTCCGGAGAACTGTTCCTGTCTGATCCTACGCCGAATGAGGATGATACAGATCGTTTTGTAGATGCTTACATGCAGCTCAAAAAGGATGGACATATCAAGTTTTATACCAAGGTTGAATGGGAACAGCTTGCCGGAACAATTGGTCTGAAATTAGTAAAACAATTTAATACAGCAGTCAGATTTCCAAAGAAGAGAAGTACAGCGGTTGGATTTGAGGATATCCTGCAACAATATGACGCCGATGTCATTAAGGGATATGAACTTGCCTATGTGGGTGATGAGATCTATGTGACAGAGAGGGTAAATAATCTGCTGTTTAGCAGATAGGAGGAGCTGCATGCAAAAGGTAATCATGTTTACTATGGGTAGCAGGGGTGATGTTCAGCCATATATCTTTCTGGCAAATGCACTACAAAATGCAGGCTTGGAGGTTACTCTCGGAACACATCCGTGCTGGGGAGCTTTGGTTTCAGAGGCAGGGGTTCATTTTGTTCCGGTGGGTCCGGATATTGATATCGAAATGGAATCTGCAATCATTCGAGGAAAAGAAAAAAATCCGATGATGGGCTTTGTAAAGACAATGAAGTTCGTATTCAAGATCATTGAGCAGTCCGCAGATGAGGTATATCAATATTGTAAGGGGCAGGATCTCGTAATTGTGACACATAGCCATATAGGAGACTCAGAGGCAAAAGCACTGGGGATTGAGACAGTGGACGTGACTTTGCAATCCGAGATGCTCAGAGAGTATGGTAAGCCGCAATCAATTGGAAGGAAGATCATTGATGTGTTGTTTAACGGACTGATCAATCCCATTGTGATGAAGCCTTATAATAAGTTGCGAAAGAGCTATGGACTTCCTAAATGTAAATCCATGGATGATATGTTGTCCAAAAGACTCAATCTGATTCCGATCAGTCGTTATGTGGTAGAACCCAATCCATACTGGACACCACAGAATCAGTTGACGGGTTATTGGTATGAGGAGCCGTCAGAGGATTATATATCACCGTCAGAACTGGCAGAATTTCTGGCTGCAGGAGAGTTACCAGTAATATTGGCTCTTGGAGCTATGTCCTTTGAATCCACAGAGGAAACAGATAAGTTGGAGATGTTTATCCGTGCGTTTACGAAGACAGGAAAGCGTGCCGTGATTCAGGGTTTTAAGAAGTCGTTACAGAATATGGTGTTGCCGGATACAATGATTGCAATCGGTTCTGTTCCTCACAGTTATCTGTTCCGTAAAGGTTATTGTGTGATCCATCACGGAGGCTTTGGAACCTCTGCATCAGCCATGCTGTATGGAGTACCGTCTATTATCATACCACATGCACTGGATCAGTTCGGCGTAGCAGATCGACTATATAAACTGGGCGTTACCACGGAACCAATTAAGGCAGGAGAATTGAGTGAGGAGAAACTCATAGACCGACTTCGGAAGCTTGCAAGAGATTATGAAGTGATCTCAGGACGAGTGAAGAAATTATCGGAAAATATGCATGAGGAGCATGGATTGGAGACTGCAGTTAGGTTGATTCAGGATGTGCTTCATCAGGAAAAGCAAGACACAGAGATACATGAGTGTCTTGAGAAAGAAATGGAGTAGCAGATATGCATTATGTACAGGCGAAGGGAATATTGTCATCTTCCAATGGAATGAATATGTACCGAGGATGTCAACATGGCTGTATTTACTGCGATGCCAGGAGTAAATGCTATCAGATGAACCATGCATTTGAGGATATCGAGGTTAAGCAGAATGCACCTGAACTTTTGGAACGGGCACTAAGGAGCAAACGTTGCAAATGTATGATTGGGACAGGTGGTATGACGGATCCTTATATGCCGTTAGAAAGGGAACTCGGTTTAACAAGGAAGCTGCTGGAGATTATTGATCGATATGAATTCGGTCTGGCGATCCAGACAAAGTCCAATCTGATTCTCAGAGATTTAGAACTGTTAAAGAGTATCAATCAAAAATCAAAGTGTATCGTACAGATGACGATGACAACATATGATGAAGAGCTGTGTCGGAAGATCGAACCCAATGTTTGTACAACCAAAGAACGGTTTGAGGTGCTAAAGACCATGCGGGAACATGGAATTCAGACAGTTGTCTGGCTATCTCCTTTTTTGCCCATGCTCAATGACACAGAGGAGAATATCCGTGGTCTGATGGATTACTGTATTGAGGCAGGAGTTTATGGAATTATCTGCTTTGGAATTGGAGTGACACTGCGTGAAGGTGATCGCGAGTATTTTTATCAGAAGTTGGATGAGAAATTTTCGGGACTAAAACAGAAATTTCATGCTAAGTACGGCAATGCATATGAGATCAGCAGTGACAATCATTATGAATTGATGAGCATTGTAGTGGAAAAATGCAAGGAGCATGGTATTGAATACCGCCCGGACAGGGTATTTGACTATATGAGAAAATATGAATCTCATGGAGCAGCAGAGCAGTTAACCCTTTTTTAAATGCGAACTTGTGTTCGATGTCATGATGTGTTATGATCATAAGAAAGAAAATGGTTGATCATTGAAATGAGGTGAAGTGTATCATGGAGATCAAAGAGAAGATCATTCATGTAAATGATTATGTAACAAAGTCAAATCTTCCGGCAAGTGATTATGTCATCAATCCTTATGTGGGTTGTCCGCATGGGTGTAAGTATTGCTACGCATGTTTTATGAAGCGTTTTACAAAGCATGATGAGCCGTGGGGAAGCTTTATAGATATTAAATTGTGTGAGAAACCGATTCATCAGAAAAAACTAGAGCATAAATCTGTATTTCTTTCATCTGTAACAGACTGTTATAATAAGTTTGAAGAAAAGTATTGTCTTACGCAGAAAATCCTGGAACAGCTTGTAGATGTAGACTGTGAATTGGGGATATCAACAAAATCAAGTCTGATTCTTAGAGACATTGAACTTCTCAAGCAATTTAAGCACCTGAAGGTATCCATGTCCATTAACACATTGGATGAACAGTTTAGAAGCGATATGGATCATGCGAGCAGTATAGCAGATCGTTTACATACATTGAAAACGTTACATGAGAATGGGATCTATACGATCCTGTTTATGTCTCCGATGTTCCCGGAACTTACGGATTATCAAAAGATCATCGAATGTAGCCGCGATTATATTGATGAATACTGGTTCGAGAATCTGAATCTACGGGGCAGTTATAAGGAGACGATTCTAAACTATATCACAGAAAAATATCCCCAGTATCAGAGTCTGTATGATGATATTTATCGAAAGGGAAATATGGATTATTGGGAACTGTTATCAGAACAGATCAAGCAATACTGTGATATTCAGGGTGTACGATATATTAATTATTTTTATCATAAGAAGCTTGTTGAAGAGAAGTTAAAAAGAAATAAGCAATAAGAATAAGGAACAACAGGATTATGTAAACCTGTTGAAAGAGGTTATTATGACAAGAGAAGATGAATTAAGAGAGATCAATGAAGCAATCGCAGCAGGAGAACATGCACTCAATGAGATCTGCGAGGCAGAGCACCATCTGGGGAATGCCAGGGGTTTAGGTATCTGGGATATGTTAGGTGGAGGCTTGATTAGTGGTCTAATCAAGCACTCTCAGATTGATGAGGCACAGGAATGTGTCAATCGTGCACAGGCGGCATTACAGAGGTTCCAAAAGGAACTGAGAGATGTTGACATGAATTTTAACTACGGAGTTCGTTTTGACGGAGTCACAAAGGCTATTGATCTGATTTTTGACAATTTTTTGGTAGATGCTCTGATTCAGTCACGGATTAAGGAGACACAGGAGAACCTGAAACAAAGCAGATATCAGGTGGAGCAGGCAATGAGTCAGTTACAGCAGATGAAGGATCAGTTAAGGTAGGGAACTTGGCCAGAATAGGATCCATTACTGGAGAATACCTTTGCATGTGAGAAGGAGAAGTGATCAGATGGAAGTGCTACGGATAGATATTCATGTTTTGGAGCAACAAAATGTACACAGTGATACAATGACAATATGTATGATTCACTTTGATGGAAGCTGTGATAATGCGTATTTTAGAGGAAAGGTCTTGCAGGAAGGCGTAGATACGCAGATGATTGAGACGGATAAGCCGGGTATATTGTCAGCCAGATATATCCTGGCGGGGATAGATGGAGCTGGTGAAAAGTGTAGGATCTTTATTGAGAATAATGGTATTATGGATGGAGAGGGCGTGATTCATACTACTCCCAAAATCTATACAGACAGTGTATATCTGAAATGGCTTGAGAAAGCTGAATTATCTGGCAAGGTATTGATTCAGGAGGATACACTTACAATTGTGATAGATGCGGAAAAGGAATACAATACTTAACATATTATTGTATATACATAAGCAGGCATGAGATCAGTTCAAAAACAGTCAGATTAGCTTACATGAGAAATGAGGGTAACACATATATGATCAATATAAAGCAATTTCAAGAATCGCAGACTGACATGATTGTTAGCTGGAATGAAGGATTGGGAGAAGACTTTTTGAGACAATGGTCTGGAAACGGTTTTACATATCCAATTACAAGAGAACAGATTATCAATGATACAAGAAATCGTGTGGCACGTTACATGATTGATCGTGAAGGTGAATTGATAGGAACAATAGCAATCATGCATTATGATCCTAAAACAGGAAGTGCACATATTGGACATTTTATATTGGATCCAAGGGTTCGTGGTAATGGATACGGAATGGAGGCTATCCGGGAGTTCGTCAAGCTATGTTTTGGTATTCTGAAACTTAAGGAATTGACATTGCGTGTTTATGCATATAATCAGGCAGCAGTTCAATGCTATGTGAAGAATGGGTTTCAGATCGTAGAGCGTTATCAGGAGAATGGGGGTGCGGATGCACTTCTGATGAGCCTTAGGTGTGAAAAGACCGTCAGTTCTGATCATACAGAAATAGAGATATGCAGCGAAACTGAGGCTGATTATGAGAATACTGAACTAATGACACAGCATGCATTTTGGAACCTGCATGTTCCGGGATGCGATGAGCATTTGTTGGTGACAAATCTACGAAAAAGTGCGGATTACCTTCCAAGGATCAGCAGGATTGCCAGACTGAATGGTCAGGTTGTAGGTGTTATTATGTATTCCAGAGCGTATATAGTTACACCTGATGGGAAAAGAGAAGAGGTACTCTCCTTTGGACCGCTGAGTGTGGAACCGGAGTACCAAAGTCTTGGTATTGGTGGAAAGTTATTGAAGGCAACAATAGAATTAGCAAGACAGGCAGGTTATAGAGCAATTGTTATATTTGGTGAGCCGGATTATTACCCACGGTTTGGATTTAAAACCTGTGATCATTATGGGATCACTACACCGGATGGAAAGAATTTCAACGCTTTTATGGCATATGAGCTACAGACGGATGCACTTGCAGGCATTTCAGGCAAATTCTACGAGTCTGAGGTGTTTGAACATTTGCCCAAGGAGGATGTGGAGAGGATGGATCAGAAGTTTCCGGAGCTTGTGAAGTTACATTTACCGGGACAATGGCACCAGTAAAGCTTTACGAAAGGAGAATTTCATGAAGAAAAGTTTGATAGGTATTTTGATAGGCATTATGGTAATAGGACTCATTGGATGTGGAGAAAAGGAGGAAGTATCGGTTACAGAACCGAATCAAAATGTTGCCACAGAAGAAACAACCGAGCCAGAGGAGACTCAGATAGATGAGCCGACTGTTGAAAAGGAGAAAACTCCTGTGGTTACAATTGGAATGCAGATGCAAAAATACGGAAGCGATCTTAATAAGGATGAGCCAAATCAGTATGGAATTGTTGAAATTCCCTGTTTTATGTCAGATGTAGATTCTGATGTAGTGACTGAATTAAATGATCAGATCCAGAGCGATCTAATGCCGATCTATGAAGAAGGCATGGAAGATGAGCGATGGCCAGAGATCAAATCTTATGTCTATTCGGATGATCATTATGAACAGGTTTTGGTTACGGGAGTTACATATCCGATTTATGGGACTGATGGGGATATATTCTCCTATGTGTATGATAAAGACAATCAGAAAGCTGTATCACTTACTGATGCATTTACTGATGCCAAAACTACTGAGGATGAATTAAAACAGGCCATCATAACAGCCTATGAGGAGCTTTCAACAGGAATGACGGTAAAAGATATTCAGTTTGGTGCATTTCGTTATACAAAACATGGAATACACTTTTATCCTATATTGACTTTGTCTGCAGAGGGAGCAGATGATTGGAACCATTTTAGTGAGTACTGCATGGATGATCAAACATTAAAGTTAAATGCAGATATTCAATTAGCAGATCTATCTGATGATACGCTGGTTATGCCGGATCCACCTCTTTATTATGGTATGGATCATAAAAGTTCGGAAGATATCAAGGAGGAACTGGGAGAAAATGAGTATGGTGAATCCATCTATGAGATCCAGTTATTTGCGAAGAGTGTTCAGGAGTTGATTGTGAAAGAAGACATGGTCACACTGGCATATAGCGTATCTTATCCTATTACTGTTCAGATTTCTGGAGAAAAGCAAACCTTCAAGGATGCACAGTCATTTAGTAAAGTCAATTTTGACGATGTTTTCTCACCACAAATGTGTGAAAAAATAGCTGAGGAGAATACAGAGGATTTGTTTACAAACGGAGAAGGTACAATGATGGGCGATGGGGCTATCTGGTTTGCATTATGTGATTTTGACATGGGAGATGGAAACAATTATCCTAGCTATCGAATTATCGCTATCAATCAATCATTTTAAGATAAGGTTAAATTAAGGTTTAGTGAAAACTGACATAAGGATGAGAACGTATGATGGTTTTAGAGTTCGGAAGTGATATGGAACTATTCCATGGATATGACGAATCATGAGCCAAAATATCAGGAGGAAATAATATGTCAGTATTAAGTGTAAAGAATGTTACAAAGTGCTACGAAACAAAAGCAGGAATTCAGTCAACAGCATTATGTGGTGTGAGTTTTGAAGTTGTACAGGGCGAATTTGTTGGGATTATGGGACCTTCAGGAGCAGGGAAATCCACTCTTCTTAATGTGATCGCCACAATTGATACAGTTACCTCAGGAAGTATTACCATTGGGGAACATGATATCAGTACATTGAGAGAGCCGGGACTTTCAGAGTTTCGCAGAAACAAACTTGGATTTATTTTTCAGGATTATAATCTGCTGGATACGCTAACGCTACAGGAGAACATCGCCCTACCACTGATCCTTGCAAAGAGAAAGGCATCGGAGATTGTCAGACAGGTAGAACAGATTGCCTCACTGTTAGGTATCAGTGAGCTGCTTGAAAAATATCCTTGTGAGGTTTCAGGTGGACAGAGACAGAGGGCTTCTGCGGCAAGAGCAATTGTACATCGGCCGGAGCTGATTTTAGCAGACGAACCCACTGGAGCATTGGATTCTAAATCATCAGCAGATCTGTTGCAATGCTTACAGGATCTGAACAGTCAAAGTGCTGCTACCATTTTACTGGTGACACATGATGCTTTTGCAGCAAGTTATTGTAAGAGGGTTTTATTCATCAAGGATGGAGAGTTGTATCGTGAAGTCATAAAAGAGGGAACCAGAAAACAGTTTTACGACAGCCTTGTCAGTGTAGTGGCAGAACTGGGAGGCGATCAGAATGAACTTCATTAGGATTGCTTTCAAACATGTTAGTCATAGATTTCGAAATTATATCATCTATTTCACAAGTACAATTTTTTCTGTTGTCATTTTCAATTTATTTTGTTCCATATATTATAATCCTTCCTTTGCACAATATCGGTTTGGTGTTGGGAAGATTACAACACTATTTAGGGGAACAGCCATAGCTGTACTACTATTTTCATCGATTTTTGTGCTCTATTCAAGTAGTTGTTTCCTAAAGTCGCAAAAGAAGGAAATTGCGATATATGCACTTCTGGGAATGCGTAGGCAGCAGATCGCTACAATGATGTTTTTGGAGTCATTTTTGGTAGGGATGTTAGCAATGGTATGTGGCACATTGATCGGAACGTTATCAGCAGGGCGTTTTACTTCTCTGCTCATGCGATTCATGGCTGTGGGGACAGAGGTAATCATGACAATTGCTCCACAAGCCATCTTGGTGACAGTAATCGCATTTTTTGTTTTATTTATGGTAAGTGGTATTTTGGCTTACCGGACGATATATCGATATAAGTTAATCACACTTTTGTCCGCTCAGAAACGACATGAGGGTGTTCCAAAATATTCAGTATTAGGAGTAATTGCTTCACTGATAGTCATTGTGGCAGGCTATTTGATTGCTATGAGAATGGATGTGAATCAGGGGGGATTTAAGCTGCTGATTCCTGCGCTTATCGTGATAATGCTTATGACACTAGGTACATGGCTGTTGTTTCGGAATACAGTTCCGATGATTACAGATATGTGCAGGAGGGCGAATGCTATTTTCTAAGTGGAGACGTACATCCTTCTGCAGGTGAAGGACTGGTAGGAAGTGAGATAGATCTTCTGGGAGACGAAAATGAGAGGCATATATCCAGTCGAATTGTTGGGTTTGGTTTACATAAGTACATTGGGCTGATGGATTTATATCAACATCCAACAGTAGTGATACCTGACGATGAATATCAAAAATATATTGACATTATGCCTGCAGATGTTTTTACGGGATTGGTTTTTAATGATGATATGAAGGCAGGTAGAACGATTAATGCTATCAATCAAATCATTCCGGAACGTTTTGGATATGGTGGTTTTCCGTCAAATGTGAGTTATTATGAGGTATATAAGGCTGGTTTTAGACTTTATGGTCCATATGTGTTCATTGGTTTGTTTATCGGTATTTTGTTTGTAGCTGCAATAGGAAGTGTTCTTTATTATAAAATGATTATGGAAGCACAAGAAGAAATACCACGTTATCAGATTTTGAGTAACGTCGGAATGAAGAAAAGTGAGATCAGCAATTCAGTTTTTAAACAGCTGGGAATGGTTTTTGGAATTCCGTTATTGATTGGCTTGGTACATACAGTATTTGCTTTGCTTACTTACAACCGTATGATGGATTTGCTTGGACAGGAAACACCGACCCTTCAAAATGCTTTTGTAGTAATATATCTGTTCGTACTTGCATATGGAGCATTTTATCTATTATCGGTAAAAAGCTACTGTAGGATTGTGGGGCAAAGGGGATAACATTGTGAGAGTGATATCTACAGATGGATTACTCTCTTTAGAGGTTGAGGTTTCACCAGAGCAGGCTATGGGATATTGACATAGGGATTGTGTGATGACAAATGACAATTGAGAAAATAACAGATGTAACTGCCGAGCAGGCAGGTCATATATATACAATGAGTTGGAAGACAGGGTATCAGGGAATCGTACCACAGGATTATCTTGATCATCTGTCACATGAAAATTGGTCTCCAAGATTGGGGAGGTCTTCTTTTGAAGATTTTATTCTGAATGACAGAGGAATCTATATTGCTACATCATCTGTTTCCCCGGCAAGAGACACTCAGATGCCAGGCTGGGGCGAGATCATTTCGCTTTATGTCCTCCCGGCATATTTTGGTATGGGATATGGGAAGACGTTGTTTTCGTATGTGAAAGCACATCTTCAGGAGCAGGGATTTGATCGCATTTATCTATGGGTATTGGAAGAAAACATCAGAGCAAGGCAGTTTTATGAAAAGATGGGGTTGCACCCAAATGGAGACCATATCAGGGTGAATGTTGGTGGGAAGGATCTTATAGAAGTCAGGTATATCACTGAGAACATCTAAAAGGGGAATGAGATGAAGAAAAAAATTGGTATCATTGCAGTTATTTTTATTGGGCTATTGACGGTTATCTATGGTATGATTTTTCGGGCAAAGGATGCCGTCGCAGTATCAATCATTGGAGGTGCAGACGGACCGACCTCCGTCTTTTTGGCAGGAAAAGTCGGAGATGGGATTTCTCTGACATTGATCGTAGTTGGTGTTGTGATATTGGCGATTGTGTTTGGCAGAACTGGGAGACAACGGAATGAACTTCATTAGAATTGCTTTGATAACTCCTGAGGCATGTATGACTTTGGGAGTTGTTTTTGTGGAAATTCATTTTTTGTGTTTGATACACCTGTAATGTAATCCATACTTACATTATATAGCTGAGCTAGTTTGATTAATGAGTCTACTGGAATTCTTACTTTGTTATTCTCATAGTCTGCGTAACAGAAGTTAGATTACCAGACAACTGTGTGAATGCAAGTAATCCTGTTGAAAATTCATCTTTAGAAATTCTATATTGGGAAGGATCAGATGATTTTCAACAATCTGGTGAAATGATTGATGGAGCAAATCAATTAATGGAATTACATCTCACATCATCCTATAAAGCAGAATCGACTAGATTTATGAATTTAGGAAAGATGTAATAATATACGGACCTGAGAATTGTGAATTGGAAGAATTGTGTAAAGAACAAGACTATCAATATGTTGTAGAACAATAATTAATAATAGTATACTTCAAATTGACTTGTTAATAGTTGGTTGTTGACGCACTATATTTCGAACTTGTGTTCGCACATGAAGTATGATAGAATTACCTTGTAACTGACTAAGTTATATAGTTGATAACAGTGTTGCAGGGCGGCAAAACTTTTATTACATTGAATGAAGATGCCAAAGAAGACAAGATAACCTTCCCTGTACAAAAATAAGGAAGGTTTTTCTATTGATATAGGAGCTACAATTGTGAAATATGGGGACACAAAAAATAAGATACAAAACAATGAAAAGCATAAAGGTCATAAGATTTTGTGGAGTGTACTGAGATTTCTGATTATGGGTGTGGCGATTATCGTATTTGTCTTTATGCATTTTGGAGGCTTTAAGGACACAAGAGATGGTATCAGTGGAGAGGAACTTGCCATTAATGCCGGAACAGTGCATTCAGCCGGATATTCTTTCAGATGTCAAAAGTTGCGATTATTTCATGCTGAATAATGAATTCACTTATAGTGAAAAAGGAACTAAGTTAGGTGACAAAGCTTATACATTTAGAGCAGACAGAAGCCGAGTTCAAATATTAGAAGAAATGGGAGTTGATCTTGTCTTGCTGGCAAATAGTCATATTTATGATTATGGTGAAGAGGCATCATATCTGCAGATAGCGTGATTGTGGAGCAATAATGATATTTTATAGTAGTTAATAAGGGCAAGGGGAGGAATAGGGATGGAAAAGAAAATTGTTATTTTTACAGATGGAGAACTTACTTTGGATGTTGCAGTTTCACCAGAACAGGATACTGTATGGCTGAATCGTCAACAGATGGCAGATTTATTTGATAGGGATATAAAGACAATTGGTAAACATATTAACAATGCTATTTCAGAGGAATTGAAAGATCAAGTGGTAGTCGCAAAATTTGCGACTACCACACAACATGGAGCGTTGAAAGGTAAAACCCAGGTACATATGACGGACTACTACAACCTCGATGTTATCATTTCAGTTGGCTATCGCGTAAAATCCAAACGAGGAATTGCTTTTCGTAAATGGGCCAATTCTGTTTTGAAGCAGTACATACTTCAAGGCTATGCTGTGAATCATAATCGTATGCAACAGCTTAATGAGGTGATACGAATTATGAAGAGAACAGAGAATACTCTGGATGCAAAGCAGATATTAGGTGTGATAGAATGTTATACAGAAGCATTGGACATGCTCGATGATTATGATCATCAGTGTCTTACTAAACCGAAAGGCTCACAGGCTACTTATGTATTAGAATATGAAGAGTGTAGAGAGTTGATTTCAAGCATGAAATTTGGTCTTAACAGTGATTTGTTCGGAAGTGAAAAGGATGATTCGTTCAAAGGAAGTATAGGGAACATTTATCAATCTTTTGCAGGTGTGGAGATTTACCCATCTGTTGAGGAAAAAGCATCCAATTTACTCTATTTTGTTACGAAAAACCATTCTTTCTGGGATGGAAATAAAAGAATTGCGGCAGCAGTTTTTCTTTATTTCCTTGATAAGAATCAGATTTTATTTCATGATAATGGAGATAAGAGAATTGACGATCATACATTGGTTGCAATTATTATTATGATTGCCGAGTCAAAACCAGAAGAAAAAGAGACAATGGTCAAATTAATTATGAATTTCCTAGTGGGATGATTAAATAATTCTCAGATTTGAAAAAGTACAGATGAAGCGGGAGGAGTTTATGAAAATATTATTGCTTTGTGCTAAGGGATTTGAGACAATGGAGTTCAGCGTGTTCATTGATGTAATAGGCTGGGCAAGAAATGATTATGGGCTTCCGATATCCGTTGAAACTGTCGGATTTACGAAAACTGTGCTCAGTACATTTCATGTACCGATCGTTGTTGATCGTCTGTTAGAAGAAGTCTCGGAGGATGATTATGATGCATTGGCGATCCCGGGAGGCTTTGAGGAGTTCGGGTTTTATGAAGAAGCATATGATGACCGTTTTCTGGATTTGATCAGGAGATTTGATCAACAAGGGAAACCGATTGCAACAGTCTGTGTTGCGGCACTTGCCCTTGGAAAGAGTGGTATCCTGCAAGGAAGATGTGCGACTACATACCATTTACGAGACCGATATCGACAAAAACAGTTAATGCAGTTTGGTGTGAATGTACTGAATGAAAGAATTGTAATAGATAAAAATGTGATTACGTCATATTGTCCAGAGACAGCAGCGGATGTTGCATTTGAGTTGTTGAAGAAACTATGTGGTGAACAGAACATGTTGACTGTAAAACGGGCTATGGGATATTGACATAAAACATCAGAGCAAGGCAGTTTTATGAAAAGATGGGGTTGCACCCAAATGGAGACCATATCACTGAGAACATCTAAAAGGGGAATGAGATGAAGAAAAAAATTGGTATCATTGCAGTTATTTTTATTGGGCTATTGACGGTTATCTATGGTATGATTTTTCGGGCAAAGGATGCCGTCGCAGTATCAATCATTGGAGGTGCAGACGGACCGACCTCCGTCTTTTTGGCAGGAAAAGTCGGAGATGGGATTTCTCTGACATTGATCGCAGTTGGTGTTGTGATATTGGCGATTGTGTTGGCATTATTTTTACATCGAAAGAAACGGAATCAACCAAGGATAAATAGGAATGAGGAGAATGTGGATTTATGACAGAATATGCTTACGGATATTGTGGGATGCCTTGTGCTTTGTGCTCACGATACAGAACAGATGGAAAGAGTAGATGTCCGGGATGTTCACATGATGGATACTACACCGATCAGTGCAAGGTACATCATTGCTGTCGGGACAAAGAGAATCTGCAGTGTGGATTATGTACAGAGTTTCCATGTAAAAGAGTCGAGAAGATGGGAGAATTCAGTGATTTGCATACCAATCACGCAAAGGATCGTAATTCACAGGAAATCGCAGCAAAGGGCTTTGAGCAATGGTATGAATCATATGCGAGGAAAGCCGCACTGTTGACTGTAGCCTTGGAACGTTATAATGATGGTCGTATGAAACGTTATCTGTGTGAATTATTCATACAACAGGAGATTGAGGTACTGGAGAATATCATGAGGAAGGCTGAGAGTCTGACAGGAACTCCTAAGGAAATCGGTAAAGCATTTAAAAAGATTGCAGAAAATGAAGTAATAGGATAAAATGATGAAAATATTGGTCATTATAGGAAGTCCCAGAAAGCATGGAAATACATATCATATCGCAGAACTGGCAGAGGAATTGTTGACAGATCGTGTTAAAACCTCGTTTATTCAGTTGTCTGAGAAGAATGTTCAAGATTGTCGGGGCTGTAGATTATGTTTTGATCTGTCTGAGGAGAAGTGTCCTTGCCGGGATGATATATTGCAGATTGCTCAGGAGATGAGAGAGGCAGACGCCATCGTGCTCGGAAGTCCTGTGTATGTGGAGGATATATCGGGACTGATGAAGAACTGGATCGATCGTATGGCCTACAATACTCATAGACCCTTTCTACAGGGTAAGCCAGTCTATCTCTATACGACATCCGGATCAGGTGCCTCAGACCATGCACTCACAACCCTGAAGAATACGCTTGTTTCATGGGGTGGACAAATCATAGGCATGGATAATTATCGCATGGGTGATAAGGTAATGACTTCAGGACAGGTGCGTGAACGTTATGTGACTAAACTACAGCTTGGTATGAACAAACTAATGCGAAATACATATGAACAGAAAGCCACATTGTTTTCATTGATCGGATATCAGATTCAGAAAAAATTCTGGTCGGAGGAAAAAAATCGTGTCCATGAGACAGACTATCTATATTGGAAGAACAAAGGATGGCTGGAATCGGATAATCAATATTATGTACCATGGCATATATCATTTATAAAGCTGACTCTGGCAAAATGTTTGGCCTATATTGTTTCGCACATATTTATGAGAAGTTGAGAGGAGAACGTAGATGAAAAATCTTTCATGGAAAAATTGTTTTCGATTAGGCATTAGTCTGTTGATACTATATATCTGTATCTATAACTGGAAGTATGTGGAGAATTTGCTCGCAGTTTTACTGGTGGCACTTGTTCCGCTGACAACGGGACTGATTATGGCATATGTCATTAATATACTGATGAGTTTTTATGAGAAACTTTATTTTCGAAGAAAAGGGAACCGGAAATTGGTGCAAAAGAGCAGAAGACCGGTATGTCTGGTTGCAGCACTCATCACGCTATGTGCAATCATTACACTTGTGATATGGTTAGTCATCCCGGAACTGATTTCCTGTGTGAAGTTTTTAGTTGCTGAGATACCACCTGTTATAGAGGCACTATTTCAAAGTGAGTGGATGAAGACAATCCTGCCACCTGATATATTATCAACACTTGCAGATGTAGATTGGATGAAGAATATTTCGGGGATTGTAGAAAAAGTCAGCAGTGGCTTTGGGGATGCACTGAATATTGTAATTTCAGCAGTATCGTCTATGTTATCTGCAATTACAAATTTCTTCATTGGCATTATCTTTGCAATCTATCTGATGTTTGATAAAGAACGGTTACAAGGACAATGCAGGAGGGTCATGCATCGATTCTTAAGTGATAAGTGGGAGAAGAAGATTCTTCATTGGCTGGTAGTTTTAAATGATTCTTTTCATAAATATATCGTTGGGCAATGCACAGAGGCAGTCATTTTGGGAAGCCTGTGTATGATCGGTATGTTAATTTTCAGACTTCCTTATGCAGGAATGATCAGTGCTTTGATTGGATTTCTGGCTTTGATTCCTATCGTTGGTGCCTTAATCGGAACGGTTGTAGGAGTCTTGATGATCTTTACGGTATCGCCGATGCAATCATTACTTTTTCTGATATTTATTATCATTCTACAGCAGATCGAGGGTAACCTGATCTATCCCAAGGTTGTTGGAAAGTCGGTGGGACTTCCTGCAATCTGGACGTTGGCGGCGGTGACTGTTGGTGGTGGTCTGCTTGGTATTCCGGGTGTGATCGTTGGAGTTCCAATCACTTCAGCACTTTATCGTCTTTTACGGGAGGATTTAATGTTACATGAAGCTGGTTCCGGTAATCCTACTGTCGGATAATGTGCTTGAATTTACCACTTCCGGGCTGTTGTATAGGCAGATCGGGTGAGAGAGTAAGATTAAAGTAAGTGACGCCGTGAATTTCCAGAAAATCCTTTAGGGTTTTATGTGCTTTTTCAAATGCAGTCTCACGACTGTATCCTTGCATAGGCTCCAGACGTAATTCTGCCTGATTTCCTTGTCGGACAATCAACTGGAATCTTCGTATTTCATGTACTTCTTTTAGCACCGCGTAGATTGCAAGCGGTGCTATTTTAATCTCATTTTCTCCCTCAGTAAAACTTACGATGTCATCTGTGCGTCCTTCCAGCGTGAGCCATGGGGAAGGATTTCCACAAGTACAGGGCTCATGATGCATGACAACACGATCAGTTACTTCATAACGGATAAAGGGCTGCGAGGCATTATACAGATTGGTCAACAAGATTTTATCTGACAAAACACCATCTGGAACTGGAAGGTTATTCTGATCGACCGGCTCGACAATGACCCAGTCATCATTGATATGAAAATGTTGTTTGGAACATTCGCAGGCAATGGTACCGCCTTCTGTACAGGAATATGAGGTCTGGACATGACAATCAAATGCAGTGGTAAGCCTTGTACGCACATCATCCGTGAGGCACTCACCACCTGTCATGATCAGAACCGGATGGATCTGTAGTCGTCCGCTGATCTGCTCATCAACTAATAAATCCAGATTGGAGGGATACCCTCCTAACATCGTTGGCTGAAACTGATTCAACTGACTTACGATCTCGGAGGTAGGAAGCAGAGCACTGGTAACTGCAATCTGTTTTTTCTTCCAGGGCATGGTGAGTAAACGGGCACGTACAGAACAATTGCTCAGATAGAAGCCTCCGTTTGCAAATACACCGATGGTTTTACCACCACCTTTAATAAAGGCTTTCATATCTCCTTTATAGGCAAAGGAACGCAGGACATTGACCGCACTCATAATGCTATTTGTTGTCTTGTCACAGAGGGCTACCAATGGATTACCGGTAGAACCGCTTGTTGTGAATATCAGATATTCATTTCTATATTTTCTGCCGACATGATCCAGATCCTTCATGAAATCATACAGATCGACTAATTTTACATTTCGATCTGTGATCCATTCATCAAAGTGAGCCATAAGTTCCAACTTGTTTACAGGTGGAAGCATAGACAGACTGTCTGACAGGGATTTGTTTGTCAAAACTTTGGGATCGATATTCTGATACAGCTTCTTATAATAGAGACTGTTATCCTTTGCATGTGTGATCAGGTCAAACAGACGTTTTTGCTGTATCTTGGTTCTGCTTACAGCATCTGATTTTTGATATTTCCTGCATAGCTGCATTGCTTTGATCATACTGATTCTTTTCATATGGAAGATACCTCCTGTATATTGGTGTGGATGAATCTTTAGGATGTTCTGACAATGCCATAGAGCATGATGTCGATGTATTGTCTGATCTCGGTTTTAATCTGTTCGATATTTTTGAAAAAGGCATCCGGCTCCAGTTGATAGGAAGCGAGATATTTATTTGTGATTAAACCGGTATATAATTGCAGTGCCTCAATTGTCTTGGCATTCAGGGGTTCCTTTAATGGGAGTGTTTCCATGGCTTGTTTCATGAGCCTTGTGGACTCCTCGGTGGTTTTTGTGAGATATGTCTGAAACAGAGCCGTTTTATCAGCCATGACTTCCATAGAGTGTTCTCTTGAGGCCATATTAATGAGGAGCATTTCATTAGGATACTCATGGCAAAGACGGACTTTTTCATCCATTGTATGAAAGATCATTCCATAAAAATCCTGCACTTTCGGCTCCGGAGTCTTGGCAATCAGGCGTTCCAGGGCACAGGATATACAAAATAGATAGAACTTCTTTTTTGATCCAAAGTAATGGAACAGTAATCCCTTGGATATGCCTGCCTGTTTTGTAATGTTGTCTGTATTTGCGTCACGATAGGGACAATGTGAAAACTCCTGAATACCACTTTGAATAATTTGTTCCTGTTTGGTTGTCTGCAACTTCATAAAATGGGGATATTGTTCCGTGTTCATTTGATTTCCTCCTTGACTGATCGGTCAATATCAGAATAGCACACGTTGACTGAACGGTCAATGCTCGATTTGAGGTTCTCGTTGCAACTTACAAAATTTTATAGTATCCTATATGCACAAGAACATACTGTTTGCACTGGATCGATATGAGGAGGATGAAACATGGGATTTTTTGATAGTGTGATCAAAAAGGGATTAAGCAATGGCATCACGAATGGTATCAGCAACGGCATCAGTAATGGAATCAGCAGTGTACTGGAAGGTAAAGTAGGAGAAAAACTTACAGAGGCAATGACACCTCTGAGTGATGCGATGAGCAGATTGGCAGAGGATGCAAATGCAGCTGCTGATCAACAGGATGAGATACTGCGTAATCAGAGATGCGAGAGTGGACAGAGCAGTGGAGAATGCCTGATTGATGGAGATGTGGAGGCTAACTTTTTGACATTGTTGCAAAATGAGTTTGCAGATTGTGAATTACGAAGGAATATTTCACCAATGGAATTAGGCGGAAGCAATGTGGCGAGAAGCTATACATTTGGACTTTACCAAGGTGGGCTGCCAAAGGCAATGATTATGCTGACACCGCATAATCGTTATCAAAACCGCCCTTTCAGAGAGGCTAAAAGTACATGTGAATCTAATGGAATTGCTTTTTTGAATTTTTTTACGCACTTTGCAAATGAAAAGACATATGTAGTCAATCGGATCCGTACTGCATTAAGCAGATGAGGTCATTAGATCGTCAAAGGTGAAACAGAAAGGGGAACGCAATTTATTTTGCACCTGTGGTAGGACGAAGCATAAACACAAGCGATATATGGCTTATGGTTTTGCAGGTAACCGGTTTGTGTTCAGTCCCGTGTTCAGCATTGCTGACTTCAAAGCATTTCCCCTTTCTTTTCATAGATGTGTGAGGTAAATCAGTGAGTCTTTTAGAGGATCTTGGAAGAGAAGGCAGTTGGAAAGCATTTTATGAGTATAAAAAGGAAAAGCAGCACTTGTCACGCATAGATGAACAGGAGCTGCTTCATTTTATTGAGCATAAGCAGTACCTGCGTCTTACAAAGCGGATGATCAATGGCGAAATGCCATTTAAGCCACCTGTAAAAAGAATGGTCAATAAAATGAACTCAACTAAAAAGCGTGTTGTTTATACCTTTCCAGGTGAGGAAACATGGGTTTTGAAGTTGATGTCCTTTTTACTTTATCGATATGATGATGTTATGCCTGAAAATCTTTATTCTTTTCGCAAACATTATGGAGTGAAGCGGGCGGTTTTCAAATTGAAGGATACACCGGGGATTGATCAGATGTATTGCTATAAGGTGGATATTTCTGATTATTTTAACAGCATTGACATCGACAGGCTACTTCCGATGTTGCAGGAGATTATGTGGGAAGATCCCACGTTATATCATTTTATGGAGCAGTTTCTGACAGATGATGTTGCAGTTTGTGATGGGAAATCGGTTCATGAGAAGCGGGGAATCATGGCAGGCTGTCCGATTGCTCCCTTTTTGGCAAATCTGTATCTGATACAGATGGATCAAAGGTTTACGACAGGGGATATATTGTATGCAAGGTATTCTGATGATATTATATGCTTTGCCAAAACTGCCGAACTAAGAGATGAATATCAAAGGATCATTTGTCAGCTGATCTGTGATTATGGACTGCGAGTCAATCCGTCCAAAGAATTTCTGGCAGATCCGGGAGCGGTGTGGGAATTTCTTGGCATTTCCTATAGAGGCGGAGTAATCGATCTGTCATATGCAACACTTGAGAAGATGAAGGGCAAGATACGCAGAAAAGCACGTGCCATATACCGTTGGAGAATCAGAAAGAATGTTCCGGCAGATACGGCAATGAAAACCTTTATCAAAATATTCAATCAAAAGTTTTTTGATGATCTTAGGGAGAATGATACCAATGAACTGACATGGTCAAGATGGTTTTTTCCAATCATCAATACAGATCAATCCTTGAAGAAAATCGATGAATACATGCAACAGTACATCCGATATATTGCCAGTGGCAGACATAATAAGGCGAATTATCGTACTGATTATATTACACTAAAGAAATGTGGCTATCGATGTCTTGTGAATGAGTATTACAAAAAGTCAGAGTAATTTTAATTTGCCACGAATGTAAACCATGATTGAATATTGGGTTGACATTGAGGGGCTTTATATGCTAATGTAGCAATGGACAGTAAAGGATATGTGAAGGAGGACTTGTGATGACTGCAAAGGATAAGATTTTGGAGCTGTTTGAACAAAATAAAGGCGTGTATTTTTCGGGAGAAGAGATAGCACAGAAACTCTCTGTTTCCAGAGCCGCAATATGGAAAGCAGTGAAGCTACTGCAAAAGAATGGCTATCGAATTGATGCTGTCAATAATAAGGGCTATTGTCTTGCAGAAGATACAGACATTCTCTCTACACAAGGGATTCAAAAGTACCTAAAATCGGAGCAAGGGTTACTTCGAGTGGTCGTGATCCCCAAAACTACCTCAACCAATATTGCAGTCAGAGAAAAAGCAGAGGAGGGAGAGACTGAAGGATATGTTTTGATCGCTAATGAACAGGAGGGCGGTAAGGGCAGACGCGGACGAAAATTCTACTCTCCGGAGGGAACCGGACTTTATATGAGCCTGCTTTTACGTCCCACCAATTATCCTTCTGAACAGGCAGTCAGGATCACAACGATGGCAGCCGTTGCGGTTTGTGAAGCGATAGAGGAGGTTTCCCCCAAAAAAGCCATGATCAAGTGGGTCAATGATATCTTTATGGAAGATAAGAAGGTGTGTGGGATTCTCACGGAAGCCTCCTTTGGAATGGAGAGCGGATTGTTAGAATATGCGGTTTTGGGAATCGGTATCAATGTATATCAACCACAGGATGGATTTACAGGGGATCTGCAACAGATCGCCGGAAGTGTGTTTGATAAACCACGAAATGATATGAAGAACCAGTTGGCAGCCGCAGTGATCAACCACTTTATGAACTACTACAAAACATTGGATCGTACGGATTATTCCAAGGAGTATCGGAAACGTTCGTTAGCAATCGGCAGAAAGGTTAAGGTGCTGTCAGGTGATACAACGAGGATGGCTCAGGTACTTGATCTGGATGATGACTGTCATTTGCTTGTACAATATGAAGACGGTAGCAGAGAGTCCCTGTCTTCGGGTGAGATCAGTATACGATTATAAAAAGGAGGAAATGAACATGAAAAACGAACATACAAGAAATATGATTTTATGTGCACTATTTGTGGCATTAATCATAGTAGGAACCTTTTTAAAAATACCGATTCCGGCACTGCCAATTACACTTCAAGTCATGTTTACAACTATGGCAGGGCTGATGCTGGGTGGAAAATGGGGTTGTATCGCTGTTTCGATCTATACCCTGATGGGACTTTTGGGCCTTCCTGTTTTTGCCGGTGGTGGAGGATTTTCTTATGTTCTGCGTCCCAGTTTTGGTTATATCATAGGATTTATCATCGGTGCATTTGTAACGGGCAACATTGCACATAAGGTATCAAATCCGAGCTATAAACGTCTGTTTGCAGCCACATTTGTGGGGCTGGCAATTATTTATTTCTGTGGAATGATCTATTTCTATCTGATCAGTACACTCTATCTGAATAACCCAATTGGTATCGGTGCATTATTGATGTCCTGTTTTTTGCTTGTGATACCGGGAGATCTTGTGACATGCACCATTGCTGTATTCCTTACAAAGCGTCTGCTGCCTGTCCTTTCGAAAAATTATGTTACCAGAGAATCAAAGTAAGATGTGATGATTTATCAGGATAAGATTTCAGGAAAGTGATTGCTTTTTTCTCGGGTTTCAATTATGATATTAATGATACACGACTGACGGAAGCAGGTGAGAGCCTGTGTAGGATGACCTACAGGAAGTGTATGACAGTGAAAGCCGACCGTCTGGGCAACATGGTAAAAGTGTGCCCAGACGTTTTTTTGTGTGATTAAACGGACTGAATGCAACACAAACCTACTAAATATAATGGAGGAATCAGAATGGAAATGCTATCATTGGAACAGGAGTTAAAATCCAACAGTTATCCGGGACGCGGAATTGTAATGGGAAGGTCAAAGGACGGTACAAAGGCAGTTGCCGCCTACTTTATTATGGGCAGAAGTTCAAACAGCAGAAATCGAGTGTTTGTAGAGGATAAGGAGGGTATCAGAACACAGGCATTTGATCCATCCAAGCTGGAGGATCCGAGTCTGATTATTTATGCACCGGTCCGTGTTTTGGGCAATAAGACAATCGTAACAAACGGCGACCAGACAGATACAATCTACGATGGAATGGATTGTAGACTAACATTTGAACAGTCTCTCAGATGTCGCGAATTTGAACCGGATGCACCGAACTATACACCCAGAATTTCCGGTATCTTAAATGTTGAGGACGGGAAATATCATTATGCAATGTCGATTTTGAAAAGCAATAACGGCTGTGCTGATTCATGTAACAGATACACCTTTGCATATGAGAATCCTATGGCAGGAGAAGGACATTTCATTCATACATATTTACATGATGGTGTTCCGCTTCCGAGTTTTGAAGGTGAACCCAAACTGGTGGGTGTCATGAATGAAATAGATGAATATACGGATATGATCTGGAACAGCCTGAATGCTGAGAATAAGGTCTCATTATTTGTCAGATTCATTGATATAGCAAGTGGACAGTATGAAACCAGAATCGTAAACTTAAACCATAACTAATAAATTGGACGTGCAGATCATCACTGCACGATCAGTCACATTCAAACGGAGGAATCAGAACAATGAAAGAATTACAGTTAAAATACGGATGCAATCCAAATCAAAAACCCTCAAGAATCTATATGGAGGATGGCAGTGACCTTCCGGTTACGGTATTGAACGGCAAGCCGGGATATATCAATTTTCTGGATGCCTTTAACGGCTGGCAGCTTGTAAAGGAGCTCAAAGCAGCCACCGGACTTCCGGCAGCCACCTCATTTAAGCATGTATCTCCGGCAGGTGCAGCTGTTGGTATGCCCTTGACAGAAACTCTGGCGAAAATCTATTGGGTGGATGATCTTGGAGAACTATCACCACTTGCCAGTGCATATGCAAGAGCCAGGGGAGTGGACAGGATGTCATCCTTTGGTGATTTTATTGCACTGTCAGATGTATGTGACGTGGATACGGCACGACTGATCAAGCGTGAAGTATCTGATGGAATCATTGCTCCGGGATACGAGGAGGAAGCACTTGCACTCTTAAAGGAAAAGAAAAAGGGAAACTATAATATCATTCAGATAGATGAAGATTATATTCCGGCACCGATCGAGAGAAAGCAGGTCTATGGCATTACCTTTGAACAGGGAAGAAATGAACTGGATATCAATCAGGATTTACTTTCTCATATTGTAACAAAGAATCAGACAATACCGGAATCGGCTTTGAATGATATGAAGATCGCACTCATTACATTAAAGTATACACAATCTAATTCAGTATGCTATGTGAAAGGGGGACAGGCAATCGGTATCGGTGCAGGGCAGCAGTCACGTATTCATTGTACAAGACTTGCAGGTCAGAAGGCAGACAACTGGTATTTGAGACAGTCACCCCAGGTTCTGGAGCTTCCGTTTTTGGATGATCTGGGACGCCCGGAGAGAGATAATGCAATTGATGTTTACATTGGAGATGAGTATGAGGATGTACTGCGTGAAGGGGAATGGCAGAAGAGATTTAAAGAGAAACCACCTGTATTCACACGTGAAGAAAAGCGTGCATGGCTTGACAAAAATACAGATGTAACATTAGGTTCAGATGCCTTTTTCCCATTTGCGGATAATATTGAGCGAGCATATAAGAGTGGTGTCAGATATATCGCACAACCCGGCGGCTCTGTCAGAGATCCATTGGTTATAGAATGTTGTGACAGGTATCATATTGCAATGGCATGTACCGGAATACGCTTGTTTCATCATTGATGATGCATTGCCTCAGCCTATTTTTATGGACATTATAGTGGAATTATGATATAAATGTGATGTGAATACAGTGGGGGTGTTCTTATGGATTTTAAGGACATTGAGATAGGTCGAGAGATCATTGTAGAGGCGAGAAACAAGGTTGACGAGATTCAGTTTACCACTTCGGTCATCAGCAAAGAAGAAAAGCATAATATACTATATACGAGTACCATCGAACATGAAGGTAAGATTCTGACCTTTGATACAGTGGAGGCTCGTGTGTTGGTAGAAGTTCCGGGAGAGAAGCCGATTCTGTTTCGCGGAGCCAAGATCGTGCCCTGCAGAGGAACCGATCAGAAAAGAATCTACAGGATCAAGGTCGATGGGATCGGAATAGAATATAACAGACGAGGGGCATTCAGATGCTTTCTGGGACAGAATGTTTCCATCAAGCTGGGAGAGGATTCACGTACCTACAGAGCCATTTTAAAGGATATCAGTTCATCGGGATTTGGAATCGTTTTAACAACAGATGTACTGGATCCGTCCAAATTGGAACTGGGTATGAAATGTGTAACCAGTATCAATGACAAAATTGACCGGTTCAATCAGGTTAATATCGGGTTGCAGGGAACCATCAGCAGGGTGACGCAGGTCGACGATGGAAAGTATGTCTGTGGATGTGAACTAGTTCTGCGTTCTTATGAAATTGATAAATATATTAGTTTAAAGGAACGCATCAATCTGGCACGTAAGCAGATGAGCGAGAATATGGGTTCAAGATATGTGCCAAAGCACAAATCATGAGGCAACCCGACATGAAACATTTTAGAGAATATTGGGTCACATATTGTGTAATGATCCTGAGTGCGTTGTTCTTTATCCTGATTTATGGAGTGAAGGTACTAGACGTAACATATACAGACTGGCTGCTGTGTGGGGGAGACCTCTCACAGCACTATCTTGGTTGGAAGTTTTTTCGAAATGCACCTTGGCAGTGGTACATTGGAATGATGAATAACATTGCCTATCCATACAGCGAATCAATTATCTTTACAGATTCCATACCGTTATTCGCGGTTATTTTCAAAGTATTTCAATCATTACTACCCGGTTCCTTTCAGTATTTTGGATTGTGGGGACTGCTTTGCTTTGTATTGCAGGGCTGTTTTGCATCTCTGATTCTCAGAAGATATCTGTATGGGAGCAGACAAAAGGAACTACAGGCAATGATCGGAAGTCTGTTTTTTGTACTGGCACCGATCCTGATCAGGAGGATGTACTGGCATACCTCTCTTGGAGGGCAGTGGTTACTCTTGTTGGCAATTTGGATATTCATAGAGCATGACAGATGGTCCGGTGAGTTCAGTAAAATGGTTGGTATATGGGGCTTTGTAGGGTTTTTGTGTGCAGCAATTCATCTATATTTTATTCCGATGTGTGGTGTGATTCTGCTGGGTTTTCTCATAGTTGACTGGCTGAAAAACAAAAAGATTCTACGATTTTTTGCTCCTATGCTGGCTTATGGTGCATGTGGATTCGTTACCATATGGCTTCTTGGGGGATTATATTCTGGTATGGATGACGGTGCTCCCGGACTTGGCTATTACAGCTTTAATCTGGATGGCTTTTACAATCCACAGGAGTGGTCAGCTTTGTTTTCAGATATCAAAAACTATGCCGACGGGCAGTATGAAGGGTTTGCATATCTTGGCTTTGGGGTTCTCTTGTTATGTGTAATTGCAATGATTGCGTTAGCAGCTTATTTGTTTTCGGAACGTCTGTATAGGTGGAGGCAGATCAGGGGTTACTGTACCAGGCACCAAAATCTAATGGTAGGTGTCCTGATGGGATTGATTTTAGTCGTCATGGCGGCTTCGCCGGAAGTTTCTTTTGGAAACAGGTTGTTATTTCGGATTCCCATCACTCATGGAATAGAAGAAATATGGGCAATCCTTCGATCCTCCGGGCGATTGATCTGGCCGGCTGTGTATATGCTGATGATTTTTGTAATCTATATGGCAGTACGTGGATTAACGTACCTTGGAAATCGATGCACCGGTATGATTACAGAGAACAGAACGCAAATCATGATTACGATACTACTGATATTTTGTCTGGGTATTCAGATCTATGATATCAGTCCGCAACTGGCAAACAAGCACAGAGAGTTTGCCAATGAGCAGATTTATTTCAGTGAATTGGAGAGTCCGTTTTGGGAACAGGCGGTTTCTGCACGCCAGATTCGCCATATTGTATTTGCAGATAAAAATCATATGAATCAGGAACAGTTGTATTCTTTTGCGGAATTTGCGTCTGATCATGATATTACCATCAATGATTTCTACTTTGCACGGGCATTGACTTATCCGATAGAGGCAGTGGCACAGGATTTCATGAAACACCCGAATCAAAATACGCTTTACATATTCACTGAACAGGCAAGAGAACAAAGTAAAGCGTATGATTTCATATACTATGAAGAAGATGGATTTATCATTGGCGTTACAGATGCATTCTCCTTCTGACGGCTTCACGCAGACGAGAACGAGTAATGATGGTTAACAGAGCAACGATAATGATTGCACAGGAAACAAGTACGACAGAGGACCACGTAATGTAGATGATTTCTTCAAAATAGTTACGCAGCATAATCTCCAGACCGACACAGAGAACGGCAATCTCAGCGAAGAGATAAATCGCCGTCGCCAGAATGGATGTCTGGAAATGCCGATGCAAAAAGGTAAAAACCAACACCAGAACAGTCACCATACAGGTAATCGGAATGGCAAGACTGACATACCAGGCCAGTCCAGAATATTCATAGGCGATGATTCCGAGATATAGCGCAACAGCAGCACCGTCAAAAAAGATCGACAGATAGATCGGCAGGCGTGTATAAATGAAAAAGGGTACACCAAACACCCATAACAGCAGGCAAGCTCCGATGATATAAAAGGACCAGAAGTTTGTTTTAAAAACTAAAAAATTTAATAGGGCACAGGAAATTGCGGCTGAACCTAAGACAACTGAGAAAAGAATTGCAAGATCATTACGTTTGACGCGTTCTACCTGCCCCTTTTTTGTAGAAAATGGTGGCTTAGCAGTTTGATCAACCAAAGCCGATGGATCAATGACAGGTGTATTGCAAAGAGCACATCTGGTGGCAGTTTGATCTAATTCAACTCCACAATGTACACAATATGACATATTATTTTCCCTCCATATGTTTGTTTGATTCTATTTTTACATGAATACCATCCTGTACGAGCTTTCGAAAGAATAATTCTTCTACATCAGATTCAATGATGCTACTTGCAAAATTGATGGTCAGGACATCCTTAAAACTGACGATGGCACAATTGGTACGTGCAGAGAAGGGTTGTCCCATATAGATGTCAAAGCGTTCCACAAACGGTTCCATCTGTGGAGGAACCGGTATGATTCCCATATTTGTCAGACCTGCTGAGGATTGTCTGTCCTGTACGCGTGTATAAAAGGTTTTGATAATGAAGTCCTTTAGAAATAAGGGAACGATACGTGAGAACGGGTTTGTTTGTGTCGCAAGATTGGTCGTAATGTCCCCATTAAGAAATTTATTATTAATATAATAACGCATATAATGATGAACCTGAGTCAGGATTTCTTCGAATGTATAATCTCCGAGCCTTGGATCAATGGACGGGTAGATCATTGAGATAAAGTTGCGAAGTGTATCGGATGGAAAAAAGCGCCGAAGATTAACAGGCATGGCAAGTTTGACCGGACGCTCGCGGAAGGGATGTTCTGCTTTTTGTTTGAGCATCAGAGAATAAAGAAGCACTGCATTCAGATATTCCGTAATGGATGCTCTGTAGGATTTGGCGGTGGCAACTACCTGCTTTGTCGACATGACGCCACAGATGATATTCAGTGTATAAAAAGGTTCGGCTGTTCCACGTACCCGATATGCACGTTCCTGACTGCGACCTCGTCGTACCTTGGAGTTGGCATAACGGATATAAGCATCTTCTAATTCATCTGTAGTAGGAGCATCGTGTATATCGAGCACATATCCTCCGGGAGAGATTTCATGACCGAGAAGCTTTAGGTATTCGGCAGTGATCGTCTGTAATACATACATTCCGCCGCTTCCGTCAGCAAGAGAATGGTGAGACTCAAAGGAGATGCGGTTTTGATAATAATACACACGAATCAGGTATCGATTGTTACCCTTAAAATCCAAAGGCATACATGGATTGGAGATATCAGGCTGCACATAGGGACCTGGTCGGTTATTAGGCTCCAGATAGCGCCAGAATAATCCCTTACGTAGTGCAACTTTAAAGGAAGGAAAACGTACAAGCGTGGCATTCACCGCCTTTTGTAAGACAACCGGCTTGATGTCTTCATGAAGTACAACAGACAGTCTGTATACAGAAGAAAAATTCTTTCGCTGCAGAGTCGGATATACATTTGCTGACAAATCTAATTTATACCAGGTTTTTCTTGGTGCAATACTTTTCTTTTCATTAGGCATAACAACGACCTCATTACAGAATCATTCATTTATAAAAACAGTATACCCCACATAACGTGTATAGAGCAAGAAACACTTGAGAAAAATAATTTCAGATGTTATTCTGAACTTGTTGTATGAAGGAGGAGATACCCATGGCACGGCTAGAACTCAATATCAAGAATAATAACCAGAGTGTAATGTCAGCGATTAAGAAGATGCATTCCTTTGTAGAGAATACAGACATTAAAAAACAGAGACATACACAGGATACGTTCGGAATGCTCTTTGGAGCGAATAAGGAGCTCGAATTTGAACCGATCAAGATCGGGCATATGAAGGCAGAGTGGACCAGACTGCGACATTCTCATAGAAAACAGCCGATCATACTGTATTGTCATGGTGGCGGCTATGCAACAGGCAGCACAAAGTATGCACGTAGTATTACGTCCAAATTTGTGGAAGCCACCTCCATGTCGGCATTGGCCTTTGATTATCGTCTGGCACCGGAACATCCATATCCTGCGGCAATCGATGATGCTGTTAAGGTATGGGACTATCTGATGTATCAGGGCTATGGGGCTCAGGATATCATTGTAGTCGGAGACAGTGCAGGAGGTAATCTTGCTCTGGAGCTCTTGCTCAGGATTAAGGATAAAAAGAGAATGATGCCTAAAGCACTTGTATTGCTGTCTCCGTGGACAGATCTGACATGCTCGGGAGAATCTCAGACTACACGGGCACAGATTGATCCGATTCTGGATCAGGAGTATCTGAGACTGGCAATTGATTACTATGCAAAGGAACAGGATGTGACAGATCCGGCGATTTCGCCTTTGTTTGCGGATATGACAGGCTTTCCGGCAACTTATATACAGGTAGGAGACAATGAGAGACTGCTGGATGATTCCACAAGGCTCTATCAGAAGTTGTTAGAGGATAATGTGCTGACACGTATTTCAGTCTATGAGGGGATGTGGCATGTATTTCAGATGGCACCGTTCAAGCGAGCCTTTGAGGCAGTTAAGGAGGCAGCAGATTTTATCTATGAAATCTGTAAGTAAATCAGAAATAGAATGAGCGATTCGTATAGTGTTTTTTATTTTTGATATAAAATTAGAAAAATAAAAGGATTTTTATCTGTTCTGCCGAATATATAAAATAGACACTGATGGAGATATCTGACTGGGAGAGGACAGTAGCATGACAATCAGAGAACAGCTGGAGCAACGTGAGAAGGAATATTTGAGCCCGTATGCTTCTTTATCTATGAATTCAAAAGGCAGAGAGGTTGAAGAGGAACAATGTGACATTCGTCCGGTCTATCAGAGAGATCGTGACAGGATTCTACATAGCAAGTCGTTTCGTCGTTTAAAAGATAAGACACAGGTATTTCTGACTCCGGAAGGAGATCATTACAGAACCAGACTGACTCATACACTGGAGGTTTCTCAAAATGCCCGTACAATCGCAAAAGCTCTTCGCATGAATGAAGATCTGGTGGAGGCCATAGCATTAGGTCATGATCTCGGTCATACACCATTTGGGCATGCAGGAGAACGGGCTTTGGATAGGGTATGTCCACTTGGCTTTGCACATAATGAACAAAGTGTCCGCGTTGTCGAAGTGCTGGAGAAGGATTCGAAGGGATTGAATCTGACCTTTGAGGTCAGAGATGGTATACGCAATCACAAAACGGCAACGAAGCCGATCACTCTGGAGGGAAGGATTGTACGTCTTTCGGACAAGATTGCATATATTCATCATGATATGGATGATGCGATTCGCGGAAGAATTCTCGCTGAGGAGGATATCCCAAAGGAACTGCGTAATACACTGGGCAGGACAACTACAGAGCGTCTCGATCGTTTTATTCATGATATTATTACAAACAGCGAAGATAAGGACGATATCTGTATGTCTGCAGAGATCGGACAGGCCTTGACAGACCTTAGAAAGTTTATGTTTGATCATGTCTACCAAAATCCAAGGGCGAAGGGCGAGGAAGGTAAAGCAGAGCGTCTGGTTGCCAATTTATATGAATACTATCTGAATCATACAGAACTGCTTCCAACAGAATTGCTGAGACTGATGAGGGATCGCGGAGAATCAAAGGAGCGTATCGTATGTGATTATGTGTCAGCGATGTCAGATCGTTTTGCGATTGCCAAGTTTGGTGAAATTTATTTGCCGGATTCGTGGAAGGATTAGCGGGAAAGAGGGTATCAGATGTACTATCCGGATGATTTAGTGGAAGAGATCCGTATCAGAAATGATATTGTAGATGTGATATCAGGGTATGTACGGCTACAGAAAAAAGGAAGTAATTATTTTGGATTATGTCCGTTTCATAATGAAAAATCACCGTCTTTTTCAGTAACTCCCGCAAAGCAGATGTATTATTGCTTTGGATGCGGAGCAGGTGGAAATGTGATTACCTTTATTATGGAATATGAAAACTATACATTTGCCGAGGCATTAAAGTTTTTGGCTGATAGAGCAGGAATCGCATTGCCGGAGATAGAGTATTCGGCTGAGGCAAGAAAACAGGATGACCTGAAAGCACGTATTCTAGCAGTGAACAAGGAAGCCGCCAAGTTCTACTATTATGGTCTGAAAAGTAAACAGGGAGAGATCGGGCACCGATACCTGACAGGACGGGGATTGTCTGAGGAAACCATACAGAAATTCGGACTTGGATATGCCGTTACTGGCAGAGATAATATATACCGATATCTACATTCCAAAGGCTTTCAGGATGAACTGCTCAGGCAGTGCGGATTGTTTAACGTCGACGAAAAGCATGGAATGTCAGATAAATTCTGGAACAGAGTCATATTTCCAATCATGGACGTCAATCACCGGGTCATAGGATTTGGTGGAAGAGTCATGGGAGATGGTACTCCCAAGTACTTAAATTCACCAGAGACGCCGATATTCGATAAAGGCCGCAATCTCTACGGGTTGAATCATGCTCGGACCTCGCGTAAAAAAAATATGATCATTTGTGAGGGTTATATGGATGTGATTGCTCTGCATCAGGCGGGCTTCAGTCAGGCTGTTGCTTCTCTGGGCACTGCTTTTACATCAGGACAGGCAAATCTGTTGAAGCGGTACACAGAAGAGGTTTTACTAACCTATGACAGTGATGCTGCAGGAGTAAAGGCTGCACTGCGTGCAATTCCGATTATTAAGGAAGCGGGATTGACGGCAAAAGTAATCGATATGCGCCCCTATAAGGATCCTGATGAATTCATCAAAAATATGGGAGCAGAAGCTTTTGAGGAGCGGATTGCAAAAGCGGAAAACAGCTTTTACTATGAGATTCGGGTTTTGGAACACGATTATGATCTCAAGGATCCGGAAAGCAAGACCAAGTTTTGCACAGAGATTGCAAAGAAGTTACTTCGGTTTGAAAATGAGCTGGAACGTGATAATTATATCGAAGCAATAGCGGATAAATATAATCTTGGATTTGAAAATATGCGTAAGATGGTTATTCAATATGCGACCAAGGATGCGTTAACACCAATCACAGCCAGACCTAAGTCCGGGATTCAGTCAAAACGTGATCCCAATGCAGGAATCAGAAAGGCCGAGCGACTGTTGATCACATGGCTGACCGAGGAGCCCAAGGTATATCATATAATTAAGCCGTTGGTAACGCCGGAGGATTTTGCCGAAGAACTATATCAACAGGTGGCACGCCTGCTGTTTGATCAACTCTCTGAAGGAACGGTGAATCCCGCCATGATCATCAGTTGTTTCACCAATGAGGAGGAACAGAGAGAAGTTGCAGCACTATTCAACACGAGACTGGAGGAAATCGAGTCAAAGGCTGAACGGGAAAAGGCGTTGCGAGACATTATCATCAAGGTGAAAAAGAATTCACTGGAACGAAAAAAAGATGACAGCTTACCCGAAGATATGGATGCACTTTCAAGAGTGATTGCCGACAGAAAGGCGATAGAGGAACTGAACAATCTGCATATTTCTTTGGATTAAGGATAAACTACTAAACAGTTATGGAAGGATGGAAACAACATGGATGAAGCTACACAGGCAAAATTTGACGAGAAATTAAAAGAACTCTTAGAGATTGCCAAAAAGAAAAAGAATGTTCTTGAGTATCAGGAGGTCAGTGATTTTTTTAATGACATGGAACTCCAGGAGGAGCATTTTGACAAAATACTGGAGACTCTGGAACAGAATGGAGTCGATGTACTGCGAATCGTAGAGGAAGATGAAGATGATGAAGAGATCATTCTGACCGAGGAAGACGAGGTAGATGTAGAGACAATTGATCTGTCTGTACCGGATGGAGTCAGCATAGAGGATCCTGTCAGGATGTACCTGAAGGAAATCGGCAAGGTTCCCCTGTTGTCAGCTGAGGAGGAGATCGAGTTAGCGAAAAAGATGGAAATGGGAGATGTAGAAGCCAAGAAGCGTCTGGCTGAAGCAAACCTCAGATTGGTTGTCAGCATAGCAAAGCGTTATGTCGGAAGAGGCATGCTGTTTTTGGATCTGATCCAGGAAGGTAATCTTGGCTTGATCAAAGCGGTTGAGAAGTTTGATTATCGAAAGGGTTATAAATTCAGTACCTATGCCACCTGGTGGATCCGGCAGGCTATTACCAGAGCCATTGCAGATCAGGCGAGAACCATCCGTATACCGGTGCATATGGTAGAAACTATTAATAAACTAATCCGTGTCAGCAGACAACTTCTGCAAGAGCTGGGACGTGAACCGTTGCCGGAGGAGATCGCAGCTGAGATGAGTCTGCCGGTAGAACGTGTCAGAGAAATTCTCAAAATCTCGCAGGAGCCGGTATCTCTGGAGACTCCGATTGGAGAAGAGGAGGACAGTCATCTGGGTGACTTCATACAGGATGATAATGTCCCTGTACCCGCTGATGCAGCAGCATTTACATTATTAAAGGAGCAATTGGTTGAGGTACTCAGTACACTGACTGAGAGAGAACAAAAGGTTCTGAGATTACGTTTTGGTCTGGATGATGGACGAGCACGTACATTGGAGGAGGTCGGTAAAGAATTCAATGTAACACGTGAGAGAATTCGTCAGATCGAAGCAAAGGCTCTTCGCAAGCTGAGACATCCCAGCAGAAGCCGTAAGTTAAAGGATTATCTGGACTAACCTGTCCGGATGACGGTGGTTAGTATGGAACTTTCAGAGAGATTAATGAATATTGTAGAGCTGGTAACACCGGGTCATATCGTTGCTGATGTGGGGTGTGATCATGGGTATGTATCGATTTACCTCGTACGGGAGGGTATCGCTCCTCGTGCAATTGCAATGGACGTCGGAACAGGTCCCCTTATGCGTGCAAAGGAGCATATTGCAGAAGCAGGGCTGACAGCGTACATAGAGACCAGATTGTCAGATGGTGTGCATGAACTGAAATCAGGAGAAGCAGACGGACTGATCCTTGCAGGTATGGGTGGCTCGCTGATGCAGCATATTATGACAGAGGGAATGGATGTGCTTGCGAGTATGAAGGAATTTATTCTGCAGCCACAATCTGAGATTGCCGAGTTTCGGCATTTTCTGCAGGATCATGGATATCACATCATTTCAGAGTCCATGGTGTACGAGGATGGCAAGTATTATCCTATGATGAAGGCTGTTCATGGTGAGATGCATTATACCAATGAGGTGGATTTTCGTTATGGCAGGATCTTGTTGCATGAAGAGAATCCGGTTTTGCATCAATTTCTTAAAAAAGAAGAGAAGCATTATGTAAACCTAATAGAAGATTTGGATCAGTCACCTAAAACGGAACGAATCGAGGAACGCAGAAAAGAACTGGAACAGGAACTGACCTATACGAGAGAAGCTTTGGGTTATTATCGTTATGGTGCAGATGGTTTTGATGAGGATTATAAACTGATGTAGCACTACCTGTGTGATTTGGCAAACGGAGGTTTGAGAAGCGATGAAGTGTTATGAGGTCATGGAACATCTGGAGGAACTGTCGCCTGCAAAATACGCACTTGAGTGGGATAATGTCGGACTTCTGACTGGAAGGCGTGAGAAGGAGGTTCGAAAGATTTATGTTGCTTTGGATGCCACAGATGAAGTCATAGAGGAAGCCATTAAGGTTCAGGCAGATATGTTGATTACTCATCATCCTCTGATTTTCAAGCCAATTAAAAAGCTGGACTCTGGCGACTTTATCGGAAGACGTGTCCTAAGACTTGCAAGACATGATATTTCTTATTTTGCCATGCATACCAACTTTGACATTATGGGAATGGCAGATGCAGCAGCAGACGAACTGGGGCTCCGAAAACGAGAAGTTCTGGATATCACCTATGAGGATGATATTGCGAAGGAAGGACTTGGCAGGAGAGGAAAACTTCCCCGTATCATGACATTACGAGAATGTGCCGAATATGTGAAATCCTGTTTTGGACTTGAGCATGTAAAAGTGTTTGGAGACCTTGATACCACTCTCGAGTATGCAGCTGTTTCTCCGGGATCAGGTGATTTTGCTGTCGCACATTCAGTGAAGGCAGGTGTAGATGTATTGATCACCGGAGATATTGACCATCACTGTGGAATTGATGCAAATGCACAAGGGCTTGCGATCATTGATGCAGGGCATTATGGAACAGAAAAACTCTTTATTGCATATATGAAGGAATATTTACACAGAGAACTTCCGGAGTTGACTGTATATACACATCGATTACAGTCTCCATTTACGATTTTGTAGAAATTACATTAGCAGACAGCACATAGAAACAGACACGAGTATTATATAAACGGAGTATGGAGGAAAAGCAATGGGAGAAAACTATTATCAGGTTACTATAGGAGAGGTAAAAAAACAGTATGCTGCAGGTACCTCCTATCGTGAAATCGCAGAGGATTTTCAAAAGGATTATGATGCCAGAATCGTACTGGCGATGGTAGATAAGAAGTTAAATGAATTACATAAGAGACTCAATAAGGATTGTGAGATTGTATTTAAAACGGTTAAAGACAGAACCGGTTACAAAACATATCGAAGAAGTGCTTGTCTGTTAATGATTAAGGCCATTCATGATGTGGTTGGGGAAGATAAGCTAAGAAAGATTAAAATAGAGTTTTCCATCAGTAAGGGTTACTATGTCAATGCATATGGTGATTTTATCATCGATCAGGCTTTTTTGAATCAGGTCAAGAGTAGGATGGATGAGATGGTAGCTCTGGATATACCGATTACCAAGCAGTCCTTTGCACTGGATGATGCAATCGCCATGTTTAAAAAACGTGGAATGAAGGACAAGGAGAGATTGTTCCGCTATCGTAGAGCCTCAAAGGTTAATATCTATGGTCTGGAGGATTTTGAGGATTATTATTATGGATATATGCTCCCAAGCACCGGTTACATCGATGCATATGAATTGTATCTGTATGATGATGGATTTGTGATTCAGTTACCAATCAGAAAGGCACCGGGCATTGTCCCACCATTTGAACCTCAAAATAAACTGTATCAGACGATGAAAGAGGCAACCGAATGGGGAAATGCACTTGGTATTGACACAGTCGGAGCACTCAATGATAAGATCTGCGAAGGGAACTTTCAGGATTTGATCTTGGTACAGGAGGCATTACAGGAAAGCAAGATTGCAGATATCGCAGATGATATTGTGAAGCGTGGAGGCAAGAAATTTGTTATGATTGCAGGCCCATCTTCTTCCGGCAAGACGACGTTTTCTCACAGATTATCGATTCAGCTGAGGGCACATGGACTGATTCCGCATCCCATCGGTGTCGACGATTATTTTGTAGACAGAGAGAACACACCTCTTGATGAGAATGGGAACTATAATTTTGAATGCCTGGAAGCGATAGATGTAGAGGGCTTTAATAAAGATATGAGTGCTCTGCTTGCTGGAGAGACTGTAGAATTGCCGAGTTTTAACTTTAAGACCGGTAAACGTGAGTATAAAGGCAATTATAAGAAACTCGGACCGGAGGATATCCTTGTGATTGAGGGTATTCATGGACTGAATGATAAGTTGTCTTATGCATTGCCGGCAGAAAGTAAGTATAAAATCTATATTAGTGCACTGACTTCGCTGAATGTAGATGAACACAATCGCATTGCGACAACAGACGGCAGACTGATTCGCAGAATGGTACGTGATGCAAGAACAAGAGGAGCATCTGCACAGAAGACGCTCTCTATGTGGCAGTCGGTCAGACGAGGAGAAGAAGAAAATATCTTTCCATATCAGGAATCTGCAGACGCTATGTTCAATTCAGCATTGATTTATGAATTGGCAGTACTGAAGCAGTTTGCTGAACCGTTATTATTCAGTGTCGGCAAGGATGACCCGGAGTATCAGGAAGCAAAGAGGCTGTTAAAATTCTTGGAGTATTTTTTAGGTGTCAGCAGTGAGAATCTGCCGAACAACTCGATTATCAGAGAATTTGTAGGCGGCAGTTGTTTTAATGTATAGGATTTAGGATTGGAACAGCAGGAGATTAGGAAAGAGATATACTACTTGCGTGGCATATCTCTTTTCAGTGTATAGAAGGGAATAGACATGAGCATTTTAAACGTAGAACATCTGAGCCACGGCTTTGGGGACAGGGCAATCTTTCAGGATGTGTCCTTCAGACTGTTGGCAGGAGAGCATATTGGATTGGTGGGAGCAAACGGTGAGGGAAAGTCCACCTTTATGGATATCATTACAGGTAAGCTGCAGCCAGATGAAGGTAAAGTAGAATGGGCAAAACGCGTACGTGCAGGCTATTTGGATCAGCATAGTGTACTGGAGAAGGGCATGACGATTCGTGATGTCTTAAAGGGTGCATTTGCCTTTTTGTATGAATGGGAGGAGCAGATTAATGAGATCTATAACTCCATGGCAGACTTACCGGAAGACAAGATGGCGGTGGCACTGGATGAAGCAGGCAGTCTGCAGGATTTGTTGACAACACATGATTTCTATATGATTGATGCCAAGGTTGAGGAGGTCGGTAAGGCTTTGGGACTTGCTGCAATTGGACTGGATTCGGATGTATCGGAACTATCGGGTGGGCAGAGAACCAAGGTATTATTGGCCAAGCTATTACTGGAGAAGCCGGATATTTTACTTTTAGATGAGCCGACCAATTATCTGGATGAGGAGCACATCGAATGGCTGAAACGTTATCTACAGGAATATGAGAATGCATTTATTCTAATCTCTCATGACATTCCGTTCCTAAACAGTGTCATCAATCTAATCTATCACATGGAAAATCAGAAGCTGGAACGTTATGTAGGTGACTATGATAAATTTCTAGAGGTACACGAGGCCAAGAAATCTCAGTTAGAGGCGGCTTATAAAAAGCAACAGCAGGAGATTGCCGAGCTGGAGGATTTTGTAGCAAGGAACAAGGCACGTGTTGCCACAAGGAATATGGCAATGTCCAGACAGAAGAAGCTTGATAAGATGGACGTGATCGAACTGGCACGGGAAAAACCAAAGCCGGAATTTCACTTTCAAACAGCCAGAACTCCCGGACGATACATATTTGAAACTAAGGATCTGGTCATTGGATATGATAAACCATTATCAAAGCCGTTATCAATTGCGATGGAACGCGGAGAGAAGATCGCAATGGTGGGGGCCAACGGAATCGGCAAGACGACACTGCTTCGTTCAATATTAGGTCTGACTAAGGCAATCAGCGGCAAGGTGACATTGGGAGATTACCTGGAGATTGGTTATTTTGAACAGGAGATCAAGGAAGAAAATAAAAGTACCTGTATTGAGGAAATCTGGAATGAGTTTCCATCCTATTCACAGTATGAAGTACGATCAGCACTTGCTAAGTGCGGATTGACGACACAGCATATTGAAAGTCAGGTACGTGTCTTAAGTGGTGGCGAACAGGCAAAGGTGAGATTATGTAAACTAATCAATCGCCAAACCAATATTTTGTTGCTGGACGAGCCGACTAATCATCTGGATGTAGATGCAAAAGAGGAACTGAAAAGAGCTCTGACAGAGTATAAAGGCAGCATTTTATTAATCTGTCATGAACCAGAATTCTATCATGGAGTTGTGGACAAGGTATGGGACTGTGCAGACTGGAGTTTGTTAACATAACTTCTATTATGCTACAGGAGTAAAGCGTTTTTGAACATAGGAGGAAATCAAACAATGTATGACCAGAAGCCTTATTTAGAAAAAATCAAGAAAGTGATTGCAGAGGGACCCTATTGTGATACATGGGAGTCATTGACGAACTACCATGTTCCGGCGTGGTATCGAGAGGCAAAGTTTGGAATTTTCATTCACTGGGGTGTCTACAGTGTTCCTGCATATAAAAATGAGTGGTATCCTAAGATGATGTATATGAACGGGACGGAGGAATTTGAACATCATGTGAAGACCTATGGAAAACACAGTGAGTTCGGCTACAAGGATTTCATTCCGATGTTTCAGGCAGAGAGATTCAGTGCAGATGAGTGGGCTGAACTATTCAAACAGGCAGGGGCGAGATATGTCGTTCCGGTTGCGGAACATCATGATGGATTTCAGATGTACAAAAGTGAATTGTCAAAGTGGAATGCGTTTGAAATGGGGCCGAAAAGAGATGTGCTGGGAGAACTTGAGGAGAGCTGCAGCAAACAGGGAATGACAGTAGGTGCATCTTCACACCGTATAGAGCACTGGTTCTTCATGGGACATGGAAGAGAATTTAACAGTGATGTAAGGGAGCCAATGGAACGAGGAGATTTCTACTGGCCAGCAATGCCGGAGCCGGATTTTCAGGATTTGTTCAGCAAACCGGAGCCTACAGAGGAATTTCTGTCTGACTGGCTGATTCGTACCTGTGAGATCATTGACCGATATCATCCCAAGATCCTTTATTTTGACTGGTGGATACAACATAGTGCGGTAAAGCCCTATCTGAAAAAACTTGCTGCATATTATTATAACAGTGCCGCAAAATGGGGCGAAGAGGTCGTAATCAATTATAAGCATGATGCTTTTTCCTTTGGTGCGGCTGTTCCAGATGTGGAACGTGGGCAGTTTGCAGATGTGAAACCGTATTTCTGGCAGACAGACACTGCGATTGCCTTGAATTCATGGTGTTATACGGAGAATAATGACTTTCGTAAGGCCTCAGATCTTCTCTGTGATCTTGTGGATATCGTCAGCAAGAATGGCTGCCTGCTCTTAAATGTCGGTCCAAAGGCGGATGGAACAATCACGGAGGAAGACCGTGAGGTATTGCTTGGCATCGGCGGGTGGTTACAAAAAAACGGAGAAGCCATTTATGATACTGGGGTATGGAGAAAGTATGGAGAAGGCCCGACAAGTATTGTAGAGGGACAGTTTTCAGATAGTATTAAAAAGGAATTTACATCTGAGGATTTCCGATTTACCTGTAAGGATGGAAATCTCTATGCAACAGCCTTAAGGTGCAGTCAGAATGGTGGTTATTGTATCAGATCCCTGGCAGAACAGGACGCATCTAAGCAGGCACATTTCCATGGAATCATCCGAGAAGTACAGCTGTTGGAGACAGGGGAACAGCTATCGTTTAGCAGAGATGAGCAGGGACTTCATCTGAAGACAGACCTTTTGAGTGATATGCCGGTGGTGTTTAAGATCAGGATTGATTAATGGTGTCGATGTGAGCTAGTAAATGTTCGAGTGAATCGGAGAACCGAAGATCGTCTTCTTTGGTTCTTTTGGAAGGACCTTTCAGATGATGTTTTCCCTTGGACATACGGGCACGTTTTGCCAGATCACGTTCCATGAGCAGCTGGTCAATGTTATCATTTGTGTACCATCTGCCGTTCTGGTGAATTCCATAGGCACCCTTACCAAGAGCCATAACAGCTACACCATAATCCTGAGTGACGACGATATCTCCACGCCTGCAATGATTCATCAGTGCAAAATCAACCGCATCCGCACCTGCACCGATGGTCTTTACCTCACTGTATTCAGAATGCAGGATGTGATTCGTATCACAGAAAAGAGTCACAGGTATTCCATGTGCTTTTGCAATATGTTCAACAATTGAAACAACCGGACAGGCATCGGCATCTACTAAAATTCGCATTGTGATCTCCTCGAATATTATCATTTTACATTGCGGTGTAAGTGTTTCTCTGACTATAGCATAGAACTGTTTTACAATCAATGAGGTCATTATACATTTCTAGCCATTTTTTGCTTGCTGACATTCCTCATAGGTTGTATCATGATACATAGAACTATAATACTTTGGAAAAAGGATTCGAAAAATATTTGGAACTAAGTACTTGGAAAAAGGACAACATACGATGAAACTGGTAATGTATAATGGACGTCCAAAAGACGAGATGGGGCGTCTGGATCAGGAGAAGAGAACCTATGATATGCTGGAGGATTTACAGATAGAATTTGAAAGGGTGGATCACGATCCGGCGATGACGATTGATGCATGTGGTGAAGTAGAGGAAGTTCTTCAGATGACAATCTGCAAGAATCTTTTTTTATGCAACACGCAGAAAACCTGCTTCTGTTTACTTGTTATGCCTGGACGCAAGAAATTTCTGACTAAGCTTGTATCAAAGCAGCTTGGGATTGCTCGTCTGTCCTTTGCGCCAGAGGAGTATATGAAGCAGTTTCTTGATATTACGCCCGGTTCTGTCAGCATTATGGGACTCATGAATGATCATGATCACAGGGTTCGGCTGTTAGTAGATCGTGAGGTGCTGCAGGATGAATATTTTGCTTGTCATCCCTGCATCAACACAAGCAGTTTGAAAATGAAGACACAGGATGTCTTTGAAAAATTTTTGAAGGCAGTCGGACATGAGGCAACAGTACTGGATCTGAACGAATCCTAAATAAAGGGAGATGCAAGTATGAATACAAAACTATTTTATAAGTTTATGGCACATTTTTATGATCTGTTGGATGTGATTTATTTTAATCGGTATCAGGGCAGCCCCAGAAGGATTGTATTTGAAGCAATTCATGATGAAGATAGGGTTTTGGACCTGTGTACAGGAACGGCTACAAATGGTATTCATATCGCCAAAACAAAACCATCTGCCAAGGTGGCAGGTGTTGATCTGTCCAAGGATATGCTGGGTGTGGCACAGGATAAGATTGAACGGGAGAAATTAAAAAATATCAGGCTATATTGTATGGATGCAACCAACATGAAATTCAAAAACACATGTTTTGATAAAGTTTTATTATCACTCGTACTACATGAACTGGAACCAGAGACAGCCACGACACTTCTATCTGAGGCAAGGCGTGTCTTGAAGGATGATGGAGAATTGATTGTAACGGAGTGGGAGAGAAGTAGGAATCTATTCAAGAAAATTTTATTTTTCCCAATTGAGGTACTGGAACCAAAGTCATATAAAACATTTGTTATTTCAGATATGAAGAAGTATTTCGAGAGAAATGGTTTTGAAATCGTTCGTTATGAACATTGCGATTATTCAAGAGTGTTGATCCTTAAGAAAATCAGGACGAGCAATCGGGAGTTATTTGAACGTCAGAAGAGAATGCTGGAGGATTTTGCTGCACGTGGTGCGATTACGAAGGAATACTGTGAACAGGAAATCAAGATTTTAACAGAAAAGATGAAGTTGTAATGATATTTGGTAAGTTAGAGATCAAGTGTTATATAATTCTCTGCGTTGTGGGTAGCTTATTACTGGCAGGTTGTCAAGGTGCGACAGTTGGAGAGACATCACCAGAGCGTATACAGAGAAATGAAGCAGACCAGAGGAATGTAAATCATCAGGAATTGCTACAGGTGGCTGAGCTTTACCGTGATATATATGAGGACGCATTTCAACATCAGACAATCGGTCAACTGGATGTAATACAGAAAATAGTAGACAGGCTTGGTGACAATGGATTCACAGCAGTTGATCTGGAGAATCAGAATCAGATTAACATGGTTCATTCTAAGGAGCTAGAGCAGTTTTTTGCTTTGGTGGAAGACGGGAAAAAGGGAGAGACTACATTTTATTCAGTTACGAATGAGGGTGGTCTGATCTGTTATCACCTGTCAACGCAAAATGGCACGGTAAATGTTGACCGGATGGTGCTTATGTGGAATCAGGGTGAACCGACCATTATGGACGAGGATCACTATCCTGCATATCAGTGGACTGTCTTGGATGGGTATCTGTTCTTTGAGAAAGAACAACCGGCAGGATATGATGGAGCAGTCGGCTATACAGCTGTCCGCTTCGAACCATTGGATGAAGCCTGTAGGGAAATGAATCGTAGCTATATCCTTCCGGTTGGCTATGTCGCAAATGATATGTTTTTAAAGGACTGGACAGAAACGGATTTTCATACCTTGGATTTTAGTGATCTGTTCAGCAGGTTATATCCATATGTGTATAAAAGAAGTATACCGTATCAACAGGAGTTTAACAGTCAGGAATATATTGTTCCTGCAGAAGAATTTGAGACGGTGATTACTTCTTATTTCAAGATTGATCAGAAGACACTACGTGAACAGACTATGTACCATGATGGAGGCTATGTTCTTCAAACAAGAGGCTTTGATGATCCGGGAGTTTCACCACATGCTGTGTATCCGGAGGTTGTGTCCTATACAGAAAATCTGGATGGAACATTGACACTGACAATACAGGCAGTCTGGCCTTATCGGCACCTTGCAAGGGCAATTACACATGAGGTGGTTGTACGCCCAATGGAGGATGGAACTTTTCGGTATGTATCGAATCATGTCATACCCACCGAGGATTCAGTGGAATCGACGTGGTACGCTGGTGATGATTAATATGGAGAGTATGAATTATGAGTGAAAGAAAAAGAAATGATCAGATTATGGCCTATTGTATGGAGCAACCGGGAGCCTATGAAACAAGACCTTTTGGAGTCTATCCTATCTGCTATAAGGTAATGGGGCGTATCTTTGCACAATTCAATCCGGAGCCCGAGTTTTATAAAATGACTTTGAAATGTGAGCCGGAGCAGGCATATGCATATCGTGATTTATATCCGGGTGTGATCGTCAGAGGCTATCATTGTCCGCCTGTACAACAGCCTTATTGGAATACGATTGATCTGGATCAGCTTACAGATATGAGTTTTCTACAGCAGATGATAGATGAGGCATATACAGCAACTGTTGAGAGATTAACGAAGAAAGCACAACAGCAGTTATTAAAACTTGCTAAGTTAGACTTTGTATATACAGATGGGGATTCTGCGGATTTTGCCATGTTGTGTGGACAACTGGATGAGACATTGGAGAGAATCGTAAGCGGTAAGTTTGACCGCAGCAAATATGCAAAGTATAATCTACGTGATCAGATTCATGAGGTGCTTGTAGTTTATCATCAAGGGAAACCGATTGGTTGTGGCGGTTTCAAGGCATACGACGAGGAACATGCAGAACTGAAGAGAATCTATACAGATCCAGCTTTTCATGGAATGGGGCTTGGTGAGGAGATCGTAAGACGTTTGGAAGCCCGAGCAAAAATACAGGGCTTTGGCTGGTGCATATTGGAGACCGGAGAGCCGTTGGAAGCTGCCTGTCATATCTATCACAAACTAGGATATCGTGTAATTCCCAACTATGGACAATATATTGACATGCCTGAATCAATTTGCATGCAAAAAAAGATTTGAAATGAGAACGGAGGACGATGGAATGGCTATTGAACGTGTTAAGGATTATTTCAGAAAATATGGGATAGAAGACAGAATCCAGGAGTTTGAGGTGTCGAGTGCGACAGTAGAATTAGCAGCACAGGCACTACAATGCGAACCAAGCAGAATAGCAAAAACGCTTTCCTTTATGGTGGAGGAGAAGGTAATTTTAATCGTAACTGCAGGAGACACCAAGATTGATAATGCAAAGTATAAAGCACAGTTTCATGCAAAAGCCAAAATGCTCACACCTGAGGAAGCGGAATCAATGATCGGACACGCTGTTGGAGGTGTATGTCCGTTTGCAGTGAATGATGGAGTTGATATCTATCTTGATGTATCAATGAAACGATTTCAGACAGTCTTTCCCGCCTGTGGAAGCAGCAACAGTGCAATCGAGCTGACAATGGAAGAATTAGAAAAATACGCAAATCCTGTTACGTGGGTCGATGTGTGTAAGGGTTGGTATGAGAGTTGAGAAGATCATGGATTATAACAATGTTGCTTTTTCTTTGCCTATTACTTGGTATCGTTGGGCTGTTGATTGTAAATAATCATAGAGCAAAGAATCAGGAACCTATTACAACACAGAAGATTGCAGCTGCTGGGGAAACAGAACCCGTAAAGGACGAGGTTCCTGATGAAGAGTTCACCTACTCCATTCAAAGCAACAAGCTGCAGTATGGACAGCTGAGTCTGGACGTTCCGAGAGGATGGAAAACAGGAGAAGAGACAGCGGAAGACGGCAGTAAACAGGTTTTCCTCGAGGACTGCAGAGAGGGTATTCCTGAGCTTTATGAGTATAAGATTATCTTTGAACATTTTGAATTGTCAGATGTGGAGCAGGAAACTCATCAAGAGGCGCTCCTGATGAAGGTGGTATACGATAGATTAAAACAGGATTTTGATGTCACAAATTATGTATATCATGATCATCCGACTGAGTCCTATGAAGTTTATCAGTTAGAAACTGAACAGGAGAAAATATGGTTGTATGTATTTTCTCAAATGACCTATCTGATTCGAGAACCATCTTCGGCTTATCTTCTTGTGGGAGACGATTATGATAGTCTTCAGGATATGAAATTTAGAGTTACGTTACAAGACGGAACAGTAGCGGCGAATGATGACACATATCAATTTCGTTATGAGGGAAAAGTTCGATCTGTTGATGAAAACACAGTTCTCTATTTTAGTTGCTATCAGATTGAAAATGAAGAGAAAGTAGTAGTTTATGACTGTAATCATATAGAACGTGAGTTACAAACAATCGAAGAACGATGGACGAATGATACCTTTGAGATTTTGGACGAGGCTGATATTAATTTTGACGGTTCTGTGGATTTTCGATTTGATGAGACATGGTATCTGTGGAATCAGGAAGAACATCAATTGATTCCTACAGGAAAAATAATGAGTGATGAAAATGTAGAATACTCTTTATTACCTGATGATAAGTTAATCTGGCAATATGATGGAGTGATTGACGGCGACCCGGGAGAAGAACGAGGCAAGGAATCCTTATGGCAATGGCAGGATGGTAAATTGATCTGTGTCAGAGAATGTACAGAGAAGATTAGCAATGATCGGGTTACTCTCTATGCGTGGGACTACGAGAGTAATTGTGAAATCTTTGAAAAATCATTTTCTCTAAAGGATATAGAAGGACAGCAGAAGTGCTTTGCAGAGTTCTATGAAGGAAAGACCAATCCCATTCTATACTTTAAACATCATGAGGTAGAGAATAGTCAACACGCAATACCGGAGGGACTCATTGCATTAATAACGCATGCTATCGAACAGAAGAATGAGTTAGAGGTTATGAAACCGATGGTTCATGATAGAGAATTAGAGTATGATGAGGTTGCAGCAATCGCAGAGAGAAGCCCTGATGTGAAATCCAATTTCACAGCTTTACTTTCTAATTCACTAAGTGAGGCTGCATTCATTGAGACAGATGGAGACAATGACGGCATTCCTGATATCATGGCAGAAGAACTTGGCGGTGGAAGCCTTAGACTATCTGAGTTTGTATTTTTTAAAGGTAAAAAGGATGGAACTTATGAACAAACCTCGCTTTATCCACATATGCATGAGGAATTTGCGTTTCTCCAATATGAGGGAAAAAATTATTTAGGTAGGACAACATTTGATTTTGGACGAAAAGTATATGATGGATTTGAAATCTATGAGTATCAGAATGGCGAACGTATCGAAAGGGTCCGTATCCGGCAGGTATTGGACTCCTATCAAGACAGTATCAGTCAGGTATCCCAACCCTACCAAAAGCTGATTGGTCAGATGAGAAAACAGGGAATGAAGTATTACCAAAATGTCGTGCGTGATTATAGTGAGATAACCGGCAGTGCAGAGACAGAGCAGGATGAGATGTATGTATCTGATTATAATAATGATGGTGTTATGGAATGTTATGATAAGTATGTATGGCTGTGTTCCAGTAACAGTGCAATGAATTATTTGAGCCTGACCGAGTATGAAATGCCGGAGCCGGAATCAGAGGTGAGTGAGGAAGGGTCGGAGGAACTAAAAGAGAAAGTGATCCCAAATGCATCAGTATTGTCAGAGGTAGTATACAGTAAGGATGTTGCTATGATGATGTGGGTTGAAAAATCGAGTGAGGGAAATGTTGTCTGTGTCTTAAGTCAACCGGGATTATATGATTTGAATATCACAGGGTATCTTATTAAGGGAGAGGACTACAAAGAAGTATTTTCGCTGGATTATGTGCCAAAGATCAAGGTTGAGACAAAGCGCTACGGAGAGCTATATGGAGTGAAAATTCAGGACATGGAGCCTCCTAGTGGATTATTGCTCTAAGGCAAGAAACGCAGCAATTCCATTTTCACATAATATAGCAAAATCACCTGTATGATAACCAGTGTTGCTTAACATAAGTGCTTCCTGTTGTTTAGAGGTCAGATGTGTAGCAGGATAGAGGCCGAGAACATAAGACACGATCTCCTCTGTGATTATGGATGCCTGTTCGATTGTGTAGTTCGGAAAATTCATCATCAATACCTGTACCAGAGAGCCCATCACAGGAACTACGTTTTGCTTGAAGCTGATCAGCTTCTCAAGACGACAGTTGATTTCTAAAAACGTATAAAGTAGACAGAAGTGTTTTAACATTTTATCATTTTTTAAGAGAATAGATGTAAAGTCCTTGCAGAATACAGCCCTATCAAGTGGGGCTGTTTTTTGTGCCCAGATTAGTAGTTCTTCCTGCCACGCAGTCAGCTCCTGACAAAGCAGGTCTAGAATGATCTCATCCTTTGTTTTATAGTAGGTGTAAATCGAAGAACGTGTAATTGTAGTCATTTCAGAGATCGCTTTGATGTTGACATAGTCATAACCACCCTGATCAAATAGTGTATCACAGGCAGAAATAATATCTGCTTGCCGATGCTCTATCTGTTCCTTTGTTCTTGCCCTCATAAAATCCATATAATCAACCTCACTACCATGTTTTTTACTCTGATCCTATCATAACATATAATGATTCAAAAGAAAATAAATAGTTGACACAATGTCAGTTGGGTGATATATTTTGATTATCGACACAGTGTCGACTAAAACGAGTCATACGGAAAAGAGGTAACAAAAATGAGTAAAAAGATAGTATTGATTACAGGGGCATCATCAGGTATGGGTTATGAAACAGCAATGAATTTGCTGCAGATGGGTTATATGGTCTATGGCGGAGCCAGAAGAGTGGAACCGATGAAAGCTATTGAGGAACAAGGTGGATGTGCAGTGGAATTGGATGTAACAAACGAGGAATCCATGATCAATTGTGTCAAATATGTAATAGAGAGAGAAGGACGAATTGATGTACTCGTTAATAATGCAGGTTACGGTTCATGTGGAAGCATAGAGGAAATTCCAATGGAGGAGATCAAGAGGCAGTATGAGGTCAATGTATTCGGTCTTGGTAGAATGACACAGTTAGTACTTCCCTATATGAGAAAACAGCGGAGCGGAAAAATTGTCAATATTGCATCGATGGGAGGACGTCTGACGACTCCTTTTTGTGGCTGGTATCATTCAACCAAGTATGCAGTAGAATCTATCAGTGATGCATTACGCATGGAGGTTTCTTCTTTTGGAATTGATGTGATCGTGATTGAACCGGGAATGATTCAGACGAACTGGGGTGTTATCGCAGCACAGAATATCAGAAGGTATTCAGGAGCTGGTGATTATCGTAGTAATGCAGACATGGCGGCGAAGTATTATGAGAAACGTTATGGAAATCCCAATGCAGGCTTGACAGATCCGAGAAAGATTGCTCAGATCATCAGTCATGCAATCCTATCAAAACATCCCAAAACGCGTTATCTGGTTGGAAAGAATGCAAAACTGTTCATATTACTGAAAATGATTCTAAGTGACCGTGCATATCAAGCGGCAACGGCATCTACAATGGGATTAAAATAAAAGGCAGACACAGTCAAATGAGAATGCTTTTCCTATGATATCTTATGTTTGTAGGTGACAAAGATCAAGATAACACCTACAATATAAAATAAGAGGAGGCATTGCATATGCATGCATGGGAGCAGGTACAGAAAACAGTAGATTACATTGAGGAACATCTGGAGGAAGAACTTGATATTGAAAAGCTTGCCAAGATGGCGGCTTTATCGCAGTTCTATTACCAACGATTATTCAGCAGACTGGTGAAAAAACCGGTTGGAGAATACATCCGATTACGTCGTATGGCAAAGGCAGCGGATCGCCTGCTGCAAAAGGATGAGAAAATCCTTGATATAGCAGTGGAATTAGGATTTTCATCACATGAACATTTTACAAGAACCTTCAAGGATACCTTTGGAATGACACCGGACGAGTATCGTAAGTGTCCTGTGGCACTTAACTTTATGACGAAACCGGAATTGTTGTTGCATTATGTTCTGATCGATGAAGGAGTACCATTAATAACGGATGGTATTGTATTAGAGATTAATCGAAGATCAGTTACTGAACCAATTCAATTTATAGGGTTTGAGAAGGAAATGCCGGTTCAGTTTGTAGAGGGGCTGGGAACGGAATCCGGCGTTGATCCGTTGGATGCACTCTGGAATGAGTTTCATGATCAGAAATGCAAAATTGCGGGGCTATCAATTGATGCAGAAGAAGTAGGAGTAGCACATCCATGCACAACTGAGGGTTGCTTCTGTTACTTTGCGGGTGGAAGAAAGGATAGAGAACAGGAGTCAGCTGGAATGACTTCCGGAGAGTTTACCACAGCATCAGATCGGGAGACAGCCTGGATACTTCCAACAGGAGAATATGTTGTATGTTCTTTTGAAGCAGAGAATTTCAAAGCACTTGTTATGGATGCACTTTATAAAGCCCAACGATATGTCTATCAGAAATGGCTTCCTAATCATCATCTACAGACAGATATATTTTGTGCAGAACGTTATGCAAGTCATTCTCCTTCCACTACCGGTATGGAGCTCTGGCTGAGAATTATATAGTAGATGTTTATACGATTTTAAACAGTGAAACATGAATTAACTATTACATTTTAGGGAGGACTTATAAATAACTCTTGACTTTGAGTAAACTCCAAGGTATATGATGATCATATCGATCGATCAGAGTGATGCTTTCAGAAGGGATGTGATTCATGATGACCATCAAAGAAGTTAGTATGAAATATGGTATTTCAGCTGATACACTCAGGTATTATGAACGAGTGGGAATGATTCCGCCTGTAACCAGAACTGAAGGAGGAATCAGAGATTATCATGAAGAGGATCTGAGTTGGGTGGAACTTGCTCTTTGTATGAGGAGTGCCGGACTTCCGGTGGAAGTTATGATTGAGTACTTGAAGCTTTACCAGCAGGGTGATGAAACGATCAAAGCACGTTTCAATCTACTGAAAGAGCAGAGAGAGACACTTCTGGAACAACGAAAACAGATTGATACGATGTTGGAACGTCTGGATTACAAGATCAGTAGGTATGAGAAAGCAGTGAAAACCGGAAAACTGACTTGGGATTGAACAGTGACAACCTAAGAATCACAGGACTAGGATTTTTGAGCTGTTTGGAGTTTATGGAAAGTAACAGGAGGGATATTATGATCTACAACAAATTTAAGGACTTGGAGCTGTCAGCTCTTGGTATGGGCACCATGAGATTGCCTGTTGTAAATGGAAATGATGCTGTGATTGATGTGGCGGCAACCGAGGATATGATTGCTTATGCCATGCAGCAGGGAGTGAATTACTATGATACTGCATGGGGGTATCATGACGGTAATTCCGAATCCGTTGTTGGAAAAGCACTGTGTAAGTATCCACGAGAGAATTATTATATTGCAACTAAGTTTCCGGGATATGATCTGTCCAATATGGATAAGGTTGAAGAAATCTTTGAAAAACAACTTGAGAAGACTGGAATGGAATATTTTGATTTTTATCTCATTCATAATGTCTGTGAGATGAATATAAACGAATATCTGGATGAGCAGTACGGCATTATGCCATATGTGCTCAAGCAGATGGAAAATGGACGGATTAAGCATCTTGGGTTCTCAGCACATGGAAGTTGTGATGTTATGAGACGCTTTTTGGAAGCCTATGGTCAATACATGGAGTTTTGTCAGATACAGCTTAATTGGCTGGATTGGACATTTCAGGATGCAAAAGGTAAGATGGAGTTATGCGAAGAATATCATTTGCCGATATGGGTTATGGAGCCGTTACGTGGTGGGAAACTGGCAATGCTTTCAGAAGAAAATGAGGGAATACTCAAGGCATTACGTCCGGATGAAGAAGTGGCGGCATGGGCATTTCGCTTTTTACAATCGCTTCCGCATGTTGTTGTAACATTGTCCGGTATGTCTGATATGGAGCAGTTAAAAAAGAATTTGGCAACCTATGAGAGCATTAAGCCACTGAATGAAAAAGAAATGACTGCACTGGCAGATATTGCATCAGGTATGCTTGGTAAAGCAACACTTCCCTGTACTGCATGTCACTATTGTGTCAGCCATTGCCCGAAACAGCTGGATATTCCGAACCTGATCGAACTCTACAATGAGCACTGCTTTACGGGTGGAGGCTTCTTGGCACCTATGGCGTTGATGGCAGTGCCGGAGGAGAAGCAGCCAAGTGCCTGTATCGCATGTAGAAGTTGCGAAAAGGTATGTCCGCAAAATATTAAGATTTCTGAGGCTATGGCAGATTTTTCAGCCAAGCTTGGTGGTGCATGAGTTCATCATGATAGAGTTCATACTTTTTCGAATGATAAAACAGGCGAGCATTCAACTCGCCTGTTTTCTTTTCATTCCCATAATGTAATTCAGAACCTTTTGTGCATCCTCCTTTTGCCTGAACGAAAGATTAATCTTGTCAATTTGGGAGGATAAAAGCATTCGTACAAGGGCGGTAACCGGTAGGCCTGCCGGCTTAATCTCAACAAAAAGTCCATTGTCTGCGATCAGGTCAATTTTGCCGCTGCAGGTTGAAAGGATATTAAGAAATTGTTTTGGGTCATCAATGTTGTAAATTGTCATAAGATACGCCTCCTTTTGGTGCGAAATGTTGGCTTGTAAATTACGTCTTGATCATCTTGTTGTATGTTCCTCTTTATGCTATAATTATATAGCGGAAGATGTCATAATAAAAGCCAATATTACGCCTAATTATATAATAATCAGGACATTTATATGCGCTGCTTGGCGACATAATGACAGATGCGGCAATAAAGTGATAGAACAGCCTGTATCAGAGCCAAATGATTTGTGAACAAGTGACAATACAGATATTGATGGGTGCCGAGACAAGGAGGAGTGAGATGAGGATTGTTACAAGGATTGAGGTAGATGCAGATTTTCATGAGTCTACAAAGCATGGAGATGCGATGTTTCCTTATGCTTCCTATTATGCAGATATTAATCAATACCTGTGTAAAGAGGTGCCATGGCATTGGCATGATGAATTCGAATGTTCATCGTTGATTCTGGGATCTGTTGAAATGAATATTCAGAATGAAATTCTGACTCTGAAGACCGGAGAAGCAGTTTTTATCAATTCTAACGTTTTACATGCTGTTAAGCAGGGGAACGGTGAGCAGGGAGTTTATCGTGCACAGGTATTTTCTCCGTTGTTCATCAGTGGCGGATACGATAGTATTTATGCCCAAAAGTATTTAACACCTTTATCAAAATGCAAGGAACTCCCATACATTATTTTTAATGATCAAACAGATCCGGGGGAGAAGATCAGAGCACTTTTATATGATGCTTATCAAGCATATGACAGTGAAGAATATGGGTATGAATATGAGGTAAGAAAGGCAATCACAGAGGTGTTTCACATTCTTTCCATACAAAACAGAGACATTATTCAGAAAAGCAATTCGCTGCCGGGAGTTGATGAGGGACGTATCAAAGGGATGCTAACCTATATACATACACATTATCAGGAGAAGTTAGAGCTAAAGGATATTGCCGCCGCTGTAGGGATCAGCGAACGAGAATGTAGTCGTTGCTTTTCAAAGTCCCTGGGTCTGTCACCATTTCAGTATGTACTGAATTATAGGATTAGACGTGCAGCACAGCTTTTGTCGGAAACTGATCAGACAGCGGCTGAAATAGCATATATGACCGGATTTTTTAGCAGCAGTTACTTTGGAAAAACATTTAAGACATTGATGAGAGTCACACCAAATGAGTACAGAAAAATAAAAGAAAACAATCCTTGACATCCTTGGCAGGATTGTTTTCTTATGGAATCAAGTCTTATTGGGCAGTATAGTGTTCTTCACAATATTTGCAACGGTAGATCTCGTTTTCTTCGTCAGTTAGGATGAATACATGTGCCAACTCCTGCTCAATAGAAGTGATACAGCGGGGATTCTTACATTTGATCACATTTGTGATCTGTTTTGGTAGTACCAGATCCTTTTTTGCTACGATTTCTCCATCCTTAATAACATTGACGGTGATGTTATGATCAATGAAGCCCAAGATGTCGAGATCCAGCATATTAATATCACATTCCACCTTGAGAATATCCTTTTTCCCCATTTTATTACTCTTTGCATTCTTGATGATGGCAACCGTACAGTCCAGCTTGTCTAGGTTCAGGTGATGATAGATTGCCATGCTTTTACCTGCTTTGATGTGGTCAAGCACAAATCCTTCTTCTATTTTTCCTACATTCAACATACTTATGCCACCTCCAATTCTAACAGTGTGAGGATCAGTGCCATTCGAATATAAACCCCAAACTGTACCTGTTCAAAATATTTAGCACGTGGATCATCATCTACCTCAACAGAGATTTCATTGACTCTCGGAAGTGGGTGCAGAACAAGCATATCTTCCTTGGCCAATTCCATTTTTGTCTTGTCGAGGATGTAGAAATCCTTCAGACGGACGTAATCCTCTTCATTAAAGAAACGTTCCCGTTGTACTCTGGTCATATAGAGGAGATCGAGTTCAGGCATGACTTCCTCCAGGCGAACCACCTCCTTGAATTCTATATTGTTCTTTCCGAGAACATCCTCGCGTATGTAATCCGGAATACGCAGCTCCTGTGGAGAGATGAAGACGAACTTTACATTGGGGTATCGAATCAGTGCATTAATCAGAGAATGAACTGTCCTGCCAAACTTGAGATCACCACATAGGCCAATGGTCATATCTCCCAGACGTCCCTTGAGAGAACGAATGGTTAGCAGATCTGTTAAGGTCTGAGTGGGATGTTGATGCCCTCCATCTCCGGCATTGATCACCGGGATACGAGACTTGGATGCGGCCACCATAGGAGCTCCCTCCTTAGGATGACGCATTGCACAGATATCTGCATAACAGGAGATCATACGGATTGTATCTGACACGCTCTCACCCTTTGCAGCAGAGGAGGAGTCGGCAGAAGCAAAGCCCAATACCTTTCCTCCCAGATGCATCATGGCAGATTCAAAACTGAGTCTGGTTCTGGTGCTTGGTTCATAAAAACAGGTTGCTAAAATCCTGCCATCGCACACATGAGCATATTTGTCCGGATTTAATCGGATATCATCTGCCAGTGTCATTAGTTTGTCGAGTTCCTCCACTGTCATATCAAGTGGACTCATCAAGTGTCTCATGAAAAAATCTCTCCCTTCGGGTTTATAATTTGTCGTATCATACAAAATCGAAGATAAAATAAATTATCTTCGATTTGGGATTACCGTTATTTATAGATGAGTAAATCATCTACTGTTTTTCTTTTTGGAACATCCGGTGTTTCTGCAGGATGTCCGATACAAATGATATTCACTAATTCTCGATCCTCCGGGATCTCCAATACCTCAGCCAATGAATCATCAAAAATACCCATGATGACGGTCCCGAGTCCAAACTCGTGAGCCGCCAGACAAAATGTCTGATTGGCGATACCGGCATCAAACATCTGCCAGGTATCTTTACGGGAAGTGGTGAAAGAGCCATCACGTTCATAGCCGCATCTGTTTTTTAAAACAGTGACAGCAATCAGCATTGGGGCTGCATTCATAGTATTGGCATTATATACGAAGCAGGAGGTACATTCTTTTGCAATTTTGTCCTTTAATGCTTTGCTCTCAATTGCAATATAGCGAACAATTTGAGTGTTTTTCCAGGATGGAGAATAGGAAGCTGCTTCGATAATTCTTTCAAGCACTTCATGGGAGATTGGTTCGTCTGTAAATTTACGGATACTTCTTCTTCCACGGATACAGTCTAAAGTCTGCATTAATATTACCCTCCTTCTTGAATACGTTGTTATCGTCATGATACGTGGCTCTAAACAGTTTTATTATATGCGATTCAAGAATGTTTTGCAATACAGAAGAAAATGTTTTATACTGAAAATTAACAAATGATACCACTCATGAGGAGGAAATGCAATGGGATACGTAGAGAGAAAGAGATGGCTTTTTTTGGGATTACCATGGACATTTACGAAGTATACATTAGAGGACACCATGTTGACTGTGGATACGGGATTGTTCAAAACAGTGGAAAATGACTGCTACATGTATAAGGTACAGGACGTAAAGCTTGAGACCAGCTTAATTGAGAGAATGTTTGGACTTGGAACCGTCATCTGTTTTACAGGTGATACAACAGATAAGGAAATTATATTAAAACACATCCGTCATTCTAAGGAGATCAAGAATTACATTTTGGAAAAATCAGAAGAGGACAGAAGAAAACGTCGTACACTTAACACACTGGATATAGGTGTCGGTGGCGATATTGATGTTTCAGATATCGATTAATAATATATACTGATCTGATGAAAGAGAAGAACATCTAATGAAAACAGATTTCATTGGATGTTCTTTTTCTTAGATAACAGTAGTATTCGTTCGAAGATTAAGCCTGTAAAGAACCATACAGGGGCATAATCCAATCGTATGATTCCCTTGATGTTCCACTTTGAATGACTGTAATCCCATGGGCATAACGATCGCTCTTTTAAAAAGGAACCTGTTAGAAATTCTACAATATAGATTGCAATCGCATATAAAACTCCTCGAAATACCGGGCTCTTGTTACGCATCAAATTGTATAATGGTAATATGAGGACGCCCAGGCCATAGATCGGAAACATCCAGATCGAGGTGTTTCCCTTTAGCTTGAGTTCACGTTTTCGAAAGGATTCGATGGCTGTAAACAGGATCTCCAGGCACCAGCCAAGTGTGCCACATAGTATAAATTTTCTCATGGTAAGATCAGTATGTGTATGATTCCTCGTTTCTATTCGCAGCGAATGCTGTCAATCTTTTCGCTCTGCCGAAGTCGTATTCGGTAGAAGAACGGTATGGAGTTGTAAACATATGATAAATGGTTTAAAATGAAGCGAAACAGATCGAACTGTATATCGTAAAGTTAGAGGTGTATTTCTATGAATTATCGGGAAGCGTTAGAATATAGAGAAGATACAGTGAAATACGGGAGTGTTCCAGGATTGGATACTATTAAGAATCTAATGAGCCGGTTCAATCACCCACAGGATTCTCTTAGGTTCATTCATATCGCCGGAACGAATGGTAAGGGTTCGGTTTCGGTCTATCTTGATTCTATCCTACGAGAGGCAGGCTATCGAACAGGTATCTATAATTCTCCACCGGTATGTGAATATCGTGAATTTGCCCGTTTCAATGGGAAAAAAATCAGTGAAGTACGCTATGCGAGGTATATGGAAGAGATTTCAGAAGCAGCAGAGGCTATGGTAGCTGAGGGCTTACCACATCCGACTGCTTTTGAGATTGAGACGGCTCTTGCCTTTTTGTTTTTTGCACAGATGCGTTGTGATGTTGTGATATTGGAAACAGGAATGGGTGGGCAAGAGGATGCTACAAATATTGTTCAGACTACTGATCTTGCAATTTTAACATCCATCAGTATGGATCATGCGGAATATCTGGGGCATACGTTAGCCGCCATTGCAGAACAGAAAGCCGGGATTATTAAGTCAGGCTGCAGAGCAGTCTTTATGAAACCAAATACAGGAGATCCACGGAATAATCAAAGTATCATAAATGTGATTACTAGTGCATGTAGGGAAAAACAAGTTCCATTTGTTATGACACAGCCTGAAGAAGCAGTTCAAATAGAGTATTCCATTCAGAAACAAGTGTTTTCATATAAGGAGCATGAGAATATCTGCATATCTCTTCCAGGAACATATCAGATCGATAATGCTGCTCTGGTGATTGATGCTGTGGAACAGCTAAGGAAGATAGGGTATCGAATCACAGATGATCAGTTAAGAAGAGGATTTGATCATACGATATGGCCGGGGAGATTTGATGTAGTGTGTACAAGTCCGCTTATGATCGTTGATGGTGCACATAATGAGGATGCCGCCAAAAGGCTTGTCGAGTCTATAGAATTGTATTTTACAAATCGAAAAATTATCTATATAATGGGTGTATTGAAGGATAAGGAATATGAAAAGATCTGCAAAATAACTGTACAGTATGCATCTGATATCATAACGGTTGCGACTCCTCATAATACAAGGGCGTTACCCGCATTGTCTCTGGCAGAGACAGTACGGCACTTTCACGACAGAGTTACAGCTGCAGACAGTGTAGAGGAAGCAGTTGAATTGGCTCTGCTATTAGCCGAAGATCCAAAAGGGGATCAAGAGTCGGTGATTATAGCATTTGGTTCGCTTTCTTATCTCGGAGAAATATATCGAATCATGCGGCACAAAGGGCAGATAAGGAGTGATTTACATGGTAGACAAAGAAAAGATTGAGCAAGCCATCAGAATGTTGCTGGAGGGAATCGGTGAAGATCCGGAACGAGAAGGATTGAAGGAGACACCTGATCGTATCGCCAGAATGTATGAAGAAATATATGGCGGTATGGACGAAACTCCCGAGAAGCATCTACAGAAAACATTTCAGATTGATCATCATGAGATGATCCTGGAGAAGGATATTACATTTTACTCTACCTGCGAGCATCATTTGATGCCATTCTATGGAAAGGTACATGTTGCATACATACCGGACGGTAAGGTGGTTGGGATCAGCAAACTTGCAAGAACAGTTGATATTTATGCACGCAGACTACAGATACAGGAGCATATGACTGCTCAGATTGCAGATGCACTGATGCAATATCTTTCCCCAAAGGGTGTTATGATCATGGTGGAGGCAGAGCATATGTGCATGACAATGAGGGGAATCAAAAAGCCCGGAACAACAACTGTGACAGTTGCAACACGTGGAAAATTTAAGCACAGTACAAAGTTACAGAATACATTCTATCAGTTACTTGGGAGAACAATCAGATAAGTGAAAATGGATGAGGACAACAGACGGATTGATCGAATTTTAAATAACGATCGATATATAGAACAGATTACAGAAATAGAAAAACTGGAAAAAGGGCGTCCCTTTTGTAAACATGGATTGGAGCATTGCCTGAATGTGGCACGCATTATGATGATCTTGAATTATGAAGAACGTCTGATGATCTCAAAGGAATCCATTTATACAGTTGCGTTACTGCATGATATTGGACGAGGAATGCAGTATCTGGAGGGAATTCCACATGAAGAGGCAGGAGAAAAAATTGCAGGTGAGATTTTACGAGATGCCGGTTATACATTGCCTGAAATAGAGGATATTACGAGAGCAATTGGTCATCACAGGAACAGTTTGATTCAGGAAGAACACTCACTTTCAGGTATTCTGTATCGCGCTGATAAGTTATCACGTACCTGTTTTGCATGTCAGGCTGAATCCGAGTGTGATTGGGATAGCAACAAAAAGAATATGAGACTTAAGTATTAACTGATATAAATTTATCATACGTTATAAACCGGAGGAAAGATAATGAAGATTGGAAACAGAGAATTTCATAACGGACATACACACATTATGGGAATCTTGAATATAACACCCGATTCTTTTTCCGATGGAGGCTCTTATCTTCAGTTAGATGCTGCTCTTAGGAGAGCAGAACAGATGATTAAAGAGGGTGCAGACATTCTTGATATAGGGGGAGAGTCTACACGCCCGGGATACACTCCAATCTCAGCTGCTGAGGAAATTGATAGAGTAACACCTGTAATAGAAAAAATCAAAAATCATTTTGATATTCCCATTTCCATTGATACCTACAAATCAGAGGTCGCAATAGCTGCAGTTGAGGCAGGGGCAGAGCTGATCAATGATATCTGGGGATTGCGATATGATCAACAGATGGCACGCAGCATTGCCAAGTTAAATGTAGCCTGTTGCATTTCACATAATCGAAAGGATAGTGAATATCGTGCATTCCCTGCTGATGTGATCAAAGATTTGGCAGAATCCGTTATTATTGCGGCGGATGCAGGAATTGCAAGAGATCGCATCATATTGGATCCCGGTATCGGATTTGCCAAAACTACAGAGCAGAATCTACAGCTTTTGGCACATCTAGACTGGTTACATGTACTGGAACTTCCCTTATTACTTGGTGCATCCAGAAAATCAGTTATAGCAGCATCAGCTACACCACCACTTCCAATCAAGCTCCGTAAAGAAGGAACCTATGTTACAACCGTATTGGCAGCACTGAATCAGTATCTGTTTGTCAGAGTACATGATATCGCTGAGAATAAAAGAGTGATTGATATGACGGAAGCAGTTACTCAAAGAAGGGAGCAGAAAGTTCATGGATTGTATCAAAATTGAAAATCTTGAGATATTTGGTAAGCATGGTGTGTTTGAGGAGGAAAATAAGCTGGGACAGAAGTTTCTGGTATCTGCAGAGTTATATCTGTCTACCAGAACAGCCGGATGTGATGATATTTTGACAGAATCGCTACATTATGGAGAGGTATGTCATTTTATCAATGATTTCATGAAAGGACGTTGTTATAAGCTGATTGAGACAGTTGCAGAGCAGCTTGCCAGAGAACTGTTGCTAAAGTACAAAAAGCTGGAACGGATCGTTTTAGAGGTCAAGAAGCCATGGGCTCCAATCGGTTTGCCATTGGAAGCAGTTTCGGTCAAGATAGAACGTAAATGGCATACAGCCTATGTGGCATTGGGCTCTAATATGGGAGAAAGAGAAGAATACCTGCAAAATGCGATTCAAACCCTGGAAGAGCGAGAGGACTGTAGTGTAGAGAGAATTTCGGCATTTGTTGAAACAGAACCATATGGGTATCATGATCAGGACAGTTTTTTAAACGGCATGATTGAACTACGCACGTTATTATTTCCGGATGAATTATTAGATTTGTTACAGGAGATTGAATTGGAAGCCAAGAGAGAAAGATTGATCAAATGGGGACCGAGGACATTGGATTTAGATATTATTTTCTATGATGACATGATTATTGATTCTGTAGAGTTAACCGTACCACATGCAGATATGCAAAATCGTAATTTTGTACTGGAACCGCTTGCACAGATCGCTCCAAATAAAAGACATCCTATTTTAAATCGTACCGTCACACAGCTGTTGGAGGAACTAAACAGCAGAACACTCAGATGATCATCAATCTTCATCTATTACAATTGCCGCTGCTGCCTCTGAGAATTCTGTAACATTGATATTGCCTGAGGTAGGAGTTTTATACATCGGTGTATCCTCATCAAATGCGGTAAAATAGGTATAGACAGACGTGATATTGATGTTACTGTAATTACCTTCTGCTACAATCTCGACTTCGGAACCATCTGGACGCATCCTCATGAGAGCAGGCTCTGCTGCATCATTCTTCTGATAGTAGATATAGTCATTACAGATGTTATAAGTATCTACACGATCTGCGGTAAGCTTTTCAATGCTACCGTCATTCATATCATATCGATAGAGTGCATAGTCATCTGCAACATTCATGTAATACATATAAGAATCCTGATAAATCGGGTTATATAACTTGCCCTCATAGATTGTATCAATACGTTTTAGTTGCGTATCATATGCGGACAGGATAAAGCCTTCTTCTGTATTTGCGTAGTAAATTACACTATCTATGGAACAGGCCGGATTCACAATGGCTTCTATTGCCATTGTCTTCTTACTTCCGTCCAGATTCATCTGATAGAGAGACATCCCTTCTGTATTATCAAAATGCTGATAGTATAATGAGTTATCAATCAGCTTTAAGATACCGGATGGAATTTTATCCAGCGATTTATTATTGGTACCATCCTTTTTGATGCGATAAATACCGAACATATTGCCCAGATATCCAAAACCTTTGTTGGCAGAGTCAGCATCCTGATAATAATATAAGAACTTTCCGGCGGCATTAATGTAGCGGACGGGAACATCCCATACTTCTTTGATATTGCTTCCATCAGGTGTCATGGAGTAAAGCTGCCAATTATCATATGGATTAGCAAAGTAAACCATGCCTTCATCTTCACAAAATAAGCCTTCGTTATTAAGATTGCCGGCAGTATTGCCAACAGTTCCGGGAGCATTGTCCGGTATGAAGCGACTTCTAGCACCCAGAAACAGTAGTATTCCAAAGAGCAGTATGATGACAATCAAGATGATGATATTTTTTGCTTTCATATACGTTGTTCTCCTTAATCATTCAGTGTTTTCTCTTTGAAATATGGTAGTACCTTCTTGATTACAGTATAATGTTTTTCCTATTAGAATGCAATATCAGTCAGTAATAAGTGTCTTGTCATGGAACATGAATTAGAGTATGATAATTTTATACGATGTACTGAAATTTAGTGAGTAAAAAGGGGTTTGTCATGGAATTAACTCAGATAAGAGAGCAGCTAGACGAGATCGACAAAAAACTGACTGTTTTGCTGGAACAGAGGATGGAATTGTGTGAAAAAGTTGCAGAATATAAGATACAAAATCATAAGCCTGTATTAGATGAGGCTCGTGAACAGCAAAAAATCAAAGCGGTAAGGTCACTTGTCAGGAATGAGCAGTATCAGGATGCAGTCGAGCATATGTTTGAACAGATTATGAGAGACAGCAGAGCACTCCAGACAGACATCATGGAGAAAAGTAGCACATCAAAATAAATATATGGAATTTGGAGTGAAGCATATGCGGGAAAAAGAATTGATTTTATACAAGCATTTTAAACATGGAGATATCCTGACTGATATGTCGTGGTTGATGACCAACTATCAGGATGATTACTATAATATCGAGGACAAGCGTAATCTGTTGTTTGATGTGACACATCGTCTGATTGAGCTTGCAGGCAGTCATGGCTACGAAGGTAATCTGTGGCATACTTATCTGACTTATTTATTAGCGAATAACGAGAATGCATTTAGTATGGCATCTGAGATTAAGGGTGCAGTTCAGGGAAGTATCAATCAGGTGGCGTTGCATGATTTTACGATTTTTCGTGAAATGTTTGGATGCGATCTTAAAGCCCTCGAGGAAACACTGCATACGGGCTGTATAGAATTGATCTCCGATTATGAAAATATCAATAGTGAAAGTAAATTTTTCAATAAACGCATTCGTGACAGAATCTGTGAATTGAGTGTCAGACTGGCAAAGGCTGTCAGTGCAGAGGAGTTTTTGGGAACCATGGAGGATTTTTATCATGATTTCGGCGTTGGAAAATTTGGTTTACATAAAGCATTTCGCGTAGAGCATGGAGAGCAAGGCGTTCAGATCATTCCGATCACAAATATTGCTCATGTTTATTTAGAAGATCTGATCGGGTATGAGATACCAAAGCAAAAGCTTATTGAGAACACAGAGGCATTTGTAAATGGGAAAAAAGCAAACAACTGTCTGCTCTTTGGAGATGCGGGAACAGGGAAATCCAGCAGTATCAAGGGTATTTTAAACAGATATTACGATCAAGGGTTGCGTATCATAGAAATCTATAAACACCAGTTTCAGGATCTGAATGATGTCATTGCTCAGATTAAGAACCGTAATTATAAGTTCATTATCTATATGGATGACCTTTCCTTTGAAGACTTCGAAATCGAGTATAAATATTTGAAGGCAGTCATAGAGGGCGGACTGGAGAAAAAACCTGCTAATGTGCTGATTTATGCCACATCTAACAGAAGGCATTTGGTCAGAGAAAAGTTTTCAGATAAAGAAGAACGCAGGGACGATCTCCATAGTTCCGACACAGTACAGGAAAAACTGTCACTGGTTGCTCGCTTTGGTGTGTCCATATTTTTCTGTGCACCGGATAAAAAGGAGTATGAGAATATTGTCAGGACACTGGCAGAAAGGTATCAAATTACGCTACCCGATGAAGAACTCCTCTTAGAAGCGAACAAATGGGAATTGTCGCATGGAGGGTTGTCCGGACGGACAGCACAGCAGTTTATTGATTATCTGTTAGGAAAGGAATAGGAGGAGACAGGAATGGGGGTACAGACATTTGCCGCAATTGATGTCGGCTCATATGAACTGGCGATGAAGATTTACCAGTTTTCCGGTAAAGGTGAGATGAAGCAGATCGATCATATCCGGCATAGCATAGAATTAGGTACAGATACCTATTCCACCGGTAAGATATCACATGAGAGAGTAGATGAACTCTGCCGTGTACTATCAGAGTTTGCATCGATTATGAAGAGTTATAAGGTGACCGGATATCAGGCATGTGGTACCAGTGCAATCCGTGAGACGGAGAACAGGAGCATTGTCTTGGAGCAGATCAAGCTTCGTACTGGATTGACTGTAGATGTTCTCAGTAACTCCGAACAGAGATTCCTGCATTATAAATCCGTAGCATCCAAGGGAGAACGTTTTGATCGGATCATCGAAAAAGGAACAGCTATTGTTGACGTAGGCGGTGGATCTATTCAGATTTCATTATTTGATAAGGATTCTCTGGTTGCAACACAGAATATCAGACTGGGTATTCTTAGAATTCGTGAGATGTTAGGTGCTATTGAACCACACACAAAGGATTATGAGCATTTAATTGAGGAATTGGTTGATAATCAACTGCTTTCTTTCCAGTCATTATATCTCAAGGATCGTGATGTAAAAAATATTATTGTAGTTGATGATTATATATCATTTATTATGCAGAAGCTTGGTAAAGAAAAGAAGGACAATACCATTACACAGGAACAGTATATGGCATTTGTGGATATTCTGCGTATGCGTAAACCTGAACAGATAGCAGAGTATCTGGGATTGCCGGAGGAGAATGCATCGTTACTGACCCCATCGGCTATATTATTCAAGAGGATCTTGGAGATCACGGGTGCAGAGTTACTGTGGGCTCCGGGAGTTGGCTTGGCAGATGGAATTGCATATGATTATGCACAGAGGAATAAACTGATACAGGTACAGCATAATTTTGAAAATGATATTATTGCCTGTGCCGAGAACATGGGTAAGCGATATAAAGGAAATAAGATCAGAAACGCATTTCTGCAGCAGGTCGCATTGACGATCTTTGACAGCACGAAAAAGCTTCATGGAATGGGAAAAAGAGAACGGCTGTTATTAAGGATTGCCGCATTGCTTGGTGATTGTGGAAAGTTTATCAGCCTGGAGGCAATGGCTGAATCCTCCTATAGCATCATTATGGCGACAGAGATCATAGGACTCTCTCATATGGAGAGAGAGATTGTAGCCAATGTAGTTAAATATAATAAAGCTACATTTCAATATTTTAGTGAATTGACAACGGTTTCCGGCATTGATAAAGAGGCATATCTGACCATCGCAAAGCTGGTTGCAATCTTCCGTGTGGCAGATGGTGTGTGTAGAAGCCAACGCTTGAAGATACGAGATGTTAAGGCAGCGTTGAAGGACAGTCAGTTGATTTTAACGGTTAGTTCGGATGAGGATCTATCGTTGGAAAAGGGCTTTTTTGAGCGAAAAGCACGCTTCTTTGAAGAAGTATTCAGCGTGAAGCCGATTATAAAACAAAAAAGGAGCTTGAATGATGGCAGATAAGTTTGATCTCAAGAGAAGTGAATATTATTATAATCGTGAATTGAGCTGGCTTTTATTTAATAATCGAATTTTGGAGGAAGCAAGAGATAAATCACTCCCGTTATTCGAACGTCTGAAATTTTTGAGCATCACAGCCTCAAATCTCGATGAATTCTTCATGATTCGTGTTGCATCCTTAAAGGATATGGTAAATGCCAAGTATGTGAAGCCTGATATTGCCGGAATGACTCCCGGTGAACAACTCGAGCAGGTCAATCTGGCTACACATGAATTAGTTGGATTGCAGTATTCAACATATAATCGTTCACTGTTACCATTACTGCTGCAAAATGGACTTCATGTCGTAACGGAACATGAGAAGCTAACGAAAAAACAGGCAGAGTATGTTGATCGTTATTTCAGCGAGAATGTATATCCGGTTTTAACACCAATGGCTGTGGATTCATCCAGACCGTTTCCATTAATTCGTAATAAATCATTGAATATAGGTGCCCTTGTGACTAAGAAGCATAATCAACAGGGTGTATCTGACAAATCAGAAAAGCAGGAGAAGCATGAACCAGAGTTTGCCACGGTTCAGGTTCCCGCTGTGCTACCACGAATTGTACTGATACCGGGAGATGAAAACGAAACAACTGTTATATTATTAGAAGAGATCATTGAGAAGAATATTGATAAACTGTTCTTAAATTATGATGTCATCTGTGCCCATCCGTTCCGTATTATGAGAAATGCAGATCTGACGATTGATGAGGATGAGGCTGCAGATCTGTTGAAGGAGATCGAAAAACAGCTAAAAAAACGTCAATGGGGAGAAGCAATCAGACTTGAGGTGGATGATGACATTGATAAGAGACTGCTAAAAATATTAAAAAGAGAATTGTCCATTCATGAAGCAGATATATATCATATCAATGGGCCGCTTGATCTTACGTTCCTTATGAAAATGTATAATCTTTCGGGTTTTGATCATCTGAAAAACAAACCCTATATACCACAACCTGTTCCCAACCTGCAGATAGATAGGGATCTGTTTTCGCAGATCAGAGAAGGCGATAAACTATTGCATCATCCATATGAGACGTTCCAGCCGGTAGTAGAATTCATCCAACAGGCGGCTAGGGATCAAGATGTACTTGCAATCAAACAGACTCTCTATCGAGTGAGTGGCAATTCACCAATTATTGCAGCTCTGGCACTTGCCGCCGAAAATGGAAAACAGGTCACTGTTCTCGTAGAATTAAAGGCAAGATTTGATGAGGAAAATAATATCGTTTGGGCAAAGAAACTGGAAAAGGCAGGATGTCACGTAATCTACGGCTTGGTAGGATTAAAGACTCATTCTAAAATCACACTGGTAGTGCGACGTGAAGAGGACGGAATCCGCAGATATGTTCATCTTGGCACCGGGAATTATAATGATATCACAGCAAAGCTGTATACGGATCTGGGATTATTAACCTGTTCCGAACAGATTGGAGAAGATGCAACAGCGGTATTTAATATGCTGTCCGGTTATTCGGAACCGGTTTCGTGGAATAAACTTTCACTTGCTCCTCTTTGGCTGAAGGATCAATTTTTATATCTGATTAATAAAGAGAGAGAGAATGCACTGCAGAATAAACAGGCTAAGATTGTAGCCAAGGTCAACTCTTTGTGTGACAGCGACATTATCGAGGCATTGTATGAGGCTTCTCATGCCGGAGTAGAGATTGATCTGATCGTCAGAGGCATCTGCTGTCTGAGAGTCGGTATACCGGAAATCAGTGAGCACATACATGTACGTTCGATTGTAGGAAATTTTCTGGAACACAGCAGAATCTTTTATTTCTATAACAATGGCAACGAAAAGATCTTTTTGGGTTCTGCTGACTGGATGCCACGTAATCTGGAACGACGTGTAGAGATCATGTTCCCAATTGAGGAGGATGATTTAAAGGACAAAATCAAGCATTTGTTACAGGTGCAGTTGGATGATACAATGAAGGCCAGGGTATTGACATCAGATGGTACATATGAAAGAATTGATAAAAGAGGAAAAGAAGCAGTCTGTGCACAGGAACAGTTTTGTGCGGAAGCAATTCAGGCGGTCAAATCAATGAAAGAAAATACAAATATGCGTATATTTGTTCCGGAGGAGCATATAGAAGAATGAGGAGTATTATATTAGCATCAGGTTCTCCACGCAGAAGCATGATTTTAACGCAGGCAGGAATTCCGTTTCAGGTGATACTGCCGACGTTATCTGAGGAGAGAACCAACAAGGTACTACCTGAGGAGGTGGTAGAGGATCTGTCAAGACAGAAGGCAGAGGATGTTGCCACTGGATTATCGGTACAAAAGAATTTTCTTGTGATTGGTGCCGATACCATTGTCAGTTACAAGGATCATATCTTAGGAAAGCCTGCAGATACGCAGGATGCTGTGGCAATGCTTACGATGCTGCAAGGGCATCTTCACCAGGTTTATACCGGCGTAACATTTGTATACGATAGAAATGGCGTATTACAAACTCACACATTTCATGTAAAAACAGAAGTTGAGATGTCTCCCATGAGTGATGTAGAAGTATCTGAATATGTAGCTTCAGGAGAGCCGATGGATAAAGCAGGAGCCTATGCGATACAGGGCAGAGGATGCATATACATCAAAAGCATTCATGGTGAGTATTATAATGTAGTCGGATTTCCGATTGCACAGATTTGTTCAGAATATAGAAAATTAGGATTATAGGTTGTGAAACCAATCAAGAAAGGAAAAAAGGGAGGAGGGTTGTGCTATGCATGAATATGATGACGAAGTATTGAAGGTATTTCTGGAAAATCAGAGCAAACTCTTTGATGAGAACGTAGCTGATACTCTGGAAGAAGCAGAGGCTTTTCTGGAAGACTGTCTGGCAGTTGTAGTGGATTCCCTACAGGAAGTCTGGGATTATTTCGACGAAAATGGTGTGGATTTGGAAGGCATGAATCTGGATGATATCGAAGAAGCTTCAGAAGTCTTTAAGATTCCGGATGGAAGATACCTGATCGTAGAAGGCTAGTGAGTGTTTATAAAAGAATTCATTGAAACTTACCTATAAGGTGGTTCAATGAATTCTTTTTTGTTATGATCAAATTCGACTCTGTAAGAATCAACTGAATCTACTTGCTTTTTTTCTCATTTCATGTACAATAAAGAATTGGCGGCATAACGTTAACATATCAGTATTAGATGCGAATACTGACAGTCAGGAAAGGATTTTTTTGTAATGATTAGTGCAAATAATGTAACACTTAGATTAGGAAAGAAAGCGTTGTTTGAGGATGTTAATATCAAATTCACTGAAGGCAACTGCTATGGTTTGATTGGTGCAAACGGTGCCGGAAAATCCACATTTTTACGTATTCTATCCGGCAATCTGGAAACGACAAAGGGCGATATTTCGATTACACCGGGACAACGTCTTTCTGTTCTGGAGCAGGATCATTTTAAATATGATGAATATCCGGTTATGGATACGGTGATCATGGGTAATGAACGTCTATACCAGATCATGAAAGAAAAGGATGCAATCTACGCCAAGGAGGATTTTTCAGATGAAGACGGAATCCGTGCCAGCGAACTGGAGGCTGAATTTGCTGAGATGGATGGCTGGGAAGCAGAATCAAATGCTGCCATGCTGTTAAATGGTCTTGGAATCGATACAGACTATCACTATTCTATCATGAAGGATTTGAATGGTAGTGAAAAGGTAAAGGTGTTGCTTGCAAAAGCACTGTTTGGTAACCCGGATATCCTGCTATTGGATGAGCCTACAAACCATTTGGATCTTGATGCGATTGCATGGCTGGAGGAATTTCTGATTAATTTTGAAAATACAGTCATTGTCGTATCACATGACAGATATTTCTTGAATAAAGTATGTACTCATACAGCAGATATTGATTATGGTAAAATCCAACTCTATGCCGGCAACTATGATTTCTGGTATGAATCAAGCCAGCTGCTTGTAAAGCAGATGAAAGAAGCCAATAAAAAGAAAGAAGAAAAGATTAAGGAGCTGCAGGAATTCATATCACGTTTCTCGGCAAATGCTTCTAAGTCCAAGCAGGCAACTTCACGTAAGAAGGCACTGGAAAAAATCGAACTGGATGAGATCAAGCCGTCCTCCAGAAAGTATCCCTATGTGGATTTTAGACCGGAACGTGAGATTGGAAATGAAGTGCTGTCTGTAGAGGGTCTGACAAAGACGATTGACGGAGAGAAGATTCTTGACAATATTTCATTTATTCTGGGACGTGAAGATAAGGTGGCGTTTGTCGGCGGTAATGAGTTGGCAAAAACGGTGTTATTCAAGATCCTGATGGGAGAAATGGAGCCGGATGAGGGCACTTATAAATGGGGTGTGACCACAACGCAGGCATATTTTCCGAAGGATTCCACAGAGGAATTTAACAATGATTTGACAATCACCGACTGGCTGACAGGCTATTCTCCGGTCAAGGATGTGACTTATGTACGTGGCTTTCTCGGAAGAATGCTATTTCCGGGAGAGGACGGCGTGAAAAAAGTGAAGATCCTGTCAGGTGGAGAGAAAGTACGTTGTCTGTTATCCAAGATGATGATTTCTGCATCAAATGTTTTGATCCTGGATGAGCCGACTAACCACTTAGATATGGAGTCCATTACTGCACTTAATAACGGACTCATCAAATTCCCCGGGGTTGTACTTTTTGCTTCACACGATCACCAGTTTGTACAGACAACGGCAAACCGCATCATGGAGATCATGCCAGGTGGAGCATTAATTGACAAGATCACAACGTATGACGAGTACCTCGAAAGTGATGAGATGGCTCGAAAGAGATTTGTATACACAGCAAATAAGGAAGACGACGATAACTAATATGAAGGCAATTGATTTACATGTACATTCGAATAAATCAGATGGTTCCTATACACCTACTGAGCTTGTGGACTATGCCATTGAAAAAGGGCTTGCTGCATTTGCTCTGACAGACCATGATACAATAGACGGGTTGGATGAAGCGATTCAGTACGCATGTGATCGAATGATCGAGGTCGTGCCGGGTATTGAACTATCTACAGAGAATGAAGGCTGTGATGTGCATATCCTCGGACTTTATATCGATTATCAAAATGCCGATTTTATACATTATCTAGAGCGGTTTCAGGAATCTCGCGAGTTACGAAATGAAAAGATGTGTGTCAAACTCAGGGAACACGGAATCGACATTTCAATACCCAAATTGCAGCTACGTTTTCCAGATTCAGTTGTAACACGTGGTCTTTATGCAAAATATATGTATGAAACAGGACAGATCAAATCCATGAAAGAGGCATTTGACCGTTACATTGGAGATACAGGTCCTTGTTATGTGCCACGTGAGAAGGTGACGCCGGAACAGGCGATTGAACTCATTCATAAAGCAGGTGGAATCGCAGTATTGGCACATCCAGTATTGTATCATATGGGCACCTCAAAACTGGATGCATTTGTGGCAAGACTGAAAAAAGCCGGACTTGAGGGTATTGAGGCGGTGTATACAACCTATGCACCCAGTGACGAACGGGACATCAAGCGTCTGGCTGCAAAATATGATCTGCTGATCACAGGTGGTTCGGATTTTCACGGAACGACCAAGCCGGATACAGATCTGGCAGTCGGTTACGGTAGGCTGTTTGTACCACAGGAACTATTGGATCGATTAAAAGACTACAAGAGCCACAGGTAATGATGTGGCTTTTTCTATTTCAAACGAAAGAGGAGACAAAACAAATTGAATAAAACAAAAATATTATTTACTGATCTGGATGGAACGCTGTTAGACAGTGAAAAGAAGATCAGTCAACATACGCTTGATACCATACACGATATGCAGAAAGCAGGGCATAAACTCGTACTGTCGTCAGGACGCCCGATCAACAGTGTATTAACCGTGGCAGAGCAGTTTGGATTTACCGGTCCCGGCTCTTATGTGTCATCATTTAACGGCGGACTGATCTATGACTGTTATGAGCAGAAGACGTTGTTACGTTCACCAATTTCGTTTGAATATGTTAAGTATATTTTTGATCAGGCACGTGAAGCGGGACGTCATGTACACACTTATTCGGCAACTCATGTAGTCAGCCAGGGAGATACACCTGAGCTTGCCCGTTACAGAGAACATGTCAAGATGCCTGCAATCATAACGGATGACATTCTGAGTACGTTGACTGAAGAACCGATGAAGATCATTGTCATGGATCTGATGGGTCGTGAACGACTCGAGGAATTTCGCAAGAATCTGGAACCATGGGCTGAGGGCAAGGTTTCTTCTACCTTTTCGAGTCCGATGCTGTTAGAGTACGGTTCACTTGCTTCCACGAAAGGTAATGGAATCCGTTTCCTGTGTGATTATCTGAATGTTCCGATTGAGAACACGGTCGCTGCCGGAGACGAGGAAAATGACACAACCATGTTAGCGGCAGCAGGCATCGGCGTTGCCATGGCAAACGGAGCAGAGAAAGCAAAGGCAGCAGCAGATTACGTCACTGTCAATGACAACGATCATGATGGGATAGCAGAGATTATTGAGCGATTTATATTATCCGATGACTGATTCGAAATCGGAATACGGATGAGTCATCTTTAGAGAACAGGTAAAGAATCATTTGTCACTGACTCTAATCATGTCTTTCATTTTCATTGTCATAGGTTTCGCAGAATCTTGCGGAAGCTGACACAGGCTCGTTAGCTTCATACAGATGTGATGTATCCCCAAAGCCGATGATCCGAAAGGAAGCAATACCTTGTCTGCGTTCCTCAGTAGCCACTGTTGTTACAGAAGTCGGAGCAGCACAGGCACCATGCCATAGAATCATCGGAGAGATACCAAGCAGGTGGCTTAATAAGACACATTGTACTCCGAAATGGCAGAAGAACACAAGGGTATCGGTATTGGCATTGTTCACACGATAGTAATTCTTCTCTCTCTGATATCCATGTGTAGATAGTAGCTGGTCAAACTCAGCTGTGATCCATTCATATTCCTCACGATTATGACCATCCTGCATGATTTGCGTGGAAGTCCATTTTTCCGGGTCGTAATAATTTTTTTCATTCATCCAATCCTGTGGAAGCCAGTCCCAGGAAATCGATAGAGTGTCTTTTCTGTCAGGACGGTGGATTTTCGGCGCATATTCACGCAGCCAATCACATTCCACAGCAGTTCTGTTCATGGCCTTTAAAGTAAGAGATGCCGTATCCTTGGCACGTCCCAGTGGCGATACATAGAACTTCTTTACTTCGAGCTTCTTAATCCTATGTGACAAGATCTCTGCCTCACGCCATCCCTTCTCTGTGAGAGAATCAATCGTATAGTCGGGATCTCCATGTCTAATAAACAGTAGTTTCATAAAGTATCATCCTCTCGCATCTTCATTCAATTCTAATCTGCTTGCACAGCCCTCTCATTATAGTATGTCTCCTACGAAGTTTCAAGCAGGACAGACCTGACACGACCATGTTAGAAGCAGCAGGCATTCGTGTCGCTATATCAAATATATCAGAAAATCAAAAAGAAATCGCTGAGTAGTTGAATATTTAGTACAATTTGTGTTATGCTATGACTAATACGGAATCAAAATACAGATTAGTCAACAATAAAGAGGGGATCATATGGAATATATCCAGAGAACAGTTGAAGATGTGATTGAGAAAGCAGTGAATACGTTTAAGTCTGTATTGGTTACAGGGGCCAGACAGACTGGTAAATCTACAATCATTAAGAAAATGTACCCTGATGTAAAAGAGATTACATTTGATGATCCCTTTGTAGAGGAGCAGGCAAAGAACAATCCGGATATGTTTATGATGATGAATGAACCTCCGGTTTTTCTGGATGAGGTTCAATATGTTCCCTCATTATTTCGCCATATAAAGATGGCTTGTGATCAGAATCAGAAGAATGGTTTGTTTCTGTTGTCGGGTTCTCAGCCTTTCAAATTGATGGATATGGTTTCTGATTCTATGGCAGGAAGAATTGCGATCGTAGAATTGGCACCATTATCCTTAAGAGAACTGACAAGAAGTACTTTTCATGCTCCATTTTTACCAACGATGGATTATTTAAAGATACGAGAGAAAGATGCTAAAAATCCAGGTAATATATGGAATATTATACACCGTGGAGGATATCCGGCATTACAGGATACAGATGTTGACTGGTCAATCTATTTTGCGAGTTATATTAAGACTTATCTGGAACGGGATGTAAGGGAATTAGCAGCTGTTCAGGATTTGGATGCATTTCGGAGATTTATGATTGCTTGTGCAGCCAGAACAGGACATATGCTGAATTATTCTAATATAGCAAATGAAGTAGGTAAGGATGCTAATACAATCAAGAGCTGGGTGTCTGTTTTGGAGGCATCGGGCATTGTATATATTTTGGAACCGTTTTCCTCTAATGTGCTAAAACGTGCAATTAAAACACCCAAATTGTACTTCCGAGATACAGGTCTGGCAGCATATCTGACTAGATGGTTGACACCGGAAACACTAGCGAACGGAGCTATGAGCGGAGCTTTTTTTGAAACTTTTGTAATATCGGAGATATTAAAGAGTTATTCTAATCGTGGAATGGACTATCGCTATTTTGTCTCCTATTATCGTGGAAAAGACAGAAAAAAGGTGAAAAAAAACGGAGAGGAGAGTATCGAGGAGGGCGAGATTGATTTTATTATTGAGCAGGATGGCATTCTGTATCCGATTGAAATCAAGCAAAATAGCAATGTAACAGCGGATATGACTTCAGCCTTTCAGATACTGGATGATGTACCAGATAAGAAACGTGGCACCGGAGCAGTCATATGTATGTGTCCGCTTCCTGGGGCACTGAGAGAGAATGTATTACAGATTCCTTATTGGTATATTTAGTAAATCTATGGAGGACATGATATGAAAACAATATTAAAAGAAAATATGTTAGAACTCAGGCTATTGTGTGATGATGACATTCCGTTAATTGAAAATTGGCTGAATAAGCAACATGTAAAGAGATGGTATGAAATTCCTGCTATGGGGATTACGATTGATGATTGGATGTCTGAGATCAAGGAGTATCAAGGGGAGTTCCGGTGGATTACGTATCTGATCGTACAGTGTCAGGGAAAACCAATTGGATTATGCCTATATTATAAATGCACAGATAGCGATGAAGACTTTGGGAATCTATCGCTTGATGGTGCATATGGAATTGACTATTTGATTGGGGAAGAAACCTATCTGGGCAAAGGACTTGGCAGGAAAATGGTTCAGATGTTGGTTGATCAGATTTCTTCATTTCAGGATGCAAAGATTGTGACAGCAGACATTGATATAGAAAACATGGCTTCCGGAGGAACGTTGCGTTCCTGTGGCTTTACATTATTGGAGCAGGGGAGCGGTCGTTACATTAAGAAAATTGGAAACATGTTTAATTGAAGCACTATTTTTCTCTGAGCAACCAATGAGATCACAAACAGTAAGTAATACAGACTAATAAAGAAAAAGGTAATTGATGTTGGAATTCTTGACAAGCATTTCATAATAAAAGTGTGATATACAAGCACATAAATGTGCATAAAAGTGTGAGAGGATGGAGAGCATGGAACGACTCATTTTAAACAAATTATTGGAATGGAAGACCTCTCCTTATCGAAAACCACTCATCTTAAAAGGTGTACGCCAGGCCGGTAAAACATGGATTCTGAAAGAGTTAGGCAGACGTTATTACAAAAATACAGCTTATTTCAACTTCGATGAAAACGAAGAGTATAAGCAGTTTTTTGAAACCACTAAAGATGTGAATATGGAGGAGAAGTATGCAACGATGTGATTGGGGAAAAGTAAGTGAAAAAATGATTCATTATCATGATGAGGAGTGGGGGATTCCTATTCATGATGATCGAACTCAGTTTGAATATCTAATGTTAGAGGTCATGCAGTGTGGCTTGAGCTGGAATCTTATGGTTGAAAAAAGAGAGATATTTCGTTTATGTTTTAGTAACTTTGATTTTAACGAAATCGCTGAGTATAAAGAGGATGACATAGCAAGAATACTGGCTTATTCGGGGATGATAAAATCTGAGAGAAAGGTTAGGGCTGTAATAAATAATGCTAAAAGATTTATCGAAATTAGAGAAGAATATGGCTCCTTTGATGATTACCTGTGGGGCTATTCAAAAGGAAAAACGATCTTATATATGGGACATCAAAAAGGGAACGTTCCGGCACAGAATGGACTGTCCAATAGAATTAGCAAGGATCTCAAGAAGAGAGGATTCAAATATTTAGGACCGGTTGTTATATATTCACATTTACAGGCTTGTGGAATCATAAATGATCATCATGAGAACTGTTTCAGATACGCCTACATAAATGAGAATTTTCCGATGGTGAGGAAGCACAAAGATCAAGAACCTTACTTTTTATCATTTTTGTGAGAGTATTCAATAAGTGAGAGGTGCTAAGTAGTATAAGGAGCTTTTTTGAGACATATATGGAATATTAATTAAAGAAGAAATTCTAAAGTAATTGGAACAACAATAAAACAGAAAATCACATTTATTTACAATCCGGCAGAAGATTTGGTATTGAACTGTCATTTCAGTCTCTCAATACCAAAAAGCAAAAGCCGAGCAAGTCAAAAACAAAAATATATTTACAATC
>CAZVYQ010000003.1:0-6139 GCA_964631375.1 uncultured Lachnospiraceae bacterium | reverse complement strand
TTCAGTCTCTCAATACCAAAAAGCAAAAGCCGAGCAAGCCAAAAGCAAAAAAATGAAGAAATTCGCACAATTTATAACCAGAAGTTCTTCAGAACATATTTTTTTGAGATTTTTGAAATAAATAACTTCATTACCTCGTTCTATCATGTGAGAACAAACAAGAAGGAGTGCATTCCTGATTGTTTGGAGGGGAGGCGGAGAGAATTAATGAGCAACAACAGCTTGAGCATATGATTGATTCCTATCAGAATCTGATCTTTACGATATGCTTTAAGTTCACAAATAATTATTTTGATGCAGAAGATCTGACACAGGAAACGTTTCTGTCCGCCTACAGAAATCTCTCGAAATTTGATGGTGAGAACCTGAAAGCCTGGCTATGCAAGATCGCCAAGAACAAATGTCTGGATTATCTGAAAAGAGCAGATGCACGAAATGTGCCGACAGAGGACGCCTTCTTCTTAACACTCGAGGCAAATGGACAGACTAATTCTCCGGAGAAAATCTGTCTCGAGCAATCAGTCAGAGACCAGTTACGGGCAGCATGCAACAGTTTGTCTCCACCCTATGATGAGGTGGCACTGGCTTATTTCTATGAAGAACGTTCTATAGAGGAACTGGCTGTCAGCCTGAATCGGAATGACAAAACCATACGGACACAGATATTTCGCGCGAAGGGGATGCTCAGAGGCATTCTGGATGAAGAGGATTTTGGAGAAAACTTGAATGAAAGGAGGCAAATACATGCAGGATAATTTCAAAAAATTAGAGGATATGTCGGTTGATGAATTGATTAGAATCGCAGAGCAGGATATAATCACGGCACCACATTATCTTAAGGATGACATTGTGGAAAAGAGCCAAAGCATACAGATACAGCTCCCGATGCAGATAGAGGTTCATACCAGACAGATATCAAAAAGAATGCTGATGTTTTTCTATACAATGAAGATATCCGCTGCTATGATTTGCACTCTGATTCTCTTGCTGGTAGTACCCAATATCCATCTCAATATTGATAAAAGCTATCAGGGAATTAAACAGCCGATTGAGACTACCAGGACAGAGATTTCCAATGTATTTATGGAGCAGCGATCAGATTTTCGGGAATCTGTCGATCGAATCAAAGAAAATATTAAACAAACATTTCATGGAGGTAATGAAAATGAATAATACGACACAAAATACAACTATTATAAAGAAACGTGGGTTTTGGCTCTTTGTTTTCTCATTGTGGCCGGGGTGCGGAGAGATGTTTTTGGGATTCTATAAACAGGGCATCAGTTTGTTGCTGGCATCAATGGCACTGATTGCTTCATCTGCGATTACGGAAACAGGAGTGTTGATGATCTTTATTCCGGTTTTGTGGTTCTATAGCTTTTGCCATGTACACAATATGGTTGCTATGCCTGATGAAGAATTTTATGCACTGCGAGATCATTATTTCTTTAGTAATTCCGATGAGGATCTCAAGAACATCTGGGCATCTCATAAGGTGAGAACTTATACAGGTATTGTGTTAGTCTTGATCGGAGTCACAGCTCTTTGGAATGCATTGGAGAGCTTGTTGTATCGCACGCTGAATGAGGTTTTTATGGAACAGTATATCAGGCCTGTTTTTAGATTTGTACCAAGAGTACTGCTTGGAGGACTGATCGTTGTAGCAGGAATCATGCTGATTCGAGGCAAGAAAAAAGAATTAGATGCACTAGAGGATCACTCAACCGATGAGGTATAATGTGGAGAGGAGAAAGTTATGTCAACTAAGATTCATAAGGTTGGAACTGTCACACTTGGAATTACATTGATTGCAGTAGGGATTGCCTACCTTGCACATTTAATCTTCCCGATGTTATCCTATATGATGATCATTCGTGCATGGCCACTGGTATTTGTGCTGCTTGGTGTTGAAATATTGCTTAGTAATTTGCGAACAAGAGAGGATGTTTCCTTTGTCTATGACAAAACTGCAATCTTTTTAACGATGATACTGGTATGCTTTTCAATGTGTATGGGAGCATTATCGATCGCACTTGACAATTCGATTCATTTTGTATTTTGAGAAAATTGGGAATGAAGGATGATCATGCGAACCAAACAAAGAACAGAAGCTGATAACGTCAACTTAATCAATGAAATACGTAACTTAGGAAAAAGCCCTTGCACGTGCGGGGCTTTTTTCTTATGATATAGTTAATTCTTGAGAATTTTTACTGAGAGGCGGTGTACGATTGAAGATACAGATCAATGAGGATCCGAACCTGCAGGATACGGAAATCATTATCAATTGCAAACAGACAAATGATGAGATACTGAAACTGATTGCAATGCTGCGTGTATTGGATTGCAAACTGACAGGAATGAAGAATCATGAGACTTACATACTTGAAGCAGGCAAGATTCTGTACATTGATACGGTAGATAAGAAGACGTTCTTTTATACCGGTAAGGATGTGTATGAGACACCGTTGAAACTGTACGAGCTGGAGGAACAGCTGTCTTCACACGGCTTTTTCCGTGCAGGTAAATCTACGATTATTAATTTCAATCAGATCAAAGCATTGAAGCCGGATCTGGATGGAAGGATATTGGTGACTATGAATAATAATGAGAAGCTGATTGTATCAAGACAATATGCAATTACGATCAAACAGATACTGGGGGTGAAATAGATGCAGGAGAATCAAACAGGTTTTTTCCCTTTCTTTACAAGATTCCTTGTTATCTTTGGAGTCAATGTCATGATTGTAGCAGTAGTGGGGGTATTTGGAGGAGAAGCATCTATGCCGTATTCCACGATGTTTAAGCTTGGGGGAGTTGGTATTACTTATGAGACTTTACTACAGTTGTGTATAGCAGATCTGCTCATTGCCCTTCTAAACGATTTGTTTTTATCAGATAAGATATTTAAGAATATGATATTTATATTGCGTATGATTTTGATGATGCTAAGTATTGTAATGGTTATGGCGATCTTTATTATCAAATTCAAATGGTTTCCGGCGGATTTTGTGCCCGGCTGGATTGGTTTTATTGCGGCTTTTAGTATATGCTTTTTGGCAAGCGTAGTAGTATCAGTGATCAAGACAAAGGTTGATAACAAAAAGTATAATGAACTGCTGGAGAGATATAAAGAAAAGCAGGAAACAGAACATCTGAATGAAACGGAAGATGAATGATAGGTTTGATTTGTTCGGATACTATCAGGTTGATTAGAGATTGGAGAGATTGAAAATGGATTATATGATAGAGTTAAATCATGTGACCAAGCGATTTGGTGCACATGAAGTATTAAGTGATGTCTCCTTTAGCATCAGTAAGGGGGAGATATTTGGACTTTTGGGTCCGTCAGGAGCAGGCAAAACAACCTTAATTAAAATATTAACAGGTCAGATCAGGAGTTATCTTGGAGAGGCAGTAGTGCTTGGCAAGGATAGTCACAGACTAACAGATCGAGAGTATGAGCAGATGGGTATGGTGCTGGATGACAGTGGACTATATAACAGGCTGAGCAGCTATGATAATCTGTTATTATTTGCAAGAATTCATGGTATTTCTATGGAAAGAATTCATGAGGTTACGGAATATGTGCAACTGCAGGATGCTATGAAGACAGCAGCCGGAAAATTATCAAAAGGAATGAAACAAAGACTGGTATTGGCAAGAGCGATTTTGCATCATCCGACCTTGTTGTTCTTAGACGAACCGACAAGTGGTCTGGACCCGGTGACAACTGCCAGAATCCATGAATTAATCTTTGAACTGCGAGAGGCGGGAACTACGATCTTCCTGACAACACATGATATGGAGGAGGCGACAAAACTCTGTGATAATATTGCACTGTTGAATGAGGGTACAATTGTAGAGTATGGTAATCCGGCTGAGATTTGTAGAAAGCATAATAACGAGAATAAAGTCTATATTTTAAAAAAGGATGGTTCCGAGGTTGTTTTTCCAAACGCAAAGGAAAGTGCACAGGAGATTGCAGCATGCTTTGACGGTAATTGTGTCTTGTCTATTCATTCATCAGAGCCTACACTGGAGACGGTTTTCATTTCATTGACGGGGAGGGGATTACTATGACGATGGGCAGAACGATTAGGGCGTTATGGCTCAACCAGATAAAGGATGTGATCAAAAACCGAGAGATTCTGATTATGTTTTTTGTATATCCGCTTGTGGCGGCAGTGATGAATTCTGCGATTCCGGAGCAAATGCGACAGCCGTACCATTGGGACTGCTTCTTTCTTTTGGACCGATGTTATCTAATTTTAATCAGGATATTGGAAAGGTTTCGAGGTTTTTATATTCGCAGCAGATCAATGATTTGATGAACCAACCGTTAATGGAGGGTGAACTGGAGAGAGTTGTTGTGATTGGAATCAATTTGTTGGTGGTCGGAGGAGTGTTTTGGTATTTTGCCGGGAAACAGAGACTGGCGGAGTGAAGAGAAAACATGTCCCGGGTGTAATGTAAGGAGCACATTTTTGTGATTAGGAAGCAACGCCTCCAGACTTTCGGTATTGCTTCCTAATCACAAAAATGTGCTAACAGATTGCAATAATGTCATATTGCCCTCTTACCCTATATTTGTTAAACTAGTTAAGGTATTAGGAGAATGTATGAAGGAGGGCTTACGGTTGGCGAATGTAATACTGGAGATGAAGAATATCACCAAAACCTTTCCCGGCGTCAAGGCACTTGACAACGTAAATTTTAAGGTAGAAGAGGGCGAGATACATGCTCTTGTAGGTGAGAACGGTGCGGGCAAATCAACACTGATGAACGTACTGAGCGGTATCTATCCACATGGAACATATGAAGGAGATATCATATACAAAGGAGAAGTTTGTAACTTTCAGACGATTAAGGATAGCGAGAAAAAGGGCATCGTTATCATCCATCAGGAATTGGCCCTGGTACCATACCTGACGATCGGCGAGAACATGTTTCTCGGAAACGAGAGAGGGAAGAAATCAGCGATCGACTGGGATGAGACCTATGGAAAAGCGAATGAATATCTGAGGACGGTAGGATTACAGGAATCCTCGAGAACTCTGATCAAAGATATAGGTGTCGGCAAGCAGCAGTTAGTAGAGATAGCGAAGGCACTTGCAAAGAAGGCAAAGCTTCTGATCTTAGACGAGCCGACATCATCGTTAAATGAAGCAGATTCACAGGCACTGTTAGATCTGCTGCTGCAGTTCAAGAAGGAGGGAATGACCTCCATCATCATATCCCATAAGTTAAATGAAGTATCGTATGTAGCGGATAAGATCACGATTCTTAGAGACGGAGCTACAATCGAGACATTGGATAAAGGAAAAGAAGCGATTGATGAGGAACGAATCATCAAAGGAATGGTAGGACGAGAGCTGACAGACCGATTTCCTAAGAGGGAAAAGATCAATATCGGTGAGATCGGAATGGAGATCAAGAACTGGAGTGTATACCATCCACTGTATACAGAGAGAAAGGTAGTGGATAATGTATCACTGACAGTCCGCAAGGGAGAGGTCGTAGGAATCTCAGGACTGATGGGAGCCGGAAGAACAGAGCTTGCGATGAGCGTATTCGGAAAGAGTTATGGAACGAACATCACAGGAGAACTGTATATCAACGGAGAGAAGGTAGAATTACATAATCCAAAGCAGGCGATCGACCATAAGTTAGCCTATGTAACAGAGGACAGAAAAGGAAACGGACTGATCCTGTCGAACCCGATCAGGGTGAACACGACGTTAGCGAATCTGGAGGCAGTAAGCAGCAAGTCAGTCATCGATAAGGATAAGGAAGTTGCAGTAGCCGGAGAGTATAAAGAGAAGTTAAAGACGAAATGTCCTACGATCGAGCAGAACGTAGGGAACCTGAGCGGAGGAAACCAGCAGAAGGTATTGTTGGCGAAGTGGATGTTTGCTGATCCGGATGTACTGATACTTGATGAGCCGACGAGAGGAATTGATGTCGGAGCAAAGTATGAAATCTATTGTATTATCAACAACCTGGTAGCAGAAGGGAAATCAGTGATCATGATTTCATCAGAACTGCCTGAGATACTCGGAATGTGCGACCGAATCTACATCATGAATGAAGGAAAGATGGTCGGAGAGCTTGGCAGGGAAGAGGCAACACAGGAAGT
>CAZVYQ010000002.1:22568-153368 GCA_964631375.1 uncultured Lachnospiraceae bacterium | reverse complement strand
GGCATTTGAATTCATTATATAAAAGTCCTCTTATATGAAAAATGTTTATTAATAATATAAATTAATGTATGCAAAATCAAAATGGTTTACATAATATAGTTATGTAAACTTGTGAGGAATTATTGATTCCATCCGTTAAAATTACCATTTATGATTGCATGAAACATTCGTTCTTTTGTACCCGGATGATCCAAATTTAATTTGCGAAGAAGTTCCTTTGCATATTCACGCTTAGTATATCCATCAGCAGGACATGGACTTTTTTCAACAGGAAGATTATATAGATTACGAAAACCAATCACATCAGCCTCCGTTACATACATTAATGGTCTTATCACCGTCAAATCCATACGATCTAAATAGGTTTTCGGTGAAAATGTATGAAATCTGCCTTCAAAGATTAATGAAAGAAGCATGGTTTCAATCACATCATCCTGATGATGTGCATAGGCTACCTTATTGCAGCCTAATTGTTTAATTGCTTCATTAAGAGCTCCCTTTCGCATTTTCGCACATAAAGAACAGGGATTGGTCTCTTTTCGATCCTGAAAAACGATTTTGGCGATTTCAGTATGGACAATTGTATAATGAACATCCAATTCTTCGCAAAGAGACTTGATTTTACTCAAATCAAATCCATCAAACCCTAAATCGACTGTAACAGCTTCGATTTCATATTGCTTAGGATAAAATCGTCTCATCCCGGCCAGAGCATAGAGCAGTGTCAGACTGTCTTTACCACCAGATATACCAACGGCAATTTTATCATGTTCCTCAATCATTTCATAATCATCAATTGCACGTCTGACAAAACTATATAATTGTTGCAGCTTCATAATTAATAAACCTCATTTTACACTATATCTATTCGATAAACTATGCTTTTGCGAATAGTTGCATATCGCTTACAATACTATCTTATTTAGATTTTAATCTGTTATGAATATAATATTACTGTTGCACATCATCTTCCGAACGTTCTGTTGACACTTTTGTATCATTTATTCTGTGATAAGAAACAGTTCCTGATTCTTTTGTAACTTCAACTCTGTTTCTTGAGATACGAATAGATGCACCGGAATGATCCGAATTTTCCTGATAGGGATTGCTGGTACCACTGATATAAAAATCTGTATCGGAAACCAGTCCTTTCTTTTGCAGCTTTTGATTCACCAGAGTCTTAAATGCTGCATAGATTACAGCAAACAGAGGTACTCCAATGAACATTCCTAATATCCCTAATATTCCACCAAATATCGTAATTGAAAAGATAACCCAAAAACTGGATAGTCCTGTTGAATCTCCAAGAATCTTGGGACCTAATACATTTCCGTCAAATTGTTGAAGAATCAAGATGAAAATCAAAAAATAAAGAGACTTGATCGGACTGACCATTAGAATGATAATTGCACTTGGAACAGCACCCAGATATGGTCCGAAGAAAGGAATGATATTTGTAATACCTACAATTACACTGATTAACAAAGCATATGGAAATCTGAATATCTCCATACACACATAACAAAGAATACCTATAATCAATGAGTCCAACATCTTTCCTGTGAGAAATCCGCCAAATGTTCGATTTGCAAAACGAAGATTGTTTAAATAGGTATTTGCTCTATCCTCTTTTAAAAAGGCATAGATTACCTTCTTACACCGTGCACAAAACCGTTCTTTGTCAGATAGTAAATAGATTGAAATAATAAATCCTAAGATAAAATACCATGTTTCCACAAGGAACGCCCATACTCCTCCGATGACTGTATTGGAAGCCTGTGTCACCATTTTTTGAATGGAAGGAAGTGCCTGATTGGTGAACCACTCTTCTATGTCTCCCCAATAATTAATCATCAAACGTTCTATGTCGGGATAATCTTTAAGAATACCGGCAAGCCAAATGCTTATTTGGTTGAAATAGGATGGAATTCTTGCAACTAAAGTTTGAATACTGCTTAATAACTGTGGAACGATCAGCATAATCAGACAATAAATCATAAGAAGAAACAGAACTGCAGTAAAAAAAACAGCAATATGTCTAATCCATTTTTTTAGCTTATCTGTGATCTTCAACTTACATTTGACTGCCAATGGATAAAGGATCTTTTGTTCAATTGCATTTAATAGGAATGATAATAAATAAGCCAATGCCAAACCATCTAATATTGGCATTAAAATATGAAGTAATTTATCCCATGTTATGGATATATCTGCTCCTTTAAAAAGTGCATAATAAAATAGAATGCCACAACATAAAATAATAGAACCTGTAACACCCCAATATAAATACTTCTTATCCCAGTGATATTTCATACTACTGCTCTCTCCTATGCCTTTGGTAAATGCTTTTCATAATCCTCAACAAACTGAATGATCAGTTGAACTGTACCCTCAACGCCCAGCAGACTGCTGTCTATAGAAAGATGATAACTATCAGAATGTCCCCATTTTTTTGATGAGTAGTAATTATAGTAATTTGCTCGTTGCTTATCTTTTTTATTAATCATTTCTTTTGCTTTGTCAGGTTCTAACTGATACTTTTCGCTGATTCTCTTAATACGTTCATTAATATCAGCATGTATAAATATATGAAGACAGTTTTGGTAGTCTGCCAGTGCATAATCTGCACATCTTCCGACTATAATACAAGGGCCTTCCTCTGCAATTTTCTTAATTGCATCAAATTGTGCTAAAAAAACCTTATGACTGATGGGCATATCAACAAAGGAGGATGCATTATAACCAAAGGAGTATGTATCCATCACAAGATTATATAAAAAACTGCTTGTTGGCTTTTCATCATGATTTTCAAAAACTTCAGGACATAATCCACTGTCCTTTGCTGCTCGCTGCAAAAGCTCCTTATCATAACACTTAACGTTAAAATACTCAGCTAACTTTTCTCCGATCTCATGTCCGTCGCTCCCAAATTGTCTTCCTATTGTTATGATTGTTTTCATATACAACACCCCCATTTGATAGAATGTTCATTACTATCTTCATTAATAATTATAACTTATTTTATGATGGTTGTACATCAATAAATAACCCCTCGCACCATGATAATCGTGATGTGAGGGGTTAAGATTCTGTAAAAATATTTATGCTTTTGAAGTTTCTTTTGATTGATTCATGAGTGTCTTAACACCATCAATTGCTAAAATGACTGAAAGTACGATCAACAATGCACTGATTGCAATACGAACAATACTCCATCCTGCTTCTGTTCCGCCGGTTACATTGGCAATATTTGATTTTAATGTAAAGCAGAGAGATGTAATTGTTACGATCAACATAAATGCCATCGGGATAAAGAACATTTTGTTCTTCTTTCCAATCTTGCCAAGCCATGTAGCAACTGCCAGCAGACCAAGAGCTGCAAGAAGCTGATTAGCTGCACCAAACAACGGCCAGATCTTGGCATATCCTGTCATACCAAGTGCAACACCAAGTACAACTGTGATTGCTGTTGCAACATATGGATTCACAAGAACCTTCTTGTAACCTGTTGCATCATCTTCTGTCTGTCCAGGCTCAAGCCAAAACTCCTGGAACATATAACGTGCAAGACGTGTAGCTGTATCCAGTGATGTCAGACAGAATACCGAAACAGCAAGAACAAGCATGTTATAAGAAACCTTTACAATTCCACTCTCAGCACCAGCAAAGGTTCCGATCATCTGAGAAATACCTTTTGCAAATACTGCAGTAGGTGCTGCAAGACCTGCTGATTTTAATGCTTCCGGATCTGTAGCACTAACTGTATTCCAAACATAACCTACAGCACATAAAGCAATGATTGCAACAACGCACTCGATCAACATTGCACCATAACCGATCGGAAGTGCATCTCTTTCGTTATCAATCTGCTTAGCTGTTGTTCCTGATGAAACAAGTGAATGAAAACCGGAAATCGCTCCACAGGCAATTGTTACAAACAATGCAGGGAACAAGGTTCCCTTTGCAAACAATCCATTACCATTTGCTGCTGTAAAGCCATTAAATGCAGGAATAGAAAGACTTGCATTTCCGGTAAATGCAGCCCCAACAATACCAATAAAAGCTACAACAATCATAAAATAAAGAAGGAATGAACTTAAATAATCACGCGGCTGTAATAAAATCCATACCGGTGTTACGGAGGCTACCAGGATATAGAAGCCTAAAATAATCATCCAAGTCTTTGCAGGCAAAGCGATGGGATGCCAGTTCAATCCGATTGCTACGATGATAATAATTCCGACAATTCCCAAAACCGTTGAAATTCCGACAGGTGCATTTCTACGATATACTGCAAAACCGAAAATAATGGCAAGCAGGATAAACAACAGAGAAATCATTGCTGTTGAAGCATTAGCATCCTGTGCTGCTTCTGCCATCTCGGAAGTAACTCCGAAAGTACTTGCAACGATAGATGCAAATGCTGCTACTACCAAGAGCAGTGTTAAATAAGCAAATACAATAAACATCTTTTTGGATTTTGCTCCCATAGTATCAGCAATTACTTCACCAATGGATTGTCCTTTATGACGAATGGATGCGAATAAAGCACCAAAGTCATGGACAGCACCAAAGAAAATACCTCCGACAATGATCCATAGAAATACCGGAACCCATCCAAAGATGGCGGCTTGGATCGGACCGTTGATCGGACCGGCACCTGCTATTGATGAAAAATGATGTCCCATCAGGACAGGTGTCTTTGCGGGTACATAATCAATACCATCTTCCATATCATGTGATGGTGTTGATTTTGTCTCGTCGACTCCCCATGTTTTTGCGAGCCATCTGCCATAGTACAGATAGCCACAAATCAACAAAACAATACTTACTACTAAAATTACTGCTGCATTCATGTTTCTACCTCCCTTTTTTGTTTTTAACATGAATCATACTTTTCAAAAATTTCGCATTTTCGTGTCCGCTCATGTTGGTATAGACTCTGTCGGCAGTCAAATCAACCAGAGCAGTATGAAAATCCATCCACCCCAATAGCGAAAATTGAAAATTCTTGTGTAACCTGCACTTCTTCAGTGCTTTTATTGCATCTTTTTCACTTTTATCACATATAAAAAGCGTCGTAATATATGTATACATATGTCCAGGCTTTGGATCGATCAATGCCATTCCCTGTTGATATGCATAATCACGACATTTCTCGTAGATTGTCCGATTGAATGTGGGTAATGAAAAAATATAGACATACTCATTGCTGTCAGCTGACCACAGCTTCGCTTTTTTAACAAGTACATATTTCTCTGAATGAACATAAAAAGAACATGTAGCTACCAATGGAAGATCGGCGGCCTCACACTCTTCTACGTCATAATATGCTTCATAACCTCTTAATATCTTTTTCAGTGTCTCTTCACGGGTCAAACCATTCGCCGTCTTTCTGAATTAAATTTCAAAATATACTAAATAAACTATTAAAATTCTCTTAAAAATTATATCATAATGCTTTTTAATTCGCAACAAGATATACACTTTATTGTGATAAATTTATAAAGCAAATTTTTGTAACAATTCTTGAAAATAAACCGGAAGAACTGCTTCAAATTCAAGATATTTTCCTGTGCGCGGATGGATAAAACCAATTGTTTTTGCGTGAAGTGTCTGCCCTTCCAAATGAAACGGATCCTGAAATCCACAATACACATCATCACCGAGGATTGGATGACCAATACTTTGCATATGCACTCTGATTTGATGCGTTCTTCCTGTTTCAAGAGAACATTCAATATAAGTGTATTTTTGAAATCGTTCAATTACATGATAATGAGTAACAGCATGTTTTCCGTTTTTCGTATGAACAGACATTTTCTTTCGATCTGTTGGATGTCTTCCGATTGGGGCATCAACAGTTCCATTATCTTCACTTACTACACCATGAACAATCGCTACGTACTTCCTTGTAATACTATGCTCCTTTAGCTGTGCAGCAATAGAATGATGTGAAAAATCATTTTTACAAATCAATAAAGAACCAGTTGTATTCATATCAATTCTGTGTACAATTCCGGGACGAAGTATTCCGTTAATACCGGACAATTCACCTTCACAGTGATACATCAAAGCATTTACAAGCGTACCACTGTAATGACCGGGTGCTGGATGTACTACCATGCCCTTTGGTTTGTTGACAACAATCAAATCCTGATCTTCATAAAGAATATCAATTGGTATATTTTCAGCAAGAATTTGTGGCTCTTTCGGTTCTTCCAGATAAAAAGAAAGAACATCACCCACCTTAACTCTGTCATTTGATTTACAGATTGTGCTGTTTAGGGTAATCTTCTCTTCTTTGATTAATTTCTGTAAAAAAGAACGGGACATATCTGAAAATGCCAATGAAAGACATTTATCCACTCGTATGCCATCATATTCACTCTCTACAATATAGTTATTTTGTTGCATCATTATGCTCTTTCTTTTTCAGACGATAGACCATAAAATCCTCTTCCTGATAATAAAACAATATGGCAAATGCCAAAATAATGGTAGATACCGTCACATAGCAATCAGCAATATTAAAAATCGGAAAATTGATGATAGAAACATAGATAAAATCAACCACATATCCCAACTCAATTCTATCGATCATATTTCCCACAGCACCTGCAGCAATCAACACAAGTAATACATTAATGAGACGATACTTTTTATCATTTGGTGTCATAAATAAGACAAATAACACAAGTAACAAAATGAAGGCTCCGGCAATCGCAAAAAAAGTCTGTTGATTTTGTAAAATACCAAAAGCAGCACCTTGGTTCTCTAGATAATTAAATTCCAAGACACCCGGTATCAATGGGATGATTTTCCCATCTTTCAGCGTTGATACAGCCCAGATCTTTGTGGACTGATCAAGTAGTATTAACAGCCCAATGATAAATAACTCCACTAACATTCTGATCATTTTCTTAATCATAGGATTCCTCTTCTTTATAATAGATTTCATTGATACCATCCAGCATATTTTCACTGGTGATGTCTGTTCTGATTACTGCTTTACCAATTTTCTTTAAGCAAATAAATTTTAAAATACCATCTTCTATTTTTTTGTCTGATGAAGTAAGCCGAATGATTTCATCAGGTTGAATGTGTTCAATAGAAATCGGAAGTCCAAATGGAACAAACATATCCCTGATCTCATAGTATTCTTCCATTGACAGAAGTTCTTTTTTCCATGATATATAAGCCGCTGCAATACATCCCAATGCAACACATTCACCATGTGTCATCGAAAAATGAAGATGTTTTTCCAATGCATGTCCAAGTGTATGACCAAAATTTAAGATTGCACGTTCTCCCTGCTCGGTAGGATCCTTTTCGACAACTGACTTCTTAATCATACAGGTTCGATAGATCATTTCAGACAGAATATCCGGATCATGATCGCCAATCTCATGGAAACTGGAGATCAACCATTCATAAAACATTTCATCCTTTATCATCGCTGTCTTTAATACTTCTGCCATACCTGATGCGAATTCCCGATCGGGTAATGTATCCAGTACCTTGATGTTCATATATACCATTAATGGCATCTTAAAAGCTCCGACCATATTCTTATATTGTTTAAAATCAACACCTGTTTTACCACCAATACTACTATCAACCTGTGATAATAGTGATGTCGGTACCTGAATGAATTCCATTCCACGCATATAGGTTGCAGCTACATATCCGGTGAGATCTCCTGTCACACCACCACCAAGTGCAATCAATATATCCTTTCGGCCAAATTGATGTTCTATCAAAAAATCATATAGAAGTTCGGCTGTATTTACATTTTTCTGCTGTTCGCCTGCCGTAAATTCGAATATCTCAACTGTTTCTACACAATCCTTGAAACTGTCACGAAAAGATTCAGCATATAAGGGTGAAACATTTGAATCTGTTACAATACAAAAAGCAGTATGTTCATTAAGCGAAAGTTTTGACAATGCTTCAGAAAACTGTTGAAATGAATGTTCAAAATATATAGGATACTGGGTAATTTTTGATCGGTTATTCTTGCAGTTGACATATAGTTCGTATGACATAGACCCTCCTGATTAATTCATATCATGAATAAAGAACTTCCCACCGATGGCAGGAAGTTCCTGATTCAATCTCTGTTAGAATCTGTTGTTTAATGCCGGAACATCAAAGGCTCCTGACAAAATCTCCTGGAAATCACCGGATATATCTACACTTCTTGGTGTGATGATAAATATGTAATGTGAGATTTTCTGTAGATTTCCACTGATAGCAAATGTGGAACCAGAAGTAAAATCTATAATTCTCTGTGCGATATCAACATCAAGTCCCTCCAAATTCAGTACAACCGTACGATTAGCTAAAAGTGTCTCTGTAATCTCCCGGGCATCTTCAACAGAAGTTGGTTTAATCACACACACTTCCATTCCACTTGCAGTAGAGCGAACCTTTCCTGTTGAACGCATCGGAGTTACTTTTGCAGCAGATTTTTCTTTGTGAATATCTGAAAAATCATTATTCATAACATCCTGCTTGGGCATTTTTTTCTTTTGAGGAGGTTCGTTATAATCATCTTCCTCATCAAAGTAATCATCGTCGTCGTCATAATCCTCGTCGTTTAATTTCATTGCGTTCAAAAACTTGTCCAAAACTCCCATGATAAACTCTCCTTATTCTCCCATCTATTTATTATACCCTTCTCATAAAGCGTAGTCTCTTTTCCCAAATATAGCAGTGCCTACTCTAATCAGAGTCGCACCCTCCTCTATAGCAACCATATAATCCCCTGTCATTCCCATGGATAAACAATCCATACATACATTATCAATGTTTTTATGTATTATGTCAACAGATAATTGTTTCATTTTTTGAAAATAAAGGCGATTTTCCTCAGGATCTTCTACAAAAGGGGCAATCGTCATGAGTCCACGAATGGAAATGCCATCCAGTTTTGAAATCTCCTCAACCAATTGAATAGTATCTTCTTCATAAACTCCATATTTTGTATCTTCTTTTGCAATGTTGACCTGTATTAAAATATTGACAGTTACATCATGCTTTATAGCCTCTTTACTGATTTCTTTTGCAAGTTTATAGGAATCAACTCCATGAATCATATATACCTTGTCCACGATGTATTTTACCTTATTTGTCTGTAAATGTCCAATCAGATGCCAGCGTATATCCTTTGGCATACTTTCATATTTTTCAACCAACTCCTGTACTTTATTTTCACCAAAATCTCTGATCCCTTCATGATAGATTTCTTGTAGCATTGAGATCGGTTTTGTCTTACTGACAGCAATCAATGTGACTTCATCAATTTGTCTGTCAGACAGCTTACATGCAGCAACTAGATTCTCCTGTACCTGATATAAATTATCTTTTAGCATTTATTTCCGACCTTTCATAATATAATATTCACCAATATGTTAATAAATAAAATCATCCTCATTGACACTGTTTCCTTTTAAAACAATATGATCATAAACACTTAGTCCATATTCTGTATTAGATTTTACAATTGCATATTCTTCATTTTGATTTAATATGGTAATCTGTTTAAAATCCGCATATCCTTTGTTGATATTATATACACCAATCAATGTAGCCTTTTTGCTAATTGCATATTTCTCAGTGGAATCCGGCATAATAACATTATCTCCGATTTCAAACAGTGAAGTATCAATATAATAATCTTCGTCGGTTGAATTATAGATTGTGGCCTCAACAAATTCAGTAGAAACACTACCGTCCTCCAGATAGACTTCCTTAATGAAGCCGTCATTGCCACTATTTCCGCCCTTTGTCATATATTCCTTTGGAATCAAATAAAACTCACGTTCAACAATTGAAGAATTCGGGATCTTCAATCCATCCTGCGTATTGGTCAAAAGTTCTACCTCCAGTATTCTGTCGGTAGCAAATGTAATCATCGAATTGGTGAAATCCAGTTTTAAATAAACCGCACCGTTTTGTCTGATAATTGAGGAAGCTCCCCAGGATTCATATCCGTTTTTTAAAAATCTAACATTAATATAGGTTTCCTCTGCAAGTTCCAGCGCTCTGGCCTCATCAATCTCAATGATCAAGGACCAGTTTTCGCTTGTAATGAGTTTATAGGCCGGATCCAGCTCTGCAATCAGGTCATTACTGTGAAATTGCTGCTTACTATATGGTTCCGGATTCATCAGTTCAGGAGTCAACTGATCCACAGTCAATCCTTCGTACCCATCAATCGAATATACCAAAATACCGGAATCCGGTGCATATCCAAACTTTACAGAATCACTTAAATTAGCGTTCTGCAAATTATCAAGACTGGAAAGCACCTTGTAATTTGCTAGTTTTAATACAGTTCCCTCTATATCATACTTAAAATCATAAATCCTCGAAAAATGATCCTCCTGAAATCCTGTTGAAAAATCAGCAATCGATGTTTTCAGTTCTGTTAGTTCCTTATCAGATAATGCACTTCCCTCTTCTGCTGTTCCGGCAACCAGTTCAGCCAACTTACCGGTTGCATCAACTGTATAAATCATAGACCCCTTGGCTACCTTTTCATTCTCTCTGGCATAATAATTTACATAGCCGGAGCTGTCGGATGTTACAACAGTCTCATCACGCAAAGCAATACCCATATATGTATTGTTAACTGCAAGAGATCCCATCTTTACTTCATAAGGGGTAATCTGATCATTTTTTAAATAAATGATCACACTGGCTAAAATATATATAAAAATAAAACCAAAAATAATCAATCCAAGATTGATATTAAGAGGTTTTCTGTACTTTGTAATCTTAGGATTTCTGTTTCCTGCCAAACAGATGCCTCCTTTCTGATTGCAAACTCTTACGGAAAGCATTTCCTCTATAGAATGATCAATAATGGTCATAATAATGGATGCATATATGTATGCAAAAAGGAGGAATGCATCATGGGAGCAAAATGGCTTGATTATACTTTACTGACAGTTGCAATTATTGGTGCTGTCAATTGGGGTTTGATCGGTTTCTTCAGATTTGATCTGGTAGCACTGCTGTTTGGCAGCATGTCTGTTTTCAGCAGAATCATATATGGTATTGTTGGAGTTGCAGGACTCTACCTGATAGGCATGTTCGGCAGAATCAGATCTGACGCAGACGCTTAACAAACACCCATTCTAAAAGCCTCGGCAGTATAGTTATACTGTACTTCCGAGGCTTTTGTGTTTAATTTTTATTTATAAAGAAACAATTACTTTTGATTTTAAATCCTCGGACAGTTCGGAACCATCAATCGAAATACTTATGATAAAATCAACTGAAAATTGCTCACTTATTTTCTCCAGTTTCGATAAAACAGGTGCTATATTCTTATCCTTGATATAAGCGACTTCCATAAAACTATCCAAGTACATTTGCTCAAGGTCGTGATCCTGTGAGACAATACCGCAAATAAATCCCGTGAATTCATCTGCGTTTGTAATTGGATATTCTGATGCATTGATTAACCGTATTTTGTTTTTCAGTTCATACATGTGCTTCGCGTTCTTATCGAGATAAACAATATTACCACCTGCTGTTTTCACGGTGGAATTGACTTTCTCGAGAAGATACTTTGTTTTCCCCTTGCCTTTTTCGCCCACGATTAAATGTATCATTGTAATCTCCTCCTTTGACATTGTGTAACGATACTGCTGTCACCCATATCAATTATTATAGTCTATTTACCTATAAAAAACAACCTCTATTTCCCTAATCTATCATTTGATTTCCTGCAGTAAATCAGACATTTCGACATACAGTTTGTCTCGGTCTTCAGCCTGCATGACAATGGAAATAAAGGGCTCTCCCGCATTGTCTTTTGACAATAAAATCAGACAGGAACCCGCTGCTTTTGTGGTTCCGGTTTTCCCACCAATCACACTTACATTATCCGGAGTCTTGACTGCTCCTGAAAGATATTGATTGGTTGTTGAAAAATCAAGTTCCTTATCATTACCATCTTTATCATGATAAGTTGAGGTATAGGATTGCATATGTATGATCTCTTTGAATTTCTCATACTTCATTGCTTCATTAAAAATCAAATATAGATCATATGGTGTTGTAAAATGATTATCATCTGAAAGACCATGTGCATTCACAAAATTTGTGTTGGTAGCTCCTATTTTTTTCGCTTCCTCGTTCATTAATGCCGCAAAAGCATCCATACTTCCTGATATACCCTCAGCAATCACAACTCCAGCATCATTTCCGGAATACATCAGAAGACCATGTAACGCCTGTTCAAGTGTCAGGGTATCTCCCGGCTTGATTCCGATCAACTGTGCCCCGGATTCTGTAATCAATACATTCTCAGATGCTGTATAAATATCATCCATTTTTCCATATTTCATAGCAAGTAATGCAGTCATTACCTTTGTCAAACTAGCCGGATACATCTGTTTATGTATGTTTTTCGCATAAATCGTATTGCAGTGATTGATGTCAAATAGGCCTCCTGCAGTTGCCATAGACATATCGACAGCAGTTCCCTCTGAGATATCAGAAGAAACAACACATAGATCCGATGCAAATGAATCAGCAATTCTTCCGGGATCATCGAGTTCAAAACTATATGCACTTACGGATGAATCAATATCATATGGCATCTCAACCTTATTATGTCCGCATCCGGACAACAGGAAGGTCATTGATAATGCCAATAATATGATCTTATTTGTACATCTCACGCCACTCCATGTCTCCTCTGTCCAGTGATTTAATCAGTAATTCTGCTGATGCAAGATTCGTCGCAAGCGGGATATTATGAACATCACACAACTTAACAACATTATTAACATCAGGTTCGTGTGATTTCGGAGTCAGCGGATCGCGCAAAAAAATCAGTAGATCTATCTGATTGTGCTCGATCTGTGCACCCAGCTGCTGTTCCCCTCCAAGATGTCCTGCCAGATATTTATGTACTGTCAGGTTTGTAACTTCCTCGATCAATCTTCCGGTAGTTCCGGTTGCATAAAGTTCATTTTTACTGAGTATCCCCCTATATGCAATGCAAAAATTCTGCATCAGTTTCTTTTTTGCATCGTGAGCAATCAATCCAATATTCATGTCATTACCTCCTCGTAAATTCTATATCCATTTTACACTTCACTCATATTGACATTATAACCCTACCCTGTATTCTCACATCATGTCATATAGTTTGGTGTCTGTAAACGTACATTAATCACAAATCCCATTCCAATAAACAGGCTGACTAAAGATGTCTGACCATAACTGACAAAAGGAAGCGGAATCCCCGTATTGGGTAAAAGTCCGGTAGTAACGCCTATGTTGATAAATGCTTGTATCCCAATAAGTCCCGCCATTCCTGAGGCAATTAATTCACCGGCAAGATCCTTGCTCTTTCTCGCAACCATAATGCATTCGATAGAAATCAACGCCAGCAAGATGATGATGGCACAGCAGCCGATAAAGCCCAGTTCTTCACCCACAATTGCAAAAATAAAATCTGTCTGTGGCTCTGAGATAAAGTTTCCGTTCTTCACAGATCCAACTACATTGTTTGCAAGACCTTTTCCATAAAGCTGTCCCGAACCAATGGCCGTAACCGAATTCACCTGTTGATATGCGATATCCGGATACTTATCAGGATGCAACCATGCAAGAATTCTCTCTTGTTGATAATCATTGATCAAATTCTGATCCGGCTTCAGAACCATATTCATGAAAACGATAACTGATGGTATTGCTACTGCCAAAATTGCACCGATTAGTTTATAACTAATTCCTCCGACAAAACACAAAACACAAAAAATGACGCAGGTCATAATCGTCGTAGACAGGTCGGGCTGTTCGTAAATAAAGTAGAGAGGAAGTGCAAGTAAAGCTACCATTGAAACAATGATAAACAGCGTATTTAGAGTCTCTCTACGTTTCATAATAAACTGTGCATAAAATAAAATCAATATGATTTTAACAACCTCAGAGGGCTGAAACTGAATGCCAAAAATAACGACCCATCTTGTGGCATTATTGACACTGACACCCCAAAAATGTACCATTGCAAGAAGTGCTACACCAATCACATACCAAATCCAGGTGAATTTCAAAATAAAAGAATAATCAATCAGAGATACAATAACCATACAAACAAAGCCAAAAATCAAACCATAGATCTGATCATTCTGAACCGATTTTTTCGCACTTCCGATTACCATGATACCTAAGATGGAAACTGCCAGCATCAAAATAACCAATTTAAAATCATATTTTCTAAAATCGTACTTTTTAAACATTTATGATATCCTCAAATTTCTGATTGGAATATTCGCAAATAGTGCAGGGACACCGGAATCCTTGATCCCGCTTTTCGTTCTCGTGATTTGTACCTCCATACCATCAGCATCTATTTCTATGTACTTTGATATTACTTTTATCATATCATTTTTGATTAGTTCTATAACCTCAGTTGAACAGTCCACACGGTCTGATATCAGGAGCAGCTTCAATCTGTCTTTTGCAAGTTCACAGGATTTTCTTTTGTGTGAAAATCGAAACCATTTCATCGCTGTGCCCCCTCATAGTTTTTTTTGAATGTGAACAACATCTTGTTCCAAAGAGACTGACTGTGATTAAAGTCGGTGATTGGAATGTTCTCCCCCAAAATCCTTTTGCAAATATTGAGATAAATCTTTCCTACCATAGTTGAATTTCCTGTCAATGGTTCACCCTGATTGGTTGCAATGACAACTCCTTCATCGTCAGGAATCGCACCCAACAGTGGAATGGACAGAATATCAACCACATCCTCAACAGACATCATATCTCCGCGTTTAATCATATCAGGTCTCAGTCTGTTTACAATTAATTCTGTCTGACTGATCTCATTGGCCTCTAAAAGACCTATGATTCTGTCAGCATCCCGAATAGAAGAAACCTCCGGTGTTGTAACAACAAATGCTCTGTCTGCTCCTGCAATGGCATTTTTAAACCCCTGTTCAATTCCGGCCGGACAATCTAATATGACATAGTCAAAGGTATCTTTTAAAATTGTCACAAGCTTTTGCATCTGCTGCGGTGAAACAGAATCCTTATCTCTCGTTTGGGCGGAAGGCATTAAGTATAACCCGGGATAACGTTTGTCTTTGATCAGAGCCTGTTTAATCCTACAGCTTCCTTCGATGACATCAACCAGATTGTATACAATTCTGTTTTCCAGCCCCATAACGACATCCAGATTTCGAAGTCCGATATCCGTATCGATCAATACTACCTTTTGTCCCAGACTGGCAAGACCCGCTCCTACATTTGCGGTCGTGGTGGTCTTTCCCACTCCGCCTTTTCCTGACGTAACGACAATTACTTCACTCATGGATATTACCCTCTTTCATGATTATATAATTGTCCCCTGATGACATATCCTTATAACGGAAGGTCATTCAGTAATTCTTTTGTAATTGCGTCAGAACAGATCTCTCCGTCTTTTACATAAGCAATTTTGGGAACAGAACGACCCTTCAGCCATTTTCCACCCTTTGCTCCGGCAGTTTCGGTATAATCTCCTATTCGTATTTTACTTGACTGCATATCAAGTGCAACAATAAAGGTTTTATCATTTCCGTTCGCACCGGAATATGCATGTCCATACAGCGTACCAAGGACTACTATATTTCCGGCTGATATAACATTAGCTCCGGGATTGACATCTCCAAGTATAATAATGCTGGAATCGGTCTCTAATACCTGACCGGCACGCAGTGTTCCCTTATAGTACTGTCCATCAGCATTGCTTTCATTGTTGACAAGCTGTTTTGTGGCATGAATAAAGGACTTGTTCTTTTCCTCGTCATTTCCGATGATACATAAAACCTGAATACTGGAATTGTCAGTAATTGCGCTGACTAACAAGGTTTCTTCTTCTGAAGTCAGTTCTCTTCCCTCGAAGGACACTACCATTTTTGCATTTTTAAAAAATTTCTCTGACTCACGAAATTTTCTCGCCACTTCCATGTAGATATCTTCAAATGGTATAACAGGATCCAGCTTTACTGCGATTCCATTTTGAAAGCTCTTAATCATGACTGTGTTTTTCAAGTAAACATCCCCTTCTCTATTTCAAAGTTACAGGATTTTGTTAATCCTGAATGACTGTTCCATCTGATTCACTCGCTTCACCACTTAATAATTCTTCTTTGTCCTCCAGATTAAAATAATACTTAATTACATCACGTGACAATTGTGCCGAGTTTGCTGACGTATATCCAAATGCAATACGAGTGGTTACTATGATCTCGGGACTTTCATATGGAGCATATCCTACAAACCATGCATGGTTAGCTCTGGTTGTTTTCTCCTGTGCCGTACCGGTCTTTCCTGCAATTGCAATCGGCATATCGTCAAAGGTCGCAGTATTCTCTACAACTGCACGCATACCTCTGTGGACTGCATTCCATGTACTGTCCTGTATATCCACAAGATTTCTGACAATCGGTTTGTAATCCTTTAATAATGTACCGTGCGAATCCCTCAATTTATCCAGTATTGTCAATTTATAACAGGTTCCGCTGTTCGCAACGGTTGTTACATATCTTGCCATACCAATGGTTGTATAGTTATTGGTTCCCTGACCAATTGCAGAAAGTACAGGAAGCTCGTCTGAAACCTTCGGATCATTTTCAACAATCTCTATACCGGAAGTCTCACTCAGGCCGAACATGTCCGCATATTTTGCAAGTTTTTCAAGTCCGAGATCCGCATTATATTTACCGGCACTGTCAGTACTCAGACGATATCCGACTTCATAAAAGAAATAGTTACAGGAATTTTGGATGGCACCAACGATATCGAGGTCTCCATGTGTTCCATTCGGATAAATCCAGCATTTTGGCGAAGGTACAATGGTTTCATATATCCCTTTACAGGTAATTGTCTCTCCAAGATTAACTGCACTTTCTTCCAAACCGCATACAGAGGAAATCATTTTAAATGTAGATCCCGGAGCGGTTCTCTGCTGTGTTGCATAATCATATAGCGGAAGAGACATGTCATTTCTAAGATCATTATAATAATCTGCATCAATACTGTTAGCCAGCTTGTTGTTATCATAACCCGGATAGGATACACATGCCAGCACTTCTCCATCAACGGATGTGACCACACAGGATGCTGAGCATGGATCGAGCGCCAGCTGAGCAGGCGTAATATCCAGTTTCGATATCTTTTCCATCAGAAAATTGTAAGCTGTAATTCCACCACTTTCCAATGCTTCCTTCTCATTCGTGGTTCCATAAATAGACTTTTGCTCAAACATGGTCATACAGATTTCTTTTCCGGATATCTCATTATCGCGAATCATATATTTATACATTTTCTTTGAAAAACCGGTGTCCTTACGCAATGTCCGATCAATATAAGAAACCAGCTCTCCATAGATCTGAGTAGAATCTGAATACTGTGTTTCGAGCTGAAACTTAGAAATATCAACCCAGTTTTCTGCAATAGCATATTCCAGATATTCTTTCAAACTGATGGTTTCTTCTTTCCACGCTACGTAAACATCGTCTGTTTTATCAATCTCCGAATCCAACAGAACACCATTATTACTTGATGAAAGCATTGTAGTGACATAGCTTTCGTATGCCTGCATCTCAGTTGCCAGCTGATTGTAGGGTGTTGCGTTTTCAGTCAGTTCCAGTTTCAGATCATTAATTGTACGATTCTGTTTATCAATAAATTGTGAATAGATCAGTTTCTCATATTCCTTTGCATCAGCCTCCCCAAAATGATCAATATCAACAATGTTATTGTTAAGGATTGCATAGTATACATCATCTATCGGAATCCGCAGCTTCGAGGAAGTAACTCCTTCCTGATTCAGTTCCTTGATATTATCGATTTTATCAACCAGTACTCCTGCCAGTTTTTGCTCTACCAGATTATAAACCGCCTTTTGCAGATCCTTATCAATGGTCAGGTACAGATCATTTCCTGCGATTGGTTCTATTCTTTCTGATGTCTCAATTACCCGTCCAAGATTATCTACGTACAGAACTTCTTTTCCCTTTCGACCCTGTAACTGTGTTTCCAGGAATTGCTCAATACCTGCTTTTCCTACCATATCCGTCATGGTATAGCTGTCGTTGATCAATGAAAGTTCAGCCAGTTCATCTGTAGAGACATTTCCGGTGTACCCTAAAATATGTGAGAAAAACTTGGGATCATTGTATCTTCTCAGAGTATCATTCGAAATATCAACACCCTGTAAGGTATCCTGATTTTCAAGTATGGCGGCTACTGTTCGCTCATTCACGTCTTTTGCAATTGTAGTATATAAGTATTTTTGATAACTGTTAGTACTGATTGCATAACGTACCGTAATAATCTGCAGCAACTCGGCCTCACTCATATCCTTTCCGACGACAAATGAATTTTTGTCATCAGGATCTGTATAAGCACCTACTGCAAACTTCTTAACTCCTCCAAGATATTCAATTACCTGTCGCGGAGTCGCATTACGCTCCTTATACTTTAAATCATCTATTTTATTTCGCCCATATACATCGGCTAAAAATCGCAAAAGTGCAGTACCTTCAACCGAAAACTCAAATTCGCCATTGCGATCCAGATAAATATTAAACTCATCGATGACGCGATCTCCATTTTTCTCAATGATCTTACATGTACGTGAAATGGTGTCATTGATTGCGGCATTCTTACCTGTTACAGACTCATATGTATCCTCTATTGTTACTGAATATGCCAATTCATTATAGGCAAGCAGTTCACCATTTCGATCATAGATACATCCACGTGTGCTTGGTAAGGTTCTCTCTTTTTTGATCTTTAATTCAAAGTTATCGACATAGGATTCACCGTTTACAATCTGTAAAACAAACAAACGTTGTATCAGAACAGCAGACAAAACAATAAACAGAATGATCAATACGAACAGTCTGGAAAAAATAATATTTTTAAGAAAATCCTTGAAATCATTAAACAAACTTACTTGCACTCCTTTTTTCTCTTATCTCCAGTTTTTCGTTGATCCAGAGAATGATCTTATAAAACACAAGGGTGACTAATATGGTATATACAATTTCCGGTAGTATGATATGAACAAAATAAAAAGTAAAATTAAACTTTGAACGCAATAAAAACAGGAATACATATGCGGAAAAGCAATAAAGCAACTCACTTCCGGAAATCAGGATCATAGGAAGCTTGATGTCCTCCGGATAAAACAATTGCCTGAAAAATCCATTCAGATAACCAATCACCATATAGATCAGGGCATAAAATCCTAAAATGTCGCCATAAAAAACATCTATGATAAATCCTGCAAAGAATCCAATCATCAATCCTTCTTTTTTCCCTCTCATAAATCCAAAGGAAGATGTGATGATAACTAATATGTTGGGAACGATATCACCCATTGATATCTTTTGAAACAGCGTACATTGAAGTAGATAACCGATAATGACTGTAAAAAATACCACTACTTTTCTTAGCATTATGTACGCCTCTCCCTTCTATTCTTCCACATTCTGCTTTAAATCAAGTATTACAAGTACTGTATCAATTCTTTTAAAATCAACTGCAGGTGTCAGATAACCTGATTTAGTAAGATTGTTTGGATCTTTATTGATCTCTGTAATATAGCCGATGGTTAAGCCGGGCAGATATATGTCACTGATCCTTGATGTAACCAATTGATCTCCTTCTGCTACCATATCATCGTTATCAATCAATTGTTCAAAACGGATCATCCCATCATTCATCGTTTCAAGATCTCCTGTAACGATCAGCCTGTCTGAGGTGGAAAGAACCATTCCGCTAACATTGGAACTGTCATCTATGATTGATTTTACAGTTGCCCAGTTGGGACCGACCTCCACAATCTTTCCAACGAGTCCACTTCCTGACATAACATTCATATTGACGGCTATTCCGTCATTTGTTCCCTTATCAATTAAAAATACACTAAACCAGTTACCGGGATCCATACCAATCACCCTGGCACCGATTTTTTGATATTCTGAATACTGTTTATCCAGTGCATATAATTCTCTTAGCTTGTCCAATTCATATTTATCCTGTTGCAGCATACTGTTTGCAATGGTCAGTTCATCTACCTGAGTCTTGAGAGAAGCATTTTCTTCAACAAGCTCATTCATCTTTTTCATATTGTCCCTGCGCCCTGTCAAAAACATTCCGACTTCACTGATCCCATCCTGAAAGGGAACAATTACATAGCCTGATACGGCTTCCAACGGTCCTGTAACCCAGTTGGTTGCGAACGTAAGAATCATTAATGCAATACAGATAATGGTCATGATCAACAGCAGATATTTGCTGGGGATGGTAAATTTAGTTTTTCTGACTTTCACTCTTGCCATAGATTCAGAACTCCTCAAATTCTATTTCAATTAGACATTCCGATAATCGAATAAGCCAGGGATCTGAACTGTTCATCACAAATCACCTTTGATAATCCGCATGCTACGCTTTCACCGGCATTATCTGCAAGGTTGACGCGCAATCCGGTGCTTTTTGCAATCAATTCATTCAAATGGTTGATCTGTGCAGAACCTCCTGTTAAATAGAGTCCTTTTCTGTAAATATCAGCTCCCAGCTCAGGTGGAGTTCGCTCCAGTATGACTCTGATATTATCGACAATTGACTCAAAGTGCTCCTTCATTGCCTTTTCTACCAATGTGATTGGAATGCTTCTTTCTACAGGAAGGCCTGTTACAATATCCCTACCATAAACAACAGCATCTTCTCCTGACTGTTCTAATTCCTTCATCGAAATCTTAACTTTTTCTGCAGTCTTGGTTCCGATCATCAGATTATATTCTTTTCGGATGATGTTTCTGATACTTTCGTCAAATTTGAAGCCACCGGTCTTAATCAGTCTGCTCAATACGATTCCACCCAATGATAAAATCGAGATCTCAGTTGTCTCAAAACCAATATCAACAATTAATACACCCTGAGAGTTTTTCACATCAATATTCAAGCCAAGACCGTCTGCAATTGCTTTTTCTACAATCATAATCTTTCGTGCTTTGACATTGGCATCCTTGACCAAATCATAAAAAGCACGTTTTTCAACTTCTGTAATATCGGTCGGTACTGAAATGTAATAGTCAGCCGGATGTAAGTTGTCATCAGAGATGTCAATCATAAAATTTCTGAGCAGAGTCTGCATGTTTTGAATATCAGCAATGACTCCATTGTTGACAGGATAAGAGACATGAATATTTGCAGGTGCTTTTTCATACATTTCAAAAGCAGGGTTCCCATAAGCAAATAATGTATTTCTGTTTTTAATGGCGATCATGTTCTTTTGATTTAAGATCATGCCATCCATATTGTTATATATTTTTATATTACTTGTTCCCAAGTCAATTCCGAATGCACTGGAAGCCACCTGTGACACCCTCCTTTAGAAAAGTCCTAATTCTCTGATACTAATATACTTATTATCTCCAATAATAATATGGTCAATCAATTTTATATCCATAATCTCTCCTGCTTCCCTTAAAGTAGAAGTCATCAAGATGTCTTCCTTACTGGGGGTAGGATCTCCACTTGGATGATTATGTAATAACATAAAAAATACCGCTCCATGGCTCAGTGCTTCTTTGAATACTTCCCTCGTAGAAATCAAAGTCTGATTAATAGTTCCGCTTGATAAAGTAAGGTCTGTGATCAATTTATATCCAGCATTCAGTAAAATGATCAGTGCCTTTTCTTTCTCTAGATGTCTGAACTCTTCCATGTAATATCTGGCAACTGTACCGGGTGTATTCATAATCAGAGACTTCTTTGCATCCGTTTTGGATAGTCTTTTAGATAACTCTGTAATACACTTTAACTGTATCGCTTTGACTTTTCCGATTCCCGGTATCTTCATCAGATCCTTTACTGACATATGATACAATCCCAGTAGACTCTTCTCGTCTTGCGAATCTGATAATATTCTTTTTGCCAAATCTACACTGTTTTCTCCTCTGACTCCCGAGCGCAGTATAATAGCTAATAACTCTGCATCTGATAAAGCCTCCGGACCTACTGATTCAAACCTCTCGTAGGGACGTTCACCTGGTGGCAGTTCCTTAATGGTAGTATGAGTTTCTTTCTTCATTTCTCCTCTTTTCCGACACCTTGTCGTTATAGAGGAAAACACAAAATCCACATTCTGTTGCCTGATAGCCCTCACATGGCACAACATATAGTTATACTATCACAATTTGTGATTCCTGTACACTGTTAATGTCTTAATTTTATATGAATTTTATCGACAGAAAATCCCTTATCTTTTAAACTTTGTAATGATTTCAGGATTCCCAACTTGGCATGCGGCCATGTCAGTCCCCCCTGAAAATATACGGCATAAGGAGGCTCAATTGGTGCATCAGCACTCAATTCAATCGAAGAACCTGATACAAAAGCCCCTGCCGCCATAATCACTTTAGAATCATATCCCGGCATATCCCATGGCTCTGGTATAACAAAACTGTCTACAGGTGCTGCTGATTGAATACCCTGACAAAATGCAATGACTGCTTCAGGCGTTCCAAGCTCTACAGCTTGTATGATATCATGTCTGCTTTCAGAACCATTCGGAACGACTCGATAACCCAGTTGCTCATAAAGATTTGCGGCAAAAACAGCTCCTTTTAATGCACTGGCTGTTACAGTTGGTGCCATAAAAAGGCCCTGATAAAAGCTCTGGATCACACCAAGAGATGCCCCGACTTCCTTTCCAAGTCCGGGAGAAGTCAGACGATATGCGGCATTTTCCACATACTCCTTTTTCCCGACAATGTATCCTCCGATTGGAGCAAGTCCGCCTCCTGGATTCTTGATTAATGAACCAACACAAAGATCAGCTCCCACCTGCGTCGGTTCCATTGTTTCTACAAATTCACCATAGCAATTATCTACCATACAAATAGCATCAGGCTTAATTGATTTTATAAAAGTAATCAATTCACCAATTTGTTTTACGGAAAGTGTAGGACGCGTCTGATATCCTTTTGAACGTTGAATGGTGACAAGTTTGGTATGTTCATTGACAGCCTGTCTGATTCCGTCATAATCAAAGATTGATCCTGATGAATCATCCGGCAGGAGATCTACCTGTCTGTACGTAATGTTGTATTCAGCCAGAGAGCCTCTGGATGGTCTGATTCCGATGATCTCTTCCAAGGTATCATATGGTTTGCCGACCGGAGACAGCAATTCATCACCTGGTCTTAAATTGGAGGCAAGTGCAATATGAAGTGCATGTGTTCCACAGGTGATCTGTGGACGAACCAATGCATCCTCAGCATGAAATATTTTTGCATATACCTTTTCCAGTGTATCTCTTCCCAGATCATTGTATCCATAACCACTGGTCATTTGGAAACATGCTTCTGATACTTTGCATTCCTGCATTTCTGCAATGACCTTTAACTGGTTCCATTCTGCAACATCATCTATTTTTTCAAATCTGTCTCTTAATTTTTCAAGGATTCTCTCTCCATATTCAGCAGTCTCTGGGTCAATCTTCAGTTGTTGATACATTTCCAATGTTTCGTTTAACATAGTTACCCTTTCTGTTCATATCATTTCAGTATTATTAATTATCAATTTACTCGTTTTGAAAGCGGCTTTGGATGATGGAAATCATATCCTCAATCATAGTATCCGGTTGATTATGATATTTTTGACGATCCACCCAGATCACATCCTTTTCTCTTTTAAACCAGGTTATCTGGCGCTTCGCAAAATGTCTTGTATCCCGCTTGATCATATAAACCGCTTCATCCAGAGAGCATTCACCGTCAAGATAAGAAAGTATTTCTTTATAACCAAGACCTTGCATGGATATCATATCTTTTGTACAGCCTTGTACCTTTAGTTTCTGAACTTCCTCTACTAGCCCTTTTGCAATCATAAGCTCTACTCGTTCATTGATCCGCCGATAGACTTCCTCTCTTTGATCATTTAATACAAAATAACAGAAATCATAAGGTGATTCCCGTTCACGTTCCTTTGCATTGTGTGTAGATATGCAATCTCCGGTCAGATGATGATATTCCAGTGCCCTGATGACACGTTTTACATTATTTTCGTGTATCTGTTTGGCCGCTTCAGGATCTACCTCGGCCAATTTTTCATGTAATTTCTGATTACCGCAGCAAACAGCTAACCTCTGAAGCTCATCTCTATACTTGGATTCTCCGGCTGATTCATCAAAATGAATATCATATAAGACGGACTGGATATAAAATCCTGTCCCGCCAACGATGATCGGAAGCTTTCCTTTATCTGCGATCTGTTTAATATACTTCTTTGCAAGTGTCTGAAACTGTACAATGTTAAATTCTTCTGTTGGACTCAGTTCGTCTATTAAATAGTGTCTGATCCCTTCCATTTCAGTTGGAGTAATCTTTGCTGATCCAATATCCATCCCTCGGTATACCTGCATGGAGTCTGCCGAAATGATCTCTCCATCCAGTTTCTTTGCCAACCTTACAGACAATGCACTCTTACCAACGGCAGTCGGTCCGGTAATAATCAGTAGTTTTCGCTTCATTTTATTGATTCTCCTAGACAATGCGTTTAAATCTTTTTTCTATCTCATACTTTGTAAATGCAATGATTGTCGGTCTTCCATGTGGACAATGATATGGATGTTCCAGCTTGAGCAATTCTTCGATCAATGAAGAAGCTTCCTTTTCTGACATGGTATGATTCCCTTTTACGGCTCCCTTACATGCCATAGATGCCAATTTTTGCAGGATCACATCCGGTTCTCCTTTAGGGACTTCTGTGGATAGAGAATCCATGATTTCACGAAATAGTTCTTTCTCATTCATTCCGAATAAATCTGCCGGAACTGCACGAATAGCATATTCATTTCCCCCAAAAGGTTCAATTTCAAATCCAATATTGAAAAATGAATCTTGGTATATCTGCATCAATTCCTCTTCATGTTTTGATAATGATACAATCATAGGAGGATTCAAAGACTGTGAAACACATTTATGATCTTTTAATTGACTAAGCAGTCTCTCATACAATACCTTCTCGTGTGCAGCATGCTGATCTATAATAAATAATTTGTCTGAAAATGAAACCAGCCAGTAGGTATCAAAAATCTGTCCTAGCATTTGATGATCAGCTATGGAATCCTTAGCAAGAAAAGGCTCATCAAATAAATCAAGTTGAGTGGCTCTTTCTACAATGATCTGATCCTTTACCTTGATTACGTTATGAACAGGATCCTTCAGGATTTCTTTTTCTTCTTCATCTTCCTGTATCAATACTTTCGACAGTATTGGATTCTGCATAACTTCCTGTATTGGGATTGGGTTAACCTGATATTCACTCTTCTCCTTTAAAACTTTTTCAAATTGGATTTCCTGTTCTTTTCTTTTTTGTTCAAACGGTTCTGGAGATGCTTTTTCATAAGAATATGTAACAGGCTCCTTTTGGGAAACCTCATTGACATCTGTCGGAATCAATTCTCTTTTCTGCAGAGTATGACTGATTTTCTCGACAATCATACGGTATAGTGGTTCTGATTCCATAAATTTTATTTCTAGTTTATTTGGGTGTACATTAATATCAATCTGATCCGGATGTATATGCAGATAAAGGACTGTGAAAGGATATTTATGCTGCATTGTATATGGTTTAAATGCATCCTCAATGGCACGAGTAATGATATCACTTCGGATAAATCGGCCATTCACAAAATAAAGTTCAAAATTTCGATTCGATCGAACAATTTCCGGGGCACCGATAAAGCCCTTGATACTGACAGTCTCTGTTTCAGATTCTATTGGAATCAGCCTGTCCGTCACATCTCTACCATAAATCTGATAGATGATATCCTTGATCTGACCATTTCCTGATGTCTGCAGTTTGATATTGCCGTTTAGTATATATTTGATAGAGATATCCGGATGTGATAATGCCAGTTTCTCAATTAATTCTGTAATATAGGAGGCTTCTGTTGTAGGTGTTTTTAAAAACTTTCTACGAACAGGTGTATTAAAAAATAAATTACGTACAACAAAGGTAGTTCCTTCCGGAGCTCCGATATCCTCAAAAATTCTTTCTTTGGTGCCTTCGATCACATATCTGACTCCTGTCAGAGAATCTTTTACCTTTGTGATCAGTTCAACCTGTCCTACGGCTGCGATGCTTGACAAAGCTTCTCCCCGAAAGCCCAGACTTTCTATTCTGAAAAGATCCTCTATTGTCTTGATCTTACTTGTAGCATGTCTATAAAAAGCGATGGGTACCTGAGACTTCTCGATTCCTTCTCCATTATCCGTGACTCTGATAAAATTAATTCCGCCTTCTTTTATTTCAACCGTAACAGCATCTGCTCCTGCATCAATGGCATTTTCCAATAATTCTTTTACAACAGAAGAAGGTCTTTCAATGACTTCTCCTGCAGCTATCTTATCGATTGTTTTATCATCCAGCAGTTCTATTCTTTTATCATTCATTTTATCACCACCTGTTCTTGATCTTGTTCTGTAGACGGAAGATCGTATTAAGTGCATCCATCGGCGTCAGGTTACTGACGTCAAGTGACTCCAGTTCATGTATAATATCATCGTCCTTGACTGTATCAAACAGAGACATCTGCGCCAGATCCACCTGATCATATTTCTTGACGGAATGTTTCGCAGAACCAGATTGCATTGCAATATCCTTGACTCTGGCTGTAATATCATTATCAGATAATTCCTCCACAAGCACCTTAGCTCTTTCAATGACAGGTTCCGGTACACCTGCCAGCTTTGCAACCTGTATACCATAACTTCTGTCTGCTCCCCCACGAACAATCTTTCTCAAAAAAACGATGTTGTCGCCTTGTTCCTTGACCGCAATGCAGTAGTTATTTACGCCGTTCAGTTTACCTTCCAGCTCCGTTAATTCGTGATAATGCGTTGCAAACAGCGTCTTTGCACCTAGTATCTTAGCATTGCTGATGTATTCAATGACAGACCATGCGATACTGAGACCATCAAAGGTAGATGTGCCTCTTCCGATTTCATCCAGGATCAATAAGCTTTTACTGGTTGCATTACGCAGGATATTGGCCACCTCTGTCATTTCTACCATGAAAGTACTCTGACCGCTTGCCAGATCATCAGATGCTCCTACTCTTGTGAAAATACGATCTACAATTCCGATATTAGCCTCCTTGGCAGGCACAAAGCTTCCAATCTGAGCCATCAGTGTGATGAGTGCTGTTTGTCTCATGTAGGTGGATTTTCCTGCCATATTAGGCCCTGTGATGATGGATATTCGGTTGTTTTTATCATCCAGATAAGTATCGTTTGAGACAAACAAATCTGAAGGTATCATCTTTTCGACAACAGGATGTCTACCATCCTTTATTTCTATAATACCCTTTTGATTGAGTTTTGGACGCACATATTGATTTTGTTCTGCTACAACAGCCAGAGACGTATAGACATCAATCATTGCGATTGCCTTAGCAGTTTTCTGGATTCGAGGAATCTGATCGGCGATAGAGTCCCTGATTTCACAGAATACATCATATTCCATGGAAAAAAGCTTGTCTTCGGCATTTAATATTGTGTCATCTAGTTCTTTTAACTCAGGAGTTGTATAACGCTCTGCATTTGCCAGCGTTTGCTTGCGAATATAATCATCCGGAACTAAATTTTGATACGAATTTGTAACCTCGAGATAATATCCAAATACTTTATTATATTTGATTTTTAGATTCTTAATACCTGTCCGTTCACGTTCTCTGGTTTCCAGTTCCGCTAGCCAGTTTTTACCATCCGTCTTTGCATTACGTAGGGAATCAATCACATCATTATATCCACTTTTGATGATTCCGCCTTCCTTGATCGTGATCGGAGGTTCTTCGGCTATTGCACTGTCAATCATCTGATATAGATCAGATAACGGATCCAGTGTCTCTAAAAGATCAACAAGCTCCATGGAATGATATTCCTTCAACAATTCTTTAATATAGGGCAGCATCTCAAGCGAATTTGAAAAAGCAATGAGATCTCTGGGATTTGCGGATTTATAGGTTATTTTTGAGAGCAACCGTTCCAAATCATAGACCGGATTCAGATACTCCCGAATCTCTTCTCTTGTGATTGCGATTTGATTCAATTCACTGATGGCATTCAACCTCTCATTGATTGCATCCAGATCAATCAATGGCTGCTCAATCATATTTCTCAACAGTCTGCCACCCATTGCTGTCTTTGTCTTATCCAATACCCACAACAGAGATCCTCTTTTTTGCTTCTCTCTAAGGGTTTCTGTCAATTCCAGATTTCTTCTTGTTGAGGAATCAATCAACATGAACATACTCACCTGATAGGGTGATAAATGCGTCATGTGTGATAAAGAATTCTTCTGTGTTTCATATAAATATTGAAGCAGAGCACCTGCTGCAATCGTGCCACTGTCATAGTCCTCGAGACCAAGTCCGTTTAAAGATGAAACTTTGAAATGTTCCATAAGACATTTTTTACACCCATCATCATCAAAATACCATGGTTCTAAAGCATACATAGATACCGAGACTTTGTTTTTAATATCATCTGTTTCAATCCCACAAACCTCAAATGCCTCATTGAAAATGATCTCAGTTGGCATGTATTTATATAATTCGTCCAAAAGAGCACGCTTGTTATCTACCTCAGTCACCAAAAAATCACCTGTTGTTACATCAGCAGTTGCAATACCAAATTGATCTGCAACATAAACGATACACATAATATAATTATTCTTTGCTTCCTTCAAAGCCTGCATATTCGTATTCGTGCCGGGAGTGACAATACGTGTAACCTCACGTTTGACCAATCCCTTTGCAAATTTTGGATCCTCTACCTGTTCACATATAGCTACTTTATACCCCTTTGAAACAAGTTTATTTAAGTAACCGTCCACAGCATGATAAGGAACGCCACACATGGGTGCGCGTTCCTCCTGTCCACAGCTTTTACCGGTCAAGGTAATTTCCAGTTCTTTGGATGCTGTCAGTGCATCCTCAAAGAACATTTCATAAAAATCTCCTAATCTGTAAAAAAGAATACAGTCCTTATATTCTTCTTTTGTTTCAAGATACTTTTGCATCATTGGTGTTAATTCTGACACGTTTATCCCTGCCTGTTCTGAATGGTAGCTGTTACTCAAATGACTCTGCCCTTTTAAGTGCATCATCAATGTGATCACAGAAATTCTCTCTTCCGATCATCGTATCAAATCCAGCCTTTTCCATTACCTTCATTGGCTGTTCATTTACATGAGACAGCACTAATATCATATCATTTTTTTTGCATTTTTCATATACCTTTTGTAAAGAATGAAGTGCAGTCACATCAATTGCAGAAACACTTCTCATTCGAAGAATAATACATTTTACGGAACTCTCCTCCTGTGATATCTTCATGAACTTATCGGCCGCACCAAAAAACATAGGTCCATTGATTTCATAGACATGTGTATGTTCGGGAACAATACGTAGATTAATGCTGTCCGGATCCTCATCCTCATCTATGTACTTCCAACTCATAACATCTGTTACATCACTCATTCTCTTCATAAACAGAAAGGCGGCCATGATCATACCCACTTCTATTGCAACAACAAGATCAAAGATCACAGTTAATAGAAAAGTGGTAATCAAAACCAAAACATCTGATTTTGGTGCAGTTTTTACAAGTTCGGCAAACTCTCTCCACTCACTCATATGATATGCAACCATAAATAAAATTGCGGCTATCGTTGGCATTGGAATCAATGCAGCATATGGCATCAACAAGACAAGAACCAAAACAAGTGTTATCGAATGAACCATTCCGGCTACAGGAGTTCGTCCACCATTTTTTACATTTGCAGCTGTCCTTGCAATTGCACCGGTTGCAGGGATACCTCCAAACAGTCCTGAGCATATATTTCCTGCTCCTTGTGCAATCAGTTCCATATTAGAACGATGTCTTGAATGAATCATGCCATCTGAAACAACACAGGAAAGAAGAGATTCTATTGCAGCTAAAACTGCTATCGTTACCGCATCCGGTAATACATTTTGTATCGCCTGAAAGCTTATTTGAGGGATACTGATTGTTGGCAGTTTGTTGGAGATTTCATATAGACTTCCGATTGTATTTACATTCAGTTTAAACAGTTTCACAATCAAAATACCAACGATTACGGCAATTAAAGAGCCTGGAATCTTTTGATTAATTTTAGGCCAGATGATTAAAACAGCGAGTGAAATCAGTCCCACTAACAATGCCGGTGCTTGAAAGGTTCCTGCAGTGAGAACTATTTCTTTTATTTTCTCAATTGTCTCAATTGGACTATTCTGAAATTTCAATCCTGCAAAATCCTTGATTTGTCCTATGAGTATCGTAACGGCTATTCCTGATGTGAAACCGGTTGTTATTGTATAGGGAATGAACTTGATCAGATTCCCCAATCTGCAAAATCCCATTATCATCAGTAAAACTCCGGCAAGTATGGTTGCGATGATCAGGCCGTCCATTCCGTTTTTTGCTACAATCCCCGCGACAATGGTAGCAAATGCAGCGGTTGGTCCTGAAATGTTCACTCTGCTTCCACCTAAAAAGGAGATTACAAAACCTGCTATGATGGCTGTATAGATACCTCTCTCAGGATTCACTCCTGATGCAAGGGCGAGTGCAATTGATAACGGCAGTGCTATTATGGCTACAATAATTCCGGATATGATGTCTTTGATCAACTGATCCCTTGTGTAAGTTTTCAAAACAGAAAACAACTTTGGTTTTAATTTTTCCATGTTACAATTTCCCCAATCATATTAATTTAATCTATATTTAATAAATGTTATATTTGTTCTCCTATATAGTAAAATCCTTTACAGGATGTCAATTTAACCGATACGATCTTTCCAATCAGTGATTGATCACCTTTAAAATGAACCAAAAGATTATTCGGCAGACGCCCCGTCATAAGTGTAGAATCCTGTTCATTGATTTCTTCAACCAATACCAAATCAGTCCTACCTTCAAAACGCTCCGCCATCGTACGTGAAATCTCCTGAACCTCCAGAAGGACTCTGTCAAAGTTCCTCTTTATATCTTCCTTTGATACCTGATCCTCCATTGCTGCAGCCGGCGTACCGGTTCTCTTTGAATAGATAAAAGTAAACGCACCATCAAATTGTACCTTTCGTATCACATCAATCGTGTCATCTACATCAGCATCTGTTTCTCCGGGAAACCCAATAATAATATCTGTTGTAATTGCTATATCAGGTATTGCTGTTCTGATTTTTTCTGCAAGCTGCAGATACTGTTCTTTTGTATATCTTCGATTCATTTTGTTTAAAATCTTGGTACTGCCTGATTGTAATGGAAGGTGCAGATGTTTGCATATTTTCTTTGAAGCTGCCATCACAGAAATTAGTTCATCTGACAAATCCTTTGGATGTGAAGTCATAAATCGTATACGTTCCAACCCCTCAATTTTTTCTATCTGTTCTAATAGTCCGGCAAATGTAACCGGGGTATCTAGATTTTTCCCATATGAATTAACATTTTGACCAAGCAGCATGATTTCGACAACTCCATCAGCTACCAGTCCTTTGATCTCATCTATGATATCCTGTGGCTTTCTGCTACGTTCTCGTCCTCTGACATACGGGACAATACAATAACTACAAAAGTTATTACAGCCATACATAATATTGACCCCTGATTTAAAGGAGTATTTCCGTTCATTCGGAAGATTCTCAACAATCAGATCTGTATCCTTCCAGATGTCTACAAGCATTTGACCAGATTCCTTTTCCTTGCGAAGCTTTAGACATGTCACCAATAATTGTGCAAATTTGAATATATTATGTGTCCCAAATATTAAATCAACAAATCCATATTGCTTTTGTATTTTATCAATTACAGAGGTTTCCTGCATCATACATCCACATAATGCTATGATCATATTCGGATTCTTAAGTTTATAATTTTTCAGTTTGCCCAGTCGTCCATAGACCCGCGTATTAGCATTATCTCTGACAGTACAGGTGTTATATATGACCAGATCAGCATCTTCTCTTTCGGTTTTGACATACCCAATCCGTTCAAGGATTCCTACCAGTTTCTCTGAATCTCTGGCATTCATCTGACAGCCAAATGTGACAACACAAAAAGTAAGACTGCGTCCTATGGCTGCAGCCTGTTCCCCTAGTATCATTTTTGCCTGTTTCATATATTCATATTGCAGTATCGCTTCATTTTTCGATCGTGATTCGATTTCTTCATCCTTTTGCATAGATATCCTCCTCAGTAATGATATAATCCAAAATAAAGTCGTGGGGCTCTGTTGGAATACGTTCTATGATCTGAACGGAATATGCTGCTCCCATAGTAATAACAGTATGATTAAACTGCCTTTTCATGTAAGAATCATAAAAGCCTTTTCCATATCCAAGACGATGACATGCGTCGTCAAAGGCTGTTCCCGGAAAAATAATCAAATCCGGTTCTGGTGCTTCAAGATGATCTTTTACAGGCTCATGAATACCAAAATATCCGGATTCTGTTATGGGTAGATGATATTCATCCATTTGTGGACAAAAAAACCTCATCTTTTCTTCCTGTATTTTGGGAATTGCAATTGTTTTTCCAGATTGAACGGCATGTCTGATCAATGGATTCAGATCCACCTCATTTCGGAATGCCATATAAGCATAAACAACATCGGCATTGATATATGGATCACTTTCTATAATCCTGTTACAGATCAATTGGCTTTTTTCCTGACATTGATCAAACGTAAGCATCATCCGACGGTTCAGTATTTCTTTTCTGATTGACTGTTTATCATTTTCCATATTTCTTACCAAGATTTGTGATCGAACCATCCACTTCCTGAATATTGACATTGTTCAGTTGACCACGTAGATTAGCCTTGACGGATGCAATGTATTCCTTTCTGAGTGCTTGCTGTTCTTCCTTTTCCAGCTCTGATAAACCCTCTGACTGTGATTTGTGATACAGTTCATTGATACGTTTGATTCTCTCTTCCATTGTCATAACTGACACCTCCGGATATGATCTTACATTTTGCTGATATAATCAGTAATATGAAAATGTTCATCTTTATTTGCTAAGAACAAAGTGCCATAGTTACGTCCTTCCATGATTTTATGTATCACACTGACATCCTTGCCATTTGCTATCACCATATTTGCTCCTGCTGATGTTGCTATTTTGGCAGCATGGAGCTTTGCACTCATTCCACCGGTACCGATCTCACTTCCTGTAGTACTCTTACCCATACTCATCAGATGATCATCCAACTTGTCCACAATATTTATAAATTGTGCTTCTTGATTCTGATGTGGGTCATCTGAATACAAACCATCAATATCAGATAACAGGATCAAAAGATCTGCTTCAATCAAATACGAAACAATGGCAGATAATGTATCATTATCTCCGATCACATCCTCTACCTCATAGGTCGATACTGTATCATTCTCATTAACAACCGGTATCACTCCAAGCTTTAATAGCTCTGTAAAGGTGTTATGTGCATTGTGACGGCTCACAGAATCCGTAATTGTGTTCTTTGTCATCAGTATTTGAGCTGTCACATGATTGTATTCCCCAAACAGCTTCTGATACACCATCATAAGCCTCGCTTGTCCAATTGCAGCACATGCCTGTTTTACAGACACTTCATTATCCTTAGGATCAATATTAACTGTTTTCTTACCAACTGCGATTGCTCCTGAGGAAACAAGGACAACGTCCTTACCTTGATTTTTCAATTCACACAATTCCCTGACCAAGCGTTCCATTTTAGTGAGGTTCAACTCACCGGTATGGCTGTGATGAAGTGAGGAAGATCCGATTTTCACTACGATACGTTGTTTGTCTTTTAGTTCTTTTCTGATATCATCCAATTTTATATTCCTCCAGTATATATTCGGCTATCTTGATTCCATCCATGGCCGCTGATGTGATTCCACCGGCATATCCGGCACCCTCGCCACATGGATAAAGCCCTTTGATATTGCTCTGTCCTGTTTCATCTCTTACAATTCTGACAGGCGATGAAGTCCTGCTCTCTACTCCGGACAATATCGCATCCGGCCTGTTATAACCTGATACTGTTTGACCGAATCTTTCAATTGATTCAATCAGTGCAGCATTGAGTTCTTCCGGTAGTAGCTCTCTTAGATTTGCATAGGAAAATGCACCTTTGATACAGGGTTCAAATGCATCCGTTTTTTCCATTTGCATTTGATTGTTCTTAAAATCTCTGTATCTTTGTACAGGAACCGATCCATGACCTATTTTGTAAGCCTTCTCTTCCAGTTTCCTTTGGAATTCAATGCCTGCCATACAATCATCCGACCCAAAATCCTCAGGTGTAACAGATACAATCAATGCACTGTTTGCATTTTTCCCATTTCTTTCATGATAACTCATTCCATTGACAGCAAGTCGTTCTTTCTCGGAAGACGCATTTACGACATATCCTCCTGGACACATGCAAAAGGAATATACACTTCTTCCATTGGAAGTCTGATTCGTTAATTTATAATCTGCAGCAGGAAGATGATGATCTGCTTTTTGACCATATTGACATTCATTGATCATCTCCTGCGGATGTTCGATCCTGAGTCCGACTGCAAAGGATTTGGCTGTCATAGTTACATTCTTATTCTTTAAGATATGAAAGGTATCTCTAGCACTGTGGCCTATTGCAAGAATGATATGATCAGATTCATAAACCTGATTCTCATGCGTTATCACACCCTTGATTTTCTGATCTTGAATCAGGAAATCCTTGATACAAGTCTCAAAATGAAATTCACCACCGTGCTCTATGATATCATTTCTCATGTTTTGAATGATACCTGTCAATTCGTCCGTTCCAAGATGTGGCTTGTTCATATATGTGATACTCTCATCTGCACCATATCGTGCAAATGTCTCCAACACAAACTGATTTCTTCCTTTGGGATCCTTGACCAATGTATTGAGTTTACCATCTGAAAAAGTTCCTGCCCCTCCTTCACCAAACTGGACGTTGGATTCAGGGTTTAACGGTTGTGTCCCATTCCAATATTGTTTTACAGTAATTCTTCTCTTTTCCACAGTTTCCCCACGTTCAAATATGATGGGGCGACATCCTGCATATGCAAGCAGATAAGCACAAAAAAGTCCGGCAGGTCCACTTCCGATGATGATTGGTGGCTTTCTTATCTGTTTTGTATAAAGAGACATTGGAAGTTGATATGGTTGCACCTCTGTTAGCTGTAGGTTGCTTTTGGGATTACGTTTTATGATATCTTGTTCCCATTTTAAATTTTCCTTACCATCCATTGTGACACACAGATGAATCGAATAAACAAAATATAACTCCGGTTTCTTCCTTGCGTCAATGGATTTCTTGACAATTTTATATGTATAGGAGGCTTGATCATGAACCGAACGAACATAATTCCATTGTATCAGTTGCTCCAGTTTATGAACCAGTTCTTTATCCTGATGTGCAATTGGTAACTTTATTTGATTGATTTTAATCATTCTGCCACCCTTGTCCCTACTAACATTCCAGAGGACCATGCCCATTGTAAATTATATCCTCCACAATCACCATCTATATCTATAATTTCTCCTGCAAAAAAGAGTCCGGATACAAGCTTTGATTCCAGATGATCATTCAACTCTTCAGTATCAATCCCACCGGAACAGGTTTGTGCCTGATCAAAGGAATTCGTCCCATTAATTGAAACCGTAAATTGCTTGATGCATTCAGCAAGTACATCAATTTCCTCATCACATAGACTTGAGGCAGGTCTAGTACCTTTTAGATTACATTGGTTTAAAAACAATTGGCATAAATTCTTGTGAAATACACCGATCAACAATTCACTTAACAGTTTTTGAGGTGTTCGTTTCACCCTCTCTGCGATAAACGCTCTAAAGGCATTGATAGAAGGCATATCGGGCATAAAATCAATTTCTACAGACACCTTCTCCTTATTATAAATTGCTCGAGCCGCCTGACCACTTAATTGGAAAACTGGTATTCCGGATATACCATAATTTGTGATCTGCAATTCTCCTCGTTCTTCTCTGATACAGTTATCATCAATCAACAACTTAAGTCCTGCATCACACCTGATTCCGGCAATCCCCTTAAAGAATTGTTGAGAAGATCTTAATTGTACAAGTGCAGGCAGAGGTTCTATGATATGATGTCCAAATGATGCTGCAAGCTGATAGCCACTACCATCAGATCCTGTGACCTTGGCTGCTTTTGAACCCGTCGTAATGATCACTCTGTCAAACCAGTCATCATAAGGATGCTTTGTATGAATCTGTATGGCAAGTACATGGAATTGATCTTTCTTCTCAATGCTTAAAACTTCAGTATTGCAGAGTATATGAACATTAAGATGATCGACCTTCATCCTCAAAACATCCAGTACTGCAGAGGCTTGCTCAGAATAGGGATACAATCCTCCGTTTCGGTTTTTTGTATAAATTCCGAGTTCCGTAAAGAATTTCAATGTATCCTGATAACTGCATTGTTTGAAAATACGCTCTGCAAATTCCGGATGTAAACCATGATAATGGTTTACATCTTGATCAATATTTGTCATATTACATTTTCCATTGCCTGTTGAAAGAATTTTCTTTCCGACTCGTTCCATATGTTCGATGACAGTCACATCATGTCCCTGTTCAGCCGCACAGATGGAAGCCATCAATCCAGAAGCTCCTCCACCAATAACACATATTTTCATAATGATTCCTTCTTGTCTTTCGTCATGTCATTATTATTCTCACATTAGCTTGAATAGGTTTCCAGAAAATTATACAATTCATGAATATTTGAAATATATTTACCGCCTATGATCTCACGTCTGACTGATTCAGGAAGAGAATCCATCGCAATTCCTGTATACATATAAATTGTGCTGCGATCCTCATAGTATACAGAAACATAATGATTTTCTGCCATTAGATAAAAATGCTCCGGTACGATGACAGGCTTCATATTTTTTCTGACAATGACCTTGTCCTCTGAAAAAGAGATCAACTGCATAGAATCAAATCCGGCAGAAATATCTTCATCCGAAGGATAATTACTGTAGTCTGAGATCACTGCAATCAATTCTTCTCTTGTCAAACCGACATATTCTAACGGAAGTTCTTCTTCTGCAATAGAAAGTGTATAATCATTCAGATTATAATTCTCCACCACATAATCCGTATGAATTTTTATACTCGGAACATCATTTGTATCAACCAAAACTGCCTCTGAATGTTCATCTTCACTGATCACTTCTGTTTCTATCGGTGTGATATCCGACTTCAGAAAATAAACTGAATAGAAATATGCACTGAAATAGACAAGTCCTAATGTGATCACACAAAGAAAAAAGCTGACTAAATATACCTTTCTCATGGTTTTCCACCTTTCGATTTATATACTTAGTATCAACTTTTTTTGAAATAATATGCAGTTTACATGATTCTTAAAAACCTTGCTGCTGCGATTACGACTCCTCCCATAGGAATGTTTTGTAATTCAGACTCTTTAATGCCCTTGAGTGCAATCAAAATCACAAAATATACAATTGCTCCGATCAATATCGATAATAACGTGGACGGAACAATTGATAAAAACATACTGAACAGGAAATTACACAACCAACATATTGCTCCCATAAAAGCGGCAGAAATGACAGGAATCAGAAAAGTTCTCTTCATTTCCTGTGTATAGTGAAGGTGCTTTCTAATGGATAACCCATTTAAGATACACATCGTCAAAGCAAAAATGATACAGGAAAATACAACTGCATACAACTTCAGATTAAAATGCTCAAGCATTACATACAGTGAAATCAGGTGAATGACAAGGGCGATTGCAGCGTTTCTGACCGGAAGATTCATTTTATTGATTCCCTGTAGTACACCATTGGTCAGTGTAGATAATGAATACAAAACAACAGATACAGAGCCGATCTGTAGTAGTCTCGATGGAATATCAATCTCTCCTGTAAATAACATCGTGAGGATTGGCTTTCCAAGCACACTAAGTCCGACAGCACACGGAATAGCCAATATCATTGTAAATCTTGTCGCCGTACTGACTTTATGTTTGGCAGCTCGGAACTCGCGCATTTCCATACACTGTGTCAAGGTCGGCATCATGGAGGCACTGATCGCACTTGCCAAAGCGATCGGTACATTTGTCAATACTCTGTACTTACCTGAAAACATTCCCCAATAGGAGGTCTGGATGTCACCCATGCCGTTTTTTGTCATGATATAATTAAAGATACTCTGATCAAGTGGATCGCTGATATTATAGATTGCCGCACTCATGATAACGGGCAGAATCGTAAGCAACAACACTCTGATAATTTGTCCGTAGGATTCCATATATCTGGAGGAATCTTTATTAAGCTGTCTCTTTAACACCTTGTTCTGGCTCAGTAGTACAAGTAATAAAAATAACAATCCCACCAGAGCACCGGCACCAGTACCAAAAGTACCGCCTGCAGCTCCATAGGCAGAAGCAAAGGAATCATTTCTCAATAAAGCAGCCACCTTTGTACCATATGCAAATAAATAAGTTGCTGCAATAATTGACATCACTGCATTAACGATCTGTTCTAAAATCTGGGAAATCGCTGTAGGCATCATTGTTCCCATACCTTGAAAATATCCTCTCACGACCCCCATTAGAGCTACAATCAACAGAGTTGGACCCAAAACCCTTAGTGCTATTGCACTTTTGGGCTCTGTCATCAATGTTCCTGCGAAAAAATCTGCACCAAAAAAAACCGTTAATGCAACAATACCGCCTGATATCAATGCAAATAACAGTGATCCTCTGAATATCTTTCTCGCATTTCTGTACTGTCCTTTTCCGACTCGGGAAGAAACGAGTTTTGATACCGCTAACGGTAGAGAATAGGATGAGATCAGAAGCATGATGGAGTAAATCTGAAAGGCAGCGGCATATAAACCGTTACCTTCATCACCGATAATATTCGTCAAAGGTACTCTATACAGTAAACCGATCAATCTGGAGATGATCCCTGCTGTAGCCAGAATACCGCCTTGAACTATGAAATTAGATCTTTTTGATTTTCCCTGACTTCCCATTGTATGCTTTCCCGGATATGATGATTACTTGATCTCAACCTTATCAGCCTTAGTATCCTGAATCATACAGATCCATGTCTTTCCTTGATTAAATACGATTTCCTTTCCAGTGCTGTCATAATATCTTGTAACACCCTCATCATGATTGCCGCAGGATTCATCCTCTACGGTTCTGCTCCAGAAGCCATCTACCACTTTCCCTTCTGTGATATATTTCATAGCCCCACCGGAATGACAGTCAAAGGCCAGATAATCGTTCTTATCCAACTGAACCCATTTGCAATACTGAAGAACAATATTATCATAAGAAATCTGTTCATTCACTTTTTCTTTCTGATCGTTAGTCTTTTCATTCTGTTCAGTAAGCATTTCATCGATCTGCGGACCGCCATACTGGAATCTGTAATATTTTTTGTCCTGTTCATTATATTCAAACCATGGTTGATTGATCAGATAACCGGGAGCAACATAGGTTGCATTGGCTCCATCCTCGTTGGTGTTTTCTTTTCCGTCCTCAGCAAATAAAAACTTACCCTTATAAGAAGCCCTATAGTTTTCATCGTAACCCATTTTCTTAATTCCGGCTTTAATACCTTCTGCACTTGCATAGGCATTATGAGGTGCCTGTCTGTCAGGTGTTCTGTAAAATACCGTGCTTCCAATCTCAGATAGTCCACTGAGATTATCAACATAATCGGCATCCAAAAGTTCAACAGCATAAGCAGCCTGTCCATAATGAGCATAGATTGCATCAAACTCCAGTGCACAGTACACAAAATAACTTCTACAGCTTCTGACAGAGCCTATCTTCTCCAGATCATCATAGTTTTCAAAAATCCCCATCAATCTGGTAATAGAACCCTCAACGACACATTCATATACAACATCAGCGCGTGAGATTCCGCACATAGGCTGTGCAGCTTCCAAATTGTTTAACATAATTGCTACCGGTCTTCTTCTGGCAATTGCTGGATCTGTAACCTTTCCTGTTAAATAACTTCTTATTTCATCCTCTTTATCTTCTGATTCTCCCTCGGGTGCTTTGGTGGGGGTTATCTCACTTGTTTGAGTTTCCGGTGACTGATTCGATTCATCCGGCGCTTTCGTTTTATTACATCCAAAAAGGAAAACAGCTGCTGCACTAACAAGTAGAAATAACATCAGATTTATCTTTTTCATAAATTTAGTACCTCTTTTCAAATTCTTTAACGTTCAATTCCCAGAACGCTCATGATTGTTTTTTGTTTGTCTTCCATAACCTCTGCATCATCATGTGAAATATGGTCATATCCACATAAGTGTAACACACTATGTGCAATAAGAAAAGAAAATTCTCTGATTATTGAATGCCCATATTCCTTTGCCTGACTCAATACCTTTTCAGCACAAATCACAATATCGCCCAACATAAGTTCTCCTGACTCAGGATTGAAATAGTCCTCTTCTCTCAATTCCAGTACAGAAAAATCGCCCGGTGTGTCATAATCCGCAAGCGGAAACGAAAGTACATCCGTCACACGATCAATACTTCTGTTTTCCTGATTTAATTTTCTGATTGTATCACCATCTGTGATAATCAAGTTGATTTCAGTTTCATATGGGCAGCATTCCGAGTCCAAGACTGCTTGTGCCACTAACTGAAACTGTTTTTCAATGTCGAAATCAAAATCTGTACCAGATTCATTTTCAACGTAAAAAGTCATAGTAAAGATCCTCCGATTGATAGTATTCTTTTAACTTAAATAACTCATTTAACGTCATATTAGACTTCTGTAAAAAGCCCTCTTCTATCTGTTTTTGAAAAACAGCCTGAATGATCTTCTGATAATTTATTTTCTGTTCTGGGTCTTTATGATACATATACGTGATTGTTTTAACAATCAATTCTGACATAAGTACAATAATTGCTTCTTTCTGTTTTGGTTGATCCTGTTTATCTGAGCACTGATCAATCAGATCCATCAAAGGCTGTGGAAACTGATATTCTTTTCCGATTTCAATACTTTTTTCATAATAATCCTTTGCATGTATGATACCAATCTTATGATAATATCCTCCCGCTTTAGAGAGCTGTGCATCTAGTTCCAGACAAGTCGCCGCCTTCTCACATAGATATGCAGTATGTACAGCATGCAGATAAGCATCTTGATCCTTCTCTTTGAGTCGCATCAACAGTTCATGCTCAGACTGATTTAGTTGCTCATATTGATGAGCGTACCTACAGACAAGATTTTTTTCGGTGATATACAGTATTGCGATGAGAAAAAGTGCTTGAATCATAATACTGAATCCAAGCCATATCAACATTCTGATGATGTCCTTTGAATTCAATAGGATAAAAGCAAAAAACATCACTATATACTGTCCGATCATGATACCGGTCATTCTCCATATGGGATATGTTTTTTTGGAACTTCTGACCAAAACACAGCCAATCAGTCCCGATAGCAGGAATAAGAGCATTGTGTTCATTGTCCATTCCATATCGGAGGTATATAACAGTACTGTAAACACCATCAAATGAATATATAGTATATATCCAACAGAAAAACATGAAAACAATGTAAATAAAACAGATATTGCAAGAAAGGGAAACAAAAAAAGAATCTCATCCGGCAATCTATCGGGTGATAATACTGCAAGAATCAGAACCAGAGTAATACAAATCATATAGGTAATGATTAATCTTTTTGATTGAAATTGATTACCGGAGTCAAATTCTCCATGCAAAATAGACTGTATGATTACAACAAGAACAACTCCCATGCTAATGCAACAAATTATGATATTTCTAATCAATATTGAGCCATCATAATCTGAGAGTATCGAGCCTAATCCTACAGCGGTTAAAGTAAAGAAAAATAGAAAGCAGGTATATAACAATTTGTTGTGATCAAATTTCATAATTTCTTTTGTCCTCTGACAGGCTTTCTCTTCCTGTTGGTATCATGTTCCTTATTTTCGTAATTTTCATATGCCTTTACAATTTTCTGTACCAGCGGGTGCCGAACCACATCCTTGCTTGTCAGATAGCAGAATGAAATATCATCTAACTTATTAAGAACCTTAATTGCAATATCTAAACCTGATGTAGTTCCCGGAGCAAGATCCTTTTGCGTTACATCACCGGTGATGATCACCTTTGAGCCAAATCCAATTCTTGTCAAAAACATCTTCATCTGTGCAGGCGTCGTGTTTTGTGCCTCATCTAAAATGATATATGCATTATCGAGCGTGCGTCCTCGCATATAGGCTAAGGGAGCAACTTCTATCAATCCCTTTTCCATATTTTTTTGAAAGCTTTCCGGCCCCATGATCTGATATAAAGCGTCATATAACGGTCTCAGATATGGATCCACTTTACTTTGCAGGTCTCCTGGAAGAAACCCAAGCTTCTCACCGGCTTCAATCGCGGGTCTTGTTAATATAATACGACCCACCTCTTCATTTTTGAATGCTGTAATTGCCATGGCCATGGCAAGATAGGTCTTTCCCGTACCTGCCGGTCCGATTCCAAATACAATCATACTTTTTCTGATTGCATCAATATATTTCTTTTGTCCTAAAGTTTTGGGCTTAATTGGTTTACCACCTGTGGTATGACAGATTAGATCCTGATCAATTTCCACAACAGCAGTATCGTTATCTTCCATAGACATTGCGATGGTATAATCCACATTTTGTTCATTAATCTGATTACCGCGTTCAGATAATATGCAAAGCTGCTTTAATACACTACCGGCTTTACGGATATTGCTTTCATCACCCACAAGCTTTACTTTACCATCTCGTTCAATAAGTGATACCTGAAAGGTACGTTCTATTTTTTTTACATGGCCATCCATATGACCAAATACATTTCCAATATCCTTGGAAGGTATTTCGATATAAACTTCTGAAATACTCACTGGGTATCCTCCGTATGAAGGGAAACTGCACGCCTGCTTCCGGCCTTTTCAAGAACAACAAGATTGCCGTGGGACCTGCATGACTGATTCACAAAATCTATTTTAACACTATTTGTGATTATTTGTACCCCTTTTTCTTCTAAATCATCACAATAATTCTGTAGTTTATTTCTGGCAATTCGTATCGCATCCTGCTCCTCATAATGAATACTTGCTTCATAGTATTCTCGCTCATGTTTTACTTCAATGAAAACAGGAATACTAAAATCCTTAAAAATATTCATTTTATCTATCGTAGTATAGTAATCAGATAAAGTAAACTGTACAAATGGAGATTTGGCTACTATATAATCATTTCCAAACGAGACTGACAGACTTCTTTTTTCTCTTCCGGTATAAATATGAAAAATATTTCTCATTGGAAATGAATCATTGTACGAATAGCTTGTTCTCATTAGGATATCTGCATCTGCAGATACATATTGATAATCACAGATCTCACCACTGTCATTTTGAATCGGAATAATACCGGAAACAAGAATCTCTCCCTGTTTGACAGTCATACCTTTAGAACACACAGGAACGCCGCTTCTGGTAATGATTTCAATAATTGTACCGCCTCTGTCTGCAACCAGATCACAGGGACTTTGTTTCTTATCTTTAATATCCGGTACATCGTTTTCCTTGATTAGAAGTTCAAGACAGGTTCCGTCTATTTTTGCAGATGTCCAGGTTATATCATCAAAATTCTGCCGCAACCCCTTTTCAATTGCTTCACAATCCACCTTATTTTTTAGTATTCCGGGGACAATCCCGGACTCTCTCAGATAATCCCTAATGACATCGTCAGTTCTGTACGAATTTCCATCGATTCTGATTTCCCAGATAAACATGGACATAGCCAGTAAAAAGATCAAGCAAAATAATATGCCAAATAAAAATAATTTTCTTTTTTGATATCTATGTATAAAGAAAGGAAAACCACATCGTTCCAGTACAATTGCTTTTGTTTTTGTTTTTCTTAAAATCGGAGCGATCTTGAAAAAATCTTTGACAGATATAAACATTTCATAATCATCATTTTGCTTAATGACGTCCCAGAGCATAATTCCTCTATTACAGCAAAGATTCATAAATCGTTCGGGCGAAAATCCCAAAATTCTGATTCGTACATATCCACGTAAACACTTGAATAGACTAACAATCAACAGGACGCCTCCTCATTTACTCTGCAAGATATTGTAATTCTCTTATGCATCCTGTAATTTTCATTTCTTCATTTGTATAATAATTGATCAGAAGATTATCTCCTCGCACGTGAATCTGACAGGTCTTTGTCTGTACGATCAAAACCTCCGATGTATACTCCAGTATTCCTTTATAATTTTCTATCAAAAGTTCACAATTTCCCATAATTGTGACTATGGCGGAACCAAGCACATAATCCTTAGGAAGGTGCAATGTTTCCACCATATTTGTTTTGATATCATGATTTTGTGGGTTGTTTTTATCTTTTTTTCTATACATATGAAACTATATGCATAGTTGGTTTGTACTATTCCGTAATGATTTTTTTGATAAAAGGCTTCTTTTTCACAGCACTGGAGGAAAAGAAATAAGCATCTAATACACGTTTATACGCTTCTTCAAGCTTGCTCTCATCATTCGCATAGACAGTTGCAAGTACATCTCCTGTCTGTACATATGCTCCTACCTTTTTATTGAGAATAATGCCTACAGAAAGATCAATAGAATCCTCTTTCTTTCTTCTTCCACCACCGAGTAATAGAGATGCAATTCCAATCTCATCACATATAATCTTTTTTACATAGCCGGTTTCAACTGCTAAGATTTCTCTTTTCATCTTAGCCTTCGGAAGTTTTTCCGGATGATAAATACAATCCTCATTTCCGCCCTGCATATGAACAAACTCTGCAAATTTTTTAAGTGCAGAACCGTCTGTGATGCTTTGTTTCAATTTCTTACGTCCTTCTTCTCTTTCATTGATCAAACCTGCACACAGCAACATCTGTGTTCCGAGTGTGATACATAATTCTTCAAGATCCTTTGGTCCTTTTCCATTCAATGTTTCAATTGCTTCTTTCACTTCAAGTGCATTGCCAACAGCATAACCAAGTGGTTGATCCATATCTGAAATTACCGCAATCGTTCTTCGCCCGGCGGCATTTCCAATCTGCACCATTTTCTCGGCAAGATCTATGGAATCCTTCAATTTCTTCATGAATGCACCACTTCCGGTCTTCACATCTAATACAATGGCATCAGCACCAGCTGCAAGTTTTTTGCTCATAATGGAGCTCGCTATCAACGACATATTATCTACTGTACCTGTCACATCACGTAATGCATAAAGCATTTTGTCTGCAGGAGCGATATCTGCAGTCTGTCCCATAATCGCTAACTTCACCTGATTGACATTATTGATAAACTGTTCTGTAGTCAGAGCAGTTTGAAAGCCTTCAATACTTTCTAATTTATCTATTGTTCCACCAGTATGTCCCAATCCTCTTCCACTCATTTTTGCAATCGGTACACCCAATGAAGCAACCATGGGCCCCAGAACAAGTGATGTCTTATCTCCCACTCCTCCGGTTGAGTGTTTGTCAACCTTGATCCCTTGAATGGCACTCAGATCCAATCTGTCTCCACTATTAGCCATTGCCATGGTAAGATTGACTGTCTCCTCATCATTCATTCCATTGAAATAAATAGCCATCATCATGGCGGCCATCTGATAATCCGGTATACTTCCATTGACATATCCATTGATCATGAAATCAATTTCTTCCTGAGTCAGAGCTTCTCCATTCCTTTTGTTTACAATCAGTCCGCCCATATACATAAGTGTGTACCCCTTTCAAATAACAACTTAATTACGTCTCCATGTAGCAGGAGTAATTAAAAGCAACATCGGAAAAACCTCAAGCCTTCCTACCAACATATCAAATATTAATATCAATTTAGAAAATGCAGAAAAATGAGAATAATTCGCCATAGGACCTACCAATGACAATCCCGGTCCAATATTATTAATTGTTGCTGCAACAGCTGTGAAATTGGTGGTAAAGTCACAATTATCAAAAGATATCAAAAAGATGGATAATGCAACTATTGCCATGAAAGCTGCAAAAAAAACATTGACAGAGCGCAATACTTCGTGTTCTATCACACGTCCCTCAATCTGAATTTTCTTAATGCTTCTTGGGTGAATTAAGGAACGAAGTTCCTTTTTGATTGTTTTTGCCAGAATCAATATTCTTGAAACCTTAACTCCACCACCCGTACTTCCTGAACAGGCTCCGATAAACATTAACAGAACTAATATTGTTTTCGCCTCAGATGGCCATAGGTCAAAATTTACAGTTGCAAATCCGGTGGTCGTCATAATCGAAGCAACCTGAAATGCAGAATGGTGAATTGCCTCTCCGATAGTTGGAAACATTTCTCGAATATTCACAGCAATGATCAGCGTTGCAATAATCAACGTGCATAAATAATAACGAACCTCTTCTGCCTTAACAGCTTGTTTGAACTTTCTTCTTACAATCAGAAAATACACACCAAAATTGATACCAAAGGCCGCCATAAATATGGTAACTATGGTTTGTTGTATTGACGTGTAACTCGAAAGTCCATCATTTCTGATTGCAAATCCTCCTGTACCTGCTGTACCAAAAGAGATTGTCAGTGCTTCAAAAATTGATAAACCAGAAATCTTTAATAATACTATCTGAACGATTGTAATCACAAAATATATTTTGTACAGTATCATGGCAGATTCACGTACTCTGGGCACAAGCTTGCCCACTTGATGTCCGGGGCTTTCTGCCCTCATCAGATGCATATTGTAACCACCTGTCATTGGAAGTATAGCAAGAATGAACACCAACACCCCCATACCACCGATCCAGTGCGTGAAGCTTCTCCAGAATATACTGGTGTGTGATAACGCCTCTACATCATTCAGAATGCTGGCTCCTGTAGTTGTGAATCCCGAAACCGTTTCAAATAAAGCATCCTCGATTTGGGGAATCTCACCTGTTAAAACAAACGGAATGGCACCAATGATACTTAACAGTATCCAACTTAATGCCACTACAACAAACCCTTCTTTTGTATAAAACACAGTATCCTTAGGCTTTTTTCGTACAAAAAGAAATCCAATGACTGAAGAAACAACCGCCACACATAAATATGCTAAACCCGTACGTTCACCATATGCAACCGAAACAAGACAAGGAAGCAGCATAAAGCCTGCTTCAAATTCAAGTACCCATCCAAGTATGAATATAATCATCGAATAATTCATGATTGAATCCTCTCATCATCTCAAAATATCACTAATATCATCCAATCCCTTATGTGATGTCACAACAACAACCGTATCTCCGACACACAACTCGTCTTGTCCTCTTGGAATAATAATCTTCCCTCTGCGGTTGATGCTGCACAAGAGCAGATTGGACTTTAGATTGAGCTTTTCAAGAGGAATCCCGACAACTGCCGCATTATCCCGGATAACAAATTCCAGTGCTTCCACCTTATCCTCTATCAGCTGATACAATGTCTCTATATTACTTCCGATAGAATTTTGCATAGCCCGCACATAACGTACAATATATTCAGAGGTAACATGCTTTGGATAAATAATACTTCCAAGTTCAAGTGAATCAATTACACTGTCAAATGAGATTCGATTAATCTTTGTGATCACCTTGGCATTTGAAACTGTCCTTGCAAATAAAGATAACAAAATATTCTCTTCATCAAAATTGGTAAGTGATATGAAGGCTTCTGTATGTGCCAGATCCTCTTCTAGCAGGATATTCTGGTCGATTGCATCACCATGGATAATCGTAGCCTTAGGAAGCAGTGCACTCAATTGTTCGCAACGTTCCTTTTTTAGCTCAATGATTTTGACATCAATACCCATGTCAAGCAACTGTGAAGCCAAATAATATGAAATCTCTCCTCCTCCGGCAATCATAGCATCCTTAACCTGAGTGTTTGCAATACCAAGCTTCTTAAATAATAAAGAGGAAGAACGCGGTGTTGCAACAACAGAAATAATATCTTTTGCTTTTAATACAAAACTTCCGTTTGGAATGGCGATTTCATCACCTCGTTCCACTGCACAGACTAACACGTCATATTTATATTTGGATAAAAGCTCCATAATAGAATGATCACACAGTGGAGAATCGGCAGAAATCACAATCTTAACAATCTCAACACGTCCTTTTGCAAAGGTATCAATTTTCATTGCAGAGGGAAATCTGAGCAGTCTGGACATCTCATAGGAAGCCGCCAACTCCGGATTAATGATCATGGACAAACCCATTTCTTCACGAATCACATCAATTTCTTTAGAATAGATCGGGTTACGAACACGTGCTATGGTATTACAATTTCCCATTTTCTTCGCTATCAGGCAACATAACAGATTCAATTCATCAGAACCAGCAACAGCAATCAGTAAATCAGCATGATCCAGTCCTGCTTCCAGCTGCACACTGTAGCTTGCACCATTTCCGGTCACTCCTAGTACATCAAATTCGTTTGATACAGAAGTCACAACGGCAGTATCCAGATCAATAACCGAAACATTATGTCCTTCTTTTACAAGCTGTTCTGTCAGATTAATACCGACCTTACCGCATCCTACTATGATAATCTGCATAATTTCCTCCAATAATAATCATATTACTTATGATATGGTTCATGGTTGATGATCCGATAGGCACGATAGATCTGCTCTAGCAGAATCACTCTCATTAACTGATGTGGAAATGTCATTTCTGAAAAACTCAAACTAAAATCCGCACGGTTCGTTACAGAATCATTTAGACCAAGAGAACCGCCTATGATGAACATAATATGACTTGTTCCGGCGATTCCTGTGTCTTCAATCAATTTTGCAAACTTTATGGAATCAAGTTGATTTCCTGCAATTTCAAGTGTAATGACGTATGCATCATCCTTGATCAAACGCATAATTCGATCTGCTTCTTTTTTTCTGATGATATCATCCTGAGCAAGACTGCTGTGATCAGGTGTTTTCTCATCAGCAACTTCTATGATATTCAGTCTGCAATATCTGGAAAGTCTCTTTTGATATTCTTCAACAGCTTTTGACAGATAACTTTCCTTTAGTTTTCCTACTGTAATTAATGTAACATTCATGCTTCAAAGATACCCTGATATAATTCATCAATCAAATGCTCCAGATATGATTCCTTTAAACCGGGATATTGTTCTAAAATCAAATTTTTCATAATTTCAGTCCGTTTGAAATATTTTACTTCTTCGGAGCCTTCGATCTGTTCAGCACGAGCATCAATATCTGCCGCTTTATATGTTGCTGCAAACCATTCCAGTATCTCAGAGGTTTTTGAATTTTCCATACTGGCCTCTTTTTGATATTTCTTTGCAGAAAGCATGGAGTGAACTCCCATCACAATAAAAACGATAAACATCAATGATAGTACAATATAAGCAATGAGCTTAATATTCTCGGAAAACGCTACAGGTATGATTCCCGTTATCATCAAAACGATTGCAATGATTCCTACTGTTCCCACTATGGTTAATGCATATGCCGAAGATTTAAAATTCTCAGCCTTTTCCTCGGCCTTAACAAAAGTCATCTCTTCGTCTTTATTTTGTGGCTTTTTGTCCTCAACTGTTTCGGTGTACTCATCAGCATACTCCGTAGTATCCTTCTTCTCTGCAGAGGTTTCCCGAATAAAAACCACAGTCGCCCTTTTTGCAAGTTCGGCATCCTCTCGTGAAACACTTAGTTCATAAGTATATCCATCAGTTCCCTCAGGAATCTGAGTTATCATACAGGACATGACATCATTATATTCCAGGAACTTCTTTAATAATTCAATTTGTTCCTCTTCTCCTGAAAGGATAGAACATCTTTCTTCTTCCTCAAGTGTTTCAACCAAATCCGCACCACAATCACTACAGGTCAGAATTCCTTCACGATATTCATTTTTACAATTCGGACACCATGGCATAATTTAATCCCCTTATCTTTTTGATAGATATTCGTCAATTCCTTTTGCTCCGGCTTTTCCGGCTCCCATTGCCAATATAACAGTGGCAGCCCCTGTTACGGCATCTCCTCCGGCATATACCCCTTCTTTTGAGGTTTTTCCATGTGTTTCATCCGCAACAATACATTTCCATTTATTAATTTCCAGTCCTTCTGTTGTGGATGCAATCAATGGATTGGGTGAAGTTCCGAGAGACATAATGACGGTATCAAGTTCCATTTCAAATTCTGATCCTTCCTTGACTACGGGACGTCTTCTGCCTGATTCATCAGGTTCTCCTAACTCCATTTCAACACATTTCATGCCTCTTACCCAACCATTATCGTCTGTCAATATCTCAACAGGATTGGTTAACAGATTAAAAATGATACCTTCTTCCTTTGCGTGATGAACCTCTTCCACTCTTGCCGGAAGTTCTTCTTCACTTCTTCGATATACAATATGCACCTCAGCTCCAAGTCTAAGTGCGGTTCTGGCAGCATCCATAGCAACATTTCCGCCTCCAACAACAGCAACCTTTTTACCAATCATAATCGGTGTGTCATATTGATCATCAAACGCTTTCATCAGATTGCTTCGTGTGAGGTATTCATTTGCAGAAAAAACTCCATTTGCATTTTCACCTGGAATGCCCATAAATTTAGGGAGTCCGGCACCTGAACCTATAAACACTGCTTCAAAGCCTTCTTCCTCGATCAATTCATCAATTGTCGTTGATTTTCCGATCACTACATTTGTTTCAATTTTGACACCCAGATGCTTTACATTCTCGATCTCCTTTTGAACAACCTTGCTCTTTGGTAGACGAAACTCCGGAATACCATAAACAAGTACTCCTCCCGGCTCATGAAGTGCTTCAAATATTGTTACATCATATCCCATTTTTGCCAGATCGCCAGCACAGGTCAGACCCGCCGGACCTGAACCGATGACTGCAACCTTCTTTCCATTCTGATTCTTTGGCATTTCAGGCTTTATATCATTCTCTCTTGCCCAATCTGCAACAAAACGCTCTAATTTACCTATTGAGATTGCTTCTCCTTTGATGCCTCGAATACATCTCTGTTCACACTGGCTTTCCTGAGGGCAGACACGTCCACACACAGCCGGAAGTGCTGAAGATTCTCCAATGATTTTACTTGCCTGTTCATAATTACCTTCCTTAACCTCATGTATAAAAGCAGGAATGTTTATAGAAACAGGACATCCTTCAATACATTTCGCGTTCTTACAATTGATACAGCGAGAAGCCTCTAATTGTGCCTCTTCAGTATTATATCCATAGCAGACTTCATCAAAATTTGCTGCTCGTAATTTTGCATCCTGTTCTCTGACAGGTATTTTTTTTAATACATCCATTATTGCTCACCTCCGCAATTTCCACATCCTCCATGATGTGTATCGCCTTCCTGCAAACGAAGCATTGCACGGCCTTCTTCTGATTTATATAACTGTTGACGCTTCATTGCTTCATCAAAATTAACTGCATGCCCGTCAAACTCCGGTCCGTCAACGCATGCAAACTTTACTTTTCCGTCTACGGTCAATCTGCAGGCCCCACACATACCGGTTCCGTCAACCATGATCGGATTCATGCTGACAATCGTATGCAGGTTCAATTCTTTAGTGAGCAGACAGACAAATTTCATCATAATCATAGGGCCGATTGCAACACAGACGTCATAATGAATCCCTTGATTTTGAACCAAATCCTTGATTACCTCTGTTACCATTCCCTTTTTCTGATAAGAGCCGTCATCCGTTGTAATATATAAATGACCGGCTACTGCTTTCATCTCATCCTCAAGAATTAAAAGATCATGCGTCTTTGCGCCTACAATCACATCAGCGGACACTCCGTTTTCATGAAGCCATTTCACCTGCGGATATACCGGTGCTGTTCCGACTCCACCTGCAACAAAAAGAATTTTCTTCTTCTTTAGGTCTTCTATCGGTTCATGTACAAATTCTGACGGCTGTCCGAGAGGACCGGTAAAATCTCTGAATGCATCTCCCTGCTTGAGTTTTGACATTTTTTCAGTAGATGCACCAACCACTTGAAATACAATTGTAACGGTTCCTTCAGCCCTGTTATAATCACAAATAGTCAAAGGTACACGTTCTCCCTTTTCATCCATTTTGACGATTACAAACTGTCCAGGAAGACATGTCTTTGCTACACGCTTTGCTTCAACGACCATCATATATATATTTGCGGCCGGTGTTTTGGCTTCTCGTATTTTATACATTTTCTTACTCCTTCTTCTATCATATTTCGCTATTTAGTATCATAATTCAAAGCAACATAAAAGGCAATACCATTTTCAGTTAAAAAAGCAGTGAAAATAATGAAAATTCAAAGGCACCTGTTTGAGCATTGACGGTTACATTGTATAATTCGCCTGTCCTGACATCCACACCATAATAATGCTCATTGCTGATCAATTGATCACCTTCCTGTTTCAATTCTTCCACAAGATAATAAATTCTTGTTCCCGCCTTTGCTGCAGCATTACATACATATTTGTAATGGGTGGTTCCATCCTTATAGGTTCCATCCATATCCAGCAGTTCTCCTTTTCCTAATAAGGTCATGATAACTGCATTTTCAGCTGTCGCTGTATCTATCAGAGATGATATATTTAACTGATAGTCTGCTTCTGTAATTTCACTCTTATGCCCCTCATGATTGATTATAATGAATTTGTAATGGCTCGAACCAAGCGGCATCGGTATAGGGCTGATATATTCAATTGCTTTTTCATCAGGATCCGATCCATCAACAGTATAATATATCTTACTTCCTGGTTCTACTTCCTCTGTCTGAACTGTAATTGCCTCAGGGCTTGTATAGCTTTTGCTCTCGGGTATAATAACAGGTGGATTTGGAATATCAACTGTAATCTGAAAAGTATGAGAAGCCACTTCACTTTTTAATCCATTTTGATTAACAAATATAGCCTTCACAACATTGATGCCCTCTGCCAGCATGACTGGTTCAACATACAAAAGGCTGTTTTCACTTGGTTCGCTTCCGTCTAACGTGTAGTATATCGTACCATTCTGATCAGATAAAAGTTTAAGTGCCTGTATCTCATCATAGGTTCCTTCTTCAAGGCTGAATCCGGGCGGTTCCGAAATATACTCCTGAAACATTGAAGCAATTTCGACATTCTCACAATTTTTCACGAGCTGATTGATGGCAGAATAGTCTTCCTGATTCACATAAATACTTACAATCATTTGATATAGTTCAGGATGATCCTGATGATCCTCCAACAGTTTCAGTAATACTGCCAATGCTTCATCATACTTCTCATACTTGATATATAATTCTGATAACAACATTTGAGCCTCGATATTTGAATGATCAATTTCGATTGCACGTTTTACAAAATCTGTTGCCTCGTCATATTGACGTTCCATAAAACATTCTTCTGCCCTTTGATATTGATAATCATATGAACAGTATTGGTTAACCTTCACAAAAATCAATGTAATCAGACACATCATAAATAGACCGAGGAAACTGAAAGCCATCAGTTTTAATTTCGGTCTTTTTTTACGAGTTACTTTTGGAGCCTGTATTTCTTCCTTTGCGGGTTCACTTTCCTCCACAATTACATCAGCAACACTTGAAAGTGTCTCGTGAATACTTTCCTCCAGTTCCGGCTCAAAAATCGGAACTATCTGAATCTCAGTACCACACTTTTCACAATACAGGTGATCCTTAGGAATCTCAGTATTACAATTGGGACAAATCATATTTTATACTCTCATTTCAAACTTTATTCTCTCACTGAATCAATGCAGTTGTTCATCAGCATTGCGATCGTCATAGGACCTACGCCTCCCGGGACAGGAGTAATGGCACTACACTTAGCCACAACATCATCATAATCAACATCACCGCATAGTTTCCCATTTTCCATGCGATGAATCCCTACATCGATCACGACTGCTCCTTCTTTTATATACTCCTCTGTAATCATTTTGGGTTTTCCAACGGCTACAATTAAGATATCAGCTCTTTTCGAAACCTCTTTCAGATTTTTCGTTCTGGAATGTGCCACTGTAACAGTAGCATTTTCTCTTAGCATCAACATGGACATTGGTTTGCCTACAATATTACTTCTTCCAATAATGACACATTCTTTTCCTTCTATATCAATTTTGGATCGTCTCAATAATTGAATAATACCGGCAGGCGTACAGGATACAAAGCCCTTTTCACCAATACATAATCTACCAACTGAAATCGGGTGAAATCCATCCACATCCTTTTGAGGACTGATTGCCTGTATCACCCTGTCTTCATTCATATGTGATGGAAGTGGCAGTTGTACCAATATTCCATTCACATTTGATGCCTGATTCAATCTGTCAATCAAGGCAAGGAGTTCCTGTTCTGAGGTTTCCTCGGGAAGTTCATAAGCCTCTGATTCAATTCCGATATAGGCACAAGCTTTCTTTTTATTTCCCACATAAACGGTGGAAGCCGGATCATTCCCCACCTGAATGACCGCAAGTGTTACTTTGATTCCTGCTTCATTAAGTCGTTTTGCCTCTGCTTTTAATTCGTCCTTGATCTCCATAGATATCTGTTTACCGTCAATAATCTTTGTCATGATTCTATCTCCCTAAAATAGTCCTATCATTCTTCCTTGTTCATCCACATCGATACTATATGCTGCAGGCTGTTTCGGTAATCCCGGCATGGTCATAACAGATCCTGTAATTGCAACAATGAAGCCTGCTCCTGCAGATACATAAATATCTCGAACTGTTAATTCGAAATCTTTGGGTCTACCCAGTTTGGTTGCATCATCCGATAAGGAATACTGTGTTTTTGCCATACATACAGGAAGATTTCCAAAACCAAGTTTTTCTAAATGATCCAGTTCTTTTAGGGCTCCCGGTGTATAGACAACATCTCTTGCCCCATAGATTTCAGTTGCTATTTTCATGATTTTATCTCTGATGGATAAGGATAAATCATAAAGCGGTTTAAAACAACTTGGTTTGTTCTGAATCGTTGAAATCACTTTCTCAGCAAGTTCCAGCCCTCCATTGCCGCCGTTTGCCCATACCTCAGATAAAGCAAAATCACAATTTCTTTCTTCACAATAATCTCTGACATACTGTACCTCAGACTGTGTATCTGTCAGAAATGAATTCAATGTTACTACTACCGGAACTCCATACTTTTGTAAATTCTCGATATGCTTTTCCAGATTCACAATTCCTCGCTTCAATGCATCCATATTTTCAGAAGATAATTCACCTTTGGGCACTCCGCCATTATATTTTAATGCTCTGATGGTTGCAACCAAAACAACTGCACTTGGTTTTAAATCTCCCATTCTGCATTTAATATCAAAAAATTTCTCTGCACCCAGATCTGCTCCAAATCCTGCTTCTGTAATACAGAAATCAGCCATTTTTAATGCAGCTTTTGTAGCTCTGATGCTGTTGCATCCATGAGCAATATTAGCAAATGGTCCTCCGTGAACAAGTGCCGGTGTATGCTCCAGCGTTTGGATCATATTGGGTTTCAGTGCGTCCTTTAATAAGGCAGTCATGGAACCTACTGCTTTGATATCCTTTGCCGTTACTGGATTGCCATCATAATCGTATGCAACCACAATCCTTCCAAGACGCTCCTTCAAATCATGCAGATCCTTGGACAAACACATTACCGCCATGATTTCAGACGCAACCGTTATCACAAAATGGTCTTCTCTTACAAATCCATCTGTCTTACTTCCCAGACCAACTACAACATTTCTCAGAACTCTGTCATTGATATCAAGACATCGTTTCCATACAATACTTCTGGAATCAATGTTCATTTCATTGCCTTGTTGAATATGATTATCCAAAAGAGCTGCCAGCAGATTATTAGCCGTTGTGATTGCATGAAAATCACCTGTAAAATGCAGATTTAACTCCTCCATCGGAACTACTTGTGCGTAACCGCCTCCGGCTGCACCACCTTTTATTCCGAAGCAGGGACCAAGTGATGGCTCTCTTAATGCCAAAACTGCTTTTTTACCAAGCTTTGCAAATGCCTGTGCAAGCCCGATACTGGTTGTCGTCTTTCCTTCTCCTGCCGGTGTTGGATTGATTGCAGTAACTAGGATCAATTTACCATCATTACGATCCTCCAAACGATTTAAATACTCCTCGGACAACTTTGCCTTATATTTACCATATAATTCTATATCATCTTCACACATCCCCAATTGTTCAGCGATATCTCTGATTGGCAATAATACAGCTTCCTGTGCAATTTCAATATCAGTTTTCATAGATTTCCTCCAATCAAATTAAAAGAAGTGATTATACACTCTCTTCCACATAATTCTCAAATTGCTCTATTGTCATCAGTACTTTTCTTGGTTTTGTACCTTCCTCTTCACCCACAACACCTGCATCTGCCAATTGATCCATGATTCTGGCAGCTCTGTTGAAGCCGATTTTAAACACTCGCTGTAGCATACCAATTGATGCCTTGTCCTTTTCGATGATAAATCTTGCTGCATCCTCAAAATATGCATCCTGATCTGAGAATGCACCGCCGTCAGTCGATATACTCTGTGTCACATCTGCTTTGGCAATCTTCTCTTCGACATCTGTACTATAGCTTGGCCCCTTGGTCTGCTTAACCAAAAACTGAACAACATCCATAACCTCCTGGTCTGATATAAAGGCTCCTTGAATTCTCGCAGGCTTCGAATAGCCCTGTGGGTAAAATAGCATATCACCCTTTCCGAGCAATTTTTCAGCCCCAATCATATCCAGAATTGTTCTGGAATCTACTCCGCTGGAAACGCTGAAGGCAATCCTGCTTGGCATATTTGCTTTGATCAATCCGGTGATAACATCCACAGATGGCCTCTGTGTTGCAATGATCAAATGGATTCCTGCAGCACGTGCCAATTGAGCAAGTCTACATATGGATTCCTCTACCTCATTTGGTGCAACCATCATCAAATCAGCCAACTCATCTACAATAATAACAATCTGCGGCATTTTCTTAGGACGTTCCTCATCAGGCAAATCTGCAATCTCAGAAACCTTCCTATTGTAACCCTTTAGGTCACGTACATTCATATCGGCAAATTTCTTATATCGTTCTGTCATTTCAGCAACACCCCAATGAAGCGCCGCCGCTGCTTTCTTAGGCTCAGTCACGACAGGAATCATCAGATGGGGAATATTATTATATACACTCAGTTCTACAACCTTAGGATCAATCATAATGAGTTTTACATCATCAGGATTTGATTTATACAATAAGCTCATAATGATTGTATTGATACATACTGATTTTCCGGAACCGGTTGCTCCTGCAATTAATAGATGTGGCATTTTTGCAATATCCGTTACAACTGTTTTTCCACTGATATCCTTACCAACAGCAAAGATGAGGCTGCCGTTAAAATCTTCAAATTCTTTAGATTCAACCAAATCTCTGAACATGACCGCACTATTCTCTTTGTTTGGCACCTCTATACCAACCGCTGCTTTACCCGGAATTGGTGCTTCTATTCGAATATCCGTTGCTGCCAGATTCAATTTGATGTCATCTGTCAGACCAACTATCTTGCTTACCTTGACGCCCTGTTCCGGCTGCATTTCATAACGGGTAACAGTAGGTCCTTGTGAAATATCGGTGATTGTAACATTCACTCCGAAATTGCTCAAAGTCTGCTGCAGCTTTCTGGCTGTTTCCTTTAACTGCTTTTCGGAATCCACATTACCGTTTCTGGCACCACGTTTCAACAGTTGAACACTTGGAAAATGATATGTACCTTTTGTATCTGTACTTTTCTGTGAAATCTCTTTTGCAATATCTACATCTTTTTCCTGTGTTGTTGGCTTGACCGGTTTCTTTCTTTCAACTGGTTTGATAGATTCCGGTTCTCTGGTCATTTCCTCGGCAACCATTGTGGCACTTTGTTCCGGTTCGTCAGTATCCTTTCTTTCAATGGAATGAGCTGTTCTGATATTGATCTTATCCAAATCATCATCCTGCTCTGCGGAGATTTCATGAATATCCTCTATATTTTTTTCTTCTTTTGTTAATGTCGTATTCATAATGACACCGGAATACTTCTTTGCAGCACGTGGAACCTTGTTCTGTTCCTCTTCTGGTTCTTCATTTTGTATTCGTTCAGCACGCTCACGTTCCTTCATCATGCGTTGCTCTCTGCGTCTGTGTGCATCGTCCTTCGCAGTATGATAGATCTTTTCACTGCTCTTTTTAACTCCTCCAAAAAAGGAGCGTTCTGTTATCAGAACAATACATACAATTGTCAAAATAATCAGAATTACATAGGTTCCGACCACACTGATTACATCGCTCATGCTTTTTGCAATCGCACCACCAATGATGCCGCCGCCTTCTCTGTTTGCTGAGGATAATTGATAGAATTCCTTGATCGAAATAAACTCATTTTGTCCAAATAAAAGCTGACAATATACGCAAATTACGATAAATAAGACAATCGCAGAAACACATTTTATGATTGCAATCGTATTTCCTCTATTTGCAAAGACAAACACAAAAGCAAAGAACAACAGAACTGGTGCAACATATGCAGGAATACCAAATAACCCAAACATAACACCACTAATGACTGTTCCGAATTTTCCGATCAACCCAAAATTACTGAGAAGCAGCAATATGGACACAGCCAAAATAAACAGCATGATGACCTCATCCTGTATACCGTTTTGGTTATTATTCTTTTTACGATTATTTGTACTTCTTTTCCCCTTATTACTGGAAGTCGTTTTTCTTCTTCCGGAACCTGATGCCATTCCCTATGCCTCCCCTTACATTATCTCCTCACATCATGATCAGTGCTCCAACAATCGAAATTGCCCCAACCGCCAAACAATAAAATGCAAACGGTTTAAACTTTCGGCTTTGAACGATAGCCATCATAATTTTAATACATATAAATCCTACAGCAGCTGCTATGATCATACCAACTACATATAATACAATTTCTCCAGCTTCTGGTGCCGCACCCGAGATGTTCTTCAACTCCAGGATCAATGCTCCAATGATGGCTGGAATCGACATAATAAATGAATATTTAACTGCAAATTTCTTCTCCAATCCTAATAACAGGCAGGCAGTGATTGTCGTACCCGAACGACTGATTCCCGGCAAGGTAGCAATCCCCTGACACATACCAATTGTAAATGCATCAAAATAGCTGGTATCCTTTGGCTTTTTTCTTCCTTTTTCGGCCATCTGGGCAGTTAAAAGAATCCCTCCTGAAATCATCAGACAGATGCCCGGAACAATTAAGCTTAATCCTGCAGTCTCAACAATATCCTGCATTAAATATCCAATGATACCGGTCGGAATGGTTGAAACAATAACAAGTACAACAAATTTTCGATACGCATTATGTGTCAATTGTATATACGCTTCATCCTTTCTCCCAAAGACATTAGCGAAGAATATACCAATATTTTTAAACACATCAACTACTATCATAAAGAATTCCACAACTAATTTGACTACATCCTTAAAAAACACAATGCAGATCGCAATTAAGGTTGCTATATGGAGTAAAACATCGTATAACATACCGGAATCCAGATTGATATGAAGCAGATTTTTAATAATTGCAAGATGTCCGGAACTGCTTACCGGCAGAAATTCTGTCAAGCCTTGTATGATTCCTAACAGAATCGCTTGAAAAATCGACATATTATGCCTCCTGAATATTTGTCAACAAAATCATAACAAGTATATCATTTTTCTATCAAATTGTCTATCAAATGAACATCTAACTGGTTGTAGGGTATTTCAATGCCTTCCTGATCAAATTCGATTTTAATTTTCTCAAGAATGTCCCATCTGGTTTTCCAATACTCCTTTGCAGAAATGAAACAGCGAAAACCAATTGAAATTCCACTGTCTTTTAATTCATCTACAAATACCAGGATTTCCTTTTTCTTTCTGACTGCTTCTTCCTGTTCAATGATGTCTCGAATCAATTGCTTGGCCTTTTCAATATCCGAACGATATGATATCTGAACCTTCTGATTCAGTCTCAGATCACGTAGATGCGATACATTGGTCAAGGAACTATTTGCAAGTGTACCATTGGGGATAACGATCATTTTATTTTCAATCGTCGTCAGCCTTGTATAAAAGATATCGATCTGTGTTACATAGCCCTCATTCTTATTACTATCCTCAATGATATAATCACCAACCTTAAACGGCTTTGTAGTCATGATCAAAACACCGCCTGCAAAGTTTGAGAGACTTCCTTGTAATGCAAGGCCGATTGTCAGACCTAATGAGCCTATCAGAGCCATAATTGAAGCAGCATCGATACCCATCCATGCACCGATCATCAATGCCAGTAATATCCATAAAACTGTCTTAATACAGGAGTCGACAAACTGAATTGCACCCGTTTCTACAGATGCTTTCTCCAGTGAATGTCTGATGATCTTTCTCAGTCCCTTTGCAAGCCAGAGTCCTACGATGAGTAATAATGTGGCAAGTAATACTCTGATCCCTAGGCCAAGTGCCTTCTCGGGCAATGTCTGCAAGTAACGTTCAATCAGTCCAACATCCAATTCATCCGTCATAATGATGCTCCTCTTTCCTCCCGCTGATATTTCAGTTCCAGTTCTTTCTTAAGTCCACTCTTTTTTCGAGCCACCTTCTTACCATTTTTGATTGCCTTTTCTTTTGCTGCTTGATTATCCTTTAATTCTTCATTGACTCTGGTATATTGAAAAACACTGACCGATAGCGGTGCGAGTCTGATTCGTATAGAATCCTCTCTGTCATCACATTCATCTCTTTTTGACTGCTTCAATCTCGGATTTACCATTCCACTGCCGCCAAATAATACTGCATCTGTATTGAAAACCTCTTTATATTTTCCGGGACCGGGAACTCCAATCTTATATTGATCTTGTCTGTTTCCACCGAAATTACATACAATCAACAGGGTTTCATCCTCAGTTCTGCTTTTTCTCAAGAATACTATGATATTTTCATTTGCTGAAATGTTATTGATCCATTCAAATCCTTCCATGCTGTGATCAAGTTTGAAAAGCGCCGGATGCATTCTGTAAAAGTGATTGAGTGCCTTTACAAGTTGATGAACGCCCTGGTGTTCCTCATAATCCAGTAGTTCCCACTCTACCTCTCTCTTTTCGTTCCATTCATCAAATTCTCCAAGATCCTGCCCCATAAAAATCAGTTTCTTGCCGGGATGCATCATCATATAGGCTAATGAGGCTCTTAGATTCGAGAATTTCTGTTCTCTTTCTCCAGGCATCTTCCCGATCAATGACGATTTTCCATGCACTACCTCATCATGTGAAAACGGAAGCATAAAGTTTTCGCTATAAGCATAAATCATAGAAAATGTTAATTCTGAAAAATGATGCGTGCGATAATATGGATCATATCTCATATATCCAAGAAAATCATTCATCCATCCCATGTTCCATTTGTAATCAAATCCTAAGCCACCATCCTTTAATGCCCCAGTCACCATTGGCCAAGCAGTGGACTCCTCTGCAATCAACAAAACATCCTCATGCTGCTTTTTTACAACAGAATTCAAATGTTTGATTAACTCTATTGCCTCAAGATTTTCATTCCCGCCATAAATATTTGCAATCCATTCGCCATCCTGCTTTCCATAATCCAGATATAGCATCGATGCAACAGCATCTACTCTAATTCCGTCTGCATGATATTTGTTGATCCAAAAAAGAGCACTGGCAATCAAAAAATTACTTACCTCAGGTCTTCCAAACTGGTAGATCAGAGTTCCCCATTGCGGATGAACACCCTGTCTTGGATCCTGATGCTCATAGAGACAGGTTCCGTCAAAATTGGAAAGTCCATATGAATCCCTTGGAAAATGTGCCGGTACCCAATCAAGAATGACTCCGATTTCATGCTCATGAAGATAGTTCATAAAAAACATAAAATCTTCAGGCGTCCCATATCTGCTTGTGGGTGCATAATATCCTGTCACCTGATATCCCCATGATTCATCCAGGGGATGTTCCATAACCGGCATCAATTCTACATGTGTATATTCCATCTCTTTCACATAATCCGTCAGCATCACAGCCAGTTCTCGATAGTTATAAAACTCCCTGCCGTCTGTTGGCTTTTGGAAAGAACCAAGATGGACTTCATAAACAGATATCGGTTGATCATTAGTGCGGTTGGATCTTCTTTTCTGCATCCAGCGATCATCTCTCCAATGATATTGAGAAATATCACGTATCACAGATGCACTCTCAGGTCTTAGCTGTGCTCCAAACGCATATGGATCTGCTTTCAGGATGATTAAGGAACCTTTGATTTTGATTTCATACTTATATAGTTCACCTTCACCGAGATCAGGAATAAAGATTTCAAAGATCCCTGTTTGAGAAATACGTCTCATCTGATGAGTGCGTCCATCCCAATGATTAAAATCTCCAACAACACTTACACGAACTGCATTTGGTGCCCATACAGCAAAGGCAGTACCATGCACTCCATTCATTTCGCGAGGATGTGATCCCAGCATATCGTATGCTTCATAATTTAGACCCGCCTGAAATCTCCTTGCATCTCTTTCTGAAACAGTTGACGGAAAATTGTATACTTCCTTTACTTCTTTATTTTCACCGTCTTTTGTTGTAACCATATAAACATAATCAAACAGTACCTTCTCTTTGATCAATACGGCGAAAAAACCTTCTTCATCAACAAGCTCCATTGGTATCAGCCTGTTGTCTTTAGTCAGTTTTACACTAACCTGTTCAGCATATGGTAAGAATGCCTGTATTAATGTACCGCCGCTGACTGCTTTTGCTCCTAATATCTCATGCGGATGATCTTCTTCCGAATAGACAACTCCTTCAATTCTGGCCCAATTCATTAATTTATAGAGTTTAGTATTCATCCTGTTGCCTCCGTCTCTATTTTGACATCTGATATCTGGATTAATTCGTTTTCATCTGAATGTCATGATAATGCATGAATAAACAACCCACTTCTAAGCTTAGGCTCAAACCAAGTCGATTTTGGAGGCATCAACAATCCTGCATCTGCCACCTCAAACAATTCCTGTATAGAAGTCGGATACATTGCAAAAGCCACCTGACAGTCTGTGTGTACTCTTCGTTCAAGTTCATCCAAGCCTCTGATTCCCCCAACGAAATCAATTCTCTGATCTGTTTTTGGATCTTCAATATTCAATACCGGAGACAGGATCATATTTTGCAGGATCGATACATCAAGTCCTTCTACCGGATGTGAATTTTGAAATTGATCGTGTAGCATCAGACGATACCATTGATCCTCCAGATACATTCCGATCATTCCCTTTTGAGTTGGGCGACATTGCTGTTCGACTGGTGTAACATCAAACACTTCTGATAAACGTTCCATAAATTGTTGCTTAGTCAGATGATTCAGATCCTTCACAACGCGGTTATAATCCATAATCATCAGTTGTTCATCTGGAAACAGAACAGACAGAAAATAATTAAACTCTTCCTCGCCTGTCCACTGCCCCTGCTCTTTGCGTCGTTTTAACCCAACCTTCACAGCAGACGCACATCGATGATGTCCGTCAGCGATATAGATATGATTCATTTCCTGAAATGATTCATGAATGATATTGATATCGGAGGGATCTGATATCACCCAGACTGTATGTCTCACACCATCTTCAGATGTAAAGTCATATACGGAAGATTTGTTGACATTTCTGTCAACTACTTGATTAATAGATTCCTTTGAGCGATATGCCAGAAAAATCGGACCTGTCTGTGCATTACAGATATCCACGTGTCTAATACGATCCAGTTCCTTATCTTCACGTGTATTTTCATGCTTTTTAATAATCTGTCCGGTATAATCATCTATGGATGCACAGGCTACGATTCCTGTCTGGCTGCGATCATTCATAATCAAACGATAGATGTAATAACACGGATTCTCATCCTGTATGAATTCTCTTTTCTGTACCATGTCCCACAATAATTCTCTTGCCTTTTCATAGACGCAAGGATCATAAAGATCCACATGATCTTGAAACTGCGTCTCCGCCCGATCAATCCTGAGGAAAGATAATGGTTCCTCAGAGACAGCCTTTTTTGCTTCTTCACGATTATATACATCGTATGGTAATGCAGCGATTCTCTCTGCAAGTTCATTAGTTGGACGAATGCAACGAAATGGTTTGATTTGTGCCATTGTTATGTCTCCTCTACAAAAGTATAGTTTTATTTTATCAAAATTTTCTAGTTGATACAACCCAAAATACAGGCTACGATCACCTCTCCTCTCTTGTATCACCTAGTGTTTTATGCTACACTTACATCATAAAATCTGAAAGGAGAAATGAATCATGACGGCTGATGACAAGGAATTATTAGATCGTATCAATCATTATGCAGATGAAGTACTAAGTGATATAGATCCGCAAAAAACACAGGTTTCCTTTCAACTGGACAAATTAAAACCTTTATTGGAGCAGATCGCTGCTGAAAGAAAACAATCTGTTGAGGATATTTTTGTTCAGTATATGGATCTTGCAAGTGAAGCATCTGTAGAAAGAGAACGAAAGTTCAGAAGTGAACTTGGAAATCCGTCTCCATACGGTGATATCAATACCTGATCATTTTCGATGTTTTCTTTTACGATTCTTGTTTGTTTCCCGTTTTAACACCAGAATTATGGCAAACAGACTTAATAAGATCAAGGCAACAAAAGCAGCAATCCATTTGATTGGTGCTTTTTCTTGTTTGTCTCCTGAAAAAACTTTGTCTGAGGACACAGGCTTGATTTGATGTGCATTTGAAGTAGTTCCCCCTGTATACTTGACCCGATTGACTGTGATCACATAAGAAGACGCATGATTCATGATAAAGTTGGCATTTCCTGTTGCATCTATCATACAGGTATCCACATATTCCATCGAACGGTCTGCAGAATGATAATAAAACAGGTTTGCATATTTCCCTGCATCTTTATTATCAATAAAAATAGTAAGAGTCCCGGTAAATCCAAAGTTTCCATCGTGCACGAGTGAAAACTGATGATATAGATTTCTGTCAGATTCTAATGTTTTTAAGGTTTCATCATCTACTGCATTGATACTTCCAAGCACAGCCAGATTAATATCCTTGGGTTCAATGATCGAATCACCCTTGATATCCCAAAAAATCCTGTCATCCATACCAAGTATCAGTTCAGAATCGTTTTGCTTGATTGCTTTTAATGCTTCCATCGGAACTTCTGTTGTCCCATTCATATTCAGACACATCGGTTCGTCTGTAATATGATCAATAATCGCATCCCATCCCCTGATGTTATTTTGATCCACAATACTTGGTCCGGTTACAGACGCACGCACAAACTCTCTGGGTGCCTCTGCCTCTTCTATCTCAGTTGAAGCCTCTGAGTTATCAAGATCATTGATCTGATCCTCCTCATCTGTAACAGTTACCGGAGCACTCTCCACAGGTGTTTGAGCCATATCAATCATTACCTCTACCGCATCACTTGGTAAGGTCGTATATGCACCCTGTGTACGCACAAAATATACACCCGCCGGAACTGTTATCTGATATGATGTAATATTACTCCATGTGTTTGCTCCCTGAGGCATATATTCCATCTGTGGACTGACGCCATTCATGATTCCCTGTGCATTCTCAGTAGCACTTAATGCACTGATTCCAATTGGAGGTGTTGCCTTTGACAGATTGATTGTTTGAATCTCTGAATCCGCATTGGTGGAACCATTTCCTGGTCTGTATAATTTGATTCCATTTTCAGGATGCAGATCGGCCAGATTCAGCGTTACCTGATCTGCATTTGCAGTAATCCAATTGTTCCCACCATTCAAAGAATAATTAACCCCAGTAATGTTAGAAAGCATCATTGTATGAGCATCAAAATTCGCTCCAGGTATAGGCTGTCTCGGTAACCCTTTTGTAGGATCATAGGGATTGATTGTTACAGATATCGTATCACTTGCTAATGTTGTCCCACTACCCTTTGTACGAATCTGGTACGTTCCCGGTGCCAGGTTTGAAATTGTAGTATCAGGAACATCTGACCAATTTCCATCTGTCTCTTTTTTATACTGCATGGATTGATTGACATTAGTGATTTTCCCACTATTTCCATTGTCTGTCGGTGCAACTGTTTGGACATTATTCGGAGTATTGGCTTTGTTTAAAACAATACATAGAACATCTGATTCAAACGTGTTAACTCCGTCACCGGTCATTTTAACCAATATACCGTGTGCCAATGCATTATTAACATCATTTTCGGATAAGGTAATCGAATTCATCCAGGAATCCTGTATCAAACTCCAGTTGCTTCCACCATCAAATGAAAAAACATACCCGACACGTAATTGACTCAAGGTAAGGTCTGAGGCATTAAATTCCGCATTTGGCATAGGCTGCTTCTCGGCAGCAACATACTCCTGATTGATTAAAATCAGTCCAACGATCATACATAATATAATCACAGTCCATCTGAATCTCATTTGTCGCAAACCTTAAACCTCCTAATATGATCTTACGTTACTCAAACCGAACCTCTAGATCCGCAATTCTCTCAACAATTAAATTATACCATAATTCACCTGAAAGAAAAAGGACTCAATATCCTTAAGGATATCAAGTCCATTGACTCAATCAATTATTTTACGACTCTGACACGAATGACACCATCTATTGCTTCTAACTTCTTTACTATTTCATCTGATACAGGTACTTCAACATCTAACATTGTGTATGCATATTCACCTTTTGATTTATTAACCATATCAGAAATGTTGATCCCCAAATCACCGAATGTAGCTGTAAACTTTGTAATCATATTGGCTACGTTCTTATGCATAATTGCAATTCTTCCGACATTATTGCATACACCCATGTCGCAGTTCGGGAAGTTGACTGAATTGTTAATGTTACCATTTTCAAGGTAATTCTTCAATTCCTTAACTGCCATCTTTGCACAATTATCCTCTGATTCCTCTGTTGATGCTCCCAAATGAGGGATTACGATACAGCCTTCAACACCTGCTGTAGTCGGATTCGGAAAATCAGAAACATACTTTTTGATCTTACCTGACTTTAATGCAGCAATTACATCCTCTTCATTTGCAAGCAGATCTCTTGCAAAATTCAGAATCACAACACCATCCTTCATTTTTGAGATTGCTTCTTTATTGATGGAACCCTTGGTTGCGTCCATCAATGGAACATGAATTGTAATAAAATCACATTGCTCATAGATTTCATCTACATTCAGTACATGCTTGATATCTCTGGAAAGATTCCAAGCTGCATCTACAGAAATATAAGGATCATATCCATAAACCTCCATACCCAGATGCTTAGCCACATTTGCAACTCTCACACCAATGGCCCCGAGACCTATGATCCCAAGTTTTTTATCTTGTATCTCATGACCTGCAAAGTTCTTCTTTTCCTTTTCTGCGAGTTTTGCAATGTCCGGATTACCGGCCTGTGAAGTTACCCAGTTGATACCACCGACAATATCTCTGGATGCTAACAATAGTCCTGCAATCACAAGTTCCTTAACACCATTGGCATTTGCACCCGGTGTATTAAACACGACGATTCCTTTTTGTGCACACACATCAAGTGGAATATTATTGACACCGGCACCTGCTCTTGCAATTGCCAAAAGATTCTCCGGCAGTTCCAGATCATGCATGGAAGCACTTCTGACTAAAACTCCGTCTGCGTCTTTGATATCATCACACTTCTGATAACTCTCATTAAAACGATCAAGTCCTACCTGTGCGATTGGATTCAGACAATTATACTTAAACATTATGCGTTTTCCTCCTCAAACTTCTTCATGAAGGCAACCAAAGCTTCAACACCCTCGATCGGCATTGCATTATAGATGCTGGCTCTCATACCGCCCACACTTCTGTGTCCTTTTAAGCTCTCAAAGCCGGCCTCTTTAGCTTCCTTTACAAACTTGGCATCCAATTCTTCGCTTCCGGTCACAAACGGAACATTCATTAAAGAACGAGAATCCTTTTCTACTGTACCCTTGAACAGTTTGCTTTGATCAAGAAAATCATACAGAACCTTTGCCTTTTTCTCGTTACGTTCCTTCATAACGGTCAGACCGCCCATCTTTTTAATCCACTTAAATACTTTTCCACAAATATATATACCATATGCCGGGGGCGTATTATAAAGTGAATCTGCGTCAGAATGTGTCTTAAATTTCAACATGGTTGGTGTTCCGGGTAAGGTATCTTCTGTAATCAAATCCTCTCTGATGATCACGATTACAACACCGGCAGGTCCGATGTTCTTTTGAACACCACCATAGATTAAGCCATACTTCGTAACATCAACAGGCTCAGACAAAAAACATGAGGACACATCTGCAACCAAAGTCTTGCCCTTGGTATTCGGAAGCTGTTTGAACTTTGTACCGTAGATCGTATTGTTCTCACAAATATATACATAGTCAGCATCATCCGAAATCGGAAGATCCGAACAATCCGGAATATAAGAAAATTTCTTATCTTCACTGGATGCCACTGCATTTGCTTTACCATAGATAGATGCTTCTTTCCATGCCTTCTTAGACCACTGACCCGTAATGATATAATCAGCAACCTTGTTTTTCATCAGGTTCATCGGAATCATGGCAAACTGCTGACTTGCTCCGCCCTGTAAGAAAAGCACTTTATAATTATCAGGAATATTCATGACATCACGCAAATCTGCTTCAGCTTCTTTGATGATATGATCATAGGTCTTAGATCGATGACTCATCTCCATGACTGACATTCCACAGCCCTGATAATCCAACATCTCATCTGCAGCTTCTTTTAGTACTTCTTCAGGCAGAACTGCGGGGCCTGCTGAAAAGTTATAAATTCTTTTCATCTTTCTATCTCCTCCTTGTTTCATTTTTATCTCTTTCAGTCATGATTACTCAGATTCATCATCCAGATAATACATGATTACAGGCGTACCTACTTCTACGATTTGATAAAGCTCGGCCGCCTTCTTCTTTGGAATGTTGATACATCCATGAGAACCTGCTGTTTTGTATATATCTCCTCCAAATTCATCACGCCAGGTTGCATCATGTATGCCAATGTGTCCTTTGACTGCCATCCAGTAATATACAAACGATTCATAATCCGCACCGTGAAGTGTCCTGTTCTTCTGCATATAATAAATCTCGCACACCGCCTCTGGTGTGCTGTGCCGTCTTGACACATTCCCGGTCACAATATCTGATTCAAATACCTGTTGTTTATTCTTGTAATAATATAACTTTTGAGCCGTCATGTCTATCTCAATATAAGTATCGCCCATATCGATTGCTTCTCGTGGCTCACCCTTGACAGCATAAATCGGAAGACGCGTACGTTTATTTCCGGTTGTGATCGTACTCAAAATCTCAGCTGCTTCAGCTTCACAATCGACACGATATCCCTTCCCTTTGGAATGAATGGTGACTACCTTACCGTCATTTCGAATCCAAGTCCGAACATTCCCATTTGAATCAAATTTTGCTGCTATTTTTTCAGTGTATTTCTCTATCTGTTCCCGATCCAGTACCGGACTTCCATGATCCAGAATAAAGTCACCCTGTTCATCCATCTGAAGCCACTTGATTGCTTCTGTTCCATCCAATGTCAATTCAAGAGCAGCATCCTGATAAACAATCTTCGAATTTTGAATGCGATCAATCTGTTTCCAAAGCTCATAAATTCTCTTGTCTTGCTCAGACATCTCAAACGGAATATAACAATTACTGTCTGTCAGAGAAACGACTCTTTTTCCTGATAAAACAGCATCACGTATGATCTTGATGGTCTTATCCTGATCAATGATTTCAGTTCTTTCATCTATCAACTGATACAGAGAACCCTTCTTCTTAATTTGGGGAGTGAGCTTTTGATTTTGCTCCTCCAGATGATAACATTGAAGCTGTTCGATCTGTTCCTGTAAAAGGTTATCATCATAACTCACCTTCGGGGTAATCTTTTCTTGCAATGGATAGAAAACATAATATCCCCAGTTAAAGGGGTTTTGACGCTTTTTGATACCAAATAATGCTTCTGAATAATCGAGAGAATATCCGATGCTTTTTCCTTCGATCTGCTCTTTTTTTCCGTCAGCTTCCTGGATCGTCAATACAAAATCCTGTTCTGAGTCAATCAATTTTTGATTGACTGTTGCAGCATCCAGTCCGGTACAATATATACCGTTGATCCATGTGCCATATGTATAAAATGGATTATAATAAAACCCCAGAGCAATATATGCAGCCACGGAAAGCAAAAGCAATGCACCTACTACGATCGCACATATCTTAGCTGTTTTCCTGATCATTCGTATGCGGTTCCCCTCATAAAATCGACATTGCTTTCCTAATCCACGATATCCTTCAGATCATCAGCATCAAACGCTTCATCAATTGCTGCCCCGGCAGGAACCATAGGAAATACTTTGTCATCACTGTCAATCATACATTCTATCACAACAGGCTTCTTCATTGCAATGGCTTTTTCAATCGCCGGTGCCACCTCTTCCTTTGTGGAGACTCTGATTGCTTCACATCCAAGGGCCTCTGCTACCTTAACAAAATCAACCTTGTCCTCCAGTACTGTGTTGGAATATCTGCCCTCATAGAACAGAGTCTGCCACTGACGAACCATTCCGAGCACATGATTGTTAATTACGACTTCTATGATCGGGATCTGATATCTGCTGGCAGTTGCCAGTTCATTCATATTCATTCTGAAACATCCGTCACCTGCAATATTGATCACTGTCTTGTCAGGCTTTCCGACTTTAGCTCCGATACATGCTCCCAGTCCATAACCCATCGTTCCAAGTCCACCGGAAGTAATAAAAGTACGTGGTTTTGTATATTTATAGAACTGTGCTGCCCACATTTGATGTTGTCCTACATCAGTTGTGATGATAGCATCTCCTTTTGTTACCCGATAGATCTCCTCAAGCACATAGGGACAGGTCAGTTTTTTCTGCTGATATTTTAATGGAAATTCCTTTTTGTAATCCTGTATTTTCTGAATCCAATCATTGTGATCCTGTTTTGTGAGTTTCCGGTTCAGTTCGGATAGCACATCTTTTACATCACCGATGATATGTGCAGTGGATTTAATATTTTTATTAATCTCTGCTGCATCAATATCGATATGCAATACCTTAGCATTTTGGGCAAATTTCTTTGCATTCCCGGTCACTCTGTCCGAAAATCTTGCACCGATCGCAATCAACAGATCACACTGGCTGACTCCAAAATTAGCTGTCTTTGTACCATGCATTCCTATCATTCCGGTATACAGCTCATCAGTTCCGTCAAAAGCACCCTTTCCCATCAAGGTATCACATACCGGTGCATCGATTAGATGTGCAAATTCAGCGACCTCCTTGGTGGCCTCAGAGATAACGGCTCCACCGCCCACATAAATGTATGGCTTTTTACTTTCACCAATCAGTCGAATGGCTTCAGTAATATCTTCCTCTGAATAGTTCGAAATCCGTTCAATCTTCTCAGGCTTTACAGGTACAAACTCTGTCTTATTTGCAGTGACATCCTTTGTGATATCAACCAAAACAGGGCCCGGTCTACCAGTCTGGGCAATCCTGAATGCCTTTCTGAGTGTGTCTGCCAGTTCATTAATATCCTTAACGATATATCCATGTTTGGTGATAGGCATTGTCACACCAGCGATATCAACCTCCTGAAAGGTATCCTTTCCCAAAAGCGGAAGTACCACATTCGCAGTGATAGCCACCATTGGTACAGAATCCATATATGCTGTTGCGATGCCGGTTACCAGATTCGTTGCTCCCGGTCCACTCGTTGCCATACAAACACCGGCCTTACCAGTTGCTCTCGCATATCCGTCCGCAGCATGAGAAGCCCCCTGCTCATGTGAGGTCAGAATATGTCTAATTGAATCACGATATTTATACAATTCATCATAGATATTCAGGATAGTTCCTCCCGGATATCCAAAAACAGTGTCAACTCCCTGTTCCTTTAAACATTCCATTACGATCTGTGAACCTGTTAACAGCATGATGATTCTCCTTTCGGCATCTCAAGTATGGCACCTCTGTCGGCACTTGTTACCATCTGTGCATATCTTGCCAGATATCCTGTGGTGACCTGAGGTTTTCTTGGCTTCCATGCAGCCTTTCTTGCTGCATATTCTTCGTCGGAAATCACAAAATCCAATTTATTCTCAGGGATATTAATTCGAATGATATCCCCCTCATGTACCATTGCAATCGGGCCTCCTACAGCAGCCTCCGGGCTCACATGTCCGATAGATGCACCACGGCTTGCTCCAGAAAATCTGCCATCTGTGATCAGAGCAACCGATGAACCAAGTCCCATTCCCGCAATAGCAGACGTCGGATTGAGCATCTCTCTCATTCCAGGGCCTCCCTTAGGTCCTTCATATCGTATTACAACTACATCTCCTGCAACAATCTTCCCGGATTTGATTGCAGTAATTGCATCCTCTTCACAATCAAACACTCGGGCAGGTCCTTCATGAACCAACATCTCAGGTGCAACAGCAGACTGCTTAACAACACCTGAATTCGGTGCCAGATTGCCTCGAAGGATCGCTATACCACCGGTTTTACTATATGGATTTTCAATTGGTCTGATGACATTTTGATCCAAATTGATACATCCATCGATATTTTCTGCAACTGTTTTTCCGGTTGCAGTAATCATATCCGTGTTCAACAGTCCCTTTTTATTCAATTCATTCATGACTGCATAGACACCACCTGCTGCGTTTAACTGTTCAATGTAAGTATGTCCTGCAGGTGCTAAATGACACAGATTAGGAGTTCTTGCACTGATTTCATTTGCAATGTCCACATTCAGATCCACTCCGGCTTCATGTGCAATTGCAGGCAAATGAAGCATTGAATTAGTGGAACATCCAAGTGCCATATCGATCGTCAAAGCATTCATGAATGCTTTTTCATTCATGATGTCACGAGGCTTGATATCCCTCTCTAACAATTCCATGATCTTCATTCCGGCATGCTTTGCCAGTCTGATACGCTCTGAATAAACAGCGGGAATCGTTCCGTTTCCTCTTAATGCCATACCAAGTGCCTCTGTCAGACAGTTCATACTATTTGCTGTATACATACCTGAACAGGAGCCACAGGAAGGACACGCCTTTTCTTCAAATTCCGTCAACTCCTCAGTTGTTATCTTACCTGCTGCATGTGCTCCTACTGCTTCAAACAGACTGGAGAGGCTCGTTTTCTCGCCCTGTACACATCCTGCTAACATTGGTCCGCCTGATACAAAAATGGTCGGAATATTCAGTCTTGCAGCAGCCATCAAAAGCCCCGGAACATTTTTATCACAATTAGGAACCATGACAAGTGCGTCAAATTGATGTGCAATTGCCATACACTCTGTAGAATCAGCGATCAAATCCCTTGTCACAAGTGAATATTTCATACCAATATGTCCCATTGCAATACCATCACAGACTGCAATTGCAGGAAATACGATCGGTGTTCCGCCAGCCATAGAGACCCCTGCCTTTACGGCATTTACAATTTTGTCAAGATTCATATGGCCCGGTACGATCTCATTATAGGAGCTGACAATACCAATTAAAGGCCTGTCCATTTCTTCCTTGGTTAGCCCAAGTGCATTGAATAAAGATCTGTGCGGTGCCTGTTGTGCACCTTTTGTTACATTGTCACTTCTCATGATTTCTCCTCCTATATTCTATCTGTTATCAATGAACCCATTTGTATGGTTCCAACTTCTTTACATCCATCTGACATAATATCCTTTGTACGATAACCCTCATCCAGGACACTCCTTACGGCAGTATCTACTGCATCTGCCTCTTTTTCGAGATCAAATGAATACCGTAACATCATAGATGCAGATAATATTGTTGCGATAGGATTTGCCAAATTCTTACCTGCAATATCAGGTGCCGATCCATGACTTGGTTCATATAAACCGAATTTGGTATCATTCAGACTTGCCGACGCAAGCATTCCGATCGAGCCTGTTACCATACTGGCCTCATCGGATAATATATCTCCAAACATATTCTCAGTCAGTATCACATCAAACTGAGAAGGATCTCTTACCAACTGCATTGCACAATTATCCACTAACATATTTTCTAACTGCACCATCGGATAAGACTTTGCAACTTCTGCCACAACACTTCTCCAAAGTCTGGAAGAGTCCAGTACATTTGCCTTATCTACACTTGTCACTTTCCTGTTGCGTTTCATTGCAATTTCAAAACCCTTAATCGCAATCCTTCTGATCTCATTTTCATCGTAGGTCAACGTATCTATAGCCTTTTTGATACCGTTTTCTTCGATCGTCTTACGTTCTCCAAAATAGAGACCCCCTGTCAACTCACGCATAATCATCATATCAAATCCCTGATCAGCGATCTCCTTTTTTAACGGACAAGCGTCTGCAAGTACGGAATATAATACAGCAGGCCTAAGATTTGCAAATAAATTCAGTTCCTTTCTCAGTTTCAAAAGACCTGCCTCTGGGCGTAATTGCGGTTCAAGCTTATACCATGGCGAAGTGGTTGTATCTCCTCCGATCGAACCCATCAGCACTGCATCTGATTTCTTTGCGATCTCTATTGTTTCATCGGTTAGCGGCACTCCGTTTACATCAATCGATGCACCCCCCATTAAAATCTCTGTAAAACAAAACTCATGACCATACTTTTCACCGATTTTCCGAATGACCTTCTGAGCCTCTAATATAATTTCAGGGCCGATACCATCACCCTTAATACTTGCAATCTTATATTTCATTGTACTGTCTCTCCTCTTTTCAATGCTGATTTTACTATAATCAGTACTTTTTTCAAAACAATTACATATTATCTTATCTTATTTAAATGCAAATATCAAGGTATAATGTCTAGTGATAAGTGGCATAACTGATTGTTATATTAAAGCAGTTTTCTATAACAAAAAAAATCGAGTGGCTAACCACTCGATCTCTCATCATGCATCTGTATCAGGCTTTTCTACTTGGGAAATAGCTGTTTTCTGCATTGGAATCCTGCAGTTTTTGTTATTACCAAATTCTACGATAACAGTATCATCTGTGATATCAATTACAATCCCGTAAAAACCGCTGCTTGTGAGAACACTGTCTCCTACTTCCATACTGGAAAGCAGTGCATTCATTCTTTTCTGTTCTTTCTTTTGTGGCCGAATCATTGCAAAATAGAAAAAGCCTCCGATTACTACCACATACAGAACAATCACAATCATGTTGCTTTCAGGAGCCGCACCGGCTGCTGCACTTAATAATCCGTTCATTTCAAATCCTCCGATTTCATTCATTTCTTGTCATATTGAAAAGCTTCTGCCTTTTATATGCTGCAAAATTGCCCTGATCCAGAGCCTCTCTTATTTCTTCCATCATCATATTATAAAAATATAAATTATGCAAGACGCAAAGTCTCATCCCCAACATTTCCTTTGCTTTCAACAGATGCCTGATGTAGGCTCTTGAGTAACGACGGCAGGTTGGGCAGCCGCACCCCTCCTCAATTGGGGAATCATCCAACTCATACCTGTTATTAAACAGATTGATTTTCCCATAGTTCGTATAAACATGTCCGTGTCTTCCATTTCTTGAAGGATAGACACAGTCAAAAAAATCAACGCCACGTTCCACACATTCGAGAATATTGGCAGGTGTTCCGACACCCATCAGATAGGTAGGCTTATCTTCCGGCAGATACGGAACGGTCTCCTCGATCGTATGATACATCTCCTCATGAGTTTCTCCAACAGCCAGTCCGCCGATTGCATATCCATCCAAGTCAAATTCAGAGATTCTCTTTGCATGTTCGATTCTGATATCCGTATAAATAGCACCCTGATTGATTCCAAACAGCATTTGATCTTTATTGATGGTATCCGGCATCAGATTCAGTTTTTCCATTTCATTGATACATCTTAACAGCCATCTGGTTGTCCTGTCGACAGAATTTTGAACATACTCTCGCTCAGCCTTGGCATTCGGACATTCATCAAACGCCATTGCAATCGTTGATGCAAGATTGGACTGTATTTTCATACTTTCTTCAGGACCCATAAAAATCTTTCTTCCGTCAATATGGGAGTGAAAATAAACGCCTTCCTCCTTGATCTTTCGAAGCCCGCTCAATGAAAATACCTGAAACCCGCCGGAATCTGTTAATATCGGCCTGTCCCATACCATAAACTTGTGGAGTCCTCCCAACTTCTTTACCACTTCATCTCCCGGTCTTACATGGAGATGATAAGTGTTGGAAAGCTCCACCTGCGTTCTGATGGTTAACAGATCCTCTGTTGATACAGCTCCCTTAATTGCAGCAGCTGTTCCCACGTTCATAAATACCGGAGTCTGAATGACTCCGTGTACAGTTGTAAGTTCTGCTCTCTTTGCTCTACCCTCTTTTTTAATCAAACGATACATATCACTTTAACCCAATCTGTTCTACATACTCTTCCAATGTGATTCCTTGTTCTGTTATGGAAGTTGCTGCTTCCTGTCCCACATATCTGAAATGCCATGGTTCATACTCAATTCCGGTTATGTTTTCCTTCCCTTTGGGATATCTGAGAATGAATCCATATTGATCACTGTTTTCTGCCAGCCATCTTCCTGCGTCTGTATCTGCAAATCCCTCATTTAGATCTGAATAGTGATTACAGATGATATCCAGTGCCAATCCAATCTGATGCTCACTTTTACCCGGAATCGTGACTGCCTGCGATGCTATAGAATATGCATCAAAATAGGACATTCCCTTTCCCATATAGTTTCTGATTTTCTTATCAAATAAAACAGTTTGTCGGTTGTAATCCCGGCATCCTGAACACACAGTCAGATAAATCCCATCCTTTTTAGCATCCTCAATCATTGTGTTCAGATCATCCAAGATTCTGACATCGGCTTGTATACTTCCTCTGATGGTACCCAATTCAAAGGTATAATCAGATGGAACCATGTTTTGTTTATTTACGAGAATCAGTTTCCAGTCATCCTCAAAAGAAGCCTCTATCGGCTTTTCGTTCTCATCATAAAGTTCTATAACATCATTTGCCACATCATTTGTTTTGGGTGTTTCATTCTGTGCAATATATTTATCAGGCAATTTGCTGATTATAAGCATCTCGTCTGTCTCATGTTCAATACCCTGTTCCATAAAAGCACCCGTCTGTACCTGATCTGCAAACGAACTGCTCACAAAAAAGATTAATACTGCCGATAGAATAGCAAAGCATCTTCCACGTTCTCTATATAGTTTCTGCAATAAATGATGAACTGCAAAAAAACCTGTAATCAAGATTAAAACAGGATACTTAAACGCTTTATGAACTTTTCCGAATGCAATCAACTTCGAAATCATATGCTCTTGAAAATACATATTGATACTTCCTCTTTCGTTCTCATACAACTCAACATCATATCACATTTTGAAGTGTTTTGTATATACTTTTTTCCTCATATTTACCTTATATTTACCTCATATCTACGCAATACTGACATGCGTTTTACATGTAATATTGCCAGACATCAAGTTTACAAATGTCATAGAAACCTGTATACTAATTGACATCAAATGATTCAAATACGATAACAAACCAAAATTAATCTTGGTTAATTTCTCACCGCAAATGTAAGGAGCAATCAAATGGCAGGTTCAACATTCGGAAATCAATTTCAAATTACTACATGGGGAGAATCTCATGGCACTGCAGTCGGGGTCATCATAGACGGTTGTCCTGCCGGCTTGCCACTATCAGAAATGGACATTCAGGAATTTCTGGATCGAAGAAAACCTGGCAGTTCCAAGTTTGCAACAAGTCGTAAGGAATCAGATCAGGCCAGTATTCTTTCCGGAGTTTTTGAGGGAAGAACAACAGGTACACCCATTTCAATCCAGATCATGAATCAGGATCAAAAATCACATGATTACAGCGAAATCAAATCTTATTATCGTCCGGGGCATGCTGACTATACCTTTGATGCCAAATATGGATTTCGTGATTATCGTGGTGGGGGACGTTCATCCGGTCGTGAAACAATCGGGCGTGTGGCAGCAGGTGCTGTAGCTTCCAAAATACTCTCCGCTTTATCCATCCGTCTGTGTACCTACACCCGTTCCATCGGACCAATTGAGATCAATGAAGATTTATTTGATGCCTCAGTTATTTCAAAAAATCCTTTTTTTATGCCCGATGAATCTGCTGCTGCTCGTACTGCAGTTTTTTTGGAAGATTGTATTAAAAAAGGGGACTCAGCGGGCGGAACCATAGACTGTATTGTTACAGGCATGCCTGCCGGTATCGGCGAGCCTGTTTTTGATAAACTGGATGCAAATCTCGCAAAGGCCATCATGTCAATCGGTGCAATCAAAGCATTTGAAGTCGGTTCAGGCAAAAGTGCTGCCTTTCGGACCGGACTGCAAAATAATGATGCTTTCAAAACAAACGGGCAAAAAATTACCAAGAAAACCAACCATGCCGGTGGAATTCTTGGTGGAATCAGTGATGGTGATGATATCATTCTGCATTGTGCGGTGAAACCGACTCCTTCGATCACATCCCTACAGCAGACAGTAAACCAAAATGGGGAAGATATTGAAATCTCTGTCAAGGGAAGACATGATCCTGTAATTGTTCCAAGAGCCGTTGTTGTTGTTGAATCCATGACAGCAATCACGCTTGTGGATCTATTATTTCAAAATATGCATTCTAAAATGGATGAGCTGGTAAGATTCTATCAGGGCTAAAAATCCATTATTCATTGACCTTCAAAATGACAATACAATTACCTTTATTGATCTTTAACTCTCGACCATTCATTACAATCGTATTTTTCTCCATATCAGCATGGAAAAATGTCATGCTGTCTGATTCGTGATTCAGACTGACGATATATTTTGTATTAGGAAAGATACCGATGTCCTTAGGATAATCACCACTGACCGGGAGCACAAATTTCTTGGATAGCATTCCCGTCTTTGCATCAATCGCAAAAGCACCAACTGAATTATCCCCTGCATTGGAGCAAAAGAGATACTTGTTATCGATTGAAAACTTCATGGCACATGCGGCAGATCCTCCGGCATGATATTCGTTGAGTGTCGATACCGTTTGGATTTTGGTGAATTTCGGATAATCGTTTTCTTCCTCATAGGCATAGACATCTATGATATTCTTTAATTCATGTATGATATAAGCAAATTTCCCATCCTTACGAAACTTGATGTATTTCGGTGCCGATTCCAACTCACAACGTACCACATCGATCAGCTTGATCTTACCTGTTGCGTCATCAAATCGATAAATCTTGACGTGATCCAGTCCGAGATCTGCAGCACAGAGGAAATGATTATCTCTTGTCATTTTCACACAACTGACATGAGGTCTAAAATTCCTCTCTGAGATACTGCCCATACCTTTATGAAAGACCTCATCCGTGATCTCGCCGACACCACCATCTTCCTTAATTCTCAGTACAGTAATCTTTCCGTCATGATAACCTGCGACAAAGATATAACGATCATTATAGTCTGTAGAGATATAGCAACCTCTCATCCCGTTAATCGGAGCATGGTTGACAAATTCCAGTCCACCATCCTGTAAAATTCTAAAAGATTCTACTCCAAGGTCTGTAATTGAATATAAAAATTTTAGGTTGTGAGAAATCGTAAAATAAGAGGGATTGGTGATCTTTACCTGCTCTCTTGCTGTCATTCTCCCTGCATTGACGTCCACGTCATAAATCTGGATTCCTTTGTCATTCCCCTGCGTGTAAGTCGCCACATAAGCTACATATTTGTCACCCTTCATATTCACAGCCTCCTCATTCTCGTAAAGATACTTTTTTATAGTAACATATATCATTTTTTTTGTTAATATATTTTCTTAAATTTCATTGACTTTTATAGCATTGTGTATATAATCTATTCTTATGAGCAGAAAACTGATAGAACTACAAAATATCACAAAATCCTTTGGTAAGGATGTGGTACTTGACGATCTGAATCTTTACATTCGTGAGAATGAATTTATTACACTTCTTGGACCCAGTGGTTGTGGAAAAACCACAACGCTGAGGATTATCGGAGGCTTTGAAGCCCCTGATACGGGAAGTGTTATTTTTGATGGAAAAGACATCACTACACTTGCTCCTAACAAGCGTGCCTTAAATACCGTATTTCAGAAATATGCTTTGTTTTCTCATATGAGTGTCGCAGATAACATCGCATTCGGCCTGAAGATCAAAAATAAAAGCAACGATTACATACAGGACAAAATCAAATATGCACTGAAGCTCGTCAATCTGGACGGTTATGAAAACAGAACCCCTGATTCGCTGAGCGGCGGTCAACAACAGCGTATTGCCATTGCTCGTGCCATTGTCAATGAGCCGAAGGTTCTTTTGCTGGATGAGCCCCTAGGTGCTTTGGATCTAAAGTTACGTCAGGATATGCAGTACGAGTTAATTCGTTTAAAAAACGAACTCGGTATTACCTTTATTTATGTCACACATGATCAAGAGGAAGCACTGACCATGTCTGACACCATTGTTGTCATGAACCAGGGATATATTCAACAGATCGGAACTCCTGAAGATATCTATAATGAACCGGAAAATGCCTTTGTGGCTGATTTTATCGGTGATTCCAACATCATCGCCTCTACCATGATCGAGGATAAGCTCGTTGAGATTCTCGGAACTAAGTTTGAGTGCGTAGATACTGGATTTGGAATTAATAAACCGGTTGATGTCGTCATTCGTCCGGAGGATATTGATCTTGTCAAACCCTCAGAGGGTACCATACAGGGTGTGGTCTCCCATCTGATCTTTAAGGGTGTGCATTATGAGATGGAAGTCATGGCCAATGACCATGAATGGTTGGTACACAGTACAGATATGTTTCCGGTAGGAACGAAGGTTGGTCTTCATGTCGATCCATTTGACATACAGATCATGCATAAACCGGAATCTGAGGACGAGGAGGCCGTAGGCGTTGAAGAATAACAGACGATTTCTTGCGACACCATACCTCCTCTGGGCGATATCATTTATTATCATCCCACTTGGTATGGTGTTTTATTATGGACTAACAGACAAATCCGGTTCCTTTACGATCGAACACGTGACGTCTATCGCTTCACCGGAGAATTTCAAAGCATTAATGCTCTCTCTCCTGCTCTCCTTTATCAGTACATTGATCTGCCTGATCATCGCATATCCGCTTGCAATGATTCTATGTAATCTGAATGTCAATCAATCCAGCTTTATCGTATTGATTTTCATCCTTCCGATGTGGATGAACTTTCTATTACGTACACTCGCTTGGCAGACTCTTCTCGAAAAGACTGGTGTGATCAATAACATACTAACACTTTTACATCTGCCGACACTGGAGATAATCAACACACCATATGCAATCATTTTGGGTATGGTATATAATTTTCTGCCCTTTATGGTGCTACCATTATTTAATGTTCTGTCCAAGATCGATAAAAATGTCATCAATGCTGCCAGAGATTTGGGTGCCAATGGTGTTCAGACCTTTATCAAGATCATCTTTCCATTAAGCATTCCCGGAGTCATCAGTGGGATTACCATGGTCTTTGTACCGGCCTTGACTACCTTTGTAATATCCGATTTATTAGGTGGAAGCAAGATCCTGTTAATCGGTAATGTCATAGAACAGGAATTTAAACAAGCCAGCAACTGGCATGCAGGAAGTGGATTATCTCTGGTTCTGATGATCTTCATCATCATCAGTATGATTATCACAGAAAAATACGATAAGGATGGCGGGGTGATATCATGATTGTGAACAAACTAAAAAAAGTATATGTAGCACTGATCTTTATCCTTCTGTATGCTCCGATCGCAACTCTGATGGTGCTTTCCTTTAATTCCAGTAAAACCCGTGCCAAATGGGGTGGATTCACATTTAAATGGTATGTATCCCTTTTCCAAAATGAACAAATCATGAATGCCCTGTCTACAACTCTGATTATTGCACTTTTATCTGCACTGCTTGCAACGATTGTCGGAACAGCGGCTTCCATTGGTATCTTCAGCATGAAGAAACGTTTTCGTACCTTTTATCTGGGTGTTACCAATATTCCCATGCTCAATGCGGATATTGTAACCGGCATCTCATTAATGCTTCTCTTTATTGCTGCAGGTACTGCATTCGGTTTCCATACAGTTTTACTGGCACACATTACCTTTAATATACCCTATGTGATCTTGAGTGTCATGCCAAAATTAAAACAAGTAAATTTCAGTACCTATGAAGCCGCATTGGATCTTGGAGCCTCACCTGTGTATGCTTTTTTCAAAGTCATCTTCCCTGAAATTCTATCCGGCGTTGCTTCTGGATTTTTACTTTCCTTTACGATGTCACTTGATGATTTTATCATTACACACTTTACAAAAGGTCCAGGATTTGATACATTATCAACGAAAATTTATACTGAGGTCAAAAAGGGGATCAAGCCTGAAATGTACGCTTTATCCACCCTCCTGTTTGTCTCGGTATTGATTCTCCTCTTTTTAGTCAACCGAAATCCTAAAAAAGAGGAAACAAAAATCTCAATATAATAAAAGCAAACATGAAGGAGCGTATTATGAAAAAAACACTGGTTGTACTTCTTTGCCTCTGCCTTGGTCTTGGTGCCATCGGCTGCGGCAGCAAAGCATCTCCTAACGGTAAGGTAGTCGTATATAACTGGGGCGAATACATTGATCCTGATGTCATCACCATGTTTCAAGAAGAAACTGGCATCGAAGTAGTTTATGATGAATTTGAAACCAATGAGATCATGTATCCAAAGGTTGAAAGCGGTGCATCTAAATATGATGTGATCTGTCCTTCTGATTATATGATTCAGAAAATGATAGAAAATGATCTTCTGGCAGAGATCAACTTTGACAACATCCCAAACTCAACAAACATTGGTACACAGTACTGGACACAGTCCAAACAGTTTGATCCGGATAATAAGTATTCCGTCCCCTATTGCTGGGGAACAGTTGGAATCCTATATAATAAAACCATGGTCGATGAACCGATTACCAGTTGGAGCGTTTTATGGGATGAGAAATACGCAGATAACATCCTGATGCAGGATTCGGTGCGTGATGCTTTTATGGTGGCTCTCTCCTATGCAGGTCATTCCATCAATTCAACAGATCCCACTCAGTTAGAGGAAGCACGCGACCTTTTGATCAAACAGAAACCACTCACACAAGCTTATGTAATCGATCAGGTACGTGACAAAATGATTGGCGGTGAAGCTGCTATCGGTGTAATCTATTCCGGTGAGGCCATCTATACACAGCGTGAGAATCCTGATCTGGAATATGTGATCCCGGAGGAAGGTACAAACATCTGGATCGATTCATGGGTTATCCCCAAAAATGCTGAGAACATAGAAAATGCTGAGAAGTTCATAGATTATATGTGCCGTGCAGATATCGCACTCAAGAATTTCGATTACATCACTTACTCTACTCCGAATGATGCAGCCAAGGAATTGATTGAGGATGAGGATATCAAGAACAGTCCTATCGCATTCCCGGATCTGTCACAATATAAACTTTCCACTTTCTCCTACCTCGGTGAGGAAATGGATGAATATTATAATCAACTTTGGAAAGAAGTCAAATCAAATTAAATATGAAACTAAAACGGAGTGCCTTGATAGATAGGCACTCCGCTTTGTATAATCAATAAGCATCTTTAATTCGTGGAACTTCGTCTGTGTGTAAATACTTCGATAAACATTTGATCACAAGATCATGATCAGCCACATGATTAAGACCTGATACGATCACCGCTCCGATCACACCGACCTCCTCAACTCTGATCGGAAATCCTCCACCGGAATTTGCATAGATTTTTTCATCCATATAAACATCCTGCATCGTTCTTTCTGTCTTTGCCAGCTTTGTGTACAGAAACAGGCTGCTCGACTCTGTATCTCTTACCGTATGAAACTTTCTTTGTAGCCAGTCCTCATTCATCTGTGTCTTACCATCGAACAAGTACTGAAATACAATCAGACCACTATTCAGTCTGATGCTGACTGCAACATTTTGCTCACGCTTCTTTGCTTCCTGAACAATCATGTTGCCAAGTTCCCATGCATCGGCATGGGTAAAGTGTGTGAACTGGAGTATTTCCTCTTGCAGCTCCAGAATTTTCATGACCTCTTCTAACGTCTTTTCCTTTTCTTCCGACATAACTGTCACTCTCCTTCCAAAGCAATCTTTTTATTATCTGATACGATCAGGGAAACCGATCTTGTGTTGTACCTTACGTAATGTCTTTGTGGCATAATAATCTGCCTTTTCTGCATTCTTCTTGATGATGCTGTCGATATAATCCTTGTTCTTTGACAGTTCAGCCACACGATCCTGTACCGGCTTTAATACGGATACAACGCTCTCTCCGACTGCGGATTTGAAGTCGCCATAGCCTTTACCGTCAAATTCTTTCTCAATGTCATTTGGTGTCTTACCTGTACACGCTGCATAGATGTCGATCAGGTTCTTAACACCGGGTTGCTCTTCACAATAATGAACATGTGCCTCTGAATCTGTAATCGCTCTCTTAAACTTTCTCATGATCGTATCCGGGTCATCCATCAGATAGATACTTGCATTCGGATTTTCATCGGATTTGCTCATTTTCTTGGAAGGATCCTGCAGGCTCATTATCTTGGCTCCCACCTTTCCCAGATATCCTTCTGGAATTGTAAAGACATCTCCGTAGATGCTGTTAAATCTCTGTGCAATGTCTCTGGTGATTTCCAGATGCTGCATCTGATCGATTCCGACAGGAACAATATCTGCCTGATATAATAAAATATCTGCAGCCATTAATACCGGATAGGTAAATAGTCCCGCATTGATATTATCTGCATGCTTTGCAGATTTGTCCTTAAATTGTGTCATTCGGTTCAATTCACCCATATAGGTATAGCAGTTGAGAATCCACGCCAATTCTGCGTGACCGGATACATGTGACTGGTAATAGATACAGTTTTTCTCCGGATCAAGTCCCGCCGCAATATATAAAGTCAACAATGCTCTTGCACGCTTTCTGAGTTCTGCAGGATCCTGACGAATTGTAATTGAATGCTCATCTACCACACAATAAAAGCACTCATATTCATCACTCATGGTAACCCAATTTTTCAAAGCTCCCAGATAATTTCCAAGCGTCAGATTGCCTGTTGCCTGCATTCCACTGAATAATACTTTTTTTCCGTCTATCATTTTCGTCTTTCCGTACCTTTCACGTTTTTTTATTCCGTTTCACATCATAGCACAAAGTTTTTTGAAGTGCAATCAGTACCACGATCGATCTGTCCATCACAGTCAGATTCTCCTGATCAGAAATCAGGACCTCCTCGCCATCCTTGTAAAAATCATGTCCATCCCTTGCTCCGGTATCCACCTTTCGATACCACTGCATTGTCTTAGGCAACTTTGGTAATCCAAACTCATGGCTATCCCAGTGCATGTTGCATGCCAGAAAAAAGAAATTATCTTCTTCTATCCTGTTCTTTTTTGCATATTTACCACATAACATCACTCCAATATACCGAATGTGATTATCAAATTTCGGATACCAAGCTGCATCTCCGTGATATGACAGATCCGGATATCCGCAGGAGATATAATCCATGATACGAAACTCATCAGAAGGGTGCAGAATCGGATGAAGCTTTCTTAAATGTATGAGGTTCTTTACAAAGCAAAGGATCTCAGCAGAAAACTGATTCTTTTTCCACTCCAGCCAGCCAATCGCATTATCCTGACAATATGGATTGTTATTGCCTCTTTGCGAATTGGTAAATTCGTCTCCTGCCAGCAGCATGGGTGTTCCTTGGCTAAATAGCAGGAAGATAAGAGCATTTTTGATCTGCTTTTTTCGTAGAGTCAGCACAGCCTTTTTTTGAGTTGTACCTTCTATTCCGCAGTTCCAACTATAATTGTAATTATCACCATCACGGTTGTCCTCGCCGTTCTCCTCGTTGTGCTTATAATCATAAGAAACCAGATCATTGAGAGTAAATCCTGCATATTGTGTAATGTAGTTGATGATTCCAGTTTCCTTTGGGATTCTTCTCATATGATAAGCAAATGATTGCAGCATATCCTCATCGCTTTTCAGGAATTTTCTCATATCCTCCGCAAATTTTTGCTGATAGATTGCAAGATTTTTTTGTACTCCATGATATGTGCTCTGATAGATCTCCTCGGTTGCAAAATCATTATAGTAAATCTTTGTGTTTGCCAACATCGGAATCGAAGCAATTAAGGTCACAGGAAGATTGTCTCCAAACAGATGGATTCCGTCTATATGATATTCCATCACCCAGTATTGAATGCATTCCAAAATCAATAACTTACCTACATCTACTGGAAAGTAGAATTGCATCACAACCTCAATACCTGCCTTGTGCAGTGCCTTAACCATATCTTTAAATTCATTCACTGGATCAGTCGTGTAGGAATACCCTGCTTTCGGTGTAAAATAGAACCCTTTTGAGAATCCCCAATAATTAATATTTCGTTTTGGTTGATCTGTTGAGAGCATATCATTTTCCTTTAAAACTTCCGAAAAATCATAGGCAGGCATCAACTCGATCTGATTGATTCCCAATTCAATCAGATACGATATCTTTTCCACGATCCCCAAAAAGGTTCCTCTTGCTTTTACACCTGATGAAGAATGCTCGGTAAATCCACGTACATGCATTGAATACATGATAACTTCATCAAACGAATATCCAGGATTTTTGTCATCTTCCCATTGATATATATGATCTGTCACGACAGAACGCACCTGTCCCGGCTTTTCATCATATTCATGTCCCCAGCTGCTTCTTCCAACCAAACGATGAGAATACGGATCAACAAATGGTTGATCATTCACTATATACAGATACTCAAATAAATTCGGTAGTCCTGATAGTTTCACACTGTAAACAGTTCCCTTTACAAAGAATTCATCTGTCGATATTGACAGAAACGGCATTTTCTCATTGCATTGGAATAATTCAAGTATACAGCTACTGTTTTTTGGAATATCAATAGAAAAGAAATAATCCTCTCCTATTTTGTTTACACCCAACAAATCAGGTCTTCCATTCTCGATCTGATACTTCTCAATACTATTTTGCTGTTCTTTCTTCAAAGGTTTGACCATCCTTTTATTTAATAAAGGGTATACCGAATACCAGTATACCCTTTTCATACATTCTCCTAAACGATCAGCGGCAGGATACTTTTCACCTCACTGTGTATACACAAATCTGCTTTCTTATCAGTAAAATGCTCGTTCTTTGTAATCAATATCAATTTATTCCCGGTATAATAATGCGTATAGGTTTTCACCATAGGATGATTCAAATTAATCCCCAGCACCATAATCATATCCGCCTTTGCACTGACATTAGCTGCCTCTGTCATCCTGTCGTTACGGATTGTCTCTCCCTGTAGTTTTACCATCGGTCGGATCGCTGTCTTACATACATCACATAATGGTACACCAGCGGCTTTTTTAATATATTCTGCGGTATAGTTTTTACCACACTTTGGGCATCGGTTATCATGTATCGAACCATGCAGTTCAATCACATTTTTGAGTCCAGCCTGAACTGCCATACTTTGGATATTGTGTGTGATACAGGCCTTTAACTTTCCTTGTCGCTCCAGTTCTATCAATGCATCATAAGCAACACTCGGCTTCACATCCAGATTAAGACATTCCTTTTTATAATACTCATAGAACAGCTCCGCTCTGGTACTCAAAAAAACGGCTGAATAGATTTCCTCGGGAGAATACTTATATTCCTTTTCGACGCGATAAGCCTCTTCATTACTCCATCTGTTTGGCAGACCACATTCCATCCCCATGCCAACACCAAGCATACATACAATATTGTTTGTATCCTTGATCATCTTTTTCAGTTTTTCCACTCGTTCAGAATTGTCCATGAGCCATCCTCTCATGAAGTCTTTGGTATTTATATAGAAATATTCTCTATTCTATTTTAAGTACAATTCAATCCATTGTCAATGAAATTGGTAAAATAAAAAAAATATCTCATACTGTCGAAAACATTCTTATTATTTTCTTGAAATATATCAATTAATTGTGTAGAATAAATATATGTTCCTCTTGTTATGTAAAGAGAACTGAAAGGAGACCTTATGGATAAACAAGAAAATACGAATGGTTACAATACTGAACAGGATGAAGATATGACTGTTGAACTGGAGTTGGATGATGGCACGAAGGTCAATTGTGCTATTATTACTATCCTGACAGTTGCGGGAAATGATTATATTGCACTTCTCCCACTGGATGAACATGGCGAAAGTGCAGATGGTGAAGTGTGGTTCTATGAATATGAAGAAGATGAAAATGATGTCAATGCTGAACCAACCCTGAACTATATAGAGGATGATGCGGTATACGAAGCCGTTGCAGATGCTTTTGATGAATTTCTCGATAATGAAGAATTTGACGAAGTAGAATAATAAAAACACCCGACCTTCAGAGCCGGGTGTTTTTATGTGTATTTATGATTGCTTTAATCTTGTGATAATCTGATTGGATTTCTCATAGATCTCCTCCGGATCGACTCCGACACTAAACTTTCCGTCCTCGTACAGGATCCTTCCATGAATCATCGTCATCTTGACATTTTGCTTGCTGCCACTATATACAATATTATTAACAATATGATTCAGTGGCTGCATATTCGGCTGGTGTAAATCAATCATGATGAGATCGGCCAATTTTCCTTCTGCCAGTACATCACAGTCTGTAAGTCCCATGGCTTTTGCACCACCTACCGTTGCCATTTCTAATACTTTTCCTGCCTCTACCGCCGAAGCATTTTTGTTTTGTAATTTTGCCAGTCCTGTAACTAAGAACATTTCACGGAACATATCCAGACAATTGTTGCTGGACGGTCCGTCTGTACCGATCGCAATATTAAGTCCTGCATCTAAGAACTTTTGAATCGGTGCGATTCCGCTTGCCAGTTTTGTATTGGAGCCGGGATTTGTTACAATTGACATGTTTCTCTTTTTAAAGATGGCGATGTCCTCATCCGTAAAGTATACGCAATGATATCCGCCTCCACCGTAATCAAACATTCCGAGCGAATCCAAAAATACAGTCGGTGTCATGCCATATCGTTCAATACATCCATCCGTTTCCTCTCTTGTTTCAGAATTGTGCGTAAAGATTGGCGCCTGATACTTATGTGCCAATGCTGCGATCTGTTCTAACAGTTCCTTTGTACAGGTATATTCCGCATGAAATCCAAGAGTGAAGCTCGTCAGCGGATTGCCGTCGTTGAGCTTTAGGTATCTCTCCTCCAACACCTCGATCGTCGGTCCGAATTTATTAATCCCACTCGTCTGCACGATTCGCATTCCTATGTCCTGACATGCTTTGGCAATTGCTTCCGGTTCCAGATACATTTCAAATACTGAAGTGATACCACTTGTCAGATACTCCAAAATAGCAAGTCTCGTCAGTTCGTAAACATCATCAGGCTGCATCTTCCCTTCAATCGGGAATATTTTCTGTTCGAGCCACTCTAACAGTGGCAGATCATCTGCCAAAGAACGCATTCCAGTCATTGCAGAATGCGTATGTGCATCCTTAAATCCCGGCATAATCACATTACCGTGAGCATCAATCTCTCTGTTCCATTTGATTTTTGAAGCATCTTTCCCTGTACCTACATATGTGATTTTCTCATTTTGTACCCATAATTCACCCTCAAACAGATCACAATCCTTTTGCATGGTCAGGATCCTTGCATTGTAAAATCTGATATTCATATTGTTTCCTCCTATGGTTTGTTGTAATACTATAAGCTTGCGGGGCCAAAGCCCTCCGGCAGCAATTCATTCAGTGAGTATAGCTTAAACTCATCTTCTGATTTTGCGGTGATGATCACAAATTCTTTGGGATCACAAAATTCCATCATGACCTGTCTGCATACTCCACAGGGAAAAGCATATCCTTCAATCCCACTGTCGTATCCGCCGATAATGGCGATTGACGTGAATTCACGCTCTCCCTCACTGACAGCCTTGAAAAATGCAGTTCTCTCTGCACAATTTGATGGACCATAGGCGGCATTTTCAATATTACAACCATGATAAAGCTTCCCCGATTTGCTAAGCAGTGCCGCACCTACCTTGAAATTTGAATAGGGTGCATATGCAGATTTTCTTGCAATGATCGCTTCTTTGATCAACTGTTGATTATCCAAAATTGTTACCTCTCCATTCGTTTCATTACCTGAGATCATCTTGCTCCCTGATCATATGGTACACCTGATGCTCTCGGAGCCTGGGAATTTTTTGACGTAAATACAAGTACAATCAGTGTCGCAATATAAGGGATCATTTTGTAAAAATAGCTCGGGATTCCCAGTGCATTTAAAAATGGTATCCCGGAATATGCCGCCGATACTGCCTTTAAACAACCAAAAAACAGAGATGCATATAATATCTTCATTGGCTTCCACTGTCCAAAGATCAAAACCGCCAGAGCCAAAAAACCATAGCCTGATACCGTGGCATTAAAGTTTGTGGATGTCGGAACAACATAAACCAGCCCTCCCAACCCGGCTAATGCTCCCGATATGATTACTCCTGCATACTGCATCCTGTAAACATTAATGCCTGCGGCATCAGCTGCCTGCGGATGTTCTCCGCATGCACGTAAACGTAGGCCAAATCTCGTTTTATAAAGTACGATCGTAGATACGATCAAAATGATGACTCCTATATAAGTGGTGATATAGGTATTGGTAAATAACAGTTTTCCGAGTATCGGAATCTTTCCAAGTACCGGCACACTCATAATACGAAATGTATTATTAAACTCGACCTGTTGTACTCCCTGAATGATCCTGGCAATGAAAATTGCAAATGCCGGTGCAAACATATTGAGTGCTGTACCACTGATGACCTGGTCAGCCTTCATATTAATCGCTGCATAAGCATGCGGAAGGGAAAAGACAATACCGGTGACCATTGCGATCAGGATCGCTATGATCAATTGTAACTGACCGCTCATAAAACCTCCGGTAAAATTCAGGAACAGGATACTGACGAAAGCTCCCATTGTCATAACACCCTCAAGGGCGATGTTGACAATACCTGAACGCTCGGAAAACATACCTCCCAAAGCAACAATCAGCAGGGGGATTGTAAAGAACATCGTCTGTTGAAAGATAAAATAAATCACATCCATCCTACATGCCCTCCTTTCCAGTTGCCTCTTTTGCCTCTTTTTTATCCTGTTTTTCCAATTTGAAGATCTGATATTTCACAATGAGCATTTTTACCATGAGGGCAAATGCACTAAAGTAAATGATAACTGCCACAATGATATCAATGATTTCAGTTGAGAACTCATATAGCTGCAGATAAAAACCACCTGTTGTCAGATATGCAATAAAAATACCGGCCAACAGTACCGAAAGCGGATTACTGAGACCCAAGAGTGCAACTGAGATTCCCGTATATCCCTCGGAGCCCAGAACATCTACAATCTCGATGTGTTTTCCACTGCCTGCAAGATATAGCAGTCCGCCTGCCAGTCCTGAAATTGCTCCAGCGATCATCATAGAAAAAACAATACTTTTTCTTTCATTGATACCGGCGTATTTACTGGCATCTCTATTATAACCGACTGCTTTCAGTTCATAACCAAAGGTTGTTTTGTTTAAGATGATGTGAATCAAGATCACTACCAAAATTGCTATAATGATACCGCCATTCAAACTGGAACCGGTAAATATCTTGTCCATTCCCATTTTAGGAATCTGGGCTGTTACTGCGACTTTATTAGACTCATTTCTTAGATTATTAAATAACGGTGTATAGGTCTTAGTCGTATAATTGACAATATACAAGCCGATATAATTCATCATGATTGAGGCAATGACTTCATTTACATTAAAGATCGCCTTTAGGATGCCGGGTATAAATCCCCAAAAGGCTCCCATAATAACAGCGGCCAGTAATGCTACAATCCAATGTACCCCACCAAGTGAAGTCCACATGATCCCTACATAAACCGCTCCAAATGCTCCAACGATAAACTGTCCCGGAGATCCGATATTAAACAAACCGGTTTTAAATGCAAATCCAACAGATAAGCCGGTCAAGATGATCGGTGTTGCATAATAAAACACCTGACCGATCCCTTTGATCCCATGCGTCAGTGCACCAGTTAATATTGTAATAAATCCGGGTACTGCCTGTGCAGGATTGGATAACAGCAGAATAATGAAACCAAATATCAATCCTATGAGAATGGCAAAAACAGAAGAAGCCAGTCCCATTTTTGCAGAAATATTCTTTTTCTTTTTGGGATTACTCATTTTGACTGCCCTCCTTCTTAGAACCTGCCATATACAGACCAAGTTCCTGTACTGTGATCATTTTAGGATCCAGATCGGCCACAATGCAACCCTCATGCATTACAAGGATCCTGTCACTCAGATTCATGACCTCATCCAGTTCCAGTGAGATCACTAAGATTGCCTTTCCTTCATCTCTCTGCTTGATCAACTCCTTGTGGATATACTCAATAGCACCCACATCAAGTCCTCTCGTTGGCTGTACTGCGAGTAGGATCTGAGGATTGCGGTTCAATTCTCTTGCCACAATTGCTTTTTGTTGATTTCCTCCTGACATAGAACGCGTTCTTGTTTGAGCTCCCTGTCCGCTGCGGATATCATATTTTTGGATCAATGTATCTGCATATTCGTAGATTTTATCATTCTTCATAAAGCCCATATGTTCAAACTCAGGATCAAAATACTGTTGCAACACAAGGTTATATGCCAGGTCATAATCCAATACCAAACCATGTTTGTGTCTGTCTTCCGGGATATGTGACAAGCCATGAGTGTTTTTATAACGAATGCTTTTCTTTGTGACATCCTCTCCATTGATGAGAACTTTACCGTTACTCATATTACCAAGTCCCGTAATGGCATGTACCAGTTCTGTCTGTCCGTTTCCATCGATTCCTGCAATACAGACGATCTCGCCCTTTCTCACCTGAAAGCTTGCATCATTTACAACATTCTTGGTATGTCCTTCACGCTCTGATTTTACGGTTAGATGCTCTACCTCCAGAACAACCTCCTTTGGATGAGCCTCTTCCTTCTCCACCGTTAGATTGACTTCTCTTCCAACCATCATCTCGGACATCTGCTTGAGATCGACGTCAGCCACCTGAACGGTTCCGATATATTTTCCACGACGCAGAACGGTACATCTGTCTGCAACCTGTTTGATTTCGTTTAATTTATGAGTAATGAACAGGATGGATTTGCCTTCTGCAGCAAGTCCCTTCATGATATTCATGAGCTCATCAATTTCCTGCGGTGTCAAAACTGCCGTTGGCTCATCAAAGATCAAAATCTCATTATCTCTGTATAGCATTTTTAATATTTCAACTCTTTGCTGCATTCCTACTGTAATATCCTCGATCAAGGCATCCGGATCAACAAAAAGGTTGTATTTCTCGCTTAACATAACGACTTTTTTACGAGCCTCATCCATTTTCAATAGTCCATGCTCGACAGTCTCCATACCCAATACGATGTTTTGCAATACCGTAAAGTTATGTACCAGTTTAAAATGCTGGTGTACCATTCCAATCCCGTATCGGTTTGCATCGAGAGGACCCATGATCTTGACTTCCTCTCCTCTGATCTTAATGATTCCTTTTTCGGGCTTATACAAACCAAACAGCACGCTCATCAAGGTTGATTTGCCTGCTCCGTTTTCACCAAGGAATGCATGTATCTCACCGGGTTTAATCTGCAAGGTAATGTCATCGTTTGCGATGATGCCCGGAAATTCTTTTGTAATATTCAGCATTTCCACAATATATTCCATAGTGTTCCCCCAAAACAATTATTTCAGAGAATAGAAAGGGGTGCACATACGCACCCCTCACTATATCACTGATACATCATTTCTATTCTACATATGTAACTGTTGTTTTCTTTAATGTAATATCTGCTGTAGAACCGTCTTCTGTAGCATTGTATAATGTGATTGAACCATCAACCAGCTTTGCAAAAATAGCATCATAATCAGCCTGTGCAAACTTCGTGAACTTTGAAGCTGACATTGGAAGTCCAACACCGTTATTCGCTGCAGTAAATGTAGAGGTTGAACCACCTGGGAACTTGTTGTCATAGAAAGCCTTTACTCCATCATATACAGAGTTTGAAAGCTCTTTCATAGCAGATGTGATAACTGTTGCAGATTCACTACTCTGATCTACGTCAACACCGATTACCTTTGTGCCTGCATCTTCTGCTGCAGCCATAACTGAGTTACCAACTGCACCACCGCATCCGAATACAACCTCGGTTCCGTTCTGATACCATGAAGCAGCCATAGCCTGTGCTTCTGGTGTAGCAGCAAATGCACCTGTATAGTTGTACATTACTTCTACGTCAACACCGAGTTCCTCAGCAGCAGCGTCAGCACCCTGTACAAAGCCATATCCGTAACGAATAACTGCAGGTACAGCCATACCACCCATGAAACCAAGTTTTGTGAATCCATCCTTTACAGCAGCATAGCCTGCAAGGAATCCGGCCTGATCCTCCTGAAACAGGATAGGCATAACATTATCGTTGGTTCTGTACTCTGAATAGTCAGCATTGTGCGGCTCGCCATCCAACAGTATGAATTTTACATCAGGATATGTATCCTGTGCGATGAAGATCGGTTCCTCAAACAGGAAGCCCGGACATACAACAAGCTTTGCTCCACCTTCTACTGCAAGACCGATTGTCTCGATATAGGAGTCTGTTGTTCCTTCCTGTGGCTGATAATACTTGTAGGAGATGCCCTTCTCCTCTGCATACTTCTTTAATCCTTCCCATGCGCCCTGATTAAATGACTTGTCATCGATTGTTCCAAGGTCAGTTACCAGAGCCAGTTCTGCTTTACCGTCAGATGTTGCTGAAGTGTTCTTGCTGCCACAGCCTGCAAGTAATGAAGCAACCATCGTTACGCAAAGTAAAGCACTCAGTAATTTCTTTTTCATCCTTTTTCCTCCTAAAAAAAATTGTCCAAAACCAAATTACTTTTATATAATAGCACAATATGTGGTATATTACAATCCATTTCAACGAAATCTTGTAATAGATTCTGTTACCAGTTTCTTAAAAAGTGGAGCTGCCTGATTCGCTGCTTCCTGTACCTCTTCGTGTGTCAACGGATTTGGTGACAGACCTGCTGCAAGATTACATACACAGGATATTCCGCAAATCTTCATTCCCATATGATTCGCAGCAATTGCCTCTACTACCGTGCTCATGCCGACAGCATCCACACCCAGCTTACTCAATAAACGAATCTCTGCCGGTGACTCAAAGGAAGGGCCTGTCAGTTGTGCATAAACGCCCTCCTGCAATTTAATTCCGAGATCCTTAGCAGCATTTCTAATGATCTCCTGAAGATCCTGATCATATACAGAACTCATATCCGGGAATCTCGTACCAAGTTCATCGACATTCGGTCCGATCAGTGGATTAGGTGCAAAGATCGATACATGATCTGTGATCAACATAAAATCTCCTGCTCCGAAATTCGTATTGATCCCACCAGATGCGTTAGTCAAAAACAAGGTTTTCGCACCCATCATATTCATCAGACGTGTAGGAAGTACTACATCTGTAATCGGATATCCCTCATAAAAATGGACACGTCCCTTCATACATACTACAGGTACCTGATCCACATATCCAAAGATAAACTGTCCGGCATGACCGGGAACTGTAGAAACCGGGAAGCCTTCTATCTCGCTATAATCAAGCGTTGCTTCTACACGGATATCATTTGCATAATCGCCCAGTCCCGAACCTAAAACCAGTGCTGTCTCCGGCTTAAAATCTACCTTTTTCTGAAAACTCTCATAACATTTTTGCAGTTTTGCATATACCTCATTCATACACATTCCTCCTGTAATAAGTGATAAGCAGAACAATGTCCTGCTTATCTAAGTATACCATTATGTCATATGATAATGCAAACAATCCCTCCATTAGAATCATTTACGATCTTCTGCATTGTTTCCTGAAGTTTCAGTTGACTTTCATCTCCGATCATGGATATTTTGTTTGAAATACCATCATTTACAAGTTGTTCAATGCTCTTTCCAAATATGTTAGTCTCCCAGATCCCTTCTTCTGTATCCTTAGCCTGCGAGATAAACTTCATCAAATCCTCTGCCTGCTCTTCTGTTCCAACGATCGGTGTGATTTCAGTTTCTATATTTGCCTTGATAAAATGAACGGATGGGCTTTCCGCTTTAATCCGAACTCCATATTTATTTCCATGCCGTATGATCTCCGGCTCTGATAGCAATATTTCATCTCTTTCAGGTACAACCACACCGTATCCCTTGTATCGTACCGACTGCATCGCATTTAGGACCTTTTTATATTCCTGTTTCATCGATGCCATCTCCTGTAGCATATGAATCATTTGATACTCGCTATTGATGGTTTCTCCGAGCAGTTCTGACAGCATTTCATAATAGTATGTATCATCAATCTCCATTTTAATCCTGACGCACCCGGTCGAAGTATCAATCTCATCTATGATTTGATTTTTGACATACTCACAGTCTAACGGTGGCATCTCCCTTGCAACATCACGTACAACATTCAGCTGCTGCAGCAAAAGCCTGATACAGTTGATCAGTTCTGTCTTTACTATATGATCATCTGGCAACAGTTCCATCCACTTAGGCACATGAAACTCAATCGCTGAAAGTGGAAATTCATATAAAATCCGTTCCATGATTCTGTTGATATCATCCTGTTTTAACTGTTCACAGTTTACGGTAAGTGCTGCCACGCCATACTGTTTGGAAATATCATCAGCCACCCTGACTGCCTCATCGCTATATGGTCTTTCTGAATTAACCAATACAATAAATGGTTTTTTTTGTGCCTTTAGTTCCTCTATGGTCTGCATCTCTGCAGGTATGTAATTTTCTCTTGAAATTTCAGAAAATGATGCATCTGTTGTAATCACGATTCCAATTGTTGAATGGTCATTGATGACTTTTCTTGTTCCTATCTCAGCCGCCTGGGTAAACGGTATCTCGTAATCATACCAAGGAGTCTTGACCATTCGTTCCTTCGCATCCTCAATATGTCCCACTGCTCCTTCCACCATGTATCCTACACAGTCAATCAGTCTGATTTTTGCAGTCGTTCTGGTATCCCGATCAAGTATGATCTCAGCTGCTTCCTGAGGGATGAATTTGGGCTCTGTAGTGGTGATCGTTTTACCTCCTGCACTCTGCGGCAGTTCATCCTTGGTTCGTCCCAGTTCATACTCATTCTTTACATTTGGTAATACCATGATATCCATAAATCGTTTGATAAATGTTGATTTTCCTGTTCTGACCGGACCGACAACTCCTATGTATATCTCACCGTTTGTTCTGGCCTGTATATCCTTGTATAGATTAAATTCCCTGTTTACGTCCATAATAATACCCCATTCCTTTTATAATAAATATATTGGAATGGGGCATGAATTATACCTTTGTCACGAATTCATTTCATCAAGCAATTCCTGGATCAATTCCTTTACCTTATGGTAATCAAACATTTCATAGCTTGTCTTGATGATCGAAAGCTTATGATTAATCTCTTTCCCATAATTATGAGAAGACATTTCATGCAATAATTCTTCACATTGCTTCAGATTGATCTGTTCTAGGGCTTCTTTTAGTTTTATGATATCTGATTGCTGAATCCCTTCTTCCTCTCCCTCATATTCTCTGTCTATATCAAGATCTGTATTTTCAAATGCTCCTCTTTCATAGAGATAGATCCGAACCTCTTCAAGCAATGCCTGAAACTGCTCTAATGCTGTCTGTAGATGCTGATCAATGAACTCTGTATCATTACTTTTCCCTGCCATCTCAAGTGCCTTGAAAACAGCCGATACTCCAAGTGCTCCAACGCTGGCAGAGCTTCCCTTGATACTGTGAACATTGGTTGTAAATAACGAAATATCTCCCTTTTCATAGATCTGCGGGATTTCTTTGATCTTTTCAAGTCCCTCGCGATAATATGTATTTAAAATTGTTTCATATGTTTCTGCACTACCGCCTACAGTAGTAATTCCCACCTCCGGCTGTAAACTCATGGATACTTCTTCACTACTCTGGTCAGACTTAGATACCTCTGTTATATGGTTTGGTACATTGGTATCCTCTTTTTTCGACACAATCTCCATCAACTCTTCAGGCAGATATCGACGTAAAAACCGCTCCAGATAGTATATTTTCATCGGCTTTGCAATATAATCCTGAAATCCCTCAGAGATCAGTCTTTCTCTAACCTCTCCTCCAAAATCCGCAGTCATGCAGATGATCGGCAGTTCCTTATAGTACTCACCCGGTATCTCTCTGATAATATGTAAGGTTTCTATTCCACTGATATCCGGCATAAACTGATCCAGTAAGACCATATGATACTTCTCTTTTTTCAACATATTAATACATTCCGAGCCATTCATGGCAGTGTCTGCCTTGATGGAGAAATTCTCCAGTATGCCTGCTGCAATTTTGAGATTCACCTTGTTATCATCAACCAGCAATACTTTAGCCTTCGGGAAGATTACATTCTGCTTTTCAACAGGAGCCTGATAGTTCTCCTGTGTCCATCGATCGTTGAACACATCGCTCAAATTCAAACATGACAGCGGTCTTCTGAGCAGTTTACAGTTATTAAAATCTCTGAATACGTGCCGGTAATCCGTGATGACGTAGGTATAGTCCTCACAATCATATTGCTCGATGATTTCCTTTAGATTTTGATATTCGTGATCGGGCAGGAATATATGACTATATCTCTTCTCGCATATTTTGTTTGTAAATACATTATGACTGTTTGCGTATTCAGGTCTGATATTAAAATTATCATTTAATATTTTCCATGATTTTTCTTCCCTGATATTCGAGAGATATATCAGGACATGTCGCTTGTCATCCTCTTTCAGTCTGACAATCGGTATATCATCAACAATATAATTTGTAAATTCAAACTCGATCGACATTCCGATTCCTTCAATACTGGATATCTTCAGTTCACCGCCCATCAAATGTAGTAATTCTCTGCAGATTGACAGTTCCAGGCCCATCCCCTTCATATTGCTTCCCTGTCTGGAATCATATCTCTCATATGCACCAAAAATAGCATCAATGTCAACCTGAGAAAGTCCCAAGCCAGTATCAGCAACGCTACAGTGTAATCTTATACTTTGTTCACTACTGATCTCCTCTTTCTTGATTTCCATAATGATACGTCCGTCATCTGAATATCTCAGTGAGTTGAATAAGAGTGATAAAAATACCTGCTTAATCCTAATATCATCTCCATACAACATAATCGGTATAGAAGGGTCGATATCTACATGAAAATCAATGCTTTTATCCTGCAGCTCCACAGAAACAGTCTGAATGATCTCACTCATCAATTCATCAAAACGATATTTTGTCGGTAATAACTCCAACTTTCCCGAATCCAGCTTCGAATAGGTTAAGATATTATTAATAATCGTAAGCAACTCTGAGGATGCTTCCTTAATAATTTCTGTTTCTTCTCTTGCACCACTACTCAAATTCTCTTTCAGGATCAACTCAGTCATTCCAACAATGGCATTCATTGGTGTTCTGATTTCATGGGTCATGTTTGCAAGGAATTTACTCTTGGTCTGCCTTGCATTTTCCACCTCAGCCTTGGATTTTTCAATGTTTCTGTTTGTATGATTATGAATCCACGTTTGATAACCGATCACATATACAGTGACCAATGATGCACCGGTAAACATAGCAACGACACTCATTGCCACTCTTTGCTTGGAATCCAGCAATACGACAATGCTCGGATTATAATATGAATAGAATGCAAGGAAAGCATACCATATAATTTCAGCCAACAAAGAAATATACAGAACCATTCCATCCATCAGAAAGCAGGTGATGATAATACCTTCCACAAACAACAAAGGAATTCCGCTGTAAATACCTCCACATCCAAAAAAGCAGATCGGAATCACTAAAAAATTCAATACAAGACAGGTAAGGTCTGAGGCTCTCTCCAAGGAAAAAAAGGTATGTGCCATGCCCCATATCGTAAATAAAATCAATGTCATAATAAATATAAATATCGCCAGTTCATATACATGACCGCTAAATATAAGGAACAAACACATGATCAGTGAAGTGGGAATTATATACAGTATGATAATGTCATACTGTTTGACGCGCATAGGAACAGATTCACTCGAAAAATAGTGAATCACTTTTTCCAATATGGATTTTTTCTGTTTGCCCTGATCTCCCATGTTTGGAATTCCTTTGTCTGATTACTGATTCTTGCCTATAATTAAGTGTTTTGGCAGATGGTTTTTGAGCGCCCGCTCCATGACATCTGTTTCAATCGGTTTTGATATATAATCATTAAAACCGGCTTCCATGAACATCTCTCTGGCACCACTTACTACATTTGCAGTTAGTGCAATGATATGGATTTGATCAATTTCCGTTCTATTCATTTCCTTAATCTTCATTAATGTATCAATTCCGTCCATCTCCGGCATCATGTAATCCAAAAAGATCAGATCAACAGGTTCTGATGCAACAATACTCAAGCACTCTGCACCACTGTTTGCCATAATAACCTGGGCTTCATATTTTTTAAGAAAGCCTCCCACAACATTTAAATTGGTCAGATTATCGTCCACAACCAATATATGTGCATCCGGACATATAAATCCACCCTTCTTGATCACCTCTCTGATGGACTTACTCTTTTCCAAAGAAAATACTTCTGACACATTGATACAATGCAATGGTCTCGTCAAAACATATCCAAACTGCTCTACAGATGTAATCTGGTTCACATCCGAAATAATGACAAGACACTCTGTTGTCAGGCATTTTTTCAGCAATTTCTCAACCTCTTCATAACGCTGTGCGGCAATAAAGATATGTGTAAACTGTTCCTCAGTGACCAGATTTTCGAACATGACCTTATTTTGTGCATATTTCGCATAATATCCCATTCGTAAAAACAAATCCGAAAGTACCGATTGAAAGGTTTCATTTTCCTCAAAAACAAGGATCTTCTGTAGACCGATATTGTTATTATGTACCAACGGAATATCTGTCATAATGGTCTGAGGAATTGTAAATGAAAATGTACTGCCTACTCGATATTTACTCTGAACAGTAATCTTTCCACTCATTTTCTCCACAATTTCCTGTGATAAGGCCAGTCCAAGTCCCGTACCCTCGATTCTTCTGCTCTCAGCTGTTCCTTCCTCCACACGTTGATAACTGGAGAATAGTTTTGAAAGATTTTCTTCCTTGATACCGATACCTGTATCGGCCACGTCTACCTTTAGCAGTATCTTATTATCTTCAATTCTTTCATATGCCACTCTGAGAATAATACTTCCAAACTTTGTATACTTAACCGCATTATTTAACAGATTGATAAATACCTGCCTGATCTTTGCACCGTCTCCATAGAGTAGATATGGAATATCGGTATCAATATCCACAAAAAACTCCACTTCTGAATCCATCATTCTCACTGACATCATATTTACAATATCCGTCAATAGTTCAGTAAGATCATACTCGGAATTAAAGATCCTGATATGATCAGACTCAGTCTTTGTCATATCCAGCATATCATCTGTAATCGTAAGCAGTGCATTACAGGAATTCAAAATATTATATACATTGTCTCTGATATGTTCATTAATATCATAATCTAATAAAAGTTCAGTCGTTCCAAGGATTGCATTCATAGGTGTCCTGATTTCATGTGACATGTTAATCAGAAACATGTCCTTTGCAATATATGCATCCATAGATTCCAAATGTGTTTGCTCTGCCACTTTTTGTTTCTTTTTAAAAAGGGTTATTTTGTATTTGATCTCCATACCCGCAAACAGACTTGTCATTATGACGCTGATTACAACTCCAACACAGTCTCTTAACGTATGTACTCCAAGATCCAACTGTAGATTGTGGTATCCATAAATAAAAAGACCCAAATACCAGATCAGACTGACTCCGACCAAGATCGCTCCTTTCCATCCATGAACCAGAAGAATCGTATAAACGACCCCCAATATACAGTAAACCGGTATACAGCAAGCAAGGGAATTGTAACAGAAATAAATACTCGGCATCAGAATAAAATTAATAACAATAGACATAACAATAGAACAGGATACATATCTTCCTGTTCTGTTTGCATCAAAAAAAGTGATTATAGCAAGAGCCAGTGTTCCTATTAACAATAAAACCGCTTTTGTCTGCGGCATAAAAATCAGGGATAAAAAGACAGCAATGAAGGCAGCTGCAATGATTACAAGATGATTCGTATTAAAGGTTCTCACATCATTAGAAAGATGCTCACCAAAATATCTTTCATAGATCATGTTCAGCATATGTCTTCCCCTGTCAGATTACGATAACGATGCCCTCTCAATATCCTTCTCAATTGCCAGAAACAGTTCTACCAAATCCGGATCAAAATAGGTTCCGCTCCACAGGCGTATTCTATTGATGGCCTCCTCATGCGTCAGAGGCTTTCTGCCGTCATTTTTTGTTCTGAATTCATCATAACTGTTTACGATTGCCAGGATCCGCGCTTCTTCCGGAATATCTGTTGTCAGCATTTTATCCGGATAACCCTTGCCATCCCATCGCTCATGATGCGATCGACACATATTGTAGGCATAATTCAAGAAACTGTTTTGTGATATGACCGAAATAACCTTTTGAATTGCCTCAGCCCCAAGTAACGTATGACTCTTAAGTTCTTCTACTTCCTGTAGACTGAGATCTGACACAGCACTCAACAGACTTCTGTCAGAGATGCTGATCTTTCCGATATCGTGTATCTTGGATGCAAAGATAAATCCTTCGGCATCCTCTGCAAAAATATGATACTTTCCGCTTTTGATAACCTCTCCAAGAAAAACATCCATGTATTTTTCAACTCTTCTAGCATGGAAGCCTGCAGTAGGATCACGTTTTTCCATTAATTCTACAAACATTTCAACAATCGCATATTGTAATTCAATGATGTTATGCGTTTTTTCTTTTACGGTCTGTGACAGTGTATTATTATAATTACGTAAGCGTCTCTCGCTCTCAATCAACCTGATATGGATATCAATTCTTTTTTGTAACAATGCAGTTGTATATGGCTTACGTATATAATCGATTGCTCCGAGAAAATACCCCTCGACCTCAGTTGTTTCATCATCCTGAGCCGTCAGAAAAATCACAGGAATATTGGCTAACTTATTATTATTTTTCATTTCGCTGATGACATAAAAGCCATTGACATTTGGCATATCAACATCCAACAGCAATAGATCCGGTGGTTCAGGCATATCTCTCAAAAACTCCAATGCCATCTCTCCCGAATTAACAGGAACGATCTCATACAAATCTTCAAGTGCTTTTTTAGCCATAATCAGATTCGTCATATTATCATCAACAATCATTACTTTATGCACTAATCGACCGCCTCCTGAAATTTGATATCATATCCGAACAAATGAATCAATTGAATGAACAAAACATTACAATATCTGACGTTATTATATCTTATTTTACAGTGTTTTTCAATTCCTTTATCAATCAAATTCTTTTCAGACAATTCTATTTGGATGACATCAGATAGGTCATTGCCTGATTGAGTCCATTGACAGTCAATTTATACATATGAAACTCATTTTTCAGAATGGTCTCAGCTTCTCGCCATGGTGCATCTCCCGGTGCCATTTTAGGGTTCAACCATACTATTTTCTTATACTTTTTCTTTAACAGCCTCAGCCATTCGTAGCCTGATAACCCCTCATTTGGTCCTCTATAATTTCCGGTATCGGAATAAAGCTCCTCTGGAGCCATTGCGGCATCTCCCACAATGATGACCTTATAATCAGATCCCAAGTTTTTAAACAGCCATTCTGTATCCGTCCAGTCTCCGTTTTCACATTCAGGAGTATTGTAAACCTTCGAATACAAACAATTATGGATATAATATGTCTTTACATCTTTGTAATGATTGGATTTATGAACAGACTGAAAAAGTTCATTTAAAAGATTGCTATATGGAATCATCGTACCTCCTGAATCCATCAGCAGCAGTAATTTGACAGCATTTTTTCTAGGTCTGTCAAACACGATTTGAAGACATCCACCATTGTTGCAGGTCTTGTCTATTGTCTGATCTATATCAAGCTCTGTCTTTGGAATATCAAGTCTCGTTGAAAATTGACGCAGTCTTCTGAGTGCTGTTTGAAACTGCCTGTTATCCAAGAGCTTATCATTCCTAAAATCACGGAATTTGCGTTCTCCAATAACCTGAAAGGCTGACTGATACCCGGTTGTACCACCGATGCGGACACCACCCAGATGTCCTCCCAGATTTCCGAATGAAGACTTTCCCATCGTACCGATCCACTGGCTTCCACCATTGTGCTCTTCATTTTGTTCCTTGAGACGCTCGTGATACTTCTTTAACACTTCTTCCTTATCAAGATCAATTGGCAGAGCCTCACCTTCCAGTTCATATCTTGCCAATTCCTTTTGTAATTCTGCAAAATCAGGTTTGTCCAGCCACTTTAAGAATTTATCAATGGACTCCTCTTCTTCCATCTTGATTCCCTTGAAAAACTCTTCGAACATGCCATCATATTTATCAAAATCTGTTTCACTCTTTACAAGAATCATACGCGAAACATAATAGAACTCTGTAAAATCGGAATTACAAAGTCCTTGATCAAGTGCATCCATCAATGTCAACCATTCGCTAAGCGAAATATCAAATCCCTTATTTCGCATAAAGTAGAAAAAATCACTGAACATAACAATCTCCCTATGATCAGGTGTGGTGTCTCAATGTTTCCAGATCTTCATCCTTCTTTATAATAACTCCTACAAACGGCAGTTCTTTTTGTATTTTCTCCGCATCAATTCCGCCCATCTGTAATGCTCTGATCCAATCAATCAGCTCCGATGTGCTGGGTTTTTTCCTGATATCGCGAATCTCTCTGATCTCATAGAATGCTTGCAGAGCATATTGCAGCAGATGATCATCTACATGCTCAAAATGAGTCTTCACGATCTCTTCCATAAGTTTTTTGTCCGGGAAATCAATATAATGAAAGATGCAGCGTCTTAAAAAGGCATCCGGTAGTTCCTTTTCTGCATTTGATGTGATAATCACAATCGGACGCTGTTTCGCTGTAATCGTTTCTTTTGTTTCATGAATATAAAACTCCATTTGGTCAAGTTCCCACAATAGATCATTTGGAAATTCCAGATCTGCTTTATCTATTTCATCAATCAACAGAACCACCTGTTCATCTGCCGAAAAAGCTTCTCCGAGTTTGCCCAGCTTGATATATCTGGCAATATCATCTACACCCTCTTCACCAAATTGTCCATCATATAATCTCTGGATGGTGTCATAGACATATAACCCCTCCTGAGCCTTTGTTGTAGATTTAATATTCCATATAATCAGCTTCTTGTTCAATGAATCTGCGATCGCCTGTGCTAACATCGTTTTACCGGTTCCGGGCTCACCCTTAATCAACAAAGGCTTTTGAAGTGCAATTGCTACATTGACGGCAGTCATTAATTCCTTCGATGCAACATAAGCACCGGTGCTCTTAAATTCATCATTAGACATACTCATATTTTCCCTCCGTTCAGCATTACCATGCCATTTCAGGATGCTCAATTTTCTTATCACGAATCATCAAATCTCTAACAGCTTCGTCTGCAGTCTTTCCTGCAAACAGGATCAGATTGACCTGTTCAATAATCGGCATCTCAACCTGATACTTCTCTGACAAAGCAACCGCAGCCTTTGCAGAATAGACACCCTCTACAACCATCTTGACTTCATCCATAGCTTCCTGCATTGACTTACCCTGTCCGATCAGAATGCCTGCCCTTCTGTTACGTGAGTGCATACTGGCACAGGTCACAATCAAATCACCGATTCCTGTCAATCCATAGAATGTCCCGGCTTTTCCACCCATCGCAATACCAAGTCTGGAGATTTCACTGATACCGCGCGTAATCAATGCTGCCTTTGTGTTATCACCATATCCCAGCCCGTCAGCCATTCCGGCAGCCAGAGCCACGACATTTTTTAAAGCTCCGCCAAGTTCTATTCCAAGTATATCACTGCTTGTATAGACTCTGAACACTTCATTCATAAACAGATTCTGTAGATATTCTGCTGTTTTTTGATCCTTTGCACCAATGACACAGGTGGTCGGAATCCCCCTGCCTACCTCTTCCGCATGTGAAGGGCCTGATAATACTGCAACATTTGCCTGTGGCACCTCTTCCTTAATGATCTGACTGAGTGTCATCAGAGTGCCTTCTTCAATTCCCTTGGCAACATCTACGATGATCTGATCCGCTGCAACAACCTCCTTCAAAAGCTTTGCCGTACTCCTCGTAAACGGTGAAGGAACTGCCAAAACCAATACATCCTTATCCTTTACAGCATCAGAGAGATTGTTCGTGAAAATCATATCCTCCGGCAGTTTGACTCCCGGCAGCTTATCCTTGTGTTCATGTTCCTTTTGCAGCATCTCAATTTCTGATTCTATGATAGACCATACTGTTACTTGATGTCCGTTTTTATGCAATAATAATGCTAATGCTGTTCCCCAACTTCCTGCTCCTATCACACTGACGTTACTCATTGATAATATCCCCTTCCGGTTCCTTGGTCTGCGTATTTAACTTCTGTTCTTCCTGTTTTCTTTTGGACAGATAGGTCTTGCGTTCTGTGCCATGTAATAACCTTTTGATATTTTCTCTGTGTTTCATGTATGCCATCACAGTCATCAAAAAAACAACTATGTACATTTCAGTTAAATATGGCTGTGCCATTCCAAAATGACCCATTTGACCCAGCACAACTACCTCGATCATAAATCCTGCATAGACAAGTAATGAACCAAGTGACACATAATGAGTTGTCAAAAAAGCTCCAAAAAAAGTGATCAATCCAAGTCCTGTACATAATGCATCGAATGCAATAATCATACCTCCTGTTGCAGCAATCCCTTTTCCACCTCTAAAATGCATAAAAAAAGGAAAATTGTGTCCCACAACAACACCGGCACCTGTATAGATTTCAAGCAAGGGCAGATGATCTGCATAGATACTGCCAAAGATCAATCTGACGATCACAATGGCAAGAATACATTTTAGGGCATCACCTGCAAATACGATCAGCCCGGATCTCGTACCAAGTGTTCTGAGTACATTTGTCGTCCCAGCATTTCTGCTTCCGGTTGTTCGGATATCGATTCCATTCATTCTTCCGATAAAATATCCTGTCTGGAACAATCCAAAAACATATCCTAACACCAGACATATAACACGCTCCATGATTTACTGCTCCTTTCTCTCGCGTATGATAAATCGAAGCGGTGTCCCTCGGAATCCAAAGGAATCCCTGATTCGGTTTTCAATGTATCTTGTATATGAAAAATGCATCAATTCTTTATCATTCACAAAAATAACAAACGTCGGTGGTTTGACAGCAACCTGAGTGATATAAAACAATTTCAGCCTCTTTCCCTTATCGGATGGTGGCTGTTGCAATGCCACTGCTTCTGACATGATTTCATTCAGTACACCTGTCCCGACACGCATTGCATGATTTTCGATGATCATATCAATCAGTTCAAATAGTTTAGGTAATCTCTGCCCGGTCGCCGCAGATATAAACAAAATCTCCGCATAAGGCATATAGGCTAAAGTATTTCTGATCTTCTCCGTAAAACGGTAAATTGTCTTATCATCCTTTTCTACAGCATCCCATTTATTGACTGCAATGATGACACCTTTTCCCGCCTCATGTGCAATACCTGCAATCTTTGCTTCCTGTTCTGTGATTCCCTCTACAGCATCAATCACAACAATCACAACATCTGCCCGTTCTACAGCACTGACGGTTCTAATGATCATATAACGTTCCAGTTCTTCCTTAACATTCTTTTTTCTGCGAAGACCTGCCGTATCAATCATGACATACTCTCTGCCCTGATATTGGATTGGGGTGTCTACTGCATCTCTGGTTGTACCGGCGATGTCGGAAACAATGACTCTGTTCTCTCCCAAAAGCTTATTGATAATCGAGGATTTCCCAACATTCGGCTTCCCGACAATCGCAATCTTTGGACGTTCATCTTCCTCTTCCTCAGACTCATCTTCTGGGAAATGACGAATGATCTCATCCAACATTTCTCCAAGTCCCAGACGCTCTGAAGCAGAAATTGCAAACGGTTCTCCGATTCCAAGGTTATAAAATTCATAGACATCGGCTTCGTATTTTTCAAAATGATCCACCTTGTTTACAGCAAGTACAATCGGTTTTCCTGAACGACGCAGCATATCAGCCACTTTAGAGTCGGCATCAACCAGTCCTTGCTTCACATCTACCAGAAACACAATCACATCAGCCGTATCAATGGCAATTTGAGCCTGTTCTCTCATCTGTGACAGAATAATATCCTTTGATTCCGGTTCAATTCCTCCGGTATCAATCATTGTAAATGACTTGTCTAACCAAGTCACATCTGCATAAATTCGATCTCTTGTAATTCCCGGTGTATCCTTGACAATACTGATCTTCTCACCGGCAAGAGCATTGAAAAGTGTTGACTTTCCAACATTTGGTCTTCCTACGATAGCCACAATCGGCTTACTCATAATAATCTCCTGTTCTGATCTAATACCATGAATGATCTCATTTGCCGATAACTGCACTGACAAAATCCCATCCGCTTGATTTTACAATATCCACTTTGACTTGTAAAGCCTTTTCAAGGTCATCAACGGTTACATCATCTAATAGCACACTTTCATTACTTCGCAACAGATTGACCGGCAACAAAAGTCTGCTTCCTAACGGTTTTCCTCTAAGCTGTTTTATGATATCGGTTCCGGTCAACAGTCCGGATACTGTGATGTTCTCTCCGAAGAAATGATTGACCACTGCATAAAGATGTACTTTAATCTGTGGATAAATCTGCTGTATCTGCTGCAGCATCATTTGAATATACCGATACATCAAGGTGCCTGTCACCATTGAGATCTCTTCTTCACATTGCTTTGTCACTGCTTCTCTTTCATTGCAAATCGCCTCTTGAAACTCCTTCAGCAATAGACGTACCATGCCGACTCCGTTTTCCAACTGTAGATATCCATCATAGTTTTCTTCCGGTGGCATCTCTTGATCTGCCAAAATATACAACTCATCCGAGGCATGGATAAAATGTGTTCCATGTTCATGATATAGTTTTTGTTGCCATTTGTGTATCATATCCAGTATTATTTTGGCATCCTCTCCTGTAAATGGCTCCAGCGGATATAATCCTTCACGATACTTCGATAATCCAACCGGTACAACGGATACACTCTCCAAATATGGAATGTAATCTGTCAGATCCCGTATGCTGCGATCCAGTTCCTCCCCATCATTCACTCCCTTGCACAGTACAATCTGACCATTCATCGTAATGCCGGCCTCAAACAGTCTGTCTACCTTTTTTAATGCTTCACCGGCAAATCGGTTGTTCAGCATTTTACATCGAAGTTCCGGATTTGTCGTCTGAAATGAAATATTGATCGGAGATAAATGATAATGAATGATTCGTTCAATATCATGTTCACTCATATTGGTCAGAGTCACATAATTACCCTGTAAAAATGAGAGTCTGGAATCATCATCCTTGAAATAAAGTGTTTCACGCATCCCTGAAGGCATCTGATCAATAAAGCAAAAAATACACTTATTTCTACAAGAACGATACTCATCCATAAATCCGTTCTCAAATTCTATCCCAAGATCTTCATCCGGATCCTTATCGATTTCCAGCAGCCATTCTTCACCATCAGTTTTTTCGATCAACACCTCAATATAATCATCCTCAGTCAAATACTGAAAATCAAAAATATCCTCAATCTCCTGACCGTTCACAGACAGCAGACTGTCTCCGGGCTCTATCCCTAACTCCATAGCTATACTGTCCGGCTTGATTGTTTTGATGAGATGCTTTTTCATATTTAAATCAACCTCGTTCTTATTCTCAATTTAGTATAGCACGTATTACTGTTCCGACTCAAGGACTTCATCCTTGACGAACGATTCTCATAATGGTATAAATGATATGGGAGTGAGAGAATATGCCAAATATACAATATCTTGAAGATGCCATTCAGGTGGCTCCGTTAAAAATCATTGCATTGAGCAGTTGTCTGGAACTGGGAGCTCAGGTCAATGAGCATCTAGTCAATTATCGCAAAAAAATACATAATAAATGTAAAGATGATCCTGCTTTCAAGGGTTATCAGGAGGATAATTACCTGTTAAGTTCTACCTGTCATCGTTTTGGTACAGGGGAAGGTAAGGGTGTCATCAATGAATCCATCAGAGGTAAAGATTTATACATCATGGTGGATGTTTGTAATTATAGTATCACATATTCCGTCAATGGGTATACCAATCATATGTCTCCGGACAATCATTTTCAGGATCTGAAACGTATCATAGCCGCTACCATGGGCAAAGCTCACAGAATCAATGTCATCATGCCGTTCCTCTATGAAAGCCGTCAGCACAAACGTTATTCACGTGAATCGCTTGATTGTGCTCTTGCTCTTGAGGAGCTCGCAAATATGGGTGTTGATAATATCATTACATTTGATGCACATGACCCTCGCGTTCAAAACTCTGTTCCCCTGTGTGGATTTGATAATTTCACTCCGCCTTATCAGTTCATTCGATCTCTGATTCACTATGAAAAGGATCTGATTGTGGACAAGGATCATCTTGTTGTGATCAGTCCTGATGAGGGTGCCTTGGACAGAGCCGTTTATTTTGCAAATGTGCTGGGTGTAAATACAGGTATGTTTTATAAGAGACGCGATTATTCAACAATTGTCAATGGCAAGAACCCGATTGTGGCACATGAATTTCTTGGTGATGATATCGATGGAAAAGATGTGATCATCATCGACGACATGATCTCTTCCGGTGACAGCATGATTGATACATCAAAGCAGCTAAAGGCAATGAATGCCAAGAGAGTATTTATCTGCTGTACATTTGGATTATTTACTGCCGGGCTTACTAACTTTGACCATGCCTATGAGAAATGCTATTTTGACCGGATTATCACAACTAATCTGAATTATCATGATCCCGCGTTGAATCAAAGACCTTATTATGTAGAAGCAAATATGAGTAAATTCTTAGCTTCTATCATTGATTTTATGAATCATGATGCTTCCATGAGTCATGTATTGACTACCACGGAAAAGATCCAGGAGATACTGGAAAAATACAATGCTCGTGAGGATGTGGATTACTGATCCTAATTGCTCTATTGCTTCTTAATTGACAGAAAAGCTCCCAGATTGCCTCGTTTTCCTTTGGACGCCCGATGTGAAAACAGGAAATTCGGATTGCAGCAAGTACATAAATCAGGTGTTGTCAGATGTTCCTCTTGAATACCTGCCTGAAGTAGTATTTCTTCATTTGCTTTCCATAGATCCAGTTGATATTTACCTACCTTACAGGGATCATTTTCATGTGGAAATAAAAATTTCAGATATTCCTTCTCCGTGAAAACATTGCGAAATTCCTCTGCAACATCCTCGCTCACTTCATAACAATCCCTACAGATGCTCGGTCCGATGACAGCAATGACATCCTCTGCATTTGTCTCATAGTGCTCTTTCATACACTGTATGGTTTTTTCTCCAATCTTTCCTACCGTTCCACGCCAGCCTGAATGTGATAATCCGATTGCTTTATGAACCGGATCTACGAAAAAAAGTGGTACACAATCAGCATAAAAGGTCGCTAATACTAACCCCGGAACATTTGTGATCATTCCGTCTGTTTCATAAAATGTCTTTGGATGTGTGATTCCGTTTCCTCTGTCTTCTTCTGTGACCATGCGTATATTGGTCGTATGGGTCTGATCTGAAAACACAAAATCATCACACGATACCTGAATAGCCTCTGCGATTCTTCTAAAGTTCTCCCTGACCGCCGTTTCTTCATCTCCTCTTGTAAAGCTCAAATTCATGGAGGAAAAACAGCCATCACTGACTCCGCCAAGTCTCGTAGAAAAGGCATGTGTAATAAAATCATAGTTTAAAGACGGATAAGTCAGATATATAACCTTCCCTGACTGATTGATCTTTAGGCTATGATTTTCTTTGCTCCACTTTAGTTGATGATTGATCTGAACATTCTGATCCATGAATACACTTCTCCTCTAATGACTCTCCTATCTATGACGGTATGGAAACGCATTTTGATACCATTTGATTTCCTGGCCCAAAATCGTGATTACATCAAATCGGCAGGCCGTATTCTCAGACAACCCATGACATACTCTGTAATAATCAGCAACCTTGCAGATGGTAGTCTGCTTTGCGATCGTGACTGCATATGCCGGATCGCCTGTCTTGTCTGATTTTCGGTATTTTACTTCTATGAACAGGTACATTCCATCCTGACAACCTATGATATCAATTTCTCCAAAACGGTTTCTAAAGTTTCGTTCTAAAATAAGAACATGATTTTCCAGTAGAAATGCTGCCGCCTGATTCTCATATTGTGTCCCGATCATCCTCTGATTCATCGAAGTCTCCATATCCGTTAAGCAGGTGGTTTCACCTTGCTTTTGATCTTTTCCATATTATCAACAAAGACCAGAATCTCCGCTACCACCTCATAGAGCTCCGGCGGTATCATTTCACCGATCTCAAGTTTTGAAAGCGTGTTCGCAAGCTTGGAGTCTTCATGAATCGGCACATCAGCTTCCTTGGCTTTCTCGATGATACGCTCCGCAACCTGTCCGACACCTGTCGCTATGACACGTGGTGCCTCATCTTCCGGATCATACTGCAGTGCGATCGCTTGTTTCACTTTTGGACGTTCTTTTTCATCTTTCATAGACAATACTCTCTGTTCTTAGACAAAATATCATATAATATAGCCCCAAGGCTAAGCTCTGACATCAAAAGAAAACTTCATGGGACTGCCTGTACGCATTGGTGCTTCTCCGTGTTTTTTCAGGAATTCATCCACGATATCACCGGGAGCATCCTCCTGCTCCTTTGTGGTAACGGCCGTAGACATATGATAGCCCTTCTTTGTCAGACGATCATTCAGAATATGAATATTTTCCTCTATAAAATCTAACATTTCTTCCTTTTGTAGATAGAAATGGGTACTGACATTACTCTGTTGCATGGTTACGTGGATATCCATCGTTCCCAGATGTTCCATTTCCAGATGTAACAGTGCACTGACATTCCCATCTTTGTTTGCGAGGTTCTTTTTATTGGTATAGACATACAGATCTCCGTTCGCATTCTCCTGAGCCATCTTTAACGGCAGCTGTATATAGGTCAGCATCTGGTTCATCTGGTTCATAAAATTCATGTTATCCTGCATATTCGCAGCACTTTTTGCAAGCTCCGGAGTCGATTTGGACAGATTCTGAAGTATTTGATTGATCTTCTGTGACTGCTCATTGAGACGCTGATACAGTTCTTCGATCTTCCCCTCCTTAGCCACTTCGTCAGGCTTTAACAACAGTTGCTCAGATAATAAATTCTTCAAAACGAGTTGATATTCATTCCCCTTTAATAATTTACTGAAATGTTCATTTTGATGTATCTGGGGATTTGAAAATGTATTTTTTAGAAGATCAAGCAATTGACCATCAGGCAGTTTCCCTGACAGCAATTGTTCTCTCTCCTCCGGTGTAATACCAAGTTGTTCAAACGTGGCAACCAGATTTTGTCGTTGTTCTAAGGTGAGGCTTTGTAAAACAGTATTGTTTTTTTGTGAAAAATTGATCTGTGATTCCGGATTGACCACAGCCTCCTTGTCTTGTGGCAGATCGGAGATTGGAGGCAACCCATCCTTTAGCATACTAACCAGTTCTTTGCTAAAGGAAATGGCTTCTTCAATATTTCCTTCTCCAATCAGCTTTCCTGCAAGTTCCGGCATACCATCTGTCAGAACATTGATATCCTTTACGATTTGGTGTTCCAGATTTTTATAGTTTTCAAACTGCGTAACATTCAATTCCGTGATCGGAAGTCCAAGTTTTGTCATCTGTACAATGGTCTGAGGCTCTATCGTTTGATGCTGATTGACCTGTCGAAACATGGTCTGTAAGGCGTTTTTGTTGATCGGCATACCCTCCTCCATCATCGAAGAGGTCATGGCCACTGATTTTTCATTTACCGGAAGACCTGCCGCATCCAATGCCTTTAGGATAGAGGGATCCGTACTATTTAAGTTTGTATACAGCGGACGTAAAGAGATTTGATTGTTGCTATTGGATTTCACCTCAAAATACACATTCTGACCCAAAACAAGACTGATATCACCCTCCAGTCTGGCTGACATCGTCTGATGGTTTCCCAATAACAGCAGTATATCTTTTCCGTTGATCTCAGCAACCTCTCCGGAAAATACCTGTCCTGTTGTCAAACTCCCTGCCGGTATCTCCGTTGGTTTCGAAGCAGTATTCGCAGTAGTCACAGTGGTGATACCTGCGATATTGGAAACAGCAGTCTGAGTTGTGGGGATATTTGATTGTGTACTTCCCGATAAATTAAGATTCATATGTTTCCCCTATAAAATGACCGATAAAGGTTCGCCTATGGATCGGAGTCGGTCCAAGCTTTTTGAGTGCTTCGATATGTATGGCAGCACCATAGCCCTTATTTGCCGCAAAACCATAACCGGGATACTGACTGTCATACTGAACCATCAAGCGATCTCTGGTAACCTTTGCAATGATACTTGCAGCCGCAATCGAGACACTTTTTGCATCTCCCTTGATAATTGGTATCTGTCGGATATCCACCTTTGGAATCGTAACTGCATCATTTAATAATATATCGGGTTTTACGGATAGATTCTGAATGGCTTGACGCATCGCCTCATAGGTAGCCTGTAGGATGTTGATCTCATCAACCCTCTCGGGGGATATCATTCCGATACCGGTCGCAATTGCCCCTTCCATAATCACGTCATACAATTCTTCTCGTTTTTTCTCTGAGAGTTGTTTTGAATCATTCAGATACAGGATATCGCAATTTGCCGGCAAAATGACTGCCCCTGCCACTACCGGTCCTGCAAGAGGGCCACGTCCGACCTCATCAATCCCGCATATGGCACGATATCCTTCAGCTGCGTATTGACGTTCAAACTGTTGCAGCTTTCTTGTTCGTTCCTTTTCTGCTTCTAATCTGTCTAACTGTTGCTTTGCTTTCTCAACCAGCTTTACTACACCCGCCCGTTTGTCATCACGGTATTGACTGATAAAATCAGGCAGCATGGATACCTGTGCTGCCTGTAATTCCTGATGAATCAGATTGATTTTCTTTTCTTCCATAATGCTTCCCTTATCTTTACCAAGCTTACATCATTCAACCACTTGAAATTCACTGAGAGGCCATATCTGTAACCAGGCCTTTCCGATGATGTCTTCTTTTTTGATATTTCCCACTTCTGGAAAACGGCTGTCTGTGCTGTCATTTCGATTATCACCCATCACAAAATATTCATCTGCTCCCAAAGTGATCGGCTGATCTGCGATTCCGCCTGACTGGATGATCTCCAGTCCATAGGACTCCTGCAGCATTTGATCATTGATATATATCTTGCCTTCTTTGATCTGAACTGTCTCTCCCGGTAACCCGATAATCCTCTTAATCAGGTAAGGATGTTCAGAATCATCATAAGGAAACGATATGATATCAAATCTCTCCGGTTCATGAAAGCGATAGGATATTCTATCAGTCATAATACTGTCACCATCACTTAATGTCGCTTCCATAGATGATCCATGTACAAGTGTCCTGTTTGTCACATAATGAACCACGAAATAGGTAATCCCCAGTACTACAAGAATAAACAGCCCAAGATTAACTAATTTTTTCAAAAATCTCATTCCTGCTGATTCTCTGCGTCTTCTTTTTTTTGCCGCCACAATGATTCATCCCCTTATTCTTAATTCGTTACCTCCGGCATTTCGAGCGTTACTCTTCCAAACTTACCATTTCTGAAATCATCGATCAACATGCCCGCTGCCTTATCTGTATCCGGAACATTTCCTTTTAACAGACAATGTCTGTGAATTGCAATATCTGTCAACGCATCCTGATCCGTTGCATATTCCTGTTCCAGATCATAACGGCTTGCTACTGCAGACTTTTTAAACTGTAATAAATAATGCAAGATACCAACAGCCAGTTCCTCACGATTCAAGATTTCATCATTCATGGAGCCAATCATCGCTAGCTTCAGTCCGACTTCCTGATCCTCGAATTTGGGCCATAGTATTCCCGGTGTATCTAATAATTCTATGCTCCTGTTCAGTCTGATCCATTGCTTTCCCTTTGTCACTCCCGGCTTGTTTCCGGTTTTGGTACATGCCTTTCCTGCGAATGCATTGATAAAGGTAGATTTCCCAACATTAGGAATCCCTACAACCATGGCTCTGACTGGACGATTTAGAATACCGCGCTTTCTGTCGCGTTCCAGCTTTTCTCGGCATGCCTCCTGAACCTTTCCTTGTATCGCCTTAATACCGGTACGATTCTTGGAGTTAATCTTTAATACAGTGTATCCCTTTTCCTCAAAATATGAGATCCATTCATCATTACACTTTTCTTCTGCAAGATCAGATTTATTTAAAAGGATCAGTCTTGATTTTCCTTTTCCCAGTTCATCAATCTCGGGATTTCTACTGCTGTACGGAATACGTGCATCGACCAATTCTATGATGAGGTCGATTAACTTGATATTCTCCTCCATCATACGCTTTGCTTTCATCATGTGTCCCGGATACCATTGGTAATTCATAACCTTCCCCCTTATTCCACAAATCCCATGCCTACCTTGCCGCTTTCAAGATGATACCATGCTTTTCCGTCGATCACTTCACCCGATACATTTCCGATATTGGCAGAACGACTGTCCTCACTATTTTCACGATTGTCACCCAGCACAAAATACTCATCCACACCCAAAGTAATCTCTTCCTCTGCGATTCCGGCTGAAATGGTATCTTCTACGACATCCTCATCAAACGATTCCCCATCAATAAAAACCTTGCCCTGTTTGATCTGGATCGTTTCGCCCGGCAGACCGATGACACGCTTCACATAATAATGAGAGTTCTCATTTCCATTTGGTCGAAATACAATCACATCATTTCTTTTGGGAGTCTGGAACTGATAGATCATACGATTGATCAGAATTTTCTGTCCGTTATATAATGCTGGTTCCATGGAGGTCCCGACTACACTTGTCTGAAGACCGATGGAAAACACTACTACAAATGCAGCAAAAACAGCAACTGCGATACCGAACGTCCATGTGATAATTTCATAGATCAAGGATCGGCTCATTTTGATCTGTCTTCTGCGAAAAGTAAGTCCCTTATTATTATTCTTCATCTGATATCCTCACCCATTCGAGTATAACACAATTATTGAAACGAAAAAAGAGACAAAATACAATTCGTACTTGTCTCTTCGTTCGTCTTGATTATACTAATTCTTTTACCTTAGCCTTCTTGCCGACACGGTCTCTTAAGTAGAACAGCTTAGCTCTTCTTACTTTACCCTTTCTGACAACCTCCACCTTTTCAACATGTGGTGAATGAAGCGGCCAGGTCTTCTCAACTCCAACGCCATTGGAATTCTTTCTGACAGTAAATGTTGCTCTGTTACTGCCACCCTGCTTTTTCATAACGGTACCTTCGAAAATCTGGATTCTTTCGCGGTTACCCTCTTTGATCTTTGCATATACCTTAACAGTATCGCCTGTATTGAACTCTGAAACATTTTCTTTCATCTCAGCAGCTTCAATATTCTTAATAATATCGCTCATGTGTGACCTCCTTGATTTTGGATGTTCTTAATTCCACAATTGGTAAACAGAGGACCATCTCTTCTTCTCACAACGCATTTTACTTTACCATATATTCGGAGAGTTTGCAAGTGTTTTTTATCTTACAGCCCTATCCTGATCGCTGTTTTTTAGCAGATCCGGTCTGCGTTCTCTGGTTCTGAGTATGGACTGCTCTTTACGCCACTTCTCAATATTGGCATGATGTCCTGATAACAGCACCTCCGGCACCTTTTTTCCATGCCATTCTTCCGGTCTGGAATACTGTGGATATTCTAACAAATCATCCTGAAAGGATTCAAATTCCGCAGATACTTCATTGCTTAATACGCCGGGCACAAGACGTGAGATTGCGTCTATCATAACCATCGCCGGTAATTCTCCGCCTGTCAGCACGTAGTCTCCAATCGACACATAGTCTGTTACAATCTCCTCTAGCACACGTTCATCAATGCCCTCATAATGCCCACAAAGTAAAATCAGATTCTCTTCCTTTGCATAATCCTCAGCCATTCTCTGTGTAAAGGTAGACCCCTGCGGAGTTAAATATACCACACGTGGCTTTTTACTTTGGTTTAGATTGTTCGTGGTATCACCTGTAACCTGCTGATTGTTTATTCTGTTTACCACTGCTTCATAGGCTCCATAGACAGGCTCTGCCTGCATTAACATGCCTGCTCCTCCGCCATATGGATAATCATCCACCTTCAGATGCTTATTATTGGCATAATCTCTGATATTCACTGCCTCGATCGTCAACAGTCCTGCTTCCACTGCTCTACCGATAATGCTTGTATGCAGCCCTTCCATGACCATATCCGGAAACAGCGTTAATATGTGAAAATTCATCTCATATCACCTCTATCGTTACAAAAGTCCATCCATCACATGAACCTTCATGATTCTCTTTTCAATATCCACCTGTAGGATACACTGCTTGATAGCGGGCAACAGTAATTCTCTGCCGTCTGTCATGGTGATTATATAGACATCGTTTGCACCGGTTTCCATATAGTCTGTCATAGTTCCAAGTGTCTGATCCTCCTCATCTACAACTGTGAGTCCGATCAAATCAGCCACAAAATATTCATCCTTTTGCAGCTTCACTGCATTCTCTCTGGTTACATAGAGACTCTTACCCTTATACTGTTCGATGTCATTAATACTATCGTAGCCCTTAAATTTTAATATAGCAAATTGTTTGAAGAATTTCACACCTTCAATCGTCAGTATCATCTGTTCTTTTCCCGTATCCAGTATGACTTCCTTTAGTTTCCTGAAACGACTGATATCATCCGTCGTCGGAAAAACCTTGACTTCTCCTCTGACTCCATGCATGGATGAAATAATTCCAACCTGCAGCTGTTGTTCCATCATATCCTCTCTTTCATATAACAACGACTCAGAAACAATGGAGTCCCTGAGTCGCTCATATCAGTTTGATTTTGTCCAGTCAGCCTCTCATATGGATTCTACTGTACAATATCTACTACTACTTTCTTGTTTTCCTTAGCGGATGCTGCCTTGACAACGGAACGGATGGCCTTTGCAATACGTCCCTGTTTGCCGATTACTTTACCCATATCTGACTGTGCTACGCGTAATTCGATAACAATCGTCTTATCGTTTTCAGTCTGAGTTACAACTACTTCATCCGGATTTTCTACAAGAGATTTTGCGATTACTTCAACTAGCTCTTTCATACATCCACCTCCGTAGTTTTATTATTTCTCGATTCCAGCAAGCTTAAAGAGCTTTCCTACTACCTCTGTCGGCTGTGCTCCTGAAGCAAGCCACTTTTTAGCCTTCTCTTCATCTACCTTGAATGTACTGGGATCTGTGTTTGGGTCATATGTTCCGATCTCCTCGATACATCTTCCGTCTCTTGGAGAACGTGAATCTGCAACAACGATTCTATAAAAAGGAGCCTTCTTCTGTCCCATTCTTCTCAATCTGATTTTAACTGCCATGTCTTTCACCTCCATAGTATATGATTTGGTTTCATCTGATTTTACAAACCTTGTTTAGCATACAGGATTATTGTTTGGGTGTCAAGTATTTTTTCTTTACACCTTCGTTCAATCTTTACTTTATGATATTAAAATAGTACAATGATGACGGAGGATAATACAATGGAACTCAGACAAAAACTGAATTTGCGAAACGGTGCCGCACCCTATGTAAAAGAATTTCAAAAGAAAAATCATTTAAATGAATATCTCTATGACCAGATCGTTTTTGAGGACTTTTATCAATATGTCTATGAAAAAAGAAAGGCATTTGGTGTGTCCTTACTTGTAGTTCGCAATACTGGTGTGCCTGTTCATCAATCCTGCACCTTTATGGAATTATTAAAGGGTAAAGAACAGCCTTCCTTTAATGATTTTGTCAATCAACAAATCGAGCTTCGCGATCCATCCTCTATTCAGGAAAAAGAGCGTATCTACTTTACAGAATGCTGTCATCTGGATGCTGCTTGCTGTCAAGACAGATTCATCTATGGCAAGCTTCCTGTTAATACCGAATACTCCATTAAAAACACGGCAGGAGGTTCTGATTCTGACTTTTTCATCGTTGGTTTTGAACGCGGAAGTGAATTTGAAGGCTGGTATTTTTCATAATCATTCCTTAGCTTACTAAAACGGCATTTTGAACTTCCCGCGTTTTCCCATGCCTCCCATCATCCCCGGAAGCTGTTTCATCATTTTCTTAGACTGCTCAAACTGCTTTACCAAACGATTCACCTCTGCAATATCCACGCCTGCTCCCTTTGCAATTCTGTGTTTTCGACTTGGGTTTAAGATATCCGGATTCTGGCGTTCCTTTTTGGTCATCGATAAAACAATTGCTTCTGTACGAGCCATCTTTTTATCATCCACCATAGACTCGATATCGGCTGTATTTACGCCCTTACCGCCAAGGCCTCCAAGACCTCCCATCATCCCGAGTACACTGGACATACCGCCCATTTTTTTCATCTGTGTCATACTCTCGAGATAATCTTCAAAATCAAACTTACCCTTTTTTAACTTTTGTGCCATCTGCTTTTCTTTATCTTCATCGATGTCACCCATATTCTCCTGAACCTTTTCAATGAGCGTCAGTACATCTCCCATCCCCAAGATTCGGTTTGCCATTCTGTCAGGATAGAACTGTTCCAGATCAGACAGTTTTTCACCCATACCAACATAGAGAATCGGCTTTCCCGTGACAGCCTTGACGGAAAGTGCTGCTCCACCTCTGGCATCACCATCCATTTTAGATAAAATGATACCATCCACACCAATCTTATCATCAAAATCCTTTGCGACATTGACTGCATCCTGACCGGTCATGGCATCCACAACAAGCAAGGTCTGATGTACCTCAATATGACTCTTGATCTCCTGCAATTCTGCCATCATTTCTTCATCAATTTGAAGTCGTCCTGCCGTATCTAAAATAATGATATGATGTCCATTTTTTTCAGCGTGGGCCAATGCAGCCTTTGCAATGTCAACAGGTTTCTGATTGTCTCCCATTGAGAACACATCTACATCCTGCTTCTCACCATTGATCTGCAGCTGCTTGATTGCCGCTGGGCGATATACATCACAGGCTACCAGTAGACACTTCTTGCCCTTTTGTTTCAGCTTACCAGCAATCTTTGCCGTAGTCGTTGTCTTACCAGCACCCTGTAGACCACACATCATGATCACTGTCTTTGCCTGCCCCGGCTGTAGTTTGATCTCTGTCGTCTCCGAACCCATCAGTGCTGTCATTTCCTCATTAACGATCTTGATGACCATCTGTCCGGGATTCAGTCCATTCATCACATCCTGACCGACTGCCCGTTCCTCCACTGACTTCACAAACTGCTTGACCACCTTAAAATTAACATCAGCCTCCAGCAGTGCCATCTTGACTTCTTTCAGTGCTGCCTTGACATCAGCCTCTGTCAAACGCCCTTTGCTTCGTAGATTCTTAAATACATTTTGTAACTTCTCCGTTAAACTCTCAAATGCCATTTCACATACTCCTAATCCTATTCTATACAAAATCATTGATACTCAATATTTCTTCAGACAGCTTCATAATTTCATGATCTTGATTTTGTTCCGCAAGCAAACTGATTCGCTTCGCAATTTCTTTGGTTTGTTGAAACTTTGCAATCAAATGCAGCTTATCTTCATACTCCTGCAGCGTCTTGTCACATCTCTTGATCAGATCATGTACGCCCTGTCTGCTGATTCCATACTCCTCAGCCAGTTCACTCAGTGACAGATCTTCACTGATCGCTTCTTCATAGATCTTTCGCTGATGCTCTGTCAGCAGTTCTCCATAGAAATCAAATAAAATACCCTGTTCTACGATCTTTTCCATTCATCCTACCCTAAATCTATCCCAAACATTTTCCAATCATAAATCGATGCCTATACAGTATAAGGGATTCCAGAAATAAAATCAATTGTGTCCTGATTACGTTTCTATAAAAAACACCTTAACATTTCCCATCATAAGGATCGAATTCGTGCTGGCTGTTATAGGTTTGATGTGCTATACTATTGAAGTGGGTACAGATGTCATATTACCATTATGTTTAACCGGAGGACTGACACTCATGAATTATGACGTGGAACGATCAACGAAGTTAAAAGAAAAAATAAATGAACGCTGGCGTGTTCATTTGTTTAAAATATGTGTTCTACTCGCTGTGATCGGGAGCGTAACAGAAATCGTCATCTATTTAATAGATTCTAATACCAAATCCCTGTTTCTTCCCAATTTATTGTACCAATTCAGATTCATCTATATTCCATCTACATTGAATCTGATCATCATATTGCTAACCTATCACTTCATCCATTCACCGAAGCTGTCGGACACTGCAAAAAACATCTGGTCCTGTGTGCTGATCTATTTTCTGTGTGCAAACACACAATTCATTCATTATGTGTATGGACCTCTGTTAATGCTCCCCATATTATCGATCTTTGTATCCGTAATCTTTGCCAATCGCAGATTGACGCGTGCGATCACGATCGCCTCTCTGATTTCACTGACTGCATCTGCATTTGTTGCTTCCACTGAACTAAGACACAACGATCCTCAGTTATTGTCTGATTATGGTCTTGCAGTACTGGTCATCCTCGTTTCACAGATCGGTGCCTTCCTGATGATCTCCTATGTCAACGAACAATTTGATAATATTGCAAAGAGTAATCAACGTGAAAAAGCATTGATTGAAGAACTGCATCTGGATTCCTTGATGGGCATCTACAATCGTATGGCACTCAATGAGAAAATTGATGAATGCATCAAGCTTGGTCTGACCGGCGGCAACTGCCAGATGTTATTGCTGGATGTTGATGATTTTAAGCGAATCAACGATACCTACGGTCATATTAATGGTGACGAAGTCTTGATCAAACTGTCCGATACCATCAGACAGTTCACAGGACGTAATGTGAGTGCATATCGCTATGGCGGCGAGGAAATCATCCTGATCATGCAGCATTATTCACTCGAAAGCGCCTACTTACTGGCTGAAAAGCTCCGTCTTGCATTCTCAGCACTGACATTTGATTTCAACACAAAGTTATCTGTTACCTTTAGCGGTGGTCTCGCAACACTCCTCGAAAACCAAAGTGCCGATGAATGGATTGCTCTCGCTGACCGCACACTTTATCAGGCAAAGCACTTTGGGAAAAATCGAAACGAAAAATATACCGATCTACAGGATTAATTCTCTGCGGCTACGATTAATACATAACGCAGTCATTCTCTTAAGCTTACCTTCTTCATCTCGCTAATATACCTCCGTGGTAATCTCATCACCCTCAACATAAAATGTCACATAATCAGAGTATGCGGATACATTTTGTATATCAACCATTTCAAACATCATGGTATACTCTCCGTCTCCCATATTCTGATCTGCAAATACAGGCTCATCTTCCACCGTAAAGGAATCACCTTCATAATACATAAGATCATTCTCGTCAGAAAAGGATATCGTATAGAACAACGGTGTGATCACATCTCCTCTTTCCAGTTTTCTAAGTTCCTTTTCAGCCATTCCACTCTCATCCATCTCTTTTCTCGCACCGAGTATGCTGTAGGATTCCTTCTTATAATCATATCATATCCACATAACTCCCATAGCTTTTTCAAACCAAATCATATATAGAGAAACAAGCCAAACACATTTGACCTGTTTCTCTTGATGGTTGTGTTTATTTTATTTGTTCGAACCTTCTACTCTAAAGATAGAGATGGTAGATACATCACCCAGCATCGGAATCGTAAAGGATACGGAACCATCTGCATTCACTGTGCATGGAAGAACCTCATGCCTCTTTGTCTCCTGATTATAATACTCTACATAAATGATATCTCCCGGCTTTGCTCCGGTATTCTTGATGGTGAGTGCTCTTTCGGTCCGCTTCAAGAGTGTATCCGCTCCGTAAGGTGCATAGATATCGTAGCTCAAGAGCATTGTGACCGTTGCATTTTTGCCATATTGCTTGACTGCATACCAGGTTGCATAGGTCTTCTGGTTCTCGCAATCTCGTGTAACAGGATTCAACACCTTCAGATTCATACTGCTTTCCTTGCCGTCAATACCAATGACTGTAGCAAAGACACTGCCCATAGGCAGCACAGACTGCAGCTGTGGTGTTTCCTTCTGTGGGTTAGATTCCTCCTTTGTAACCTCTTCAGTAACCTCTTCAGGCTTGTTTGTCACCTTCACCATCGCTGTTCCTGTTCTGGTGGTACCAGCATATGTTGCAGTAGCCTTGACTGTCAATGTGTCCGCAGACTCATCACCGCTCACGCTCAGCTGTCCACTTGCAGACAAAGTCGTATTAGGATTTGAAGCCCCTTCCAGCTCCCAGGTGATTGGAACATTCGTACTATCAATATTCCATCCACCTAGATTCGCTGTGAAATCTAATGTGCTGCCTCTCAGAATTGTCGGAGACTCCGGTGTAATGTCTAGACTGTTGAATGCACTTACAATATATGGATTTGTAGTATTTATTTTCTCATCTTTATCTACTCCATGTACGCTGAAAGAGCCTAATTCTTTAGTTAAAATCTTTCCGTTCGTGCCTGTACTCCGCAGATCCATTCCAGCTGAGTTTCCTAATAAAAATCCACCATTAGCACTATCATTAAGCCTAATTGCACTACTATTTGTTTGACAAACATCGATTTTCAAATTTCCGGTTATAATATAAAGTTTCACACCACTTATCAGTAATCCTTCTGTTGCATTACTTGAATCATTACTTGAATCATTAATTAAAATCAACTCTCCATCACCTGTAATCGTACAACGAGCAGAATAATTATCTGGATCAGTTTTTAAAAACATCGCACTACCTGGACCACTATTTTTCGCTTCTAGTCTATGTCCATTTAAGTTAATCTCAAAATTTTTACAACCATTAGGTGGATTAACTCTATTAGAAATATTTATAGTACTAAGTTTACTAGTATTATTACTATTATATGATAGTGAAATATCACGTAATATATCTATTTTGTATATATAGTTCTCAAGTCTGATTTTTAAATCCGCATCTGATTCTGAAGTCGCTGAAGTCTCTGAAGAAAAAAACAATTTGTAATATTTCGTATTTCCCTCCTTAGGCAAGCTTACTTCAGAATCAAAATAAGGATTTTTTTGATCAGTTAATGTATATTCATTTTGACCATTACGAAAAGTAATGCTCGTATCTGTTGCTGCCCAAACCTCAACCGGCTTTGCCAGTATCAGATACGCCAGTAGAACTGCCGCAAAGCCCAATCCTCTCTTCATCCATCCCGCTATTTGACTTCCTGTATACATTCTCATTTCCTCCTAAACTGCCTTACAGTAACAGGGTCACCATCACAGACGTGATACGAACCACACTATAATTCAAATCATGCCTTAATAACTTATAATACATGAAATAAAAGACTAAATCCGTAAATATTATATCTATTCTGTTTCCTTTTGTCATCCTACTAAAGTATGATTTTTCAGATACACCAATAAAAAAGTCGCTGCAATATCTGATCTGATATTGACAGCGGCTCGTTGTCATGTGATATGTTTTAAACCAGTAATCCTTAATACCTGTTATCAAAGATTCTGCGTGATTTCTTCTCGCTTCTTGGTAGTTCGCCGATTTCTACCGGCTTTACAAGTGGTGTCATGCCGATCTTAATCTTAAATAGGCTTGCCAGTTCATTGGCGACATCCATCTTGCTTGCATTTTTCTTGACCTCGATAAAGAGTGTCAGGATATCCTTGCCTTCGATGTGATCGATCATAACCTGATACTCGCTGGAAGCTCCCTTGACATCCCGGATGACATCCTCGATCTGACTTGGGAAGATGTTGCAGCCCTTGACCTTGACCATATCATCTGTTCTGCCGATCAACGTATCGATTCTTGGATGCTTGCTGCCGCATGGACAGTCACCCGGAACAAATCTGGACAGATCATGCGTACGATATCTGATCAGCGGTGCTCCCTCCTTGACAAGTGTTGTAATGACAATCTCACCTACCTCACCATCTGGTACAGGCTCTCCTGTCTTCGGATCAAGAATCTCAATGTATACATAATCATCCCAATAATGCATTGCCTTGCTGTGATCACAGTTGATTGCGATTCCGGGTCCATAGATTTCTGTCAATCCATAGATATCATACAGTGATACACCAAGTTCCTTTGCGATACGGTTACGCATCTTGTCGCCCCAGCGTTCAGAGCCGATGACACCCTTTTTCAAATGTATATGCTCACCGATTCCACGCTTTGCAATCTCCTCTGCAAGTAGCAATGCATACGAAGATGTGGCACATAAAACGGTAGTCTTGAGATCCATCATCATACGAAGCTGTTTGTCTGTATTACCGGGTCCCATTGGTACGACCATAGCCCCTAATCGTTCTGCACCGTTTTGGAAACCAATGCCTGCAGTCCACAGACCATAGCCGGGTGTGATCTGGATTCTGTCTTTATTGGTAATGCCTGCCATCGCATAGCATCTTGCGAACATATCTGCCCAGTCATCTACATCCTTCTGTGTATACGGAATGATGATCGGAGTTCCTGTTGTTCCTGATGAAGAATGAATACGGATGATCTCCTCCTCCGGAACTGCCATCAGTCCGAGCGGATAGGCTTCTCTCAGGTCACCCTTCCATGTAAACGGAAGCTTTTCAAAATCCTCCTGAGTCTGGATTCCCGCTACATCAATTCCTTTGAACTTCTCCTGATAGAACGGGCTGTGTTTCATGATCTTCTCGAGCTGCACCTTCAGCATATCAAGCTGTGTCTGTGTCATTTTCATAATTTTTTCCTCTTTGTATGAATTTTATAGCAATTAAACTTTATTATAAATCAAAGTATTCAATAATACCATCTATTTATTTCCACAGTTTTCATACATCTTCGCACCATATGCCAGGGCTTTTAGGTTCATTTCGTAAAATGCAGGCTTTATCTTCTCTTTCATTACCTGCTTCATCTCTTCTTCCGAGATGCCAAGTTCCCCGGATGCGATTGCAGCACCAAGAAGTGCAATGTTCAGAACCTTGCTGGAGCCGCATTCTCTGACGACTTCTGCTCCATCTATGATGATGACCTTACCTGCATGTTTTTCCAGATAAGCAAGCATATCCTCTGCTCTGTATGTAAAATCGCTGAGTGATGCCGTAACAGGCGCAATCGCCTGATTGTTCACAATGACCGTTCCACCGGGCTTCAGATAGCGAAATACTCTGACTGCCTCTGCCGGTTCAAAACCAATGATCAGATCCGCACCACCAACCGGTATCAGAGATGAATAGATGTCCTCACCAATTCTCACGTGACTGACTACACAGCCTCCACGTTGTGACATACCGATTGTTTCTGCAGTACGTGCCTGTTGTCCCTTTGACATTGCCGCGGCAGCGATCAATCTAGATGCAAGTACTGTTCCCTGACCGCCAACCCCACTTAACAGACAGCTCTTATTCATGGCAGACACCTCCTTTGTTCTCAGAGGTTTTTTCTTCTGTTGAAAATGCATTGACCGGACATACATAGGTACAGATGCCACAGCCATAACACAATGCTTCATCGACTCTCACGCCGCCGTCCTCTGTCTTGACGATTGCCGGACAGCCTAGTTCTTTGATGCACTTCTTACAATGAATACATCTGTCAGGATCGACATTCATCTTTGGTGCAGGTTTGATCAGTGCGACACATGGTGACTGGAAGATGATTGCCTTAACGCCCTTCTTTGACGTAGCCGATTCAACTGCTGCAATTGCCTGATCCAGTTCCAACGGATTCACTGTCTCTACCGACTGTATTCCGATTGCCTTTAAGATTTTTTCAATGCTGACCTTCTCAACGATATTGCCCATCATTGTTCTTCCTGTTCCGGGATGTACCTGATGTCCTGTCATGGCAGTCGTCGCATTATCTAATACGATCAAAATAATATCTGTCTCATTATAAACAGCATTTACGATTCCGGTCATGCCGGAAGCAAAGAAGGTAGAATCTCCGATAAATGCAAAGTTCACTGCATCCGGCTCCACTCTGTGTAGCCCCTGTGCTATCGTGATACCCGCTCCCATGCACAGACATGTATCCACCATATCAAGTGGTGCAGCATTCCCTAACGTATAACATCCGATATCGCCGGAATACACTGCCTTTTTACCCTTCATTGCCTGCTTTACCGCATAGAAGGAAGCTCTATGTGGACATCCCGCACATAATACAGGAGGTCTGATTGGAAGCTGTGGTAAGATGTCAGTCGCTTCATTCTCTGTTGTCACTAAATTGTTTGTTGTTTTCTGGTCCTCAGCTTCCTGATCCATAATGTAACCTTCTGTAGATAACACATCAGCACCAAGAAACTGTACCATATCCTTTTTGATACTCTCTACCGTATTCTCACCCGCAATCGAGGTATCACCCGTCTCCTTACCTCTGATCACAACATTCAGATGATGCTTTCCGCAAAGATAGATCAATTCTCTCTCTATGACCGGATCAAGCTCCTCCAGGCATAAAACCTCATCCAGTCCCTGTAAAAACTCTAGTGCCAGACTCTCAGGAAATGGATATGGTGTTGCTACCTTCAATACCTTACACGGAAGCTTCTGTTCCTTGCTAAGCGTCTCCATAGCATAGATAAAGCTGATTCCACCGGCTGCAATTCCTTTTTTACAATCACCTGCCAGCTGTTGTTCAGATTGATTGTCGTTAATAATTTTTCTCTTATTACCTAATATTTGATTAAATCGAAGCTTTGAAAAATTCTCTCCGATTTCCGGATTTCTCTTTACGATTTTTTGATGATTCTGGTATGACAATCTAGGGAAAATCACCCACTTAGAAGCATCCTTGATAAAGCCCTCCGGTTGATGGAGCTGCACCTTGTCAGCCACCTCGATCGAGGCACATCCATGGCAAACTCTTGTTGTAGGTCTGAAAATGACAGGTGTCGCATACTTTTCCGAATATGTAAAAGCTTCCTGTATCATCTCATAAGCTTCCTCAGGTGAAGTCGGATCAAATACCGGCAGCTTACAATAGCTTCCGAATGCACGCGTGTCCTGCTCTGTTTGTGAGGAAATCGGTCCCGGATCATCTGCAACAACGATTACCATACCCCCCTTGATTCCCATATATGCAAGACACATCAAAGGGTCAGAAGCCACGTTCATCCCGACCTGCTTCATCGTGATCATCGTCCTTGCTCCCGCATAAGAAGCACCCGCCGCAACCTCTAACGCCGCTTTCTCATTCACCGACCACTCCACATACACATCTGGATTGACATCCTTTCTATACTTAGCAACTGTCTCCAACACTTCCGTTGAAGGAGTTCCCGGATAGCCAGCCACGAGATTCACACCCGCATGCAAAGCCCCCAGTCCAATCGCCTCATTCCCCATCAAAAACTTCATACTCATCCGCACTACATCCTTCCGCCTATGAAATACATCTTTCTAATCACGTGCTTTATTATACGATACCTATTTTATTATATCAATAACATAAATATCTTTTCATGAAATAAGCCCTCTGATTGATTTCTCAGAAGGCTTATTGATCATTATAATGATTGTTGAGTAAATATATTGATTACTAGAGGATTCCCCTTGGAAAAATTCTGTGACTTTGTAATGTTAATTTCCCAAAACGAAATCCATATCATTACATATTTCATTGACTTTGGACAATTATTAATATGTATAGTGTTAATCTCCCAAAATCAATACATATATTTACATATCGCATTATTATTGGATAATTATGAAAGTACAAG
>CAZVYQ010000002.1:0-22468 GCA_964631375.1 uncultured Lachnospiraceae bacterium | reverse complement strand
ATCAATACATATATTTACATATCGCATTATTATTGGATAATTATGAAAGTACAAGTTCGTAATTGTACAAAATATGGTACATATTTACATATTTCGGACAAATCAAGAGAAAAAAGCCTCCAATTATCCAAAGCATCTATTTATGTGACACAGTCAACGCACAGCAAAGAACCGAATGAATGGTTCAAATGCGTAGGTTAAGCCAAAGGAGTCTGAAAATCGCAATAAAAGTGTGAGACACTCTCACACTTTTATTATCTTGCGAGTTGAAGACGACGACGCGTCGAAGCATTGAATCATCCATTCGGTTCTATGCGTCCCTTCGCATCTCATTAACGTCCCTTCGCATCTCATTAACGTCCCTTCGCATCTCATTTACTTCCGTTCACATCTCATTAACGTCCCTTCGCAACATTTCTTTAAATTCCTAGATCTGTGTCCTAACCACCTTCGGTCTGAATCCATGCTCATTCAACGCATTAATGATCTGTTCCTTATGCTCTGTTCCAAAAGCCTCCACCGTAATCCGTAGCTCCACAGCAGCACTCCGGTTCGTTGTCACAAACTGATTATGCTCCAGTTTAATCACATTTCCACTCTGCTCTGCAAGCACACCCGAAACTCTGGAAAGCTCACCCGGCTTATCCGGCAACAATACAGAGACTGTAAAGATCCTGTCTCTCATGATCAATCCCTGCTGTACCACAGAAGACATCGTGATAATATCCATATTACCACCACTCAAAATGGAAACAATCTTCTTGCCCTTCACATCCAGATGCTTCAAGGCAGCAACCGTTAAGAGACCCGAATTTTCAACCACCATCTTGTGATTCTCCACAAGATCCAAAAATGCAACAATCAGTTCCTCATCTTCAACTGTTATGATATCATCCAGATTCTTTTTTAAATATGGGAAAATCAGAGTTCCCGGTGTCTTAACCGCTGTACCGTCAGCAATTGTATTGACAGAAGGAAGCGTTGTTACCTTACCGTTTTTAATGGATACCTGCATACAATTCGCCCCGGCAGGCTCTACGCCAATCACCTTAATCTTTGGATTCATCAGCTTCGCAAGCGTTGATACCCCTGTAGCCAGTCCGCCACCACCGATCGGAACCAGTATGTAATCAACGAGCGGCAATTCCTTAAAGATCTCCATAGCAATCGTTCCCTGTCCGGTTGCAACTGCCAGATCATCAAACGGATGGATAAAAGTATATCCCTTTTCCTTTGCAAGATCCAATGCATATGCACAGGCCTCATCATATACGTCACCTTTTAAGATCACTTCAGCACCATAACTCTTTGTTCGATTCACCTTCATCAACGGCGTCGTTGTAGGCATTACGATTACAGCCTTGACTCCAAAACACTTTGCTGCATATGCCACTCCCTGTGCATGATTTCCGGCTGATGCAGTAATAATGCCCTTCTCGCGATCCGCATCTGAAAGGGTACTCATCTTATAGTAAGCACCTCTTACCTTATATGCTCCTGTAAACTGCATATTCTCAGGCTTTAAATACACCTTATTTCCAGTTTGGTCACTTAGGTAATTACTATATACCAATTTTGTTTCCAATGTTACCTTTTTGACGACCTCTGTCGCCTCTTCAAATTTATCTAATGTCAGCATTTTGGTTCCTCCTTATGCTTTTACCTAGTAAACAATGCATCCACAAACTCATCTGCATTAAATTTCTGTAAATCCTCTACGGACTCACCTACTCCGATATACTTCACCGGAATACCCATCTCAGACTGTATGGCAACCGCAATACCACCCTTAGAAGTACCATCTAACTTAGTCAGTATGATTCCTGTGATATTTGCTGCTTCTTTAAATTCTCTAGCCTGTGACAAGGCATTCTGTCCTGTGGTTCCGTCCAAAACCACCAATGTCTCCCGATAAGCCTCAGGATACACTTGATCAATGATCCTGTTAATCTTTTTCAATTCCTCCATCAAATTCTTTTTGTTGTGTAGTCGGCCTGCTGTATCACATAGCAAAACATCCACACCACGTGCCTTTGCTGCACTCAATGCGTCATATATAACCGAAGCAGGATCTGCTCCCTCTGTTCCTTTAATGATATCAACCCCTGCACGACCAGCCCACTCTGCCAGCTGTTCACCTGCCGCCGCCCGAAAAGTATCTGCCGCTGCCATCATAACCTTTCGACCCTGCTTTTTCAACTGATCTGCCAGTTTGCCGATCGAGGTAGTCTTACCAACTCCATTTACACCAACTACAAGTATGACTGATTTTTGATGTTCAAATTCATACGCCGTCTCACCTGTCTGCATCTGTTTTTTAATACTGTCAACCAACAGCTGCTTACATTCAGACGGCTCCTTAATTCGATTTTCCTTTACCTGTTCCCGCAGTCTCTCTATAATATCTGATGTGGCATGGACTCCGATATCAGACATGATTAGGATTTCTTCCAGTTCTTCATAGAAATCCTCATCAATCTCAGAAGATCCGCTAAAGATTGCTTCTATTCCGTCTGCAATATGATTTCTCGTCTTTTCCAGCCCACTTGCAAGTCTTTTGAAAAATCCCTGATGTTCTTCACTCATATTCCTTCATTCCTATTCCAAAATTTCTTAATCATCCAAATCCTTATCAATCAGATTAACAGATACCAATGCAGATACACCCTTTTCCTGCATCGTGATTCCATATAGACGATCTGCTTTTTCCATTGTTCCACGTCTGTGCGTGATTACAATGAACTGTGTATGCTTGGTTAATTTATGTAGATATCCTGCAAATCTTGTGACATTCGTTTCATCCAATGCCGCCTCGATCTCATCCAGAAGGCAGAAGGGTGAGGGCTTCAGGTTCTGTATTGCAAACAACAGTGCAATGGCAGTCAATGACTTTTCTCCACCTGATAATTGCATCATATTCTGTAGTTTCTTGCCCGGTGGCTGTGCAATGATTTTGATTCCTGCTTCCAGAATATCTTCATCATCTACTAACTCTAATGTTCCTTTACCGCCGCCAAACAATTCCTTAAATACCTTGTCAAATTCTCTTCCGATCTGGGCAAATTTCTCTTCAAACTGTTTTCTCATTGCAGTATCCAGTTCTTCGATGATACCTTCCAGTGTCGCCTGTGCTTCTACCAGATCGTCATGCTGTGTCTTCAAAAAACCGTATCGTTCCATAAGGTTTTTATAATCCTCTATCGCATTGACATTGACATCACCCAGTTTGCGAATTTGATCCTTGAGAGACAGTATCTCACGTTTAATAACGGATAGTTCTCTTAGTTCCTCCTGACGCATTTCCAATGCAGCAGAAACAGTAATTTCATATTCATCCCACATATAATTAATCTGTGCTTCTGCTGATTCTTCCAAACGTTCTTTTTGAGATGTCAGACGATAAACCTCTTTGTCCAATGCCGTCATCTTCTCTGATAATTCTTCTCTGGTATGGAAGAAATTCTTCTTCTTGGTACTCAATTCATCCTTATCGTCAATTGCTTTTTTCATGGCAATTTCATTATCATCAGCTGATGATATACTTGCCTCTATGGTTTTCTGGATTTCAAGAATACTCTCCTGTCTTCTCTGAATATCCTCTGCTGTATGAGACAGCGCCTCTTCAATATCTAAGATTTCCTGCTTCAGATGTTCGATTTCTCCCGAAATACGCTCTGCATTTTGCTGTGCAAATTCCTGTTTCTGAGACAGACCTGCAACCTCCAGATCAAGCTCACTTGCCTGCAGCACCTTAATATTTTCATCATTTCGTTCTGTCTCTAATTGTCTACCGTACTCCTGTATCTTTTCCTCCAGCTCTTTTTCACGGATCTCTGAATTCTTTAATTCCTCCTGAATGGAATTCTTGCTCTCCCTGATGTCGGCTACCTGCGTTTCTATTTCATGATCTTCCTGCTCTAATGCACTAAAGCCCTTTGCTGTCTCCTCTTTCTTCTCCAATGCCTGATTGACATTCATCTGTGCAGTATTTTGTGCGATATACTTCTCTTGCTGTTCTTCCTTTAACTTCTCCAGCTTCTCACGTAGGACATTTCTGGCTTCCTTCGTATTCTCAATGCCCGTCATGATGGACTCGATCTTTTCCAGACAGTTCTTTACTGTCTTTTCCAGTTCTTCAATCTCTCTCTTACGTCCAAGGAGATTGGAATTGTTCTTAAAAGCTCCTCCTGCAATAGCTCCGCCGGGAGTCAGATATTCACCCTCTATTGTAACAATCCTTAACTGATAATGGTATTTTTTAGATAGTGCAATTGCATGATCAATATGATCTACCACAATAATTGCACCCAAAAGCTGACTGACTACCTCCTGATACTTGGAATCCGTCTTAACCAATGTGGCGGCAATACCGATCACACCCTTTTCCTTGAGTGCCTCCGGCTTTTGAAATTCGCCTCTGTCCTTGACACTGGTCAGCGGTAAAAATGTTGCCCGTCCAAGTTTATTGGATTTTAAAAACTCGATCATTTCCTTTGCAACAGACTCATCATCTGTGACAATATTCTGAATATTACCACCAAGTGCGGTTTCAATCGCCGTCTCATACTTTTTGTCTACCTTGATGATATCGGCTACAACTCCGACGATTCCCTTTTTAGACTCTTTTTGCTCCATAACACGACGAATACTGTTACCGTATCCATCATAACGTTCTGACATATTCTTTAGAGCATCTAACTTTGACTTCTCTTTATGATATACAATCTGAGCATCCCCCAGTTCCTTATCCCGATCGATCAACTCCTGTTTCATCTGACCCAGCTGTTCATCGTATACCTCAGATTGCTCATCCAACTTCATGATCTCCTGGCTGATCTTACCAAGTTCTTCATAAAGGTCTTTAATAATGGCTTCTTGCTCGACCTCATCGCTTTTTGCCCGTAGTAAACGAGACTGCAACTCTGCCTTACGGATATTGATCTGCTCGAGCATTGTATCATAGCGCCCCAACTTGGTTTTGATTGACGCACGTTCGTTGAGAATATCAATAATCTCATTTTTACCGTTTTCAATTCCGGAAGTCAGATCCAAGATTTTGTTTTGCACAATGTTAAGTGATCCTTTTGCCTCATCACGTACCTTAAGGAGTTCACCTAGTTCTTCATCAAGAGCCGCTTTATTCTCATCGGTTCTTGTTTTTTCCTTTTCCTTTGCCTCAATATCCTCATGAATCGTTTTTACACGTTCACGTTTGATATCATCACCTGACTCAGCAGAATGGATCTGTTCCTTTAGTACATTGATCTCACCCTCCAATTTTCCTTTTAACACACTTGTGTCAGATAATAACTCTCTTTTTTGTTCAATCGTTTTATCTAACTCCTCAATCTGTGCTTCCAGCTGGTCATATTCCTCACGGATATGTTCGTACTGTTCCTTGGTCTGTTGCAGATCGTTTCCTGCAATCTTCAATTTCTCATCAACCGAAATAAGCTGAGATTTATTTTTCTCAGCTTCCAGTAAAAACATATTTACGTCCAGTATTTTCAATTCTTCCTTTTTTTTCAGATATTCTTTGGCCGTCTCAGACTGCTTTTCCAACGGCTCAACCTGTTTTTCAAGTTCTGATAGAATATCATTTACACGAATCAGATTGGTCTTTTCTTCTTCTAATTTCTTAACTGCTGTATCCTTACGACGTTTGTATTTTACGATTCCTGCAGCCTCATCAAATAATTCTCGTCTCTCCTCCGGCTTGCCTGACAGGATTTTATCGATCTGGCCCTGTCCGATAATGGAATAGCCTTCTTTTCCGACACCGGTATCATAAAACAGCTCATAAACGTCCTTCAGACGACAAATCGCGCCATTGATTAGGTACTCACTCTCACCGGATCGGTAAACTCTTCGAGATACCGTCACTTCTTCAAAGTCAATGGCCAGTGCATGATCAGAATTATCCAAAGTAATTGCCACATAAGCATATCCCATCGGCTTTCTGGTCTCGGTTCCCGAGAAAATAACATCCTGCATACTTGCACCACGCAACTGTTTGACACGCTGTTCGCCAAGCACCCATCTGACTGCATCCGCAACATTACTCTTACCCGAACCGTTTGGCCCTACAATTCCTGTAATACCATTATGAAACTTAAATGTAATTTTATTTGCAAATGACTTAAATCCATGTACCTCAATACTTTTTAAATACATTTTTTCCCCTACTTATCTTTTAATATGAGCAGAGCTTTGTATGCTGCCTCTTGTTCAGCTCCCTTTTTACTTCTTCCAGTTCCTTCGCTGATTCGCATCCTGTTCACAACAGCACCGACTCTATAGCTTCTGTCATGTGCCGGTCCGGATTCTTCAAGCAGTTCATAGGAAAGAGATTGTCCTCTTTGCTGTGTATATTCCTGAAGGATGCTCTTACTGTCGCAAAACATAATTCTATGTTCGATATCAGACAACAGAAAACGATTCACAAAAGCACAGGCCTCTTCATATGATCCATCTAGATAAATTGCAGCAATGACTGCCTCAAATACATCTGAGATAATAGAATCTCTGCTTCGTCCTCCTGTCTGCTCCTCGCCTTTTCCCAGTAAAACATATTGATCAATTCCTATTTCTCTCGCACAGATTGCAAGCGTCGGTTCGCAGACTAAGGCGGCTCTTAGTTTTGTCATATTGCCTTCATACATATCAGGATTATGTGAGTATAGATACTCGCTGACTGACAGTTCTAATACTGCATCACCCAGAAATTCAAGTCGTTCATAGTTCTCTGACCCAGGCCTTTTGTCTTCATTGGAATAAGAACTATGTGTCAAAGCCTGTTGCAACAAAGCCTGATTTTTAAATATATATCCAATTTTCTTCTCTAATTCTGAATCAATCATAGTTTTATCCATCCGGTTAAAATCTCCGTTTCCTGTAAACAATCGAAAAAGCCCTGTTCAGGGCCTCTCGATCTCTTGATGTATCATTAGTTTAATGCGTTCTTGATCTGTTCTACTGCATCACCAACGGAAATAATCTTTTCGGCATCCTCGGTTGCTATCTCAATGTCAAAGGCTTCTTCGATTCCCATAATGATCTGGAAAACATCCAAAGAATCTGCACCCAGATCATCACTGAAGGTGGTGTTCATCGTGATCTCGTCTGCGTCAACATTTAGTACCTCGGCAATGATTTGTTTTAATTTTTCAAATTCCATAATACTCGTCCTTCCTTATGATAGATTATTTTTTCATATTGATCTTTTCATCTATTTTCTCATTAATGTGCTGCTCCTTGAATGCAATACATTGAATGATCGAATTCTTGATTTCCTTAGCTTTGGAACTTCCGTGAGTCTTTACAACCAACCCGTTCAGCCCGAGCAGAGGAGCCCCTCCATACTCACTTGCATCAAATGTTTTTAAAGTCCGTTTCAATGCCGGCTTTACCAATAATGCACCTATTTTTGAGCGAAACGTACTCATCATTCCGGATTTGATCTTACTGATCAGGGTGGAACCAATCCCTTCATACAATTTTAAAATTACATTCCCGACAAAAGCCTCGCAAACAATAACATCTGCAAATCCTTTGGGAATATCTCTTGCTTCAATACTTCCGATAAAATTAATATCTGGACAATTCTTCAGTAAAGGATAAGTTTCCTTGACTAACATATTGCCCTTATCCTCCTCGGCGCCTATATTTACAATGGCGACTCTCGGGTTCTTAACACCTATGATATTCTCCATATAAATTGAGCCCATATTTGCAAACTGTAACAAATGTGAAGCTCGCGCATCTACATTAGCACCGCAATCCACTAAAAGTGCGACACCATCCTCTGTCGGTATCAATGGAGCAAGAGGAGGTCTTTCCACACCCTTGATACGTCCTATGATAAACTGCCCACCCACAAGCACTGCTCCTGAACTGCCGGCAGATACGAACGCATCACATGTCCCATCCTTTACAAGATTCAATCCCACTACAATAGATGAATCCTTCTTCTTTCTGATCGCCATAACAGGCGGTTCTGCTGTTTCGATCATATCAGCAGCATGGACTATGGTAATCTGTTCGGCAGGATATTGATACTTCTTCAATTCGTTTTGAATCAAATCCTGTTGTCCTACCAGATGAACTTTGATTTCTCCCCGTGTGTTCACTGCATCCACTGCACCCTTTATGATCTCTCCGGGAGCATTGTCTCCGCCCATGGCGTCTACAGCTACATTCACTTTCATTTGCATAGGTTATTCTTCCTCCTTGCACTCTATAAAATACTATACAAGACATTATTCTAAAAATCAATCATCTTTTTCAATGTTTTCCATAGTGGAATTTGATAATCACACAAAAAAAGACCCCTCAATCTATGAGAGGTCTTGATGCAATCCTTAGTCAGCCTTGATAATCTCTTTTTTATTATAAGATCCGCATGCCTTGCATACTCTATGTGGTACCATTAATGCTCCGCATTTGCTGCACTTAACCAATGTAGGAGCGCTCATTTTCCAGTTCGCTCTTCTTTTATCGCGTCTTCCCTTTGAGGATTTATTTTTTGGACATATAGACATTGTTACACCTCCTTAGCAGTTCCCGTTCATACTCAAACAATTATACATAGCAGATACGAGATTGTCAACAAATATTTTCTTACGAATCCATCTATTTACCTATTTTTGAACCAATGCCAATGTCTCACGTGCAATCGCCAGTTCTTCGTTCGTTGGAATCACCATGACCTTTGTTTTGGAATCGCCTGTGGAGATGATGATCTCTTCTCCACGTTTTGCATTCTGTGCCTCATCGATGTTGACACCAAGATAACCAAGATAGGAACAGATCTTTGAACGAACCGTATGACTGTTCTCACCGACACCTGCTGTAAAACAAATTCCGTCTACACCATTCATTGCTGCTGTATATGCTCCGATATATTTTGCCACTCTGTATGCAAATACATTGATTGTACGAATGGAATTTTGTTTTCCTGCCGCTGCTGCTTCCTCCAAATCACGGAAATCACTTGTAAATCCACCTGACAATCCCAGCACACCTGATTTCTTATTCAAAACCTCCAATACTTCCTTGAGAGATTTATTTTCCTTTTGTGCAATAAATTCAATGATCGCAGGATCCAGATCTCCCGAACGTGTTCCCATGACCAGTCCCTCCAGTGGAGTCAGTCCCATGGATGTATCAACTGATTTACCGTTTTTGACTGCTGTCACTGACGCACCGTTACCAAGATGACAAACTATGATCTTACTTGACTCATACGGAACCTTCATCAGCTTTGCTGCACGTTCTGAAACATAACTGTGGCTTGTACCGTGAAATCCATATCTTCTAATCTTATATTTCTCATAATATTCATAAGGCAGTCCATATAGATATGCCTCCTCGGGCATTGTCTGATGAAATGCCGTATCAAATACCCCTGCCTGCGGCTTTCCCGGCATCAGTTCTCTACATGCAGCAACACCGATCAGATTTGCAGGATTATGTAGTGGAGCCAGTTCATTACATTCCTCAACAGCCTTGATGACCTCGTCATTTAACAAGGTAGAAAATGCAAATTTCTCACCGCCATGTACCAGTCTGTGACCAACTGCATCGATTTCATCCAAACTCTTGACAACACCTGTCTGCGGATTGGTCAGAGCATTGATTACAAGCTTGATTGCCTCAGTATGTGTGGGCATATCCGATTCCTTGATCTGCTTCTCACCACCTGCCGGTGAATATACGATCCTGCTTCCGTCAATCCCGATTCTCTCACAAAGTCCCTTCGCAATTACAGCCTCTGTATCTGTATTAATCAACTGAAACTTAAGCGAAGAACTCCCACAATTGATTACTAAAATATTCATCTTTTTCCTCCCACATAATTATATATTCTAACTGTTATGATAAGCAGACCCCCACTCGAAAATTCTCCGAATTTCCTCGTGCGTGTTGCTCGCCTGACTTCCAGATGGTTTCCTTAGTCTGCAAGCAGCCACGGTAACCATCTAAAAGCCATGCTCTGCTTATCACACCAGTTGCGCCTGTACTGCAGTCAACGCCACAACACCCACAATATCATCTGCTGAACACCCGCGTGACAAATCATTCACAGGTCTGCTGATCCCCTGCAGCATCGGTCCATAAGCCTCTGCCTTGCCCAGTCTCTGTACCAATTTATAACTGATATTACCACAATCCAGATTAGGGAAGATCAATACATTCGCCTTGCCATCGACCTCACTGCCCGGTGCTTTGGAATGTGCAATCGCCGGAACCAACGCTGCATCCGGCTGTAGCTCTCCATCCAGTGTCAAATGCGGATATCTCTCATGTGCAATTCTTGTTGCTTCAACCACCTTGTCTACCAGCGGATGCTTCGCACTACCCTTAGAGGAATGTGATAGCATTGCAATAATCGGCTTCTGTCCAACTAAGGTTGTAAAACTCTTAGCTGATGAATCTGCTATGTCAGCTAATTCTTCGGCTGTTGGATCCTGATTCAATCCACAGTCTGCAAATAAAAATGTACCATCTGCTCCATATTCACAATCCGGAACATCCAAAATAAAGAAGCCGGATACAAGCTTTACCCCGGGAGCTGTTTTTAGAATTTGTAAGGATGGACGTAAAACATCTGCTGTTGCATGACATGCACCTGCTACCATCCCGTCGGCATCCTTTGCTTTGACCATCATAACTCCAAACATCAGATAGTCACTAAGTAATAACTCTCTGGCCTTTTCAGGCGTCATACCCTTTTCTTTTCTGGTCTCATATAGAAGATTCACATACTCATCAAATTTTTCGGTTTTCTCAGGATCAATCACCTTAACCTGACTCAAATCCACCTCCAGCCACTTGGCTCCATCCATGATCTTTTCTTCCTTGCCGACCATGACAATCTTAGCGATGCCTTCCTGTAATATCTTTGCGGCTGCAATTAAAGTTCTTCTATCATTTGTTTCAGGCATAACGATCGTCTTAATATCCTGTTTTGCTCTTTCCTTGATACGATCAATAAATGACATAAGATTTGGCAACTCCTTTCAATCAATCATTAATTCTGACTGATTTAATTATAGCCAAAGCGTTTATTGTATACAAGGACTATTTTGCATTTTTTTGTGCAAAATTAAGTACATTCCGTCAATAATTTGTTAAATATTTATCAATATTGTATAAAAACACTGTTTTACTTTCCACAATTCAGATGTTACAATCAAATTGAGGTGATACATTTGAAAACTGTCGGAATCATTGCCGAATACAATCCATTCCATAACGGTCACAAATTTCATATCGAGGAAGCCAAGCGACTGACACAGGCAGACAGGGTCATTGTCGTTATGAGTGGAGATTTTGTACAACGCGGAGAACCTGCTGTGATTGACAAGTATTCCCGGACACGTATGGCTCTTTCCTATGGTGCCGATGCAGTTTTTGAACTGCCTCATTATTATGCTCTTGGAAGTGCCGAGTATTTTGCCTTAGGTGCCATCTCATTATTAGATAAACTGGGGATTGTTGATTCGATCTGCTTTGGAAGCGAATGTGGTAACGTCATGAAGCTTCGCGAAATTGCAGAGGTTCTGATGAAGGAACCCATTCAGTATCAAGAGGCATTAAAAGAAGGGCTTCGAAACGGAATGACCTTTCCTGCAGCAAGTGCGTATGCCATCAGCGACTACTTTCAGGATGAGGAAATCACTGAAATCATATCTCTTCCGAATAATATCCTGGGCATTTATTATATGAAAGCATTGTTAAAGCGTAATTCCTCTATGACTCCTTACACATTGCTGCGATATGGTAGTCATTACCGCGATGAAGCACTGTCTTCCGATCCTAAAATACCGATTTCTTCTGCACTGGCAATCAGAACCGCTCTATCAGGTACGGGAACACTATCAGATATCGAGGTCCAGCTTCCTTCTCTCGTCTATCAGGAACTGTCGGAGTGTATGGATCATTCCTTTCCTGTGAAAGCAGATGATTTTTCTACCATGTTGGGATACAAATTATTAGAAAATGGTGATCGTGACTTGACCTCCTATGTGGATATCAGTGAAAGTTTGTCTGATCGCATCTCTAATGAATTTAAGCATTACCAAACCTTCTCTAATTTTTGTGAACGGCTGAAGACCAAGGATTTCACCTACGCACGCATCAGCAGGTGTCTCATGCACATTCTACTGGATATGAAAACCGAAACTCTCGCTGATTATATTCGAAATGATTATGTATCATATGCACGTCTTCTTGGCTTTCGCAATTCCTCAGCGGATATACTGACTGCTGCAAAGGCTCATGGCTCATTAACTTTAATCAGTAAGCCTGCCGATGCAAAAAACATCCTTTCTCCCATGTCCTTAAGCATGTTCAAAGAGGATGTCTATGTTTCACATATTTATCAAATCGTCATCGCTTCCAAATACAATACACCATATCGAAATGAATATTCCAGAAAGATGATTAAAGTCTGACGGCGAATTCGTCTGACAGGCTGATCAAGCCGCCCATTTTACAGGTAATTACACGTCCTGCTTCTTTGATCACTGTGGTTTCTATGATACCACCCGGCTGTTTGATACACTCGTTCCAGCATCCATCCTGTTCCATATAAGTCCTCAAGTATGCATAGGCTATACTTCCACTCCCACAACTACTCTCATATACTATGGAATCGGTATCTCTCACGTATACCACCGGCTTCATTTCAAGACCATCTATATATAGAATCCCCACTGCCTCCGGATTTTTTTGTACACAGACCTGATTCAACAGTTCCTCCGTTTTTTCTTTCTGACATTCCGGCCCTTGAATAATCACATGGCTGATTCCGTCCATTATGACCAAAGGAACTTCTCTTCCATCCGATAACTGCAACATTTCAATTTTGTTTGGGATTGGCATTTCTGTATAGGCTGTACCGATATTCAGGTCAAAATCTACTGTAAATGCCCGGTCGGCACCACTGATCTCTACCAATACACTTCCTTTCTCACAGCAATTTAATTGCATTGCAGTATAGTATCCAAAGGATCGAAGTGCATTACCACAAAATTCTCCGCCCATCATTTCAAGTCGTGCTTGTCCTCCATAGACAGGTTCTGTCATAAAACCAACTTGCTCGGCTTTCCAAAGTGGATTGCCGAGCAATTGTCTTGCAATATAACCTCTGTCATGAGCAGGTATCTGATCTTTTACAAACAAAGTAACATTTCCTGCCGGGTTGGCAGCTACTACATGAATTTCAGTCATTTTTTCTATGCCATTACTTTCCGAGACACACCATATCTGATAGTTCCCATTCCTCTGCGATCTTTGTAAAGGTTCCATCGGCTACCATTTCATTTAATGTCTTCATAACTGCATCTCTAAGTGATTCATTTCCAAGTTTGAAGCCAATTCCGTACTGCTCGGTTGAGATCGGCTCCTCAAGCATCTTAAATGCATCCTTTCTGGAATCCAGTTGGTACTTTGCAACTCCGATATCGACTGCAATCGCATCAATCGCACCTGCTTCAAGGTTCATGAATGCTGTATTATAGTCTGCAATCTCCTGAAGCTCTGCAAAACTTGCAGCAAGGGCAAGGTTATCTGCATTTTCTTCACTGTCATCTGTCAAAGCTGTCAAAGCAGATGATCCTGACTGTGTTGCTACTACCTTTCCTGCCAGATCTGCTTTTGCTTTTATATCAGAGTCTGCTCCGACTACAACAACAATACTGTTATCTACATATGGATCAGACCATGTATACTCTGACTCACGTCCGGTCATGGTAAATCCGTTCCAGATGCAGTCGATGGAGCCTGAATTCAACTCCATATCCTTAGAATCCCAATTAATAGGCTGCTTTACAAGTTCCCATCCATTTCTGGTACATACTTCCTCTGCCAGTGACAGATCAAATCCGACATACTCACCATTTTCATCCTTATAGCCATATGGCGGATACTCTGCATCAAATCCAACAATCAACTGTTTACGTGCTGACTCGTCTCCTGTGCTCTCTGAAGCAGCAGCTGCTGCATCCTTGTTTCCACATCCGATCATGCTAAGTACCATGACAGATGCCAGTAATACTGATAAAAACTTTTTCATAATTCTTTCCTCACTCTCTTCATATTTCTCCCGAATTTAAACAAAAATAATACTATCAATTAATCAGTGCATTGTCAACACTTCATTAATTTTTAAAGGAATGGATCGGGGCCGGTATTCTTCCCTTTCGATTGATAAATGCATCGCAGGAAAACGGATTGACAGGCATGATCGGGGCATATCCGAACAGGCCTCCAAACTCTACCGTATCACCAACTGTTTTCCCGATTACAGGAATCAGACGTACTGCTGTTGTCTTTTGATTAACCATGCCTATGGCCAATTCATCTGCTATGATTCCGGAAATCGTAGTTGCCTTGGTATCCCCGGGGATTGCAATCATATCCAGTCCGACTGAGCAGACACATGTCATGGCTTCCAGCTTCTCCAAAGTCAAGGCTCCAGCCTCTACCGCATCTATCATTCCCTGATCCTCACTGACCGGAATGAATGCACCGCTCAATCCTCCAACATATGAAGATGCCATCACGCCGCCCTTCTTCACCTGATCATTGAGCAAAGCCAGTGCTGCTGTTGTTCCCGGTGCTCCTGCATGCTCCAGACCGATCTCACATAAAATATCCGCAACACTGTCACCGATTGCCGGAGTCGGAGCAAGTGACAGATCTACTATACCAAATGGAATTCCGAGTCTCTTGGAAGCTTCACCGGCTACGAGTTGACCAACTCTTGTCACCTTAAAGGCAGTCTTTTTGATCGTCTCACACAATACCTCAAAACTTTCTCCACGTACCTTGGAAAGAGCTGTCTTCACAACACCGGGGCCACTGACACCCACATTAATAATTGCATCAGCCTCTGTTACACCATGAAAGGCACCTGCCATAAAGGGGTTATCATCCGGTGCATTACAGAAGACAACCAGCTTCATACAGCCGGTAGAATCCTGTTCCTTTGTATATTCTGCAGTCTGAAGGATGATCTCTCCCATCAATCTGACTGCATCCATATTGATTCCTGTCTTTGTAGAACCAAGATTCACGGAACTGCATACTCTGTCAGTACAGGCCAATGCCTGTGGAATGGATCGGATCAGATACTCTTCGGATTGTGTCATTCCCTTGGAAACCAGAGCCGAATATCCTCCAATCAGATTCACGCCAACTTCTTTTACAGCCTGATCAAGTGTTTTTGCAAGAGATACATAATCCTCAGGAGATTTACAGGCAGAAGCTCCTATCAGAGAAATCGGGGTGACAGAGATTCTTTTATTGACGATTGGAATACCAAATTCCATCTCAATCTCCTTACCGACACTGACCAGATTCTTGGCAACAGTTGTGATCTTTTGATAAATATTTCGATTCAGCTGTTCCAGATCATCGGTAATACAGTCCAACAAACTGATGCCCAGAGTGATCGTTCTGACATCCAGATTTTCTTTTTCAATCATTTGGTTTGTTTCATTGACTTCAAATATATTAATCATTTGCTTACTCCATTCTTCATTTCAGTTTTTGCTGTGATCATCATACACGATGCATTTTGGTAAAGATTTCCTCTCTCTGACACTTGATGATAACACCAATTTCTTCACCAATTTGCTCCAGTTCTGAAGAAACATCTCCAAACGGCTTGCTGGATTCATTCATATCCACAATCATCATCATATTGAAATACCCCTGTACAATGGTCTGGGAAATATCCAGAATATTAATCCTGTTATTAGCGAGATAGGTACATACCTTTGCTATGATTCCTACTGTATCCTGTCCGATTACTGTAATAATTGTTTTCTTCATATCTTTCTCCCTCTTATGCTCCGTATGGAGTATGATTTCTGTTTTCATTGTTGTTACACTGCGATCAGTTCTGAACGTGTACTGCGTTTTGCTACACGAATCGGAAAATCCCCCGCTTTATATTGATTGTCCGACATCGTGATCTCCTGTCTGACTGTCTCATAGGCCAACTCAGCCAGATTATTCTCTGCACTGAGATGCCCCAACATCACCGTTTTTAGATGATCATGCAAAAGTCTTCCCAATAACTGTCCTGATCGTTCATTTGACAGATGTCCTTTGTCTCCGAGTATCCTCTGCTTTAGATAATATGGATACCTTCCTACCTGAAGCATGTTGATGTCATGATTGGCTTCTAACAGTAATGCATCCACTCCCTCAAATGCCTCTACTATGTAATCATCATACATTCCAAGATCCGTCACCACTGCTACCGAGCTTTCTCCATGCTGTACTCTGTATGCTACCGGTTCGTAAGCATCATGTGAAACACGTATTGGCTTGATTCGCAGATCTTCAATGATAAAATCCTTGTCTGCCTGAATCTCCCGAAAGAGCTCCTGTGGTATCTCTCCTAACGTATGTGATTCCTTGATGCCCCTGATTGTACCCGGTGTGGAATACATAGGGATGCCGTACCTTCTGGCCAAAACACCCAAACCACCGATATGATCTGAATGCTCATGTGTGATCAAAATTCCATCGATATCAGAAGTCGTCAAACCAATCTCATTTAGCCCTGCTTCTATTCTCTTCCCGCTGATACCGGCGTCTATGATAAGATGTGTGTGATCTGATCCAACATAAATACAGTTGCCGCTGCTACCGCTTGTTATACTGCATAAATCCATTTTCTTTGTCCCTTCATCGGTTTGCTACTTCCAGAATATTTCCAGAACATCACCGTTTTTTAATATATCCGTATACTGTGCAGCCATACCGTTTAGCAATGTTACAACACTTCGTCCCTTAGGCTGTGACAGATCAAAATGGATCAGGTCAAATACATCAACATAAATGTAGGAACTCTTTCCTGTCATATGCACAGGCTCACCATTAACGATCACGGTCAATTCTAATTCAGGCGGAGTCTGCACGATCGGCAAAACTACGTTCTCCTTCTCAGCCGTCTCTTCTTCATCCTGTTCCACATCTTCTGTCAATTCATCCTCTACATCTGACAGATGTACCTCCTCCATCGTCCAAAGGACGGAAAAGTTCTCATAGACCTTATCCGTCAGAGAAGCGTATTTATTATTGACATAGATCTTTGTACCTTCCTTTAAAATCACATCCATAAATTCGACTATCTGCTGTACCGTATAGTAATTTAAGATTCTGATATCGTCATGATTTTTGATCTCATAAAAGCCGGATTGCAGCTTTCCATTCACCTCAGCAAATTTCGGGAGCAATACCTTTTGATCATTTACAACCACTTGCAGCGAGGATTCAAATTCAGGCAGTTGGCGGATTTCCATGGATGCATCACTACCCATTGTCGATTCTCTGACCTCAATCCGATCGTTTGCCTGTATCGTCGCATTGATTCCGGTGTTGACACCATTTAATGTTACAACTGCAGCCTCTCCAAGCTCTCCACGTACAATCCTTGATTTTCCGTTGATAACGAAATCCAGTTCCTTTCCACGTCTCGGAAACAGTCCCTCATTTGTAAAGTTTGCCTGCATAGCCGCATCTATAATTGAAAGATGATTATTATCGTATAGCTTAATTCGCTCTCCGTTGAAATGTACGAATATAAAATTGTTCTTTTGATCATAAAAATTCAAACAGATACCAATCGGAGTCACATACATGGAGTCACGTTTTGGATGATCGATCATAAAATCGATTTCTCCCAGTACTTCTTCCCCTCGCAGAGCAACCCTCTCTGGCTGTATGCCCATTTCCTTGGCCAGTGCATTTGTATACCCGGGAAATTTTCCACCACCACCAACAACAAAGACGGCACTGACTGCTTTTCCACCGTTCAATTCCTTGATCTTGTCGGAAACCTCCTTTGCCATGTTCTTGATCAGAGTATCCGTAACCTTAACCAGCTCTCCAGGCGTAATCTTTTGAGGAAGTCCCATAATATCCTTATAATTGATTGCATTCTTTCTGCCTGCTGCAATCTTTATCTTTTCTGCCTGAATGAAATCAACCAGGCAATGCTTTGCTATGGTTTCCGTAATCCCGTCTCCGGCATGAGGTATCATGCCATAAGCAATGATACTGCCATCCTTCGTGATCGAAATATCACTGGTTCCGGCTCCTACATCCACAAGTGCAATATTTAACATCCTGTACATAACAGGGATCGCCACCTGAATGGCAGCAATCGGCTCCAACGTCAGATTAACTACCTGCAGATCAGCAAGTTCTACTGCTTTATACAGTCCGTCCACAACCTCATCTGGCAAAAACGTTGCAATCAGATCAGCAGATATCACTCCCGCTTTATGATTCTCCAGTGCACCGATCGGATAATGATTCAGATAATATTTTACAACCGTATACCCAACACAATAAAACTTGATATCGGAATGATTCGCCTCCTGAAATTCGTCATAGGCTTTTTCTACGCCCAGCATATCAAGTGCATAGATATGTTCCGGTTCAATTGTTGTTTCCTCAGGCAATTCGTAATCTACATGAGTGGTAACTGTCTGGAGTACACGTCCGGCGGCTGCGATGCAGACATCGGTCAGTTTTCTGCCAATCTGCTTCTCCAGCGTTTCTTTGATTGCTTTTATGGTCTTTCCTACCTTATTAATGTCATGTATCTGTCCATCCAGCATCGCTCTGGTATCATGCTCCTTGGTCTGCTGGGCGATTACATGAAAGGTATCACCTGTCTTATATCCTACTGTTCCTACAATACTTCTTGTCCCAATATCCAGACCAAAGACAAGCTGTCCCGGATACTTTTTATTCTCCGCCATGGTTCAATACCTCCCCATTTTGTTTTATCCAAATCCCTTTTCAGGATAACCGTTCTCTCAATTGCTTCTCTGCAGCTGCTATGTCGCGGCTGTTGTCGATGACCAGACTACAGTATTTACGAAATGTTTCTTCTGACGACTGTGCATCCATAATACCCTTGATCTTTTCCTCTGAATATCCACGTGTTTCTCTCAAACGCTGTTCTCTTATTTTCCGATCTGCATAGATATACCACAATTCATCACAGATTTCAATATACCCGTCCTCAATCAACAACGCTGCTTCGATAAAGAGATAATCAATTCTTCCCTGCATTCTCTCAAACTCGATCTCATGCAGGATATATTCCTTGACTGCCGGATGCACAATACGATTAACCTGTCGCAATCGCTCATCGGACGCATCCTCAAAGATTGCGGCGGCTAACTTACCCTTATCAATTTTCTGTTCATGATCCAGTATGATCTCACCAAGCAGATCAATTAATGGCTGATAGCATGGCTTTCCGGGCTGTTCTAGTTCATGAGCCGTTTCGTCTGCGATAATGATACGACACCTGCACATTGTCTTGATTTTACTCAGTATCTCTGACTTGCCTGCACCGACACCGCCGGTAATCCCAATCACCTTCATCTACTTTGCCTCATACCAGCTGTTTCCTGTATGCATATCGATTTCCAATCTCACAGATAGTGCAGCAGCACTGTGCATTTCCTCGGACAATACTCTTTTTACCTGCTCGATCTCATCATCATATGCCTCAATCAACAGTTCATCATGTACCTGCAATAAAAGTCGGGATCTCATATGCTCCCGCTCCAGTCTGTCATGTACACGGATCATAGCGATCTTAATGATATCCGCTGCTGTTCCCTGAATCGGTGCATTCATGGCAACACGTTCTCCAAAACTTCTCTGCATGAAATTTGCCGATTTCAATTCCGGCACCGGACGTCTGCGTCCAAACATGGTTGTTACATATCCATTCTGTTTTGCATCCTCTACTAACCTGTCTAAAAAAGTCTTAACCTGAGGATATGTCTCAAAATATCTGTCAATATAGTCCTTGGCTTCCTGTCTGGATATACTCAAGCCCTGACTCAGTCCGAAGGAACTGATTCCATATACAATTCCAAAATTCACTGCTTTTGCATTTCTTCTCTGAAGATCTGTAACCTCTGCCAATGGAACATGAAAGACCTCGGAAGCAGTGATTCGATGAATATCCTCATCCTGACCGTATGCTGCGATCAATTTCTGATCCCCTGACATATGTGCCAGGATACGAAGCTCGATCTGAGAATAATCCGCATCAATAAACACACAGCCCGGTTTCGGAACAAAAACCTTACGGATCAGTCTTCCCTGCTCCAACCTGACCGGGATATTCTGTAGATTTGGTTCGGTGGAACTGATTCGTCCTGTTGCCGTGATCGTCTGGTTAAAATGTGAATGAATCCGATTGCTCTCATCAATATAATTAGCAAGTCCGTCCGCATAAGTAGATTTTAATTTTGTCAAGCCACGATACTCCAGAATATCTGCCACAAACGGATAATCAGTTGCCAGTTTGTCCAGAACATCTGCTGCTGTAGAATATCCTGTCTTTGTTTTCTTTCCACCGGGAAGCTTCATCTGTTCAAACAGAATCTCACCCAACTGCTTGGGAGAATTGATATTAAAATCATTGCCTGCCTGCTCGTGAATCGACTTTGCAAGCCTCTCAATCTGTTCCCCGAGTTCAGTCCCATACTGCTTTAATTCATCAGGTCGAACCATGATTCCGTCTGTTTCCATATCATACAGACACAGAATTAACGGCATCTCAATCGTCTCAAAAAGTGTCTGCATATCACTCTCTTCCAAACGTTCTCTGAGTATCGGATATGCCATATAGGATATATATGCATCATAGCAGACATATTCTAAAAATGATGCCTTTTCTTTCTCTTCAGCCTCTCTTAATGACATCTTTCCAAAGGCCTGTATACGATTCGGGATCATGAGACCCAGATATTCGTTGGCAATATCTTCATTTTCATAATCATTTTTAAGCGGATTGAGCAGATACGCCGCAACACTCGTATCAAAGCATTTTCCGACCAATTGTCCGGAGATCGACTCAGCTTCTTCTGACCACGGACTTTCATTTCGGTTCAACAAAGAAGAAAGGCATCTCTTCAAATCAAATACGGAAAACACTGTATGCTCGGCACTACGTAATAAGAAATTCATCTGATCACACAAGTACTCTGCCGTAAGCGATCCCTGTACCTTGATATAATAGATATCATCCTTGGAATAGGCAATGGAAAGTCCTATGATTTCCTGATCACCAATCATCTGAAAGCCAATGTGCCCGGCTTCTGCTGCTTCACCAAAAATCCTCTCACTCTCATCCAGCCTGGTTACAAGTTTAAATCGTTCACTTTGGCTGTTCACTGACATGTTTTCCTTTTCAAATCTGGACAACAGATTTTTGAATTCCAACTGTTTCATAAGGGTATATGCTGACTGTGTAAACATGTTCTTTACACGAGCATCCTCCAGATCACATTGGATGTCAGCCTGACTGTTGATGGTAGCCAGTACCTTGGAGAGCTCGGCGAGGTCAAAATGTGTCTCCAGAGATTCACGAATACTGTTCTTTGTAATTTCACCGATATGTTCCTTTAAGTTTTCTATCGTACCATAACGTACCACCAGTTCTGTGGCTGTCTTTTCCCCAATCTTAGGAACTCCCGGGATATTATCTGATGAGTCTCCCATCAGAGCCTTCAGTTCAATAATACCTGCCGGAGTAACCTGATACTCATCGATCACATCCTGAGTGTGATAATCATGGATCTGGGTTTTCCCGCCTCGTGTCTTAGGAATACGGATCTTGATCTGATCTGATGCCATCTGTAGTAAATCACGATCCCCTGACACAAGAGAAACCTCTATCCCTGCCTGTTCAGCTCTTTTGGCTAAGGTGCCAAGTATATCATCTGCCTCCAGTCCGGGTTGTTCTATAATCTTAATCTCCATAGCCTGCAGCAATTCCTTGATCACCGGCACCTGCTCACGGAATTCATTTGGAGCCGGTTTTCTGGTTCCCTTGTAGGCCTGATAGATTTCATGGCGAAACGTAGGTGCATGAACATCAAATGCCACTACCAGATAATCAGGATGTTCCTCTTCCAGTATCTTAAACATAATATTTAAAAAGCCATATACTGCATTTGTATGCAGCCCGGCAGAATTGGTCAGATCCGGCATTCCGTAAAATGCTCTATTTAATATACTGTGTCCATCTATTAAGACTAATTTTTCACTCATATACCCACTCCACATAATATCAGAATTCTAACCATACAAATGATAATGAACAGTATGGCAGCCAGAAAAACCATCTGTCTCACTGCAACCAAATACTCATGGAGCATCAAGCACTTTTTTGATGATTGAATCTTTTGCTGCAATTCCTTTTGCAGATCCATTGTTTTTCCGTCTTCCAGACGAATCAATGCTTCTTTCATCAGATAATTGATTTCCATTTCTTCATAACATTTGGGACAGCCTTCAATATGTGTCAGAAAATCTCGCAATCTCGGACCTGTCAGTTGATCATCAATATACTGTTGAATTGCCTGCTCTGTTTCACTGCACTTCATTTATTAGCCCTCGCACATTC
>CAZVYQ010000001.1:127677-159621 GCA_964631375.1 uncultured Lachnospiraceae bacterium | reverse complement strand
TCCCGCAGATTTACTACGGTTGTGAGCTACTGGAATTTAGTTTTTCATTTAAGTTGATCAACACGGAAGGCAGTGAGGACTATATATGAATCAAATTTCACTATTTGATGATACTCAAACAAAGACAATTCCCTTAGCCAGCAGATTGCGTCCTGAAACGCTTGAGGAATTTGTGGGACAGGAGCATTTACTTGGCAAAGGTAAGATGCTGCGTCAATTAATTGAACACGATCAGGTGACTTCTATGATCTTTTGGGGACCTCCGGGAGTGGGCAAGACCACGCTTGCAGGGATTATAGCTGGCAGAACCAATGCAGATTTCATTAACTTTTCTGCTGTTACCAGTGGAATCAAGGAAATTAAGGATGTCATGAAGCAGGCAGATGAGAGTCGTCGACTTGGGATCAGGACAGTATTGTTTGTGGATGAGATTCATCGATTTAACAAGGCTCAACAGGATGCCTTTCTTCCTTATGTAGAAAAGGGAAGCATCACTCTGATCGGAGCAACAACTGAGAATCCATCCTTTGAGATCAATTCTGCTTTGCTTTCCAGATGTCAGGTGTTTGTGCTCAAGGCATTGTCTGAGGCTGATATTAAGAAACTTTTACAAAATGCATTGCAAAGTAATAAAGGCTTTGGATATCAGAATGTACAGATGACGGATACGCAGATTATGGCAATTGCCACATTTGCAAATGGAGATGCAAGGACTGCACTGAATACACTTGAAATGGCAGTGCTCAATGGAGAGATATCAGCAAAGGGTATTCTTGTAACTGATGAAGGAATGGAACAGTGTATCACCAGAAAGTCATTGTTATATGATAAAACAGGTGAAGAACACTATAATATGATATCGGCATTACATAAATCCATGCGTAACTCTGATCCGGATGCAGCAATTTATTGGATGAACAGGATGTTGCAGGGGGGCGAGGATCCGTTGTATGTAGCCAGACGTCTGATCCGATTTGCAAGTGAGGATGTAGGGATGGCAGATTCACAGGCTTTGCAGGTGGCAGTGGCGGCATATCAGGCATGTCATTTTAACGGAATGCCTGAATGCGATGTGAATCTAACTCATGCAGTTACCTATCTTGCCATGGCACCTAAGTCCAATGCTCTCTATACAGCATGCGAGAAAAGTAAATCTGATATTCAACGTCAAAGGGTGGAACCGGTTCCACTTCAACTAAGAAATGCTCCTACGAAACTGATGGCTGATCTGGAGTACGGAAAAGGTTACGAATATGCACATGATACAGATGAAAAGTTGACAACCATGCAGTGTTTGCCGGAATCCATGCAGGGAACTACCTATTACAGACCGACTACTCAGGGAGCCGAAAAGGCTGTTGGTGAAAGACTGCAAAAGATCAAGCAGTGGAAGTCAGACCACTAGGAGGAAACAGCAATGTTATATATCATGGTTTCAGACAACAGTAAGAAGGGGGACAAACAACGATGTCGAGTTTGATTGCATTGGCATTACTCTGGGTACTCAGTCCGTTCGCGTTGATACCGATGGTCATTATTTTTTATGATAAGAACACAAAACTGAGACGCAGGATTAAGGAACTGGAGGATTGGAGGGGCGGTTCGCAGCCTGTACAGCAACCACAGTCGCAGAGGACGATGGTATCGCAGCCGCAATCGCTACAATCACCGCAAACAATACAACCACAGGTGGCACCGCAAAAAGTACAGCCCCAAGTGGCACCGCAAAAAGTACAGCCCCAAGTGGCTCCGCAGCCTGTATATTCTGCGAGATCACAGTACATTAATGCTCCATCGGCTCCGAAGCCACGTAAAAAGGTTAATACAATGAACATTGTGTTTGTCATTGGTGTGATTTTTATTGTCATTGCCGGGTTAATTTTTGCAACTACGACATGGAATATCCTTCCTGACTTTATGAAAGCAGCAGTCATTGCCTTGTTAATCGTTTTGTTCTTTGGAGCCTCTGTGCTTGCACGCAATAAACTGATGTTAAAGCAGACGGGTTTAACCTTTTATTCATTAGGAAGTCTCTTTATCCCTCTTGCTTTTTTAGGTATTGGTTATTTTGAACTGTTAGGTAACTATTTATCAGTACAGGGAGAAGGAAAATACATCCTTTCTTTGATCGCATCTGTATGCCTTACTGTGGCATGTGTATTTGGAGTCAAGATCTATCAATCGAAGCTATACATATGGTTTACTTATATTGCAGGAACAGCAGGCATTGTATCTTTGATCTGGCAGTTTGCCGGTGATCTGGATGTCAGGATTCTCATATTATCGATTTATTGTGCAGGGATTGTTATATTGGCAAAGCAGTTTGTCAAACAGGAAACAGGAGTGCTGTCACAGCTTGGAAGATACTCTTATATTTCCTTCTACATTGTATCAATAGCGTTATTGATTTCCTTTTTTATGGAAGGTGCAGTCAGTGGAAGGTATTATTGGATCATCGGACTGATCTGTATTATGATTACCATGTCCTATATGATGATTAAAATGGAGCAGAGATGGATGCAGTGGATTCATCCGCTTATTTCTGTAATCATCATAATGGGATTGACCAAGACGCTTCCTGTAACAGAACGAACTTCAGAAATCACAGGAGAGGTATTCATTTTTCTTGCTTTTCTCGCATACCGGTTCCTACGCTACCATGGAATTTCTTTATTCAGAAACAAGTTATCGGATATTTTACCGATATGTATCTGTCTGTATATGGGGTATGGTCTCGAGGATTCCTGGATCATCATGAATTCTGCTGTTTTTAGTATGATTATGATTGCGAGTCTGGCGTTTGAAAAGAAACAAGATTGGTTATCTGTGACTGCCCGTTTCATATTTCCATGGAGCATTTTCTATCTATATATTTGTTCTGTTATTGCATTTCATCCGCAATCAGAGGAAAGTGTATTTATGGTTTTTTATTTATTCACCATGCTGTTCACGATCCTTTTGATCCTGCTGTCAGAAAAAGACGGACGATTGAGCAAGTTAAAGCTACCGTTTTCGATCATGGTCTGGATCAGCGGAGCAGTTATGATTGTTGGCGATTTTGCTACAGATCAAGCGGACTTTGTTCCTGCATATTTGTGGTTGCTGACATTATATTCGATTACGATGCTGTACGAATCTATATCAAGTCAAAAGAGAGATACATTAGTTGCAGAAGATCAGACACCAAAACATAGCAGTACCTATATGTTGTCCGTGTTGTGGCTCTATATAGTCGGATTCATGGTTTCCTTCTCGATCAGCATTACAGTCGGCCGAGTGTTTCAGACATGGCCAACAGTCAAACGGCTTTGTGTGCCAATGCTGTTTGTAGCAGTGGCATTGATTATTTATCTGATTCCGGCTGTTTATAACAGAATGAACCTGCTTCGAAGAGAAACTGGAATCATGTTGAATGTACTGGTACATGGTTTTGTTATTCTTATGACCTGTGGCTGGTGCAGTGACTTTGCCCCTGAGCTTTGGATCGGTTTATTGACCTTGTTTGTAATCCTTCTATGTCAGTACGCACTATATCAACAGGGGAATATGCTCGCAGGATTGATCTCCATGATCTTGTTCTTTGTACTTTCTTTTCATATTGTAGATGAGACCGGTTTCACATATGATATCTGTCAATTGATCCTGTTAGGAGAATTCTTATGTGTATCTCTGATCGGCAGATGGATCTATCCGAAATTGCTCGAGAGCAGAAGAGAGGAAAAGGGGTTCATCATGCGGTTTGACTGGCTGAGTGTAGGTGCAGTATGTATACCGATTGGCCTGTTTTTTGGAGATGAAGTCTGGTGCTTTGTCTCATCATTCCTGTTTATACTATACCTGTTCAATTATTTAAGACGCATTGATGCCCGGTTCAACCGACCGATTATCTCCGCAGCAGCATTCTTTTTATGTGTGGCTTGGTGGGTACAGCCGTTTATCACCTTACCGGAGGCATATACAACAGAGATCAATATGATTGTGTTTCTGCTTGTGGTATTGGGCTTATATAAACTGGTATGGAAGGGATGCGAACGTATCATGTATTGGGTGATGTATGCTGCGATCGCAATTTGTCTGTTCCTGCAGTTCACGGACTGTTTCTATCTTTACGACATGTCACTCCCATTATCTCGAATGATCGAGTATATGATACTCTTATGTGGGATCATGGCTGTTGCAGTTTGGGCATTTTGTAAAAAGAGTCTCAGTTATTCGATTCTGACACAGGTCATGCTGATGCTTGGACTATGGTGTTCTTCTTCGAGTGTGGTTAGTACAGATTGGACAGTGAATCTGATGATTCATATTGGTTTTCTGGTTTTGGTCATCGAAACCATACTATGTATGTGGACTCTGTATCGACTGCGTATGATGTGGAGCGGGATTGTACCGGCAGGAGTATTACTTGTCATTTTTAACATGAGACTGGATTTTGTGAAGATTCATCTGGGGTTTAATAATCATATGATCATGATTGCCTGGACGCTGCTGTTTTTAACCATCCTTTTGCTCAGCTATCTCCTTCATCACAATATGAATATCGTCAAAAGAGTGGAGGCAAAGGGTGTCCTGATCGATTGGTATGCAATCATAAACATTGTACCGACATTGGTTCTTTTAGGACAATCCGGGGATTCTCCATGGCATTTTGTCGGACTCTTTATGTTGGTAGTTTATCTATTAGGCTATTATCGAAGGATTCATCCGTCGTTTGATCGGCCAATCCTTTCATTCATCTGTTTCATTGGATGTATCATGTGGTGGACGCAGCCATTTTTCCTGGTTCCGCTGATCATGCGTTCAGAGTGGAAGATGATACCGTTTATATTGCTCTCTTTATGTTTATATAAATGGATCTGGAGGGGCTATGAAAAGGTATTCTCATGGATCTTCTATGCGATGATTGATGTCTGCATGGTCTGGCAGGGGATTGATGCCATCAGAGGAAAAGTTTTATCAGATGTTCTGATACTTGGAGTTGCGGCTCTGATAATCCTGCTGGTATCATTCTGGAGCAAGAGCAAACGTTGGTTCCTGCTAGCCTCCATTACATTAATCACCTTGATCCTGTATTCTTCCAGAGATTTTTGGAAAAGTATCGCTTGGTGGATCTATTTATTAGCAGCCGGAGTGATCCTTATTACTCTCGCATCTGTGAATGAATATTATAAGAAAAAAGGAGAGCAACGAGAAAGCAGGATCAAACGATTGATGCAGGACTGGGAATGGTAAATTCATTTTGTCACAAGTGATCTTCTATCGGAATGGCAGTCAGGATACGTTTGCTCACATTTGATATTGCCAGGCAGATCAGAAAAGCACCAAAGAATATATATGCATAATGAACTGATACAAATTCAAACAGGCTCCCATAAATCAATTGTCCGATCGGGTGTGCACATATTACGAAGCAGCTGATTAATGCCATTACTTTGCCCAGTAGGTGTGCAGGAGTCAATATCTGTGCACATGAGATCATTTCAATACTGAAGATAGAGGAGCATATCATCATAATTGTACAACTGATTATAATGATCAGATAAGAAACGATCGGAGATAACGGAAGCAGAAGTGCGATTCCGATCGGGAGCAGTGTAAATGTACACAGGCTAATCAATAAATAGGATTTCTTAATTGACAGCTTTTTACCAATGACACCAGCCAGCAATCCACCTAACAGACCTCCTGCAGCAAGTGCTCCCTGTGCATATCCATACAGACGATTTCCTTGCTCCTGAGGAAAAGCAAGCTTTTCATTTACAATGATCGGTACACCAATCATGATCAATGCTGAAAAAACCATATTGATGAACGCGATCAGGATCGTTACTTTGATCAGAATTGGTTGGTCATGCCTGATAAATGAGAAACTGTCAGCCATATCTTTTTTCACAATCATTAAAACCGTATCCGTAGTATTCTCTCTTGTAAATGGGATATGTATAAAAATCTCCATGATTGCAGATATCAGAAAGCATATAATACTCAGATACAGAATGGGCTTGATCCCAATTGCCGCAAACATGATACCACCCAATACAGGGCCGATCAGTCCGGCAAGCGAATTGACCAGTGTGATGGAAGCATTGCCTGCCATCAGGTTTTCTCCATCTACCAGCAGAGGAACAGAAGCCTGTACAGTGGGTTGATAAGTACCCTGAATCCCATATAGGATCATTAGGACAGTAATCAAGAGAACGATGATGTTCACCCTGTCTAGTAAAACGACAAGTATGAGAATGAGGATGGAAGTTGAAAAATCAAGGATCACCATGACGTTTCGTTTGTTGATACGATCTGCGATGATTCCTCCTATGGGTGATAAGAGTATCATGGGAAGCAGCGAACATGCACTTACGATTCCGAATAAACCTGCCGAATGTGTCTGATTTAACAGGTATAGAGGAAGTGCATATCGTAGTATTGAGTTTCCGAACAGTGAAATGATCTGCCCGATGATGACCATTGTAAAGTCTTTTTGAAAAAGTTTTTTGTGTTCCATTTTTAATCTCCTCTTAGATACCGACTGACGGTATGTATAATATTTATAATAATACTGCCCGGTGTAAAGGGCAGTTTTTTTTAGTCAGAACTTAAATGAATGAAATCCAGAAGATGTGCCTCCAATGAATCACTGATGGAGGAAAATCCAAGTAAGTCTGTAAGATAATTAAAGAAATCCATTCTGGAGGACACCTCATCCTCTCCGATCGGATAAATCAGCGGATTCATCCATATATTACTGAGCAAAGTCAGAATCTGAGCAGTTTCACGTGGGTATTCACATTGGATGGAACCATCTTTGATCCCTTCCTCAATCACCGGAACGATATAATTCGGGGTGACGTCAAATATCGTAGACTTCATCTGAGTAGCCAGTAATTTTGGGTTATCCAACAGGTTTGGTGCAGAAGCAATCAACCTGCGGTGATCCTGACTTTTTAAGGAAGACATAAATATCGCTTGAAACTTTTCGCGTCCTGTCAGTGTCTTGTCTTCCATGATAGTATCCAAAATTGCCTTGGACTGTAGGGAAAATCGTTCAAAAACAGCAATCAGTATACTTTCCTTGGATTTGAAATGATGATAGATTGCACCCTTGCTCAAACCACCTAATCCATCAATAATGTCCTGTATAGATGTCTGTTCATAGCCCTTTGAGAGAAAGAGCTTGACAGATACATCAAGAATCAGATTGACAGTTTCTTCAGGATATTTGTTACGTGCCATAATAAACCCCTTTGCGAGATACATACATACCGTCGGTATGATTATAGTAAAGGAATCCTTTTGGATTGTCAAGAAGAAATTTTCATAATTGACTTGACAAGCATAATTCAGCTGTTATAATTAAATCAAACATATGAACAAGTGCTCATATATAAAATCAAAAGGAGAATTTCTAATGAAAAAGACTTACAAAATAGAAATAGACTGTGCAAACTGTGCAAACAAGATGGAGGAGGCAGCCAGGAAAACAGCTGGAGTGTCAGATGTAACCGTGAATTTCATGGCTCTGAAGATGAATGTAGAGTTTGAGGAGGGTGTTGATTCCAAGGAAGTGATGAAGGAAGTATTGAAAAACTGCAAAAAGGTTGAGGATGACTGTGAGATTTATATATAGAATCATTTTAAATGACCCGAGGCAGAATGATATAAGTGATAGAAAAGAGGGTATCAGATGAACAAGAAGCAGAAAAAGGTTTTGATCAGAATCATCATATCAGCAGTACTGGTAGTGTTATTGCAGTACGTGTCAGTAGAAGGATATCTGAGATTTATCCTATACATGATTCCATATCTACTCATTGGATATGATATATTGAAGAAGGCAATCAAAGGAATCCTAAACAGACAGGTATTTGATGAAAACTTCCTGATGGCAGTGGCAACCGTTGGGGCGATTGCTTTGGGAGATTATAAAGAGGGAACTGCAGTTATGCTGTTTTACCAGATTGGAGAACTCTTTCAAAGCTATGCTGTAGGGAAAAGCAGAAGAAACATCAGTGAACTGATGGATATTAGACCTGATTATGCCAATATAGACCGTGACGGTCAACTTGAAAGGGTAGATCCTGATGAAGTATCTGTAGGTACAGTGATCATTGTACAACCAGGAGAGAAGATCCCGATTGATGGTGTGATTACAGAGGGAACATCAACATTGAATACAAGTGCATTGACCGGAGAGAGCCTTCCGAGAGAAGTATCTATAGGAATGGAAGTGATCAGTGGTTGTATTAATGAGAGTGGTGTGTTACATATACAAACCACAAAAGCATTTGGAGAGTCTACTGCTTCTAAGATCCTTGATATGGTTGAAAATGCCAGTTCCAAGAAGTCTAAATCTGAGAATTTTATATCCAGATTTGCAAGGGTGTACACACCAATTGTATGCTACAGTGCACTGGCACTGGCGATTTTACCACCTGTCATCAGAGGGCTGTTTTTAGGGCTTTCTCCTGAGTGGGGAGAGTGGGTATACAGAGCATTGACCTTCTTGGTCATCAGCTGCCCATGTGCACTGGTCATCAGCATTCCACTTAGTTTTTTTGCAGGAATCGGAGGAGCAAGCAAAGAGGGTGTGTTGGTGAAGGGCTCTAATTACTTGGAAGCATTGGCACAGACAAAAGCAGTTGTATTTGATAAAACAGGAACATTAACAGAAGGCGTCTTTGAGGTTACAGGCATTCATCATACAAAGGAAGAGGAAACTCTTATCTTAGAGTATGCAGCTCTAGCAGAGAGCTATTCCACACATCCGATCAGCAAGAGTCTACAGAAGGCATATGGTAAGGTGATTGATCAGAGCAGAGTAGAGGATGTACAGGAGATCAGTGGAAATGGAGTCATTGCCAAGGTAGACGGTAAAGAGATCGCTGTCGGTAATGCCAAATTGATGGACAGGATCAAGGTAGCCTATATCAACTGTCATCATGTGGGGACAATTGTGCATATCGCTGTGGATGGAGCATATGCAGGACATATCGTGATCTCTGACAAAGTGAAGATGACTTCTAAAGAAGCAATTAAAGCTTTGAAAAAGGCAGGTATCGAAAAAACAGTGATGTTGACAGGAGATATGAAAAATGTCGGAGAACAGGTGGCAACAGAGCTGGAATTGGATGAGGTTTATACAGAGCTTCTTCCGGGAGACAAGGTAACTAAGGTAGAAGAATTGCTACAGATCAGGGACAGGAAGGGAAAACTTGCATTTGTAGGTGACGGTATCAATGATGCACCGGTGCTTTCCAGAGCTGATATCGGGATTGCTATGGGTGCGTTGGGATCAGATGCAGCGATTGAGGCGGCAGATATTGTGCTGATGGATGACGATCCGTTGAAGATTTCCAAAGCAATCAGAATATCACGTAAATGTATGAGAATTGTGTATGAGAATATCTATTTTGCAATAGGTGTCAAGGTCATCTGTCTGGCATTAGGAGCACTCGGTATTGCAAATATGTGGGTGGCCATTTTTGCAGATGTCGGAGTGATGGTGATCGCAGTACTCAATGCAGTGCGGGCATTGTTTGTAAAAAAATGAGGAGGAGAAAGAGATGACAGTGGGAAAAATGGAGTGTTGTGAAACAACAGAGGTACATGAGGAGCTTGTAAAGATCGTCAACGAGACAATGCCGGAGGAGACAGAATTGTATGACCTGGCAGAATTATTTAAGGTGTTTGGGGATTCTACAAGAATCAGGATTCTTTTTGTATTATTTGAAGCAGAGGTTTGCGTCTGTGATCTTGCACAGGTACTCAATATGACGCAGTCTGCAATCTCTCACCAATTGAAAATACTTAAGCAAAATAAGCTCGTTAAAAATCGTAGAGATGGGAAATCGATCTTCTATTCGTTGGCAGATGATCATGTACGCAGTATCATTGCTCAGGGAAGAGAACATATAGAGGAATAATTGTATGCTTGAGCACAGGGCTTATCAGGGACATTGGAGGGAAAAGAAATGATAATATATCAAATAGCAGCTGTACTTATACTGGCAGTATTTTATATCGCTTATTTTACAAAGATGATGCTACAAAAACGACGTGGGATTCGGACGAATCAGATCAATCAAGGGACAAAGCCACCTGAAACAAGACGGGTTGAGAAAATCATGAGAATCACCACTGTAGCAGTTGTGATAGCAGAGCTCCTTAGTATTTATTTCAATAGAAGAATTGCAGAGACGAATTGGTTGATTACCGTGGGATTGATCATTGCATTCCTTGGAGATCTGTTATTTATTGCAGCAATGGCGACTATGCGCGACAGCTGGAGAGCAGGAATCAATGAAGAAGAAAAGACTAAGCTTGTGACGAGAGGAATCTATCAGTACAGCAGAAATCCGGCATTTCTTGGATTTGATCTTGTGTATATAGGGATCCTGTTAGCTTTTTTCAATCTACCCCTTTTATTTTTTTCCTTAATGGCAGTCATCTCCCTGCATTTGCAGATCTGCAGGGAAGAGGTATATTTACCCACTGTCTTTGGAGACAGTTACATAGAGTATCAAAAACATACATGTCGATACTTTGGCAAAAAAAGAGCAGCCCAATAGGCTGCTCTGATTCATTAATACTTTATTGTTACATTTCTATTGATGCTCCGGAATACTTTCGACATGCTTTTTAATAGCTTCAAAGCTTTCAGGGCTGATGTCATGCTCCATTCTACATGCATCTGCAAGTGCTGTTTTAGAATCAACTCCCAAGCGGATCAGCATGGTGGAAAGGATGGTATGTCGCTCAAATACTGTTTCTGCCAATGTCTTTCCAGTTGCGGTCAGATTGATATACCCTTCATCAGATACAGTGATGTAATCATTGGCTCGTAGATTTTTCATGGCAACACTGATACTGGGTTTTGAGTAGGATAACTCATTTGCGATGTCGATGGAACGAACTACAGGCAGACGTTTGCTTAATATGAGTATCGTCTCCAGATAATCCTCAACTGATTCTTCTGATTTATGTTTGATATAACTCATATCTACACTCCCTTTCACTTAGCAGTTACATTCATATCACTAAAGAATAGCCTAACATTTTACAGGCAAGATTGCAAGAACAAAACGGGTTTTTCCATTGTAAGCTTTATCAGGAATGGCTTGACTTCTTGTTATCTGTGGCGTTACAATTAATAATGTTTGCGTGATGTATTTCAAGGCTCTGTTTCAGAGCGTAATCTCATTCTTGATAAGGTTCGCATGGATAATTGAATTTTCAGTCCGATGTATGACAATTTGTAGGTAGCAAGATTTAAATTTGGAGGTTCTATATGAAAAAAAATAAAGTGATGGAGTTTTTGGCTGCAGTATTGATGCTTGCAGTTTTATGTGGCTGCGCAGCAGGTACACCTAATCAGGAGGCAGATACAAAGGAAACGACGAATACAGAAAGTAAAATCAATGCGATTGCAACCATCTTCCCGGAATATGATTTTCTTCGTCAGATTGGCGGTGAGCATCTGAATCTCACAATGCTGCTGCCGCCGGGGGCTGAAAGTCACAGCTTTGAACCGACACCGCAGGATATCAAGTCCATCAATGAAGCAGATGTATTTGTCTATGTAGGTGGAGAATCAGATGCATGGATTGATTCTATTTTAGATTCGGTAAGTCTGGAAGATAAAAAGATTGTAACCCTAATGGACTGTGTGACTCCGGTTGAGGAGGAAATTGTAGAGGGAATGACCGAAGAAGAGGAACACGATGAAGCAGAAGGAGAGGAACATGGAGAAGTAGAGTATGATGAGCATGTATGGACATCTCCGAAAAATGCTGAGTTGATTGTACAGAAGCTATGTGATGCGCTGTGTGAAGCAGACCCTGATCATGCGGAAGACTATCAGAAAAATACAGCAGATTATATAGCAAAGCTTGAAAAGCTGGATCAGGACTTTCATGGTGTCATTGATGGGGCAGCTCGTCAGGAAATCATTGTGGGCGATCGTTTTCCGTTCAGATATCTGGCGGATGAGTATGGACTGACATATTATGCAGCATTTCCGGGATGTGCGTCTGATTCGGAACCAAGTGCTGCCACCATCGCGTTTTTGATTGATAAAGTAAAACAGGATGGGATTCCGATGGTATTCCATATCGAATTATCCAATACCAAGGTATGTGATGCGATCTGTGAAGCAACCGGAGCCAAAAGCGAACTGCTCAATGCAGTGCACAATGTAACGAAGGATGATTTTGAAAACGGAGCAACATACATTTCGCTGATGCAGCATAATGCAGAAGTGCTGAAAGAGGCATTGAATTAGTTGTTTCTTGAATGAAAAGGAGAGTCTGCCGGATGTAATAAATCCGACAGACTCTTTATTATATTTCTCTTAGTCGTTCCACAATTGTCTGTTTTGCGATGTGATGGTACACCATAATTGGGATCAAACATCCCAATAAGGCAAACAGCGGTGCCACTAGCAATATTGGTAATGCAGTAAAATGATAGGTGAAGAACCAGAACATTTTTTCAAAGAATGATTTTAGGAATGGAGAACCGATTGTAGTAAGCAACAGAACAACTATGACCGAAGCCATTGTATATAACAATCCTTCCCATACTAACATTTTCTTTAGCTGTCCTCCTGTCATACCAATGGATTGAAGCATGGCAAGTTCTCTTTTACGTGTAATAATACTGGTCAACATAGCATTAAAGAAGTTTAAAATTCCTATCAAAGCGATGATAGAACTGATCACACCGCCTAAGAGTAAAAACATCATACGAAAATCTTTGAATTCTTTGGCATGTGTACTCCTGCTTTCATAATCATATTGTGGATTTTGATTTTGTGTATAATCAGATAAATAGGTTTCCATGGCATGATTGGATTTCTTGGTTGTATTATAAGCATACAGCATCACATCACTTGTTCCTGTATCTTTGATAAATGCCTGTGAACCCATTAAAAAGGTATCAAAATCATAATAACGATAGCTCAGGGAATTTGGTACTGCTACAAGGGCTGTGACAGTATAGGAAACATCACGATAACTCTTGATTTCAAGTTGGTAGGGATCTTCACTGCTCGGATCTACTAATTCCCCCGTGTAAGGATTAATGCAATCGTATTCGTCTACATATCGTATACTGACGGTATCACCGAGTTTGGCCCAGTTTGTTTCAGGTTCTATTTGATTATAATCGTCGGTCCAATAAACTGCTGCAATGTTATGGGCATCAGCCTTGTTCAGCGTAGAAAGATCTCCCTCAAACAGTGTAAGCTGATCCAGTATAAAAGGATCCATACCATAAAGCTGTGTTCTGTCACAGATCAGACCATTTTCATCACGTTCTGCATTGGCAATCTGCTGATCCATTGCTTCGGGACTGTTCCATTGACCATATCGTGTTCGATATCGTTCCTCACTGATATATCCATTCATAATGCTGGTCACGCCATACACTCTGCCTCCTTCAGTGATATCACCCTGTAGAGTCATCTCATCGATGACTGATTCAGGAATAGCCATATCCTTATGAAATGGACTTTTTCCAGACTGAAAATAATCTGCATGTGCAAATACAAAATCTGTTACAGAGAAGGATTTTAAATATTTGTTCATATCAAACCCATTTGTAAAGGTTACAGTTAGGGTTAATAATACGACAGCAAGAGATAATGAGAACACTGTTATCAGGGTTCTTTTTTTGGCGCGTCCAAGATTTGCCCATGCCATTGAAAAAGGTGAAATCTTACCATGCGTCTTTTTGACAATCTTTTTCGAAAGGTTGTTTTCTGTATAACGAACTGCTTCGACAGGAGATACCTCAGAAGCCAGACGTCCGGGTTTACGGCAGGACAAAAATACAGTTAAAATAGAAAACAGGGTTGAACATATAAAAATTGAAGGGCTTGAGGAATGTGTATTTTGCTTCATTCCATTCAGCTGTGCAAGTATAATCGGAGTCAGTCTGACACCTAAAAACCAACCCAAAATCAAACCAAACGGAATTCCAATTGTACAGAGCAACATCGCCTGCTGTCGGATGATACGCTTCAGCTGTCTTGGTGTCGTCCCAATGGTCTTCAGTAATCCGTAAAAACGAATATCCGAAACCACGGAGATCTGAAATATATTATAAATGATTAGGTAGCCTGTAAAAATGATCAGTAAAACAAGCGGGATGACAACAATCAGAGAGGAGGCACTCATTATATTGGTCAGCTGTGCTCCCATGTAGCCCCAATTGACACCTATGGCAATATAATTATCTGTCCCTTCCTGCTTCCCTTCACATTGATATCCATGATGATCCAATACCTGTATCATATCATCCGCAATGTCTAATGAATCTGCAAACATGACACTCATACTCCAAAAAGTTGTCATGTTGTCCTTGCCTTGTGTAGCCAGTTCATTGAAAATAGCATCTGTACGACTCGACGGAATTAAAATATGACTTGCATCACATGCCGCATCATGCTCCCACCATCCGCAGAGTGTAAACGTTTGTGTGGTACTGACGCCATCAACATCAATGGTAAGTGTGAATTCTTTTCCCAACTCAGGTTCGATTCCAAGCAGAGACAGGACATGTGTGTCGGTAGCAGCTTCATTGGTTCCTTCTGTGGGAAGATGTCCCGTTTCCGGCATACGATATCCCCATTTTGCCTCATTTGCGTCACACCAGCTGACCTCTACATGATCTTTTTGAAAAGGCTCACTGTCTGCCATGCCAACGTAACGACGCAATCCATACTCTTGTATCAGTGGATCACCCATTAGCTCCTTTGCCTGTTCAAGAGTTATATATTTGAATGTTCCATGGTTATAACCTCCCAATGCACGGAAATTGGATTCCTGTAGGGCGAGTGTAAAGGATCGCGCAATGGTAAATAGTGTCGTGAACAGGACGGTAGTCAGGATGATCGCAGCCACTGCAACAATATTGCGAGTATGTGCGGCGCGCATACATTTCATACCCAGACGGCGAATACACTTATGATTAGCAACTTTGATCATTGTGTTCACCTCCACAAAGTATCCTGCCATCTTCAATGTGAATGATTCGATCAGCCATTTGAGCCAGTTCTTCATTATGTGTAATCATCACAATGGTTTGACCGAATTTCTGACCTGTTACCTTGAGTAGACCGATGACATCCTGACTGGTCTTGCTGTCGAGATTACCTGTTGGCTCATCAGCAAGCAAAATGGCAGGCTTCGTTGCAAGGGCACGTGCAATGGCTACGCGTTGCTGCTGTCCGCCTGAAAGGTGATCAGGCAGGTTATCCAGCTTGCGTTCAATCCCCAACACCTCAATAATACTATTTACATATGCTTGATCAGGTTCATTGCCATCCAATTGTATAGGTAATACGATATTCTCATATACACTTAAGACCGGTACCAGATTATAGTTTTGGAACACAAAGCCGATCTTGCGTCTTCTGAAGATGGTAAGTGCCTCATCCTCCAATGAGAAGATATCTTCTCCGTTTACCGTCACATTCCCTTCGGTCGGTCTGTCTAATCCCCCCAGCATATGTAACAGTGTGCTTTTACCACTTCCTGATGTCCCGACGACTGCAACAAACTCTCCCTTTTCAATTGACAGGTCTACTCCATCCAGTGCGTGAACGGTAGCATCGCCTGCTCCATAGATTTTTTTGAGTTGATGTGTCTCTAATATTTTCATGATTTTCTCCTTACTAAAAAAGTGTGTATTGCTACAATACACACTTTATCAGGTACTTCTTTCTACAATCTTTCTCAATGCAAATGAAATCTAACAGTTATGAAAGATTTGGATCGATTGGTAAAAAGACTGAAAATACAGTTCCTTTTCCAAGCGATGAATTGACTTTAATATATCCGCCTTCATCAGTGATGATCTGTCTTGCAAGATACAATCCAATCCCTACTCCATCTGTTGTACTCACTGTTTGTGAGCGATAAAAACGCTTGAAAATATCTGCATATTCTGTTTCGGCAATACCAATTCTGGTATCTCTGATATCAATACGAACAAACAACTCACAGGCTGATACACTGATGGTGACACAGCCCTGATCAGGCGTATATTTGATTGCATTGTCGACAATGTTATAGATTGCTTCGGTGGTCCATTTGATATCAAAACAGGCGGTTTCTGTAGAAGGTGTCTGCTGCAAAATGATATTCTTGATTGCTGCCTTGGGGGTTACCTGTGCCACGACATTGTCCAGCATTAATTGAATGGGTGTCAAGACTGGAGAGAGAGTAAGGATACCGGCCTCCAGACGTGATACCTTGACCAATGACCCAATTAAGAAATTCAGTTTATCTGCCTGAGCGGTGAGCTGTACTGTATATTCACGCCCCTCAGAAGGCAGTTCCTGCTCTTGCAGCAGCTGAGAATACAACATAATATTAGCAATCGGAGTCTTGGTTTGATGGGATATATCAGCAATCAATTCTTTGATCTTATCCTTTTCTGCGGCAAGGTTACGACCAGAAACAGCGGAAGCTAAGAGGTATTGATCCAGCTTTGCTTCAACCGCTGAGAGAAGACTTTCATCATATCGTGTTTCGGTATAATCTCCCTGAATCGCACGATCCAGCATTTGGCTCATATTGTTTAAAATCCTTCTTGTCTGATGTCTTGCGATGACTATGGTTAATAGTGTTGTTAATACCGCGACAATGGCAACAGACAAAAGAATATAATTCATTACATTCATCTAACTCACCGTCCAGACATAACCCAGACCATAAACCGTTTTGATGTATTGAGGTTTTGATGGCTGAGGCTCCAATTTATCACGTAATCGCTTGATGGTGACAGACAGTGCATTTTCATCTACATACTCGGCTCCGTCAGTCCATACACGGTCGATCAACTGCTCTCTCGAGAGAGTCTGTCCCCTGTTCTCTACTAATAAACGCAACAGCTTTTGTTCTGTCTTACTGAGTTCTACTGGATTGCTATGGTCAGAGAAATTCATATGTTCAAAATCAAATACATATTCATCAATGATCACTTTGGTTGTTCCGGCAGGCTGTTTTCTAAGTTGTGTATTGACCCTTGCACTCAAAATGGCCAGACTGAATGGTTTTGTGATATAATCGTCTGCACCGGATTCTAATCCCGTGACAATATCCATTTCCATATCATTTGCTGTCAACAGGATAACCGGGAGGTCGGATTCTGATTTGATCCTATGTAATAAATCCAGTCCACTGCCGTCAGGCAGATTGATATCAAGTATGACAAGACGAAATAGCCGGGATTGAATCTGTTTATATGCGTCTGACAGAGTATGACATTGTGTAAAACTCAACTCATGATTTTGTAAAGCCAGCACGATTCCCTTGCTCAGAGTCAGATCATCCTCTACAATCAGGATGTTTTCTTTGGCTTGTCGGTTGGTTATTTGATTTGCAGGCATACGACCCTCCCGATATTGATCAAATTGTAATTATAATAGAAGTATTGTTTAAAAGAGCCTACCGGATGATCCCGACAGGCTCAATTTATTCTCTATTCTTCATCCTCATCTGCAACTGCGGCAGCGGCAGATACCGTTGATACGATTGCTGCAATGACAGCAGCGATAATTGCAATTCCTACAATTCCGGCAAAGATTAATTCCATAATAATTTCTCCTATGAATCTATTAAATTATGTAGCATAATATAATAGTCAATGATTTGTTTGCAACAATCAAAGTATAGCAATATTTTTATAAGAATGCAACTGAAAATACTTTATGATTTGCATTCTTAACATTCATAGCAGGAGGAAAGCGATATGAAGGTTTTATTATTTAACGGTAGTCCCAACGCCAAGGGATGTACTTACACTGCATTGACAGAGGTGGCAGCAACATTAATCCAGGAGGGAATCGGAACGGAGATTCTGCAAATCGGGAATAAACCTGTCAGGGATTGTATTGGCTGCGGACAATGTGCTGGGAAAAATCAGTGTATTTTTGAGGATGATATGGTGAATGAATGGATTTTAAAAGCGAAGGAAGCAGATGGTTTCATTTTTGGCTCACCTGTTTACTATGCACATCCGGACGGCAGGATTTTATCTGTTCTGGATCGGATGTTCTATGCAGGCAGCTCTTGTTTTGCATACAAGCCGGGAGCAGCAGTGACATCTGCCAGACGTGGTGGCACGACAGCCTCTATTGATGTATTAAATAAGTATTTTACCATCAATCAGATGCCAGTCATCAGTTCAACCTATTGGAATATGGTACATGGAAGCACACCGGAGGATGTAAAAAAGGATTTGGAAGGCTTGCAGACCATGCGTAATCTCGGACGCAATATGGCTTGGCTCTTAAAGAGTATCGAAGCAGGCAAAGCAGCAGGAGTAAAAATACCTGTTGCAGAGAGAAATCAGAGAACCAATTTTATCCGGTAAAAGGATGATATAGATGAATTTGAATTAATTTTGTTGCAGAGTGTCGCCGTACTTTTGATATAATTCCTGCAGACGTGCTGCGTCTGCGGGATCGACCTCGGTCTGCATATATTCCTTTACAGCATCAATGCCACCGGATTTGTATAGGTTGGCACATTCTGAGATAGTATCGCCCTCGGCATATTTTTGCATAAGAGAATCCACTTCTTCGGCATCTGCCGGTTCCATCTGTTTTTTCATTTCACTAATGCTGACAGAGCTACCTGTCTGAGACTGAATGACCTGCTCAGCAGCCTTTTCTATCACGACCTGTTTTGCCTTGGATGAGATCGCATCCTTTTTCAATAAAATTACAACACAAACTGCAATGATGCCTAAAAGAATGATATAAACGGGCAGCATTTTTTGTGCAAAACTTTTCTTCCTACGTCGTGCCATAGATCCTATCTCCTTGTTGAATTTACTTATCCAATCATACACGCATTGAATTAGAAAATCAAATGTAAAGAGGAACAATACAAAAGAGAAATAGCATAAAGAGCATAAACATATAAGAGATATGACATAGAAGATAAACAAATATACATGAAAAATAGTATTGACATCTGCAATCTATATGTTATAGTAAGGGTAGAACAAATAAAACAAAAGGAACAGATAACAATAAAATGTAAATCTAAATAGAGAAAACAGAAGTGGAGATAATGCAAGGAGGACGAGACTATGAACATACAAAAATTCACGCAGAAATCAATCGAAGCAGTCAATGACTGCGAAAAGTTAGCTTATGAATTCGGCAATCAGGAGATCGAGCAGGAGCATCTGCTGTATGCATTACTACGGCAGGAGGACAGCCTGATTCTAAAACTGATCGAGAAGATGGAGATTAATAAGGAGCACTTTGTGGACAAGGCAGAGGAATATCTTGAGAAACGTGTCAAGGTACAGGGTGGACAGGTCTATATCGGAAATCAGTTAAATAAGGTCTTGATTCATGCAGAGGATGAAGCCAAGCAGATGGGGGACGAATATGTATCTGTTGAACATTTATTTCTTTCCCTTCTTAAATATCCAAATGAAGCCATGAAGAAGATCTGGAAGGAATACGGCATCACTAGAGACCGCTTCCTACAGGCATTGTCTACTGTACGCGGCAATCAGAGAGTGACAACAGATAATCCTGAGGCAACCTATGATACACTTGAGAAATATGGTCAGGACCTAGTAGAAAAGGCAAAAAATCAAAAGCTGGATCCGGTCATTGGACGAGATAATGAGATCCGAAATATCATTCGTATCCTGTCACGTAAGACCAAGAACAATCCGGTGCTCATTGGTGAACCGGGTGTCGGCAAGACTGCAGTCGTAGAGGGGCTGGCACAGCGTATTGTACGCGGTGATGTTCCGGAAGGGCTGAAGGATAAGAAAGTCTTTTCACTGGATATGGGTGCACTGGTTGCAGGAGCCAAGTACCGTGGAGAGTTTGAAGAAAGATTAAAGGCTGTTTTGGAGGATGTCAAGAACAGTGACGGACAGATCATTCTGTTCATTGATGAGCTGCATCTGATCGTAGGTGCAGGAAAGACGGATGGCGCAATGGATGCAGGCAATATGCTCAAACCCATGCTTGCAAGAGGAGAGCTTCATTGTATCGGTGCGACAACACTGGATGAATACAGACAGTATATTGAGAAGGATGCAGCACTCGAGAGACGTTTTCAGCCTGTTATGGTAGATGAACCGACAGTAGAGGACACAATCTCCATTTTGCGTGGACTAAAAGAGAGATATGAGGTATTCCATGGAGTGAAAATCATGGATACAGCACTTGTCTCAGCAGCAGTACTATCACATAGATATATCTCTGACAGATTCCTGCCTGATAAGGCAATCGATCTGGTCGATGAAGCCTGTGCATTGATTAAGACAGAGCAGGACTCCATGCCGACAGAACTGGATGAACTGAATCGTAAGGCAACCCAGATGACCATAGAGGCAGAAGCCTTGAAAAAGGAAACTGACCACCTGAGTCAAGAACGTCTGGCAACACTGCAGAAGGAGCTTGCCGAGCTCAATGAGAAGCTGACTGCAGGCAAGGCACAATGGGAAAATGAAAAGGCATCTCTTACCAAGCTTCATAAGCTGCGTGAGGAAATCGAAGCGTTGAATAATCAGATTGAGGTAGAAACACGTGCAGGTGAGTATGAGAAAGCAAGTGAACTGCAGTATAACCAGCTTCCAAAACTGAAGGAGCAGTTGGAGATAGAGGAGCGAAAGGTCAAAGAAGAAGGTCTGACGCTGGTGCATGAGAGTGTATCCGATGAGGAGATTGCAAGAATCATCTCCCGTTGGACAGGAATACCTGTTGCTAAGCTGACAGAGAGTGAACGTTCCAAGACACTGCATCTGGATGATGAACTGCACAAGAGAGTAATTGGACAGGAGGAGGGCGTCACAAAGGTAACAGAGGCGATCATCCGTTCCAAAGCTGGAATCAAAGACCCAACAAAACCAATTGGTTCCTTCCTGTTCCTGGGACCTACCGGAGTCGGAAAGACAGAGCTTGCAAAAGCATTGGCAGCCAGCTTGTTTGATGATGAATCCAATATGGTACGTATTGATATGAGTGAATACATGGAGAAATTCTCAGTGTCACGTCTAATCGGAGCACCTCCGGGATATGTGGGATATGAGGAGGGTGGACAATTGACCGAAGCAGTCAGAAGAAAACCTTACTCAGTTGTTTTGTTTGATGAGATAGAAAAGGCACATCCTGATGTATTTAATGTATTACTACAGGTACTGGATGATGGACGTGTAACAGATTCTCAGGGTCGTACAGTAGACTTTAAGAATACAATTCTGATTATGACCTCTAACATTGGTTCAGAATATTTGCTGGAAGGGATTGCAGCAGATGGTACGATCAAGCCGGAGGCTGAACAGATGGTTATGAATGATCTGAGAGAGCATTTTAGACCTGAATTCCTGAATCGACTGGACGAGACAATTTTGTTTAGACCACTTACAAAGTCAAACATTGGTGGCATTATCAAGCTTTTGATTGATGATTTGAACAGACGTGTTGAGGATAAGAATCTAACCATCGCGTTGACACCTGCAGCAGAGGATTATATTGTAGAAGCAGGCTATGACCCAGTCTATGGAGCCCGTCCGTTGAAACGATATCTGCAGAAAAATGTAGAGACACTGGTTGCCAAGAAGATACTGGCAGATGAGGTGAAAGAGGGGCAGACCATCACCATTGATGTGGAGAATCAGAAATTGGTTGCACATTGATAGTAGGTAGAAAGATAGCAGATAAAAAAATGGCTATACTCAGTCCACTACAGGAAGTTCAATCTGCACAACAAAGCCACCATCATTTTTGGCAGTCATCCTGCCACCATGAACAGTTATAATCTTATAAGCCAGAGGCAGTCCAATACCATGGGCTGTCTTTGGCATTTCTGTTATTTTCTCCAGTATCTCAGAAGGCACACCACAGCCATGATCTCTGATTGTAATCATGGACTGTTCTGCTTCCATATGAGCAGACAATTCAATCCGACAGCCATCCGGATTATGTGCAACGCTGTTATGCAGTAGATTATAGATTGCCCGCTCAAAGAGTGGTTCATCAATCAGTGCTTTCATTTGTTCATCTCTTAGATCTAAGATAAATTCAAAGTTTTCAGTCTGACCACTGTTGATCATGTCAGTCACAATCTGACGTAGAAGCGGACAGAGACGTATTTCCTTCCTTTTGGCAGGCTGCATATCATATTCAAGAGAGGAGATCAGATTGAGATCCTCAACTAATTTCTTGATTCTGGTACTTTGTTTTATAATGATACCTGCCCTTGCTTTGCCATCCTCAGACATATCCTCCTGTGCTTCCAAGGCCTCTGCATTGCCGAGGATAATGGAAAGCGGAGTGCGAATGTCATGAGAAATTCCTGCGATCCAGTTCACACGTGCCTGCTCCTTGGCAGCGAGGGCAGTGTTTTTTCTCTCCAGAGAACGAGAGGTCTCATTGATGCTCTTGGACAGTTCTTTAAACAATCCCTTTTCTTTTAAAACAACCGGTTTTTCTTGACGCAGATTGCCAATTCCGTTCGTAAATTCACGAAGTCTGCCAAAAAGTGAGGTACCCAAAAGAACAGCAAAAACACCGGCAAGAATTAAATTCATGACTAATACGGTCAACAATCTCTGGGGAAGTGTATCAAACCATTCCATTGTATATTCAATATCATATTTTCCAACAGAATACTTAGCAGTACCCAACACCAGCAATCCAAAATCCTTTGTCTCAACATAGACAGGATAATCATTCAGATACCATTTTGTCATACTGGCAATGTCATTTAGACTATAATGGTCAGGAATATCATTAGGTTTTTGCAGTGACCAGATGATGTCTCCTTGTTCGTTAATCAGGATCAACCAATCCTCTGCAGATATCTTTACACTGTCATCCAGTGAGACAACCCCATTTTCATAAGACAAATGTTCACTGGCAGTCCACAGACGTCTCTGCGGAGAGTTGATTAGCCGATTTGGATCACTTGAAATCGCAGCAAAGCCAAGAAAGTTAATGCACAGTAATAATGTTGCAATGACTGCTGCAGTTAATGTAAATCGAAGTCCGATTTTCAGTGCTGTTTTATTCATATTCTGTCACCAGCTTGTAACCAAGTCCTTTCACTGTGATCAGATGCTTTGGGGAGGAAGGATTGTCCTCTAATTTCTCACGTATTCTTCTGATATGTACCATCAAGGTATTTTCATAGCCATAGTATGCATCCCCCCAGGCAGCCAGACAGAGGGCATCATTCGTGACGATGCGGTTTCGATTCTCCCATAGCTTCTTGAGGAGGATAAATTCCTTGGCAGTGAGAGAAACAGAACCATTTTCTGAGGAAACAGAGGCAGTTTCAAAATCAACCAGACGTGATCCGGCATGAAAACGCATTTCCTCCTGTGGCTTCTGATAGGTACGACGCAGCAGGGCTGTTACACGCAAAAGTAGTTCTCTGGTTAAAAAGGGTTTGACGATATAATCATCTGCACCCAGCTCCAGACCCCGGATCCGATCTTCATCCTCTCCTCTTGCGGTCAGGAAAATGACAGGAGCCTGTGAAGTCTTTCGAATCTCTTCATAGAGAGAGAATCCATTGCCATCCGGCAGCATGACATCCAGAATGCACAGTGCAATTGGCTGGGTATGTAGGATATGAAGGGCATCCTGACAGTTCATTGCAGTGTGGATATTGCAATATCCCTCCCTGATCAGTGCATCACCGGTTACCTTTAAAAGCTCTGCTTCATCATCTACGATTAGTATCTTTCGGTTGTTCAGTTCATTCATATACAGTCACCTTCCTAACTAAATAGTATCATATTTCTGTGATTTTGAAATGCCTTCCAGAAGTTTTTGCAAAAGTTAAGGTTGTTGTAAGGATGCGTTAAGTTTCCTGAAAGGGGAGGGCGGTATGATTGGATTAATCAAAAAACAGATTGAGAAAGGATGAATGATATGAATCAAATTGTACAGACCAATGCTCTGACCAAGAGATATGGGGATTTTGATGCAGTGCATCAGCTTGACATGGAGGTAAAGGAGAACCGCATTTATGGGTTTTTAGGACCAAACGGTGCCGGGAAATCAACTACACTCAAGATGCTGTTAGGGTTAGTTCGACCGACGGCAGGTGAGATTGATATTTTCGGAAAGCGGGTAAATTCAAAAAACCGTATGGAGATTCTGAAGGAAATAGGGTCACTCATTGAGACACCATCTTACTATGGTCATCTGACGGCAAGAGAAAACCTGAAGATATCTGCCACACTCTTAGGTTTACCGGACAGCAATATTGACAAGGTTTTGGAGATTGTCAGACTGGACAGACAAGGGAATAAAAAGACAGCTGCATACTCACTGGGAATGAAGCAACGGCTGGGACTGGCATCAGCTTTGCTTTCTTTTCCCAAACTGCTTATTCTGGATGAGCCAACCAATGGTCTGGATCCTGCAGGAATACAGGAGATGCGTGGATTGATCAAATCACTGCCCAAGCAGTATGGAATGACAGTCATCGTTTCCAGTCATTTGCTGTCGGAGATCGATCAGATGGCAGAGGACATCGGAATTATCGCAAATGGCAAGATGATGTATCAGGGTGAACTCAATCTGCTGCATGAGATGGACCCAAGTAAGAATCTGGAGGAGATCTTCTTAGATCTGACTGGAAAGGAACAGAGCTTATGATACGATTATTACAATGTGAAATGAAAAAGACTCGAAAGCGTTATCTGATCGTATCAGCACTTGCAATCACGGCAGTGGAGCTTATGTGGGCATTGTATGGTGATTATAATGCAGATATGCTGAGAACAGGATGGATGATGTTCTTGTATCAGTTTCCGCTCTACAATGCACTGTTTGTTCCCATTCTTTCTATTGTGATCTCCTCCCGTCTGTGTGACCTGGAGCACAAGGGAGTTATGTTCAAACAGCTATGTGTCATGGTTCCCAAGGGAAAGCTTTATGATGCAAAACTTCTGTATGGTTTACTGATTCTATGGGGCTGTATACTGTTGTCATGGATAACCCTGCTCATTTTTGGTATCGGTATGGGCTTTGAGGGAACAGTGCCAATCAGACTGTATTTACTTTATCTGTTATTTACCATTGTTCCTGCAACTGTGATATATCTGTTTCAGCATATTTTGTCTATTTTATTCAAGAATCAGGCCGTCACCTTTTTTGTGGGCATCATTGGTGAGTTTTGTGGTGTATTTGCAATGTTTCTGCCACAGGTTCCTGCTTTGCGAAAGGTTCTTATCTGGGGATACTTTGGGGTTCTGCAGTTTGTAGGAATGTATGGATGGACTAAGGAAACAAGGATGAGTACGGTATACTATGAGGTCATGGATATTGATTGGACATTTTTTGCGGTACTATGGATGATAGGACTGGCTTTTTATCTGATCGGAAGAAAATTGTTTTGTGAAAGAGAGGTCTAGAGATGTTATTGAAATTATTAAAAGCTGAGAGAATGAAGTTAAAACGGTCACCTGTATGGCTGGCTTTTTTGTTGATGCCGGTGGTTCCGGCACTGCTTGGAACACTGAATTATTTGGGGAATATAGAGATTCTGAAAAGTGAATGGTACAGTCTGTGGACGCAGCATACGATATTTACCTGTTACTTTTTTCTGCCGATTATGATAGGCGTTTATTGTTCCTATCTCATGCATTTGGAGCATACCAATCATAATTGGAACAAGGTGCTGACTGCACCGGTCAAAAGAGGTACAGTATTTATTGCAAAGCTGATTACAGCTTCTTATATGATTTTATTGAGTGAGGCATGGATCGGTGTACTCTACCTCGTTTCCGGAAAATGCGTTGGTATGACTGGTGAACCACCCCTTGGTTCTGTTGCAATCTGGTGTTTGTTCGGAACGTTGGGTGGTATGGTCATGTCAGCCATTCAACTACTTCTATCCATTTTCATCAAGAGTTTTGCACTGCCTGTTGGAATAGCATTTGCAGGCGGTTTGTCGGGGCTTCTGTTTCTGGCAAAGGATCTGGGTCATGTATGGCCTTATTCACTGATGGCTTACGGCATGAATTCCAATGCTCCACAGAAGATGATTCAGAGTGGCTATGGAGTGTTTGTGGGAGTGTGTTTGATTTATATTGTGGTAATTACAGTCGTAGCAGCAGAGATATTAAAAAGAAAAGATGTTTAAAAATATACCCGATGTGGTATAAAATATGATGATATAGTATTAAATATACCTTTTAGGGTATAATGGTAGTGGAAATACATTGACATTGCACCTGAAAGGGTGTAAATGTTTATATATATCAAACAAACTAAGGAGGCAGTCAAAAAAATGAATAAAATTGCAACGTTTATTAAAGAGAGCAGACGTGCGGCAGGACTGACTCAAGAAGAATTCGCAGTACGTTCTGGTCTGGGGCTTCGTTTCATACGTGAATTAGAGCAAGGTAAAGAAACGGTTCGTATGGACAAGGTGAATGTAGCACTTAAGATGTTTGATATGGAAGCCATACCCGGAAAGAGGGATAGAGACTGATGAGTACATTTAGAGCCGCTTATGTCTATGTGAGCAGTAGATTTGCAGGAATTCTCAAGGAGACTGATGAGGGCTATTCTTTTTCATATGATTCTGAATATTTGTCAGGGGAAAATGCAGGGGCGGTTTCTCTGACGCTGCCGCTTCGCACAGAACCATATACTTCAAAAACCTTATTTTCTTTCTTTGACGGACTGATTCCGGAAGGGTGGCTGCTGGATCTGGTTAGCCGAAACTGGAAGATTGATGCAAATGATCGCTTTGGTCTTTTGCTCATCGCCTGCAAGGATAGTATTGGAAATGTCAGCATTCAGGAGGAGCGGATATGAACTGTTTATGTTGTGGGAAGCCTCTTCACATGCAAGAAGAACAAAGTGGCTGGCATAGAGGTTGCATCAAACGTTTTTTTGGAACATCGGTGATGCCGGAAATAATAATTGATGAGAAAACCTTAGAATTACTTGCCAGAGAAAGCACAAATAATGGATTTACCGTGCCGGGTGTACAGAAGAAGCTGTCACTTCATTTATTATCGGAGGGGAAAAAACCACGTCTTACACTTCTCAATTATCCGTCTGGATATATTTTGAAGCCACAGGTTAGGGACTTTCGGGCACTTCCTGAGGCAGAACAGCTTGTTATGAGCATGGCTGATATTGCAGGAATAGCAACTGTTCCTCATGCACTGATTATGGGGCAGGAAAACTATGCATATATCACCAGACGGGTAGATCGGAAATTTGAAGAAAAAAGAGTAACAATGCTTGCCATGGAGGATTTTTGTCAACTGGATTTACGTCTAACACAAGATAAATATAGGGGCTCCTACGAAAGATGCGGTAAGATCATACAACGATACTCCTCGAGGGTACAGCTTGATATGACAGAACTGTACATGCGATTGGTTTTCTCCTTTTTGGTTGGTAATTCAGATATGCATCTGAAGAATTTTTCATTGATTGAAACTGCAGAGGGCAGTGCTGAATATGTGTTGTCACCTGCATATGATTTACTTCCGGTGAATGTCGTCATGCCTGAAGATAAGGAACAGTTCGCACTGGCACTGAATGGTAAGAAAATGAATATTGGTAAAAAAGACTTTTTCATTTTTGCAAAAGAGAATGATATTTCAGTAGGAGCAGCAGAGAAAATGATCAACAGGATGGTTGCAATGAGCCCGAGGTTCATTGCAATGAGCAAGGATTCGTTACTTCCTGAGGATTTGAAGGAGACGATGATTCAGTTGATTGAAAAGCGAAGTGAAATATTGAAAAGTATCTAAACTTTTTATGATATGAGACCGATAAAACAATTGGAGGATTATCAGTATGTATATCACAGGATATGGATTCAATACATCATATTATGATTATCTTCAAAGCTCGGTTAACAAAACCGGGCTTACAAGTGATTCGCTGAATCCTGTCGGAGATGTATTAACACAGAAGACCCGCGGTATATCAGGTACACGGGAGGCCTATACACCATCGATTACAGGCAACGAATCCTCTTCTGATTTTCAGGATATCATGAAGATTCAGTATAAGCTGCTCAAGGAACAGGAGTATGACGAAGAGCTGGAAGAAGCAAGGATTAGTGATCCTGCAAAGTATAATAAGATGCAGACCGAACGAAAGCAGGACATTGCCAAGTCCTTCCGTCAGGTCGAGGAGCTTGCAAGAGAAAGCGGAGATGGCAAGACAGGCGTTGCAGTTCACAACGGAGTTCCAATTACCTTTGATTTCGAACATGGAGTGATGACCGTTGGTGATATGTCGGCGGGCAATGATATCATTCACGTCGGTAAGCTTTCCAATGGATATGCTTTCAGCTTTAATCGCGATAATATAGGAGATATCTCAAAGATTTTGGATCTGTTCTCACCAGAGGATGTGAACAAGATCATGGAAGCCATCACCACCGATAATATTGCCAAGTCTATGGAACAGGAAATCGAGGACGAGAAGGCAAAGGTCGGCAAGACGGCTGAGACAGATGCAAATAGTACACAGTCTGATGTATCACAGGGACAGACGGCTGATGCTGGTTCAAACAATGGTCTTGATATGCTCAGTCCGGCAATTGAAGATTTAGACCAGTCGGCAGCAGTCGGTGGCAAAAACGGAATCGGCTTCAGTATCTACTATATGAACCGAGCCCAGAATGCTTATGAAGACAGTTTTGTATATGCACGTTAGTAACAGATCGTATCATATAAAATGAGAGACTCAGCGATTTGATTTCGTCAGAGTCTCTTTTTATATACATTTTGTGATGGTCTACATATATTCGTCCTGAAAAGTGTATGAATAATCGCATTTTACGTCCTTAAAAGTGTATAGTTAAGCACATTATTCGTCCTTAAAAATGTCAATAGATTTATATGTTATAATATGCTATACTTTTCTTACTGGTCAAGCTGGTTGACTGGTTCTATATTTTATTTCGACCTCAAAAGAGGCATCTTTGACAGTTCTGTCAGAGGTTTTCACAATGAGAAATGCTGAACAATTTTAAATGAAAGAAATCCCTATCCTTAAAAATCGAGGAGGTGAGAAAATCAGAGTACATATTATGTAAATTTGATTGATCAATCATCAAGAAAAAGAGATAAATAAATAGAGTATTGTACAATTCAGGAAGTCCATTTATAATTAAAATAAGTATAGAATAGTGCTTATTCTGTCAGTTTGTTCTTTTCTGTTTTATTGTGCAGTACAGGAAGGAACGTGAATGAGTAATATGAGAATAACTGAAGAAATTGGAACAGGCAAGCACAAGGATCAGATGTATATTTTTGCAATGGATGACATCGGAGCAAAAAGGATCTTTCAAGCACAGGAGGTCAGGAAACGTTTTATCAGTGCTGTTCTGTGTATACCTGTAGAAGATATCAAGACCACACGCCTGACGAATACGCACCTAATCAGAAGATGGAAGAAGGATAAAGAAGGCATCCTCGATATTGCAATAGAACTCAATGATAATACAAAGATTCTCATTGAGGTTCAGGTAGAAGAACTTATGCACTGGGATCGGAGAAATCTGTTCTACTGGGCAAGAGCATTTACAGAGGGAGTCATGATGGGAGAGAAATACCAGCAACTGAAACGGTGTGTCAGCATCAGTGTGCTGGATTTCTATTATCTGCCAACAGAGAACTGTCATACGAGATTTATGCTGCGAAATGAAGAGGGGCTGGTGTATACAGACCTTTTGGAAGTACATGTGATAGAAATTAATAAAGCAACCCAAGAAGATGAAGCCATTCACGAATGGATAGAATTATTCAGATGCAGACGGGAGGAGGAGATTGAAGTGCTACGGATGAAAACAAAGAACCCGGGAATCCTAACAGCAATCGAGGAGTTGAGAGAAATGAATTTATCAAAGTCGATTAAAGCAGAATGGGATAATCACTTAAAACAGAAACGTGACCGCTATGCAAGAGAAGAATTTGTATATGATCAGGGACTTGCCGCCGGAGAAGCATCGGGAGAGGTCAAGGGCAAAATCGAGGCGGCGCGCAGTTTACTGGACATCTTAGAGCCAGAGGAGATCGCGAAGCGTTTGGATCTGCCAATCGATCAGGTAATTAGTCTCAAGGAAGAATAGCAGTAGTAGTCAGAAAGAATAGAATCATTATGAGAAAAGACATTGGGTCAAGCAAGGCTTCCAATGTCTTTCTTATAAATGAACGGAAGGTGAATCATGAGAATATATAAAGAAATGAAATATGCATTTTGCCTCACAGCTTTGCTGATCCTGTCCTTATTAATGGTGGCATGTGGGTCTGGAGAGAGCCGGGCGAGACAGGATTATTCGCTCCAGGAAGCTGACTCTGAGGAAGCACTTTATGAAGAAGTAGAAACAACAGAGGAAATAGAGGAAATCGAGAAGAAAGAGGAGCCTGTCGAACTTCCTTCATCTACACTTGAGTTAATTATGGTAGGGGATGTTTTATTGCATACTCCGGTGATAGACAGTGGGAGATTGCCGGATGATACTTATAATTATGATCATCTGTTTTCACATGTTAAGGAGCGGATAGAACAGGCGGATGTTGCCATTGTGAATCAGGAGGTCATCCTGGGAGGGACTGAGCTAGGACTATCGGGCTATCCTTGCTTTAATGGACCACATGAGGTTGCAGATGCACTGGCAGACAGTGGCTTTGATGTGGTGCTTCATGCAACAAATCATGCACTGGATCAGGGTGAAAAGGGAGTGCGAAGCTGCCTGACCTATTGGCAGGATACATACCCACAGATTCAGATTGCAGGTATCTATGAAAGTGAGGAAGCACAGGATAATCGTATTGCGTTCATAGAGAAAAATGGAATCAAGGTTGCAATTCTAAATTATACATATGGAACAAATGGCATCTCCATTCCAGACGCAGCTCCATATCTGGTGAATCTGTTAGACAGAGAGCAGATTGAAAGAGATGTGAATAAGGCAAAGAAAATGGCAGATTTTGTGGTAGTATGTCCACATTGGGGAACCGAGTACCGACATACTCCTGATGACAATCAAAGAAAATGGGCAGTTTTCTTTGCAGACATGGGAGTTGATCTGGTCATAGGAACGCATCCACATGTGATTGAGCCTGTTCATTGGGTAGAAGGAGCAGGTGGACATAGAACCTTAGTTTATTATTCACTTGGTAATTTTGTAAATGCAACCAGTGGACAGGGTGCAGGAGTTGCAGACCGCATGCTGGGTGCAATGGCAGATGTTGTTTTAAGAAGAAATTCAGAAAATGAAATTATCATCGATTCCTTTGAGGCACACCCATTGATTTCACATCTGGAAAGTGATGTACAGAAGATAACCGTCTATCCAATGGAGGATTACACACCAGAGCTGGAAGAAAGGAATGAAATCATCCGACAGGATGCTTCTTTTTCACTCAGCTATCTGGGACAGATATGGGATGATATGAGGTCCCATTCTGATTTCAAGTAAACGTAGGTGATCTACGTTGTGTAAAGGCAGAGATTTTATGATAAGGAATCCCATGTAATCTTTTTATCATCATAATGTTGATTTTGTGTTTTTGTTTCCGCAGGGTATCCAATCGGAACCAGTGCAAATGGTACATGGTTTTCTGAAACACCGACAATTTGGCTATATAATTTGGCAACTGACGGATCATTATGATTGATTCCTGTCCATATGGCTCCCAAACCCAGTGAATGTGCAGCCAATAGAATATTCTGTGTGGCAATAGAGCAATCATCGATCCAGTAGTAATCAAGTGTTGCGGCTTCAGGATTGGAACAGATCAGAATCGCTACGGGAGCATCCTTTACAAAACGCAGTCCATTATGCAATGTTGAGAGTTTTTCTAATTTGTTTGAATCTGTAATCACATAAAAATGCCAATCCTGTTGGTCCTATTTTTCATCTTCAAATATGTTGACCATGATGAAACTACCTTATAGAATAG
>CAZVYQ010000001.1:13623-127577 GCA_964631375.1 uncultured Lachnospiraceae bacterium | reverse complement strand
TCCTATTTTTCATCTTCAAATATGTTGACCATGATGAAACTACCTTATAGAATAGAAAGAAACAGTGGATATGAGTGATAAGCAGGGAACCACTTTTCCTGTTGGAAACATGAATGAATCAATCTGCATCCCCTGTTCTATGTGGAGGAGAAACGTCATGGAAGAACAAACATCTCATAAACGTCGCCCCCGTTATTCGGGAACTCATCCGAGGAATTATCAGGAAAAATATAAAGAATTGCAGCCGGAAAAGTATGCAGAAACCATATCGAAGGTGATACAGAAAGGCTCCACTCCTGCAGGCATGCATATTTCCATTTGCGTACAGGAAATATTGGATATTCTGCGAATTCAGCCGGGGCAGAGAGGACTGGATGCAACGCTTGGCTATGGTGGCCATACAAAGGAGATGCTAAAATGTTTGAACGGGCAGGGGCATCTCTATGCTTTGGACGTTGATCCGATTGAATCTGCAAAAACAGCAAAACGGTTGGAAGAAGCAGGGTTTGGACCTGCATTACTTACAGTTCGGCTTCAAAACTTCGCTCAGATTGATCAGGTGGCGGCAGAGGTAGGCCAATTTGATTTTGTACTGGCAGACTTAGGAGTATCTTCTATGCAGATTGACAATCCGGAACGCGGATTTTCATATAAAACAGAAGGCCCGCTGGACTTGAGGATGAATCCGCAGACCGGCATCAGTGCGGCACAGCGACTGCAGGAGATATCAAAGGAAGAACTGTGCGGCATGCTCATTGAAAATGCGAACGAAACCTATGCCGAAGAAATCACTGAGCAGGTCATGCTGACATTCAAAAGAGGTGGAAAAATAGAGACTACCTCACAACTTCGCAAAGTCATAGAAGAAGCACTCGATATAATACCGGCAGCAGGAAAAAATGAAGCAGAGAAGAAGGAAGCACTCAAGAAGTCATGTCAACGCACTTTTCAGGCACTACGCATTGATGTCAATAATGAGTTTGAGGTTTTGTTTGAACTGCTGGAAAAATTGCCACAGGTATTGAATCCCGGAGGGCGTGCAGCAATTCTGACCTTTCATTCAGGAGAAGATCGTCTGGTCAAGAAATCCTTTCAGAAATATTTGCGTGAAGGAGTTTATTGTGAAATCGCAACAGAGGCGATTCGTGCCTCCAAAGAAGAATGCATCAGAAATCCACGTGCACAGTCAGCCAAACTGAGATGGGCAGTGAAGGGAGACGGAGGACATTCATCGTAATGGTAAGTCAAAAGGTATAGTTGACTTTGTTTTCTTATATCGGTAAGATTATAGTAATTCAAAAAAGGGGCTTATACATGTCAAGCGAAAACAATACAGAAATCAGCAAGCCATATCATCATGGAAACCTACAGCAGACCTTAATAGAAACCGGAATACAATATGTATCGGAACACGGAGATTATGCGTTGTCAATTCGCAAATTAGCCTCCTTATGTGATGTTACACATACTGCAATTTACAGTTATTTCAAAGATAAGGATGCCTTATTTGAAGCCATGAAGGACTATATATGTGACCAGTTTGCTGACTCATTAGAGAGAGATGTTGCTTCTGCGAACCAACAAAAACCTCAAGAAGTCGCTTTTGCTCTGGCAACGGGTTATGTACGCTTTTTCCTGAATCATCCTCGGTATTATACATTTATTTTCAGCAGAAAGGACATCAACATCAACTTTGATGATCTCACAGAGGTTAATTCATATCGTCCGTTTGAGGTGTTTAAGAGCTATGCTTTACCTTATCTACAGTATCGAAATGTATCTATGAAGGATCAGCTGAGAGTCTTTATCAATATGTGGGCCATCGTTCATGGGATAGCAGGCATCGCAATTTTGCAAGGCACGCAATTCTCCGGTGACTGGATCCAACTAACCCGTGAAATTCTAGAGAAGAACTTTATCATATAAATATTTTGCAGGTATCCAATCGGTATCAGGGAAAGTAGCATCTTTTACAAAATGCAGTCAAAAGCCAATTGAACCGCCAAGACAATGAAGATGATTCCAAAGCATTTTTGGAGAATAGACATTCGCATGGATGACTGACACAGCCATGTCCTTGCACTTCCGGCCAAGAGACCATACCCAATAAATACGATTAATGTTAAAACCATAAATATAACACCAAGTATAAAGCTTTTTGCAACATAATGAGTCGAGTCAGAGCTGACATATTGCGGAAGAAACGAAAAGAAAAACAGCGTCAGCTTTGGATTCAACAAATTGATCAATATACCTCTTTTTATAATAGCTCTTGCATGTGATTCTGTTTTCATTTCTGAAAATTGTACGGTTTTGTTGCTGATCATCATCCCAAGCCCTAGATAGATTAAGTAAAAAGCACCTAGATATTTCATGACTGTGAAAACAGTGCTGTTCAATTGCATGAGAAGTGATGATAGTGCGATGCTGATGCATAAATGTGGGATAATACCTGCCGTACATCCAAGTGCTGCATAAATGCTCTTTCTTCTTCCTTCGGTCATCCCGAGGGATATCGTGTAAATCACACCTGTTCCCGGAATTAAAATGATAATCAATGATGTGATTAAAAATGTATATGTATTCATACTGCCTCCTGTAAATATTCATAAACTTCTCTTTTTATTATGAATATGATAGGATTGTATCATCTGAGAAGTGGTCGGAAAAGTACCACATTATTTATAAATATATAGAACCACTTATGAAAAGAGGTGTTTTTCTTGTGGATTGTTATTGATCGTAGCAGTGATCTCACATTGGAACGTCAAATTACTACACAGATTCGGAAAATGATATTAGGAGGATTTTTGGTATCTGGAACCCGTCTTCCTTCAACCAGGAAACTATCAACAGATCTTGCCGTATCCAGAAATACCGTAATTGATGCATATAGTCAATTGGTTGCAGAAGGATATTTGGAGACCAGTCAGGGCTCAGGGACTGTGGTTGCGAAGGGATTACATACATTGGATCAGCCTCCGTCTTTTGAGTCAAGATCATCTGCTATGCAGAATCAAAAGTCTCATCAGGAGGGATTGATTGATTTTTGTACCGGAATCCCTGCCCTTGAGTTTTTCCCGTATAAGGAATGGAGTAGTTTCTATCGTGATGTGTGCTACAGCATTTCTGCTGCTTCCTACGGCTATTGCATGACGGCTGGTATCTGGGAAGTTAGAGAGGCTATTTCAAGATATCTGTATCGGACAAGGGGGTTGTCCTGTGATCCCGATCAGATTGTGATTACCTCCGGTGCCACACAGGGTTTGTCACTCATCTCTCATTTATTAAAAACACAGCATAAAAAGGTTATAGTTGAAGACCCTACGCATGCAGGTTTGCGTAAGGTGATTGCCTGCGCCGGTTGTTCAATAGAAGGTGTTATGGCAGATGAACATGGACTTTGTACCGATTTATTAAAAGAACAGAAAGATGTTTCATTTATTTACACAACACCATCTCATCAATATCCATTGGGAGGTGTTTTGCCGATTGCGAGACGTCTGGAGCTGATTCGTTATGCGAATCAGAACGACTGCTACATTGTTGAGGACGATTATGACAGCGAATTTCGATATGAAGGGGAGCCGGTCAGTGCATTATGCGAATTAGATCCTCAACGCGTTATCTATCTTGGCTCATTCAGTAAGCTTTTGGCTCCGGCACTTCGACTTGGTTTCATGATAATACCGAACAAATTACTTGATTCTTGTATTGAATTGAAAAAGTATTCCGATGTACATACAGATGTGCTAAGTCAATATACATTGGCAAAATTTATAGAAACCGGACGTTTTGAAAAGCATATCTGGAAGATGAAGAAATTGTATGATAGGAAACGAAACAGGCTGGTGAATGAATTGTCAGAGCATTTTCCGGGAGAATTTACATTACTGGGTCATTCTACAGGCATGCATCTGGTTGTACGATTTCATAACAGAAGTTTTACGAAGGAAACTGAGAGAGAATTGCAGCTTCGAGGTGTACAGATATACCGAACAGAGAGTTATTACCTCAATCAAGAACGGGCTCATGACAATGAGATTATATTGGGATATTCTCATTTATCTTTTGATGAAATTGAAAAGGGAGTAGGCAGACTTTGATGTTTTGTTGTATTTCGATCTAAATATATCGTAAAACGATAATAATATATTGACATTCGTTTCGAAAGGTGATATAGTGACAACGTCACGGTAACTACATCGGATCCGTAGATCGAATTTCAGAGACAGAGAGGTAGATATTATGGAACAGAGACATTTAGCCAGATGGTTAAAGGTGATTACGATTGGAGTCGGTATAATCGGACTCCTCATTTACTTTTTAATTATCCCATTTTGGGGAAGAGCATTGGTGGTGTCTGCGCCTGAATTTTCAAACTGGTATTATCCATGGCTGTTCTTTGCCTGGGTGACAGCGATCCCATGTTATGCTGTACTGATTATCTTTTGGGGGATTTGTCAAAATATAGAGGCAGATCATTCTTTTTGTGAGAATAACAGTATTCGACTGAAACGTATCAGCCAGCTGGCTGCGTTGGATTCTGCCATGGTAATGGTAGGAAATGTAGTATTGCTGTTGATGAATATGAATCACCCTGGAATCTTCATTATCATGCTGTTGGTGGTGTTCATGGGTATTTCACTCACGGTTTTAGCTGCCGCATTATCGCATCTGTTATATAAGGCATGGAAGATTGAAGAAGAAAATGAACTGACAATCTAAGATATCATACTGAAATGGAGATGATACCATATGGGAATCATAGTGAATTTGGACGTTGTTATGGCACAGAGAAAAATGGGATTGACTGAACTGGCAGAAAAGGTTGACATCACAATGGCAAATCTGTCGATTTTGAAAAATAACAAAGCAAAGGCAATCAGATTTTCAACTCTGGAGGCTATTTGTGAGGCTTTGAACTGTCAGCCCGGAGATATATTGGAATATCGCAAGGAGGAATAATAAATGTCAGAACGAGAGAATGAGGACTTCATAATGAATAACGATTCGGAGAAAAATGTACAGGAGATCATGATGCAGACAGAGACAAAACAACCTAGACAACAGGTTTTTTCTGAGTCACAGCTGAGAATCCAAGGAGTGCGTGACCACTTTGGTCAAATTGCACTTGTTACATTGATTTATGCAGTTTTTTATACATTTTGTCTATATAAAAATATGCAGGGGATTACCTTCCCTTTTTTTGTGGGCGGAACCTACTGTTATTTTATTTATTGTATGAAGCTACTGGATATCTCATGTAAAAAGGAAACCTTTTTTTACATAATCTGCTCTGTTTTGTTAGGGATATCCACATTTTGTACGGATTCATTTCCGATTCATTTTTTCAACATGTGTGGGATTCTACTATTGATCGGAAGCTTTTTAATACACCAAACCTACGAGGATCAAAAATGGGATTTCGGAAAATATCTCGGAGCAGTTTTTTACACTGCGATTTCTGCAATTGCACATCTGTTTCAACCATTTGGACATTTTGATTATTTTCTCAAACATAGAGGTAAGGAGTCGAACGGTAAAGGAAAATATATTTGGTATGGTATTTTCATAACCATTCCATTGCTGCTCATTGTACTTGCATTGCTGTCATCTGCAGATGTGGTATTTGGACGACTGTTGGAAAAGGTATTTGATATCAGAAGTCTGGTACCGGGAGATGTATTTGGTGTTATATTTATGACCATCTTTGTGTTTTTCGGAGCATATGCATATCTTTGCTCTGTCATCAGCAAGGATCTACGGGAAGAGGTGACTGATCAAAGAACAGGTGAGCCTATTATTGCAATTACGTTTACTTCTGTTCTGACAGTAGTCTATCTGGTGTTCTGTCTGATACAGATCGTATATCTCTTTTTAGGCGGAATGAAATTGCCAAATGGATATTCCTATGCACAATATGCAAGACAGGGATATTTTCAGCTACTCTTTGTCTGTCTTATGAATTTGGTTATGGTACTTGTGTGCCTTCATAGATTTAGAGAAAATAAAGTGCTAAAATTGATACTTACAATTCTATCAGTTTGTACCTACATTATGATTGCATCCTCAATATATCGTATGCTATTATATGTCAATGCGTATTGTCTGACGTTTTTGAGAGTATTGGTATTATGGAGTCTGGCTGTATTGACGATTATACTGACAGGAATTGTAATCAGCATATTCAAGCCGACGTTTCCCTTGTTTCGATACTGTATGATTGTAGTGACATGTGCCTATTTATGGCTGTCTTTTAGTCATCAGGATGCATGGATTGTCAAGTATAACCTGACAAAGGCACATGCAGACAGCACCTTCCATATGGATTATGATTATCTGCACAGATTGTCAGCCGATAAGATTCCTGCTATGATACAATATATGAATGAAGAGGATATGCTTCAGTATGAGAATACGCAGTATTCGCTGCACGAGGAGTTGAATATGACAGTCCCCGAGATGAATTTTAGAACATGGAATCTATCTTATCATCTGGCTCAAAGGGCTACACGGCAACAATGATCAATCATAAAGACAATTTTCGTCTTGTGATGAAATTCATATTCAAACGTATATATTCAGAGAAACAAATGATCTTACTTTCATCAATGCTATGTAACGAAGGCATTGGTAATGCAGTAATAAAAAAAGAACAGGAGGGTTATGTATGGCAGAGAAAATGGGATATTCACTGGGCGATGATGCACTTGGTATGGTTAATGGAGGTATATCAGGCACAAACGGCAGTAAGACACGTGTAATGGGACTAAAGGCTGAGGGAAATGTCAAGGGAGGATTTATGTTTGCCTGTCAAAATCCATCCTGTGGAAAGGCATTTATCATAACGGATCTGAATGCTGATGAATACGAATGTCCATATTGCCATAAGGTACACCTTTCCTGTGGCTGATCGGAGACAAAAAGGTCTGCAGATGATGCAGACCTTTTTGTTACCCACAAGTGTCATAACCTTGCGTGACAATTGTCACGATGTGACGTATGCTTATTGACAACCAATATTATACGACGTATAGTAAGCACATATTCAAGAGAATACACATGAAAAGGAGCTGATACCATGGTGTTCAATACAGGCGCCGCTCTACTGGATGCAATCGTTCTGGCGGTTGTGGCGAAGGAAAGAGACGGCACATACGGCTACAAGATTACACAAGATGTAAGACGCGTAATTGAGATTTCTGAATCAACTTTGTATCCGGTACTTCGCAGGCTGCAAAAGGATGATTGCCTGGAGGTATATGATGTAGAGTGTGGAGGAAGAAACAGGCGTTATTATAAGCTGACCGACAAGGGCTTTACACAATTACATTCATATGAGACAGAATGGAATGAGTATTCCGCAAAGATTTCAAGCATGTTTATAGGAGGCGATAAAGATGAATAGAGCAGAGTTTATGCAGCAGTTAGGCACATTGCTTGGAGACCTTCCTGTCAATGAAAGAACAGATGCTTTGAAATATTACGCAGACTACTTTGATGAAGCAGGAATAGAGAACGAAGAACAGGTGATTCGGGAATTGGGATCTCCGGAGGAGACAGCAAAGAATATTAAGGCAGACATTCCACCGGTTCAAATACCGGCAGTGAAGCCGACAGAACAACAGAAGGAAGATCAGAAGAACAATCATCAACAGCAACAGAACAGTCAGACACAAAATCAAGATGATCATACTCAAAATGGAGGAGGCTATACTCCACCCAAGAATGATCCATGGAAGACAGCATTTATGGTGATACTTGCCATACTGCTGATTCCAATTGCATTACCTGTAGCGATAGGATTGATTACAAGTGTTTTTTCAATTATCATTGCAATTTTCTCTATTATTTTCAGTCTGATCCTTGGGCTTGCAGTTGCATCGATCGCATTTATTGCTGTAGCGGTTCTCCTTGGAATCATTGCATCAGTCAATCTTACAACGATTCCGTTTGCAAGTTTTGTGTTATTTGGATTGGCATTGCTGTTTGTAGCACTTGGAATTTTGTTCATGATATTAGTCATTCTATTATGTGGCAAAGCTTTGCCGGCTATTTTTAAAGGTATTGTATATGTATGCGGCAGACCTTTCCGCAAAAAGGAGGTAGTGGTATGAACAGATTCATAAAGGGATGTTTATTTACTGCAGGCATTGTGGCAGCAATTGGTTTGGTTTTCTTTGTTCTGGGTGCAGTATTTGGAGGCATTCGACAGGTTGTGAATATAGGACAGAATGGTGGATTTCATTGTGTAGATATATCTCCTCAGGGATTACACATAGCCGTTGATTCGGATGGTGTTGATGTGGATGACTATGATACAGATGATTTCGATATGGATGATTTTGATACCGGATATAATATATCAGAGGATCTGGATTCATCAGATATGATTGATTATGAGGATGAGAGTCTGGGAACAGCTGATGACATAGATTCGATCGATGTACATCTGGGAGCCGGAGAATTGAATATCTGCGAAACAGAAGAGGATGAATTCCTGTTGGAAACAGATCAGGTTTATCGAGTGAAATGCTATCGAAAGGACCAGGTGCTGCATATTTATTGCAGAGGAATATCAGATGATGACAACACTTTTAGAAAACAACACGTCACCCTATATATTCCAAAGGGTGTTAAGCTACAGGACACAGACATTGAATTGGGTGCAGGAGCAGGCAGAATCGAAGATATTCAGACGAATGATTTGTCAATCGAGCTTGGAGCAGGAGAATTAAAAGGAAAAGCGATCAAGGCTTCTTCAGCAGATATACAAGTGGGAGCAGGAGTGGCAGACTTCAAGGATTGTGTATTAGGAGATGTCAAGTATGAGGTAGGTCTTGGCTCTGTATATTATCAGGGAAGTATCAACAAAGACGTGGATATTAACTGTAATATGGGAAGTGTAGAACTGAATCTGGATGGTGATGAGGAAGATTTCGATTATCGCATTGAATGTTCCATGGGAACGGTAGAGATCGAAGGCAGACGGTTCACCGGAATAACCGGAGACAGGAAAATTGATAATAGTGCAGAACAGCTAATGGATATGGAATGTTCCATGGCAAATATATCTGTTAATTTTAATTAAATAATATTATAATGTAGAAAAGGAGGAGTAAATGATGCAGGACGAGATTAAGAGGTTATACAAATCAAGAAATGACAGAGTGATATGTGGAGTATGTGGAGGATTTGCTGAGTATCTGCATATGGATCCGACCATTGTACGATTGATTATGGTATTGATCGCCTTAACCGGAGGCGGAATCATTGCATATCTTATTGCGGCAATTGTAATGCCGGAACATCCGGTACAGTACTGATAGAAGATATGCTGAAAAAAATAGAGCCGTTTGGCTCTATTTTTTATGCCTGTATCCAATCCTTAACGTCAGGAATTTTATTCAATATCGGGAATAAAACGAGGGTGATCAGAATACCGACAAAACCCTGTACAATATTAAAGGGAATACCTGTTGCAGAAGAACTGACACCTGCCGCAAAGGTAGTACCGTTAAAAGCACCGCTTGACAGCATGGCTAGAAAGATCTCAAATACAAAGTAGCCGATGACCATAAAAGATTCGGCAACAGCACCTGAAATAATCAATCCAAGATATGAGGTGGTAGTTGTATTTCCCTTAACTGACAACTTTCGAATTCCACGAAACAGCAATGCGGCAATGACAGCAGTAAGGGCTTTGATGATTAATGTGGCAGGAGCAAATGCTGCATAGCCTGAAAACAAATCAGCAAGCATAGAGCCGATTCCGGCAGCAAGTCCACCATAGACAGGTCCCAATATCATACCACATAAAAGAACCAGGGCATCACCCAGATGGATATAACCGAATGTTGGCGTTGGGATTTTGATGATCATGGTCGCAACGCAGGAAAAAGCAGCTAATAGTGCTGCGGTTACAATGAATTTGGTTGAACGTTCTTTTTTCATATTGACCTCCTCTGTGACATAAACTGATTGTATTCAGTATACAAGAAAACAGAGGCTTTACAATAGCAAGTTAGGAAAGTTTGAAAAAAGATACAATAACAGATGTTGCCTTATCACAGATGGGTTCCACATAATGATGAAACAGAAAGGAACATAATACCAGAAGGGCTGCTGATGACAAGAAAATCAAAAAGCTGCTGAAGATGTATTGATCTGTATATCGAATGATCCATAGAAGCATACCGGACGAAAAAGAAAATATTAAGGGCAGGTTCAATAAATAGACTGCAAAAGAAATATCTCCCAAAAATAACATTGGACGAAGTGAAAGTGCCCGCTGAATCAAGGGAAGACATAAAACTGCCAATACCAGAAGGAAAGCCCCAATAATATGATAAATCTTATAGGGTGTCAATGTAGAAGGCAGATGATTCAAATAACGATAGATATTTTCAGGAACAACTCCGGAAGGATATCCACCGAGAAACAAGCCTGTGAAAAGGCATAACGCAGCAATGATCCGCCATAAAACAGATTGTCTGATCCGTTCCAGTATTGCGTCATATCTAGCTGTTATGTATGCAAGTGATGTGCCCAATACAAAGGATAGATATAGACTGTCCAGATGTAATAAAATAAGTGCAAAGAAACCATATAGGAACAGCATTCTGCGGCGACGCTTTCCTGCCATGATACTAAGGATACAGGACATAAAGCCGCCTAAAAAAAGTGTACTGAGCATCCAGAAGGAGTTAGAAAAGGTTTCATCTGACTGAAACCAGATTTTGGCGAAAGAACAGGAGATTAATTCATAAAGAGACAACGGATGTTCATATCTGCCAAGCATCAGTCCTGAACCCGTAATTGCAGCAGCAGCTCCGTTGAAGAACCATCCTAGTCTGGTGAAGATTAAAATCAGGACACAGATACAAAATACAGGAAAGAATAAGCGAAAATAGCGTTTGATAAAACTGTTTGAGATACTTTCCAAAGCATTGTCAGAGTCTGAATTCCGGAAAATCTTGAGGCTGAGTATGTAGGCACTCAAAATAAAAAAGACACACACCCAGAAATTGCCATTGGTAATAAAAGAGAACGGAGATGTTGCATAGTATGTATCTAGTCCTCCCGTAATATGTGAGACAGTATCACCGCCCAGATATGATGCAGGGAAAAACGACATCAAGAAATGATTTACAAACACAAGGATACAGGCAAGTCCCTTTAGTCCATCTATATAAGATATTCTTTTCATCATGGCAGTGTTTCCTCCCTAATTTATCGAAACAGTGTGGGATACTCCTGTTTGATCTCATCTGTAAAGCGAACTGCTCCTTTTTCGTTTAGGTGGGATGCATCTCCGAAATATGCATCTTCATAGTGGGCAATGACAGTATCAACCTTAACATCCGGATATTCTGATGTCAGATGTTCCATATATGCAGTATATTCATCAATATAGGTCTGATCCAACAGAACATATGAAGAAGTATTCATAGGAGCCTGTTCCAAAACCACATCAATTTCGTTTTGTATACACAGGTCCAGCAGCTTGTGCATATATAGATCAACACTGGGAGATAGATTCAGTGCAGTATAATTAGATTCATAATTATGGTCTGAACATCCGTCTGCAATCCCAAAGTAATACTGACCACGTCTGTCAGCAATTTCCTGATAGATCGCTTCATTACTGCTTTTGCGTCCGATGAAACCACTGTTATACATTGCAGGCAGATACTGATTGGGCAGTCTCAGACGATAACTGACAGCATCCAGCAGCCAGTTATCGGTAATAATAGCCTCTTCAGAAAAAGAGTATGCATTTTTTAGAACCGTGAATGCTTCACTGGGTTTTAAATAGTTAAAATACATGGTTCTTTGCCAGAAGTTATCCAGAAAAGAGTAATGATATGGGGTGAACATGATCAGGATATGTTGTGGTGCATCATGATGTTCCAGATAACGTTCTAAAGTATAGTACATCTCAATCGGAGTAGCACCACCGATTGCCAGATTGATGACATGATCAGAAAGTCCGGCTGGAATCAATCCCGCTTTTGCTGTTGAATCTCCAAGGATGATTGTGTCATAGGATGGACCCGAAACAGACATGTCCTTTTGATATTTCCAAGAGGGATATTCCTCATCCATATAGCCAAGCGGAAATAATGCAGTGAAGAGACACAGCACGATCAGTGGAATAACAGCCAGTATGCATTTTGCAAAAAAACGGGTCAATGTTCTTTTCATTCAACTACCTCTAAAATGTCATATACAAAAACTCCTGTGTGGAGAGGTTGCAGGAAAGCAGTATCATTCCGATGAGTAGATAGTAAAATGTCCAACGGATAAGCAGAGGCTTTGCGGCAAGATAAACAAATGCCTCTTTTTTCTCCTGCACCAGATCCACGATCAGTAATATTATTAGCGAAAACAGCAGAATATAGAAATTCAATACACCCAATCCGAGACGATATAGAGTTCCATCATATAGTGGTCGCAGACTGAAGGCTGTAAACATTCGTGAAAAGATTTCTAATGCATCCGACACAGAGCCGGATACAAAAAATACAAGGGAAATATGGAACAGGATAAAGGTAAAGCCAATCCGGATAGCCTTTCCGATGCGATTTTTAAAATCATAATGTATCATGGCACAGCATTTTATACGCACGGGCTTTAACAGGTCACCTGCAATTTGGAAGATGCCGTTTACAGCTCCCCACATAATATAGTTCAAGCTGGCACCATGCCACATACCACTTGCGAGAAAAACTACCATGGTATTAAAGTATTTACGCCATTTCGGAACACGGCTTCCTCCCATTGGGATGTATAGATAATCCACAAACCAGGTGTTCAGTGAAATGTGCCATCTACGCCAGAACTCTTTGACATTCTGTGAGAAAAATGGCTGCTTAAAGTTAGTCATCAGAGTAAAGCCCATAACCTTTGCCGCACCAATGGCAATGTTAGAATAACTGGCAAAATCACAGTAGATTTTAAAGCCATAGAAGAAAATTCCGATAACAAGTGTTATGCCAGAATACTCTCTGAAATTACCATAGACCGTATCAGTCAATATGGATAATCTTGCTTCTATGACAACCTTTTGAAAATAGCCCCAAAGCATGAGTATCAGACCATCTCTGACTCTTGCATAATCAAATTTGTGTTGTTCATCAAACTGATGCAGCAGATTTTTACTTCGCTCAATCGGACCGGCCAGAATGTTAGGGAAAAAGGAAACAAAGAGAGCATATTTGAAAATGTTTTTTTCTGTTTTCACTTCTCCACGGTAACTGTCAATGATATAAGACAGAGATTGAAAGGTATAGAAGGAAATACCAACAGGAAGGATCAGATTGAAGTGAACTGGCTCACATGATACCCCCAATAATCCAAGCAGTCCGCTGAATGTATCCGTTAGAAAATTCGCATATTTAAAAAAGATCAGGAAAAAGAGATTGAGTAGGACACTGAGTGCTACAAACAGCTTCTTTTTACTGGTGGCTTCAGTGGAAGCAATCAAACGTCCACCCAAATAAGTGATCAGTGTGGATGCAATCAAAAACAGTGCGTACCTGGGATTCAGATACATATAATAATAGTAGCTTACCAAAAGAAGCCATATTGTTCTGAAACGATGCGGAATCAGAAAATACAGCAGCACGACAAGCGGAAAAAATATCAGAAAAGGTATGGAATTAAAGAGCATATTTTACCTCCATACAGGTTATTTTACGCTTTCGTCATTGTACTATAATCATAGTATGATGTCAAACAAACAACGTTTGCATTTTATACCTGCTTATACTATACTATAAAAGATTATGCTGTACATTACATATACTGATAGAAAACGAAGGTAACATACATGAAGGAACAAGCAAATCCGAAGAAAGAAACAGAAAAGCCATCCTGGAAAAACGAATTAATGGAATGGATTATTGTCATAGAGATAGCAGTTGTGTTTGCGGTACTATTGAACAGATTTATCATTGTAAATGCTTCGATTCCAACTGCATCCATGGAAACTACAATTATGATAGGAGACAGAGTGTTTGGAAATCGTCTTGCATATCTAAAAAATGAGCCGGAACGTGGAGACATTGTCATGTTCAAGTTTCCGGATGATGAAAAACAATTGTTTATTAAGAGAATTATAGGAATGCCGGGAGAAACCCTGGAAATGAAGGACGGAAAAATCTATATCAACGGAAGTGATACCCCTTTAGCTGAGCCCTATTTGAATGTGATTCCGGTAGGAGACTATGGACCTGTTCAGATACCGGAGGACGCATATTTTATGATGGGTGACAATCGAAATAATTCGGCTGACTCCAGATACTGGATGAATACGTTTGTGTACCGAGACAAGATTGTGGGAAAAGCGGTTCTAAAATATTTTCCGGGCATTAAGCGTGTACAGTAGGAAAAGCCTTTAACAGATGGTGACATTCTCGACAGATGCCCTGTTCATTCAGATATTTTTGACCGAAGCTGCTGGTAACATATTCTGCTGTTGTACCATAAAAATAGGAATCAGCAGACAGATGTAATATGTGTGATGCATTATGAATGGCACTATGGATATCATGAGAGACCATGATGATGGTCAATCCGTCAGTCCTGAGTAAATTAAGCAGATTGTAAAAATCTGCAGTCGCGATCGGATCAAGAGCGGCAACCGGTTCATCCAAAAATAATAATTTAGAAGAAGCCATCATGGCTCTTGCAAGCAAAACGCGTCTCTGTTGTCCGCCGGACAACTCTTGAAAACTATGATCCGACATATCTCGAATCCCCAGCTTGTCCATTACTTCAAGCGAATGCTGTTTCTCTTGATGTGAATAGAAAGGGGATAATCCATGTCGGTTCAGACAGCCCGATAAAACTACCTCATATACAGAAGCAGGGAAGTCACGATTGATGTCATTTTGTTGAGATATATATCCGATTTCATTGCGACCGATTTCTGATGAAAATGAAACAGAACCTGATTGAGCATGCTTTAAACCGAGTATGGTTTTCAGCAGTGTAGTCTTTCCGGTACCGTTATCTCCGACAATACAAAGATAATCACCATCGTTGACCTTAAAACTGAGGTCAGAAATAATGATCTGATTTTCATATTTTACTGTCAGGCTGTCACATGTTAATATGACCATACAATTCATCCTATCTGCTAAATAAAATACCATTTTCTTCTATATTTAATTAGAAATACAGAAGTCTGATATCAATATAGCACATCTCAATCTCTTTTCCAAATATTTTATAATTCTTTTATTGCTATAAATTTTGGGGGTTAGTATACTGTATTGTAGATGAGTCTTTTGTTAATATTGCCAATCAGTGATTCCTGTTGCCGCGGAGGTGATCTTTATGAAAAACATGCTGTATTACTTGAAAGTGCACGGAAATGACCGCATGGATGAAAGAGACTTTTGTGATGTGGATTCCTTGATCCTATCACAGTTTTCTTATTTGAAAATGGATGGAATTGTTCCGGGCATTGGGAAGAAACGGGCAGTAACATTAGGAGAAATGGCAGAACATGCTGATTTTGATAAACTGTTTTCTGATGAGCGATATGCGAAGGACAATCGCGCCTTGTTTCAGGCTATGTTAAAAAGCAGACGTTTTCAGAATATGAAGGCGGTTTTTCACGTAAATATACTGGACGAAGGATGGGAACTGCAGTTTTCGGCTACTACATTTAGAATGGAGAAGGGTCCTGTATATGTGGCCTTTCGGGGAACGGATGAGAATCTGGTCGGATGGAAGGAAGATTTCAATATGGCGTTTATCACGCCTGTACCGGCACAGGAGAAAGCAATTCAATATCTGAACAGTGTTGCAGAACTGTTTTCCGGGAAGTTTATTGTGGGAGGTCATTCCAAGGGAGGCAATCTGGCGGTATATGCTTCCATGAACTGTTCAGATTATTTACAAGATAGAATCATCAGTATTTACAGTCATGATGGACCCGGATTTCGTGAGGAGGTATTAGAGAGTAGTTCCTATGAAAGGATTCATGATCGTGTTCACAAGCTGCTGCCACATTCCTCTGTAGTCGGTATGCTGCTGCAAAAACAAGAAACCTACGAAGTGATAGACTGTAAAAGTATAGGATTATTACAACACAATCCGTTTAACTGGCTGACTGATGGATGCGATTTTAAGCGAAGCGATCAGCTGAAACATGGAACCAAGGTTATGGATGACAGCCTGAACGAATGGGTATGCTCTCTAAATAAGGATCAGTTACGTGGCTTTGTGGAGACGTTGTACAGTGTGGTGGAGGCAACTGAGATTAAAACGTTACTGGATCTGAAAAATGTTGACAAACGTAAAAATGCCAATGCTGTCATAGCAGCGATTAAGGATATGGATGAGGAATCCAGAAAGATGATGAAACAGATTATAAAACTGTTATTCAAGCAAATGAAAGAAACCATGATCAATGAGGCATCACTTCCGCCGAAGGTAACCGAACTTCTGCGAGGTGAGGTTACGGGGAGCAAATAGGAGAATCAGGGGATAGCATGATGAAAAGAGATACGTCAGAACGCAGCATGGCTGCAAAATATACAGCAAGATATGCAGCAGTACAGGGCTCTTATTGGCCGATATTTTGCAGTAGTTATAGTTTTGCCTCGGTTTTTTTACTGTCCAGAAACTTTAACAACAGTGAGATTGGTCTTGTATTGGCATTTGCGAATATTTTTGCTGTTTTTTTACAGCCGGCAATTGCAGTTTTTGCAGATACAACTAAGAAAATCGCATTGAAGAATTTGATTGCCTTGCTTGCACTTGCAGCTGCCATGCTGACAACAGTACGCTGTTTGATTCCCAATGTGTTGTCTGTTCTGGCAGTGTTGCTGGTATTGGAGCTGACAATTCTGTTTTCACTGCAGCCGCTGATCAGTGCTCTGGGAATGTATGCGATTAACAAAGGGATCAAGATTAATTTTGGCTTTGCAAGAGGGCTTGGTTCTCTGTCCTTTGCCGCCTGTTCTTATATTGTAGGCGTATTGGTGGAGCGTTTCGGACCTGAGGCTTCACCGATTGTGTCGGTTTGCTTCTTTATTATTTTGATTTTCTTTGTGTATACCTTTAAGATCAGCCGCGATAGGACGGAAAACGAAGCGGGACAGACAGAGAATGTGACACAGGAAAGCGAACAGAGTGCTTCTGGCATAATCGAATTCGTATCAAAATACAAACGTTTTATCCTGTTGTTATTGGCAATTACATTTACCTTTACCTCTCATTCTATGATTAATAATTATTTTATCCAGATCACGAATGATGTAGGGGGCAATACAAAGGATATGGGGTTCGGAATAGGACTCGCAGCAGCAATTGAATTACCGGCCATGATGTTGTTTACACATTTGGTCCAAAAAGTGAGATGCTCGCTGATTTTGAAAGGATCATTTGTGTTTTTTGTATTAAAAGCAGTATTGACAATGTTTGCATCAAATATATATGTGTTGGATGCAGCACAGCTGTTTCAGTTTGCTGCATATGCTATGTTTATTCCGGCATCAATTTTTTATGTCAACCAGATTATTGCAAAACAGGATCTTGTAAAAGGGCAGGCGTTTGTGACCGGTGCAATTACATTGGGTGGAGTTCTGGCAAGTCTGCTGGGAGGCTGGCTGTTAGATGCCTACGGAGTAGACAGTATGTTGAGGATCGGCAGTGTGGCAACAGCACTGGGATTGATTTTCGCAGTATTTGCAATTCAGAAAACAACAACAGCTGCATAAGGAAAGAGGATCGACGATGGAACATGCAATATTGGAAATTCAAAATATAGAAAAGAGTTTTGACGGCATACAGGTTCTCAAGGGGATCAGTCTGCGTGCCCATGCAGGAGAGTTTATCACGATTTTAGGCCCATCAGGCTGTGGCAAGACTACCACCATCAGAATCATAGCAGGCTTGACTGAGACAGATGCAGGGAGCGTGTTGATCGAGGGAGAAGATGTAACTGCAAAGGAACCAAATGAACGAAGTGTGAATACTGTATTTCAGAATTATGCTTTATTTCCGCATATGAATGTGGAAGGCAATATTGGTTATGGACTGAAGCTTCAAAGAAAAGCAAAGCCCGAGATCAAAAAAAGAGTCCAAGAGGTATTGGAGCTGGTACAGTTGACAGGCTTTGAAAAGAGAAAGCCGGATGAATTGTCAGGGGGTCAGAAACAGCGTGTGGCGATCGCACGAGCTGTCATTAACAATCCAAAGATATTGCTGTTGGATGAACCACTGGGCGCTCTGGATCTGCAGCTACGCCGACAGATGCAGATTGAGTTAAAACGTCTACAGAAACAATTGGGTATTACTTTTATTTATATTACTCACGATCAGGAGGAGGCCGAGTATCTGTCAGACAGGATTGTTGTCATGCATGAGGGCAAGATAGAACAGATCGGTTCGCCTAAGGATATCTATGAGAATCCTGCAACGCCATTCGTTCGGCAATTTATAGAAAAAGGCAGGCAGATTAAACATGAAGAAACATAAATTCGCTTATCTTGCATTGGTTCCAATCTATGTATTTACGCTGCTGTTCGTGGTATTTCCTCTTGTTTATATGGTAATTCTGAGCTTTATGGGCAGGGCACAGGTTTGGGGGATTGTACCGGAGTTTACGCTGGAACATTACAAAAGGATCTTGGAGCCACTATATCTGAATACTTTTATCGAATCGCTGAAGCTTGCTCTGCTGTCTACGGTGGTTATCGTTTTGTTGGGGTATCCGTTTGGTTACTATATGGCACAGTTGTCTGCAAAATGGAAACGTAGAGTGATGTTGCTCATGATGATCCCGTTCTGGACCAGTTCCTTGATGAGACTTTATGGCTGGATCATTGTATTTCGCAGCAACGGATTGCTGGATACTGTGTTAATGAAGCTTCATATCATCAGTCATCCGCTGAAGTTATTGTATTCGTATCCTGCCGTAACAGTCGGTATGGTATACGCATTGATTCCGTTTATGATCCTGTCTGTTTATTCCAGTGTCGATAAAATGGATTGGAATCTGGTGGAGGCGTCAAGGGATCTGGGGGCTTCAGAAATGAAGGCATTTCTCACGGTCACTCTGCCGTTGACGATGCCAGGATTGCTATCGGGTGTTATTTTAACATTTATTCCATCAATGGGTCTCTTTTTCATTGCAGATATATTGGGAGGCAATAAAATCGTTCTTGTAGGGTCGCTGATTCAGGAACAGCTCACAAAGGGACGTAATCTGCCGTTTGCTGCTGCTCTGTCTGTGGTTTTGATGCTTCTGACAACTCTGCTGATTGCATTATATAAGCGTTTATTTCACACCAGAGAATTGGAGGGGCTTGTATGAAAAAGAAGCGATTTCCTGTAGTATACCTTGCAGTGATTATCATTTTGATGTATATTCCTCTCATAGTTACAGTATTCTATTCATTTAATGAATCAAAGATTTCTACCGTCTGGGGAGGTTTCAGTCTCAAGTGGTATGTCGAACTGTTTCGCCAGAGAGATATCATGGAGGCATTGCAAAACAGTGTGATCCTAGCAGGTCTCAGCGGACTCCTGTCTATTATCATCGGAACACTGGCAGCGGTGGGCATGAGTAAAACCACGTGCCGATTCAATGCCTTGATCACATATTTATCTACCCTTCCGCTGATGATTCCGGAGATTATATTAGGTATGGTGTTTTTAGCGATGTTTTCTCTGATGGGGCTTCCATTCGGAATGACAACGTTAGTAATTGCACATACGGCTTTTTGCATTCCTTATATTTTTATCACTGTCAGTGCGAGACTGATTGGAATGGACAAAAGTCTGGAGGAGGCCGCCAGGGATTTGGGGGCTTCACAGATCAGAGCATTTTTTGATATAATACTACCGTTGATCATGCCGGCTATCTGGTCTGGTGAGCTGCTTGCCTTTGCAATGTCATTTGATGATGTTGTTATCAGTATTTTCGTGACCGGTCCAAAGGTGAATCTGCTTCCAATTAAAATTTATACCAAAATGAAAACAGGGATAACACCTGAAATAAATGCATTGGCTTCATTAATGCTGCTTGTAACTGTACTTATTGTATTGTTTGCAGAAAGGATGAAGCAGAAGCATCAATCGTAACAATTAAATACACGTGCTATATAATGGAGGAGAATGATGAAAAAATTGGTTATGTTATTATCAGCAGCTGTTATGATGACGACTGTGCTTTGCGGCTGTGGTAAGAGTCAGGCAGGAGCAGGAGAACTGAATTTGTATACTTGGGATGGAATGTTTCCTCAGGAGGTTCTGACAGGCTTTGAAGAGGAAACCGGAATCAAGATCAACTATTCCAATTTTGATTATGATGAGGATATGCTTGCTAAGCTGGAGGAAACGAAGGGCGGAGATTATGATCTGGTCATTGCAGATGATTATATCATTGATCTTGTGATTCAAGAGGGATTGGCACAGAAGCTTGATCAAAGTCAGATTCCGAACTTCTCTGGGATTAATCCTCTGTATCAGGGCTTTTTCTATGATGAGACCAATGAATATACAGTGCCTTATGGTGCAGGAATACCTCTGATCGTGTATGATAAGGAGGCAGTTGGGTTTGAGATTACCTCATATGAAGATCTATGGAATCCTGCATTAAAGAATAATGTGGCAATTATAGGGAATTACAGGGTGATAGATGGTATGGCATTGAAGACACTGGGTGAATCCTTTAATACAGAGGACTTAACCAAGATTCAAGCCGCAGGAGACAAACTGTTTGAACTGGCGCCCAATATTCGACTGATCAGTGATAGCAACACACAGGATTATATATTGAGCGGAGAGGTTAATGCTGCATTCATGTATACCTCACAGGTCAATACAGCACTTGATGCCAATCCGGAGTTGTCTGTTGCTTATCCGAAGGAGGGACTTGGCTTTGGTATAATGGCGGGATTTGTTCCGTCAAAAGCACCTAATGCAGAGGCAGCACATGCTTTTTTGAATTACATTTTAAAACCAGAGGTATCGGCAAAATGCTTTGAGTTTATCGGGTATTACTGTACAACGAAGGCAGCAGAGGAGTACATTTCAGAAGATAGGAAGGATTCACTGATTGTACCTGACAGTGTTACCTCGGGCGAGATCATCCAAAACGTCAGCAAAGAGGCAGAGGATCTGCATGCAGAAATATGGAAGGAATTCCAGAATCAATGTAACTGATCTGACCTTGGGAGAGTTTGCAAATGAAAAAAAAGTACTATGTGATCGGGCTGATCATCTCAGCCATGACACTGACTGCGTGTTCCACACGGACGGATACCTGGGTCGGTACCGGAATGGCAGCACTACAGAATCTTGAATACGAAGTAGCAGAGCAGAATTTTGAAACAGCATTGGAAAAAGGTGAGAATGCCCAACAGGCTTACCGTGGACAGGGAATTGCCTATCTTGCCATGGCAAGATACGATGATTCCATTGCAGCCTTTGAAAATGCACTTTCACAGTCTAACGGTATGGTGGGAGATATGGAATATGACATCTCATATTATCTGGCGATTGCCGAGTATAAAAATGGCAATCTTGAGGGAGCATACAATACCTATTCTGCGATTATTGAGTTGGATGAAAAAAATGCACAGGCTTATTTCCTGAGGGGGTCAATTGCACTGAGGAACGGACAGCATGATGATGCCATCAAGGATTTTGATCAGGCGATCAGCATTACTCCAAAGGATTATGATCTGTATATCCGGATTAATGAGGCATTGCTGGATGAGGACTACAAGAGCGAAGGTGAGGTTTATCTGCGTAAGGCTCTGGAAGGTGATACGAAAATGAGTATCTATCAGCAGGGCAAGTTTTATTACTATCTCGGTCAATTCGAGGATGCCAGAAACAGCTTTGAAAAAGCGGGAGGTTCTGACAACGATGAGGAGAGAGTGTTGTTTCTTGGAAAGACGTATGAGGCGTTGGGTGACATCAACTATGCGGCTTCACTGTATGTCAGTTTCCTTGATAAACATGAGTCTGCAGAGGTCTGGAATCAACTCGGATTGTGTAAATTGAAAACCGATGATTATGCAGGTGCACTGGAGGCCTTTGAAAAGGGAATGAGTATTGATGGAAACAATATCCAGCAGATTTTGAAATATAATGAGATCGTAGCATATGAATATTTAAATGATTTTAAAAAGGCAGCTGTGTTGATGGAGGAATATCTAAAGGTTTATCCTGATGATGCCAAGGCTCTGAGAGAGTATGAGTTTCTAAAAACAAGATGAAATGAGCAAAATTAAAAAACACTAGATATTGTGTTGAATGCAAAAAGTCGGCATAATATCTAGTGTTTTTCTATTGACTTTTGAAAAACTCAATGTTATAATTTTCCTAGTTGGTTTTACAATATTTATGTAAACAAAAGAATAGATTTCTGGACCAACATGGGAAGGGAGTAGAGGGATGTTTAGTGTAATCAAAAGAGATGGGGAAGTTACAGACTTCAATTTATCAAAAATCAACGATGCAATCATGAAAGCATTTGTTGCCTGTGAGAAACAGTACAATAATGATATTATTGATTTGCTGGCACTTCGTGTTACTTCTGATTTTCAGCCGAAAATGAAAGAAGATCGTATCCATGTAGAGGATATACAGGACAGTGTTGAAACAGTCTTGGAACAGGCAGGTTATACAGATGTGGCAAAGGCTTATATTCTGTATCGCAAGCAAAGAGAAAAAATCCGCAATATGAAGTCCACCATCCTGGATTACAAAGATGTTGTCAACAGTTATGTCAAGGTTGAAGACTGGAGAGTAAAGGAGAATTCCACAGTAACCTATTCAGTCGGAGGTCTGATTTTAAGCAATTCTGGTGCGGTAACCGCAAACTACTGGTTGTCAGAGATTTATGACCAGGAGATTGGAGAGGCTCATCGCAATGCAGATATACATATTCATGATTTGTCTATGCTGACAGGCTATTGTGCAGGCTGGTCTCTCAAACAACTGATCATGGAAGGCCTTGGCGGGATCAGAGGCAAGATCACATCCGCCCCGGCAGCTCATCTTTCCGTGTTGTGCAATCAAATGGTTAATTTCTTAGGTATCATGCAGAATGAGTGGGCAGGTGCACAGGCATTTTCCTCCTTTGATACCTATCTTGCACCGTTTGTTAAGGTTGATCATCTTACTTATAAAGATGTCAAAAAGTGCATCGAGGCGTTTATCTATGGCGTGAACACTCCCAGCAGATGGGGGACTCAGGCACCTTTCTCTAACATCACATTGGACTGGACAGTTCCGAATGACCTGGCTGATCTGCCTGCAGTGGTAGGCGGCAGGGAAATGGACTTTCAATATAAAGACTGCAAACAGGAAATGGATATGGTCAATAAAGCTTTTATTGAGACCATGATTGAAGGAGATGCGAATGGTCGCGGATTCCAGTATCCGATTCCGACATACTCCATTACAAAGGACTTTGACTGGTCCGATACAGAAAATAACCGTTTATTATTTGAAATGACTTCCAAATATGGTACTCCATATTTCTCAAATTATATCAACAGTGATATGGAACCAAGTGATGTCAGAAGTATGTGTTGTAGATTGAGACTGGATCTGCGTGAACTGAGAAAGAAAACAGGTGGTTTCTTTGGATCAGGTGAAAGCACAGGATCTGTAGGTGTTGTAACGATCAATATGCCACGTATTGCGTATTTGTCTGCAAATAAGGATGATTTTTATAAACGTCTGAACAGAATGATGGACATCTCAGCACGTAGTTTGAAGGTGAAACGTGGTGTTATTTCAAAACTGCTGGATGAAGGCTTATATCCATATACAAAGCGTTATCTTGGCAATTTTGACAATCATTTTTCAACGATCGGCTTGATTGGTATGAATGAGGTTGGTCTGAATGCAAATTGGTTGCGTGCAGATATGACAGATAAGAGAACACAGGAATTCACAAAGGAAGTCCTGAATCATATGAGAAATCGTCTGTCTGATTATCAGGAGCAGTACGGAGATCTTTATAATCTGGAAGCTACTCCGGCTGAGAGTACAACCTATCGTCTTGCTAAGCATGACAAGAAGCGTTGGCCGAATATCAGAACTGCAGGTAGTCAGGGAGATACACCATATTATACGAACAGTTCACATCTGCCGGTTGATTATACTGCTGATATATTTGATGCACTGGACATTCAGGATGATCTGCAGACATTATATACCTCAGGAACTGTATTCCATGCATTCCTTGGAGAGAAGCTTCCTGATTGGAAGGCAGCAGCAGCTTTAGTGAAAAAGATCTCAGAGAACTATAAACTTCCTTATTACACATTGTCACCGACCTATTCAGTATGTAAGGAGCATGGTTATCTGGCAGGTGAGCAGAAGGTATGTCCGCACTGTGGAAATGCAACAGAGGTTTACAGTCGTATAACAGGATACTATCGCCCGGTGCAGAACTGGAATGATGGTAAGCTACAGGAATATAAAAACCGTGTTGTGTATGATATTGACAATTCCAGTCTGAAACGCCCCACCAGCAGTATCGTAAAGATTACATCACTTGCTGAAAATGTAGAAGAACCGGTTGTTGAGATTGCACCGATGGATCATGTGAAATATTTATTCGTTACAAAGACTTGTCCGAATTGCAAGCTGGCAAAGGAATACCTCAGAAATGAAAAATATGTCATTATTGATGCTGAGGAGAATATCGAACTTGCAACGCGTTACAGAGTGATGCAGGCACCTACGCTGGTCATTGTAGATGGTGATATGGTTAATAAGTATACCAATGCATTTAATATTAAAAAATATGTGGAAGAAAAAGCCACAGTATCCGTATAGAGGGAAGTTTTGCGGATCTAATATGTAAGATGGACGGAGAGAAGGAAATGTGAGGTTTGCATTTCCTTCCTTTGCGGAATGAAAAAAGTACTTGCATATTTATGAATATATGATACTATATTACAAAACACGGAGGGACAAGATGATCAATCAATTAATTGAACAGATTCAGAAAAAGAATGCGCCGATTGTAGTTGGGCTGGATCCCATGCTTTCCTACATACCGACGCATATTTTATGTCAGGCATTTGAGGCATATGGAGAGACGCTGGAGGGTGCAGCAGAAGCCATCTGGCGATTCAATCAGGGCATTATAGATGCAGTTTATGATCTGATCCCTGCTGTAAAGCCCCAGATTGCCATGTATGAGCAGTTTGGTGTTCCGGGTATCGTTGCCTTTGACAAGACGGTTAAGTACTGCAAGGAAAAGGGGTTGGTTGTAATTGGGGATGTTAAGCGAGGAGATATTGGTTCGACTTCGGCAGCCTATGCAGTTGCACACCTTGGCAAGGTGGAGGTCGGAACAAAGAAAATCGCCGCTTTCAATGAGGATTTTGCGACCGTTAATCCTTATCTTGGCTCAGATGGAATCAATCCATTCCTGAAGGTCTGCAAAGAGGAGAATAAGGGAATTTTCATTCTTGCAAAAACCTCTAATCCGAGCAGCGGTGAGTTTCAGGATCAATGCTTTGAAGAAAACCACAGACCGTTATATGAAAATGTCGGAATGAAAATTGCTGAGTGGGGCGAACAATGTATGAGTGAACGGTATCCATACAGCTATATCGGAGCTGTGGTCGGGGCAACCTATCCACAGATGGGAAAGACACTTCGTAAATTGATGCCAAGGACATATATACTGGTGCCGGGCTATGGAGCACAGGGTGGAAAAGGAAAGGATCTTGCTCACTTCTTTAATCAGGATGGATTGGGTGCGATCGTGAATTCCTCCAGAGGAATCATAGCAGCATATCGAAGTGAACAGTATGCAGCTTATGGTGAGGAACACTATGAAGAAGCATCCAGACAGGCTGTACTAGACATGAAGGCGGATCTGGAACAGGCTATATCAATTTAGGAGTTGACAGGTTTATAAAAAAGGATTATATTATTTCTTTAAGAGAGCGAAGGCGCTTTGGACAATGTCCAAAGTGCCTTTTTTGTGATTTACGGGTAACCAAATAAGGAGGCTTGGAAATGATTTCATTTGCTGACAAACCAAAAGAAGAATGTGGAGTGTTCGGAATCTGGGAGCCTGTGGGTATGAGAGCAGAACATGCAATTTATTATGGACTGTTGTCATTACAGCACAGAGGGCAGGAATCAGCGGGTATCGCTGTCTGCAATACGGCAGGACCGGCAGGAAACATCTGCTATCATAAGGCAATGGGACTGGTCAATGAAGTGTTTCACCAAGAGGTTTTGGAGAGTCTACAGGGAAACATTGGAATCGGTCATGTCAGATATTCCACTACCGGTTCCAGCTGCGTTGAAAATGCACAGCCATTAGTCTTAAATTATCTCAAGGGAACACTTGCATTGGCACATAACGGAAATATTGTCAATGCGGCATCTCTGAGAAAAGAACTGCAGAAGAATGGAGCGATTTTCAGAGGAACAACAGATTCGGAAGTGATTGCCTATCAGATTGCCAGAGAACGGGCAAAAACGACATCTGTTGAGGAAGCAGTATTGAGGACAGCAGAGCAGATCAGAGGAGGATATGCTTTATTAATCATGAGTCCGAGAAAGCTTGTGGGTGTCAGGGATCCGTTGGGACTCAAACCACTCTGTCTCGGCAGGAGAGGACGAAGTTATATCTTAGCCTCCGAGAGTTGTGCATTATCTGCGGTTGATGCCGAATTTGTCAGAGACATTAAGCCCGGAGAGATCATCACGATTACAGAGGATGGAATTGAGTCAGATGAAAGCTTATGTGGTAAAAAACATGCTCACTGCATTTTTGAATACATATATTTCGCAAGACAGGATTCCAATATTGATGGAATTAACGTATATGATGCACGAATCAGAGGTGGAGAAGCACTTGCAAAGAGATATCCGGTAGAAGCCGATCTGGTAACCGGTGTACCGGACTCGGGTCTGACTGCAGCAGCAGGTTATTCCAGACAGTCAGGAATTTCGTTTGCCTTGGCATTTCAAAAGAACAGTTATGTAGGCAGGACATTTATCAAACCATCTCAAGAGGAACGTGAATCAGCGGTACATATTAAATTGAGTGTACTAGAGAGTGTGGTCAGAGGTAAGCGGCTGATTCTCATAGATGATTCCATCGTACGTGGAACCACAATTGCCAATCTGATCACTATGCTGCGTAATGCAGGAGCAAAAGAGGTACATGTCAGAATCAGTTCTCCTCCGTTTCTGTACCCTTGCTTCTATGGAACGGATGTACCGGATAATTCACAACTGATCGCCAATTCTTATACAGCAGATGAGATCTGTAAGAGGATTGGAGCAGATTCATTAGGCTATATGCAACTGAATGACCTGCAGGAAATGACAGGTTCGCTGCCGTTATGCAAAGCCTGCTTTGATCAGGTTTATCCTATGGAGGTGCCATATGATGAAACAGTTTGATCAGAAATTGATATTAGAGGATGGATCAGAGTATTTGGGCTATGCATTTGGAGCAGTCGGAGAGAAGAAGGTCGAGCTTGTATTTAATACTTCTATGGTGGGTTATCAGGAAATTTTGTCAGATTCGTCCTATACAGATCAGGCTGTTGTCATGACGTATCCGTTGATCGGTAATTACGGAATGAATGATGATGATAATGAAACCAATACCCCCACCATTGGAGGGCTGGTCGTCAGAGAATACAATGATGAGCCTTCTAATTTCAGAGGGACACATACATTAGAGGAGATCATGAAGCAATATGGGGTGGTAGGGATCTGGGGAGTAGATACCAGAAAATTGGCTAGGAGTATTCGTAATTACGGAAGCTGTAAGGCTTTGATCACTAACGTGGAGGTTACAAGAGAGGAAGGACTCAGGGTTTTAAAGGAATGGGAACTGCCACATGACGGTGTGAGCAGAGTTAGCAGCAGACAGACCTTTACCATGGGAGGTGAGGATGCAGCATATCATGTGGTGGCAATTGACTGTGGCATGAAATTAAACATCCTAAGAAGCTTATGTGAACGTGATTGCCGGGTAACAGTTGTTCCTTGGAATATGCCGGCAGAACAGATCGAGGCATTGCATCCGGACGGCCTTCTGATTTCTAACGGACCCGGAGATCCGACGGATGCAGAACCAGTGATTCAGACGGTCAGAACCATTAAGGGGAGATATCCGATGCTTGGAATCTGTCTGGGACATCAGATCATCGCATTGGCGTATGGAGCAAAAACTTATAAACTGAAATTCGGACACAGAGGTGGTAATCATCCGGTGAAAAATCTGCTGACAGGAAAGGTGGAGATTACATCTCAGAACCATTCTTACGCGGTGGATGCCAACAGCCTTACAGACACAGAACTGACGGTGACACATATGAATCTTTTGGATCATACGATCGAAGGGCTTCGTTCGGGTAAGGATCATACATTCAGTGTCCAGTATCATCCGGAGAGTGCTCCCGGACCGCAGGACAGTGCATATCTGTTTGACCATTTAATCGAGATGATGAAGGAGGTAAAACAGCATGCCTAAGAGAACAGATCTAAAGAGAATACTGGTCATTGGATCAGGGCCGATCGTGATCGGTCAGGCTGCAGAGTTTGATTATGCGGGAACACAGGCATGTCTGGCATTGAAGGAGGAAGGATACGAGGTCATACTCTGCAATTCAAATCCTGCTACGATTATGACAGATACCACCATTGCAGATCAGGTATACATGGAGCCGCTGACACTGGAATTCATAGCCCGCATCATCCGAAAAGAGCGTCCTGATGCGATATTGCCCGGAATCGGTGGACAGACAGGATTAAATCTGGCGATACAGCTGGAAAAGAAAAATATTCTTAAGGAATGTAATGTAGAACTGCTCGGAACGGACAGCCATTCCATAGAACAGGCTGAGGACAGAGAACTGTTCAAGGAACTGTGTGAAAGCTTGGGAGAACCGGTGTTACCATCACTGATCGCAGAGGCGAAAGAGGAAGCTATGAGAGCTGCACAACAAATCGGATATCCAGTTGTGATCCGTCCTGCTTTCACTCTGGGAGGTACAGGCGGTGGATTTGCAGAAGATGAGAGAGAATTACTTTCATTGATCAAAAATGCACTGCAGCTGTCACCGGTACATCAGGTGTTGATTGAAAAGAGTGTAAAAGGTTATAAGGAAATAGAATATGAGGTTATGAGAGATGCGAATGACACAGCAATTACGATCTGCAATATGGAAAATCTGGATCCTGTTGGAATACATACAGGAGATTCTATCGTAGTATGCCCGTCGCAGACACTGACCAATAAAGAATATCATATGTTACGTGACAGTGCATTGAAGATGATCAGAGCACTTCGGATCAGAGGCGGATGTAATGTACAGTTTGCTCTGGATCCGAAATCGTTCCAATACTATCTGATTGAGGTCAATCCAAGGGTGTCACGTTCCTCAGCACTTGCCTCTAAGGCGAGTGGCTATCCAATCGCAAGAGTATCTGCAAAGATCAGTGTAGGTATGAATCTGGACGAGATTCAGCTTGCAAATACACTGGCATCCTTTGAGCCGGCACTGGATTATGTTGTGACGAAAATGCCAAGGTTTCCGTTTGATAAATTTGCAGATGCACAGAATACTCTGGGTACTCAGATGAAGGCAACGGGAGAGGTCATGAGTGTCGGGAGGACTTTGGAGGAGAGTTTGTTAAAAGCAGTCAGATCGCTGGAAATAGGGGTATATCATCTTCATCATAGTAAATTTGACGCAATGACAACGGGTGATATGTATTCCTATATTAAGAACGGGACAGATGATCGTATTTATGCCATTGCAGAATTGTTCAGAAGAAACGAAGATATTAAAAAAATAGCGGACGTTACGGAAATAGACATGATTTTCCTACATAAGATCATTCATATTGTCGAGATGGAAAAGCTGTTACAGCAATCCATTGGAAATACACAGGTGTTATATCAGGCAAAGAAGATGGGCTTTGCAGATCAGGAGATTGCAGCTTTATGGCAGATGACACCACATGAGGTCTTTGATCTCAGAAGGAAATATGAGATCTTCCCGGTGTATAAAATGATCGATACCTGTGCCTCGGAGTTTGAGAGTTATATTCCTTATTTCTATTCTACCTATGAGGAAGAAAATGAATCAATCGTATCGACACAAAAGAAGATCATTGTGCTTGGCTCGGGACCCATTCGAATCGGTCAGGGTGTGGAATTTGATTATTCTACGGTTCATGCTGTCAGAACGATTAAGCAGGCTGGCTATGAAGCTATTATTATCAATAATAATCCGGAGACTGTTTCAACAGATTATACAACCTCAGATAAGCTTTATTTTGAACCGCTGTGTGTAGAGGACGTTATGAATATCATAGAACTGGAACAGCCGGAGGGTGTGATTGCATCTCTCGGAGGCCAGACAGCAGTCAACCTGGCAGGACCGCTTAAGGAATACGGTGTGAAGCTGATCGGAACGGATTGTGATGCCATTGAGAAGGCAGAGAACAGGGATTCATTTGAACAGTTGTTGCTTGAACAGAACATACCCAGACCGCAAGGACGTGCAGTTACAAACGTTGAAGATGGAGTCAGGGTAGCGGGTGAGATCGGATATCCGGTGTTGGTTCGTCCAAGCTTTGTACTTGGTGGACGTGCCATGCAGATCGTTTCCAAGGAAAGTGATATGCGTCATTATCTGAAGAATGCTGTTGAGGTAGATGAGGATCAACCGGTTTTGATTGATCGTTATATCAGAGGCAAAGAAGTGGAGGTTGATGCCATCTGTGACGGCAGGGACGTGTTTGTTCCCGGAATCATGGAGTTAGTAGAGAGAACCGGTGTACATTCTGGTGATTCCATTAGTGTATATCCACCCTTTAGCATTTCGGACAAGGTGAAGGGTACGATTCTCAGGTATACAAAGACACTTGGACTTGCAATCGGTATTATCGGTCTATACAATATACAGTTTATTGTAGATGAACATGAGGATGTATATATCATTGAAGTCAACCCGCGTTCCTCCAGGACAGTGCCATTTCTGTCAAAGGCAACAGGGTATCCTCTGGCTGATATAGCAACACTTGTTATTTTAGGGATCAGTTTGAAAGAGCAAGGTTTCTTTACTTTGTATCAGGAGGAGAAAAAGCGTTGGTATGTCAAGGCTCCTGCATTTTCATTCCTAAAGTTGAAGGGTATGGATGCTTATCTTTCACCTGAGATGAAGTCTACAGGTGAAGCAATTGGTTATGATACCAAGCTGCATCGTGCCATGTACAAGGCATTGATTGCATCCGGTATCAAGCTGCAGAATTATGGAACTGTTATGGTAACACTTGCAGATGAAGACAAGGAAGAAGCCCTACCACTGATCAGACGATTTTATGAAATGGGATTTAACATTGAGGCCACGATTGGAACAGCTGATTTTCTGAAGCTACATGGAATTCGTACAAGGGTTCGGCGCAAACTGAGTGAAGGAAGTGAGGAGATACTCAATTCCATCCGGGCAGGATATGTCAGCTATGTCATCAATACACGTGCGATTCTGTCCGGTGTTCATTACGAAGACGGCGTTGCAATCAGACGCTGTGCTACAGAAAATAATATCACGATGTTTACTTCACTTGATACAGTGCGTGTGTTGCTGGATGTACTCGAGGAATTGACCGTCTGTGTTTCTACCATTAATGCTTAATGTACAGAAAATAGAAGGAGGTGCCTGCTCATGTGTTCAATTATGGGATATTTAGGCAAGAGTTTAACAAAGGAAGAATTAAAACAATACTTCGACAGGACTATTTCAAGAGGACCGGATATGCAGAGAATCGTTTCTTTTGAAGGAGGCATGTTGGGATTTGAGAGATTATCCATTATGGGGCTTTCAGAAAACGGAATGCAGCCATTTGTGTACCGGGAAAGTATGGTGGTCTGCAACGGCGAGATTTATGGGTTCAGACCAATCAAGGAGGAACTTGCAAAAAAGTACACATTTGTCAGTGAATCTGATTGTGAGATCCTACTTCCGATGTATGAGGAGTATGGTGTTGAAATGTTTGCAAGGCTGGATGCGGAGTATGCGTGTATTATTTATGATGCCAAGAAAAAGACTCTGATTGCAGCCAGAGATCCGATTGGAATCAGACCACTGTATTATGGCTATACAGCTGCAAAGGAGATCGTATTTGCCAGCGAAGCAAAGAATCTGGTGGGTCTGGTTGAGAGGATAGAGCCGTTTCCTCCGGGTCATTATTACGTAGATGGAGAATTCATCTGTTATCGTGACATTGCAGAGGTTAAAAAGGTCTGTAACGATGATGTTGAGACAATTTGCAAGAAAATCCATGACAAACTGGTAAGCGGTATAGAAAAGCGACTGGACGCAGATGCACCTCTTGGATTTTTACTGAGTGGCGGTCTTGACAGCTCTCTTGTATGTGCAGTATCGGCAAAACTGCTTGGAAAGCCGATCCGTACCTTTGCCATTGGTATGAAGACCGATGCGATCGATCTGAAGTATGCGAAGGAAGTAGCAGAATATATACACAGTGACCATACAGAGGTCATCATCACCAGAGAGGATGTTTTAGAGACTTTGCCAGAGGTCATTCATATACTTGGAACCTATGATATTACAACAATACGTGCAAGTGTCGGAATGTATCTGGTATGCAAGGCAATTCATGAACAGACAGACATCAGAGTGTTGATGACCGGTGAGATCAGTGATGAACTGTTTGGATATAAATATACAGATTATGCACCGGATGCAGGGAGTTTTCAGAGGGAAGCAGAAAAGAGAATCAGAGAGCTTCATATGTATGATGTCCTGCGTGCAGACCGTTGTATCTCCGTAAACTCCATCGAGGCAAGAGTCCCTTTTGGAGATCTGGATTTTGTACAGTATGTTATGAGTATTGACCCTGCCAAGAAGATGAATACTTACGGAAAAGGAAAATATCTGCTGCGTCATGCATTCGAGGGAGATTATCTTCCATATGATATTTTGATGCGCGAGAAGGCTGCTTTTTCGGATGCAGTCGGACATTCTCTGGTAGATGATATCAAAGCATATGCAGAGGAGACCTATAGCGAGGAAGCCTTTACAGAGGGCTGTAAAAAGTATTCCTATGCAGTACCTTTTACTAAGGAATCATTGCTGTATCGTGATATTTTTGAATCCTTCTATCCGGGACAGGCAGAAATGATCAAGGACTTCTGGATGCCCAACAAGGAGTGGGAGGGATGTAATGTCAATGATCCTTCTGCAAGGGTATTATCTAACTATGGCGCCAGTGGAGTCTGACTCCAAAGACAATTGAAGCATAGTAATTCGGGGAAAGGACTTAGAAAGGGAGATTGAGATGGTTAAGTATGTATTTGTAACCGGTGGTGTGGTATCAGGCCTTGGAAAGGGAATCACTGCTGCATCGCTTGGCAGATTGTTAAAAGCAAGAGGCTATCATGTAACCATGCAGAAATTTGATCCGTACATCAATATCGATCCTGGGACGATGAATCCCATTCAACATGGAGAGGTTTTTGTGACAGACGACGGAACAGAAACAGACTTGGATCTGGGGCATTATGAACGTTTTATCAATGAGAATCTGGATCAGAACTCGAATGTTACGACAGGCAAGATTTACTGGTCTGTTATCAATAAAGAACGCCATGGAGATTACGGTGGTGGAACAGTACAGGTCATTCCGCATATTACAAATGAAATCAAGGCCCATTTCTATCGTGCTAAGAGCGAGGAAGAAGAAACGATATCCATCATAGAAATAGGAGGTACAGTCGGGGATATCGAAAGTCAGCCATTCTTGGAAGCAATCAGACAGTTTCAGGCTGAGGTGGGCAGAAAAAATGCCATTATGATACAGGTTACTCTCATCCCTTATCTCAAGGCATCGGGAGAAATCAAAACAAAACCTACACAGATGAGTGTTAAGAGTCTGCAGAGCATGGGGATCTGGCCTGACATTCTGGTGTGCCGATCTGATTATCCACTGGAGGATTCCATCCGCGAAAAGATCGCATTATTCTGTAATCTCAAAAAAGAACACGTGTTACAGAATCTGGATGCAAAATCACTCTACGAGGTTCCGCTGATGATGGAGGAGGAAAATCTGGCAGGGGCTGTCTGTGAATGCCTCAGGATTCCATGTCCACAGCCGGATCTGTCCAAGTGGCGTCAGATGGTAGAGGTATTCTATCATCCTAAGGAAATAGTCACCATCGCTTTGGTTGGAAAATATGTTGCATTACATGATGCTTATTTGAGTGTGGCAGAGGCACTGCGTCACGGAGGAATTGCAAATGAAGCTGAAGTTAATATCCGTTGGGTCAATGCAGAAGAATTAAATCCCGATAATCTTGGAGAATATCTACATGATGTAGATGGGATTATCATACCCGGAGGATTCGGATTCAGAGGTACTGAGGGTATGATCTTAGCCGCACAGTATGCAAGAACCAAACAGATCCCATATCTGGGACTATGCCTGGGAATGCAGTTAGCCATTGTAGAGTTTGCCAGAAATGTCTTGGGACTTGCAGATGCAGGAAGTTCAGAATTATATCCAGATACAACAAATCCGGTCATCACATTGCTTCCTGAGCAAAACGGTGTTGTAAATCTAGGTGGTACAATGAGACTGGGAGCCTATCCATGTGTACTACAGGAACATACAAAGGCAATTGACCTATACGGTCAAAAGGAAATATCAGAAAGACATCGTCATAGATATGAGGTGAATAATGATTATCGTGAAGCATTGCAGGAACATGGAATGATTCTTTCGGGAATTTCACCTGACAAAAGGATTGTAGAGATGATAGAACTGAAGGAACATCCGTTTTATCTTGGAACACAGGCACATCCTGAACTTAAATCGAGACCGGATATGCCACATCCCTTGTTCATCGGACTGATCAGGGCTGCACTATTGTATGAAAAGGAGGAACAGCCATGAGCGAAAGCCAACAAAAAAACAGTTTATATCAGGCATCATTCGAACATGATAACTGTGGAATCGGTGCTATAGTCAATATCAAAGGTATCAAGAGTCATCAGATCGTAGATGATGCTTTAAAAATTGTAGAAAATCTGGAGCACCGTGCCGGAAAGGATGCCGAAGGACAGACGGGTGACGGTGTCGGGATTCTGACACAGATCTCTCATCGTTTCTTTTTACAGGCTTGTAAAAGGGAAGGAATCCTGCTTGGCAAAGAACGTGAATATGGCATCGGAATGTTCTTTTTTCCTCAAAATGAACTGAAATGCAGTCAGGCAAAGAAAATGTTTGAGGTCATTGTGGAAAAGGAAGATCTGGAATTCTTAGGCTGGAGAGAGGTTCCTACACATCCGTCTGTACTCGGCCAGAAAGCCCTGGACAGTATGCCACATATTTATCAGGCATTTATCAAGAGACCTGTAAACACGAAAACAGATCTGGATTTTGATCGTAAACTGTATGTTGCAAGAAGGGTGTTTGAGCAGAGTAATGATAATACCTATGTACCATCCTTATCCTGTAGGACAATCGTATACAAAGGGATGTTTCTGGTAGGACAGCTGCGTACCTTCTTTGCGGATCTACAGGATGAAGCATATGAATCTGCAATTGCAACCGTACATTCCAGATTTTCCACCAATACCAATCCCAGCTGGGATCGTGCACATCCCAATAGGATGTTAGTACATAACGGTGAGATCAACACCATTAAAGGCAATGTGGACAAGATGTTAGCCCGTGAGGAGACGATGTTTACCAATCTGTTTTCGACAGAGGACATGACAAAGGTACTGCCGGTCATCCCCAAAGAGGGTTCGGATTCTGCGATGTTAGATAACACACTGGAGTTTCTGATGATGGGTGGTATGGAGTTGCCACTGGCAGCCATGATCCTGATTCCGGAGCCATGGGCACACAATGATACGATTTCACAGGAAGGACGAGATTTTTATCAATATTATGCAACAATGATGGAGCCTTGGGATGGGCCTGCATCTGTTGTTTTTTCAGACGGAGATCTGATGGGTGCCATTCTTGACCGAAACGGTCTACGCCCATCACGTTACTATATCATGGATGATGACAGACTGATTCTGTCCTCTGAGGTAGGAGTACTGGAACTTGATGAAGCACATATATTAAAAAAGGAACGTCTGCATCCCGGAAAGATGCTGCTCGTAGATACTGTTACGGGAAAGGTCATGTCCGATGAAGAAATCAAAGAAAGATATGCTAAGAAGGAGCCTTATGGAGAGTGGTTGGACAGTAATCTGCTGACGCTAAAGGAGATCAGGATACCAAATATTAGGATTCCTTCCTTCCAAAAGACTGAACTGATGCGTTTGCAAAAAGCGTTTGGTTATACCTATGAGGATTATAAGGAAGAAATCTGTAATATGGCATTGAAGGGTACTGAGCATATCGGGGCAATGGGAATCGACACGCCAATTGCAGTACTTTCAAAAGAGTACCAACCGTTATTTTATTATTTCAAACAATTATTTGCACAGGTTACCAATCCGCCAATTGATGCAGTTAGAGAAAAGATTGTAACTTCAACGACAGTGTATGTTGGAAAGAATGGCAATCTGCTCTCAGAAAAGCCGGAAAACTGCCACATGTTAAAGATTGAGAATCCGATCTTAACGGATCTGGATCTGTTAAAGATGGATCATATGGAGAAAAAGGGATTCCGTGTAGAGAAGGTATCGACTCTGTATTACAAGAGCACTCCCATGGAGCGTGTGCTGGATCATTTGTTTGTAAAAGTAGATAAGGCATACAGAGACGGAGCCAATATCCTGATCCTGTCTGACAGAGGGGTTGATGAAAACCATGTTGCAATTCCATCACTGCTTGCTGTTGCAGCAGTTCATAAGCATCTGGTACAAACCAAAAAATGTACTGCACTATCTCTGATTCTGGAATCAGGAGAACCCAGAGAAGTACATCATTTTGCAACCCTGCTTGGCTTTGGTGCAAGTGCGGTCAATCCATACCTGGCGCATGCATCCATTGCACAGCTTGTGGATGAGGGATTGTTAAACAAGGATTACTATGCAGCTGTAGAGGATTATGATCATGCAGTATTGCAGGGAATTATTAAGATCGCTTCCAAGATGGGGATCTCTACGATTCAGTCCTATCAAGGCAGCAAGATGTTTGAGGCGATTGGCATTTCCGAGACGGTGATCAACCGTTATTTTACCGGAACAGTCAGCCGAATCGGTGGTATCTCATTGGAGGATATCGCAGAACAGACAGACAAACAGCATTCCAAAGCTTTTGACCCATTGGGACTGTCATCTGATCTGACCATTGCTTCAGTAGGACGGCACAAAATGCGTTCACAGGGAGAAGAGCACAGATACAATCCACAGACGATCCATATGCTGCAAATGGCAACAAAAGAGGGAGATTACAACAAATTTAAGAAATATACCGAGATGGTCAATGCAGAGGAAACAGGATATTTGCGTAGTTTAATGTCATTCAATTACCCGGATGAAGGAATAGAGTTGTCAGAGGTTGAAAGCGAAGAATCGATCGTACAGAGATTTAAGACCGGAGCAATGTCTTATGGATCGATTTCAGAAGAGGCACATGAAGCTTTGGCAGTTGCAATGAATCACTTACATGGCAAATCCAACAGCGGTGAAGGTGGCGAGAGTAATGAACGCCTCGAATCTGCAGGAACAAAGCATGACAGAAGCTCAGCCATCAAACAGGTGGCAAGTGGAAGATTTGGTGTTACAAGCAGATATCTCGTCAGTGCCAGAGAAATACAGATTAAAATGGCTCAAGGTGCAAAACCTGGTGAAGGCGGGCACCTTCCGGCAAAGAAGGTGTATCCGTGGATTGCAAAAACAAGACATTCTACACCCGGCGTCAGTCTGATTTCACCACCGCCTCATCATGATATTTATTCCATTGAGGATCTGGCTCAGCTGATCTATGATCTGAAGAACGCAAATAAAGAGGCTCGCATTTCGGTCAAACTTGTTTCAGAGGCGGGAGTCGGAACAATTGCAGCAGGTGTGGCAAAAGCAGGAGCAGAGGTGGTTCTGATTTCAGGTTATGACGGAGGTACGGGAGCTGCCCCCTTAAGCTCGATCCATAATGCAGGTCTGCCTTGGGAACTGGGGCTTGCAGAGACACATCAAACACTACTGCAAAATGGTTTACGTAATCGTGTAGTGATCGAAACAGATGGTAAATTGATGAGTGGAAGAGATGTGGCAATTGCTGCAATCCTTGGAGCAGAAGAATTTGGTTTTGCAACGGCTCCACTTGTTACACTCGGATGCGTCATGATGAGGGTATGCAATTTGGATACCTGTCCGATGGGAATTGCAACACAGAATCCGGAGCTTAGAAAGCGTTTTTGCGGAAAGCCGGAATATGTAGAGAACTTTATGCTCTTTATTGCACGCGAATTAAGAGAATATATGGCAATGCTGGGAGTCAGGACAGTTAATGAACTGGTAGGTAGGACAGATCTGCTGAAAAAACAGGAGTATGAGACAGGTGTAAAAGCACAGATTGATTTGAACAGAATTCTGGTCGATACAGAGGTAAGAGATTGTACCTTTCATCAGGAATGTCGTTATGACTTCAAACTGGAGGAAACAAAGGATGAAGCTGTATTGCTCAAGGACAAAGGCATTCAGGAAGCCATCGCACATGGAACTAAAAAGACTCTGCAGGTTGCTGTATCCAATACGGATAGAACCTTCGGAACCCTGCTTGGTGCCCAGATTACAAGAAAACATCATACAGGACTGAGCGAAGACACAATTCGGGTGAATTGTACAGGAGCAGGTGGGCAGAGTTTTGGTGCTTTTATTCCCAGGGGCTTGACGTTGTCACTTACAGGAGATAGCAATGACTATTTTGGCAAGGGACTGTCGGGTGGTAAGTTGATTGTAAAAGCACCTGAAAACGCGGCCTATGAAGCAGAGGATAATATAATCATCGGAAATGTAGCACTGTATGGGGCGACATCAGGTGAGGCATATATCGCAGGTATGGCAGGTGAGCGGTTTTGTGTTAGAAATTCAGGTGCATATGCTGTAGTTGAGGGTGTCGGAGAGCATGGATGTGAGTATATGACAGGTGGACGAGCATGTATTTTGGGACCTACAGGAAAGAATTTTGCGGCTGGGATGAGTGGTGGAATTGCTTATGTGCTGGATGAAGACAGTTGTCTGTATCGTAACCTGAATAAGGAAATGGTACTGATGGAGAGCGTGGATACGAAAAATGATCAAAATGAATTACAGGAAATGTTATCGAAGCACCTGCAGTACACGGGCTCTACAAAGGCAAAACGGATATTGGAGCATTTTGATGAATACTTACCAAAATTTAAAAAGATTATACCGGAGGACTACAAGAAAATGATTCATATGACCAGTCGTCTGGAGGAACAGGGAATGAATTACGAACAGGCTCAGATTGAGGCATTTTATATCAGTACAAGCAGTAAATAAAGGAATGGAGGACTTTGGAATGGGAACGATAACAGAACCGTCAGAGAGAATAAAGAGTTTTACGGAATTCCATGGGACACCATCCGTGGAAGAACAGAGCATACAGGGAGCCAGATGTATGGATTGCGGTATACCGTTCTGTCAGGCAGGTATGATGATTGCAGGGATGGCATCGGGATGTCCTCTCCACAATCTGGTACCGGAGGTCAATCATCTGGTATCACAGGGCAACTGGGAGCAGGCATATTTCAGACTCAGCAAGACACACAGCTTTCCGGAATTTACTTCTCGTGTATGTCCTGCACTTTGTGAGGCAGCCTGTACCTGTGGGCTATATGAAGTACCGGTATCCACCAGAGATAATGAGAGAATGGTGATCGAATATGCATACAAACATGGTCTGGTACAGGAAGAATCACCCAAAAACCGTACCGGAAAAAAGGTTGCCATAGTAGGCAGTGGACCTTCGGGACTGGCAGCTGCACAGCTACTTAACAGACGCGGCCATTCTGTAACAGTTTTTGAGAGAAGCGACAGACCGGGTGGTCTACTGCGATACGGCATTCCCAATATGAAATTAGACAAGAGAGTGATTGAACGCAGGATTGCATTGATGGAACAGGCAGGTGTTGTGTTTGCATGCAATACAGACGTTGGAAGAGACCAGAAGGCACAAGATATATTAAAGGAGTTTGACCGAGTAGTTTTGTGCTGTGGGGCATCCAATCCGAGAGACATCACAGCACCCGGCAGGGATGCAGGGGGGATTCTGTTTGCAGTTGATTATTTAAAGGAAGTCAGTAAGAAACTGATGGATGCGGATTATGATGATGAATCGGTTATTAAGGCTAAGAGCTACAGCTTCGGATCGGTCAAGGGAAAACATGTGATTGTGATCGGAGGAGGAGATACGGGAAATGATTGTGTGGGAACCAGCATCAGACTGGGAGCTGCTGCAGTCACACAGTTAGAGATGATGCCCAAACCCTCTGAGAACAGACAGGAAACAAATCCATGGCCAGAATGGCCCAAGGTGCTTAAAACAGATTATGGGCAGGAAGAAGCAATCTGGAAATATGGATCGGATCCACGAATCTATCAGACAACAGTGCAGGAATTTATCAAGGATCAAAAGGGAAAACTAAAGGCAGTTAGAATCGTCAGCCTGGAAGCGAAGAAGGATCCGAAGACCGGACGGGTCAATATGGTGCCTGTAGTGGGAACAGAGAAGGAATTGAAAGCAGATTTGGTGTTGATCGCAGCAGGCTTTCTTGGAAGTGAAGCATATGTGGCAGACGCCTTTCATGTGGAATTGAATGCAAGAACAAATGTGAAAACAGTTAAAAATGGCTATCAAACCTCTGTGACAAGTATCTTTACAGCAGGCGATATGCACAGAGGACAGTCTCTTGTTGTATGGGCGATTGCAGAGGGACGTGCTGCTGCAAAAGCAGTTGATGAATCTCTCATGGGCTATACAAATTTATAAAATGGATTGAAAGAGCAGTTTGGGAATGATATACTTATCTTTACCGGACTGCTCTTTTGCTCCGGGATCTGAAAAGGAGATTGAATACATGGAACAATACAAACAGGGATTTATAGAATTTATGGTAGACTCCAATGTATTAAAATTTGGAGAATTTACTTTAAAGAGTGGCAGAAAGTCACCTTTTTTTATGAATGCGGGGTCCTATGTAACCGGGAGACAATTAAGTCGATTGGGTGAATATTATGCGAAAGCCATTCATGATCACTATGGTGATGAGTTTGATATTCTGTTCGGACCTGCATATAAAGGCATTCCTTTAAGCGTTGCTACAACAATGGCATTTGACAGACTGTATGGGAAGGAGATACGTTATTGCTCCAACCGCAAGGAAGTAAAGGATCATGGAGATACAGGCATCCTGCTGGGCTCTTTGATCAAGGATGGTGATCGTGTAGTGATCATAGAAGATGTGACCACATCTGGAAAATCAATTGAGGAAACCTTTCCGATCCTAAAGGCACAGGGAGATATTAAGGTCCTTGGTCTCATGGTATCCTTAAACAGAATGGAAAAGGGAAAGGGAGACAAGAGTGCATTACAGGAAATACAGGAGCTGTATGGATTCAAAACAGGTGCTATTGTAACAATGCAGGAAGTAGTAGAACATCTTTATAATCGTCCATATCAGGGAAAGATTTATATTGATGATGAAATAAAACAGGCAATTGATCAGTATTATGAAGTCTATGGAGTGAAATAGCCAATGTCCAGAAAAAGCTTTATGTTTACAACCAGAAAACATTCCAAGAATGGGATTATATCTGTTATTTTAGGTGCAACATCCATGATAGGACTAATTGCTGCAATCCTGATTTCTTTTGCAAACAGAGGAACAACACCAGCCAGACTGGGTGGTGCGGGTTTGGTTGGTATGATAGCAGGAGTGCTTGGTTTTGTTGCAGGACTCATGAGCACAAAGGAATATGATTCCTATATGTTGTTTCCGAGAATGGGTGTTATTTTAAATGGACTGGCAGTGTTTGCATGGACCTATATCATTGTAATTGGGATATACGGACTGCAGTAAACAGGCAATTATCTGAATGAAGGAGTTTGGAATGGAACGATATGATCTTTCGATTATGAGAATCAAACAATGTCTTACAGAAGAAACCGTAAGGGAGCCCTATCTATCTTATTTTAGAAAAGTGGCTTCTTTTATTTTGCAACTGCATGAAACGTATGAAATGATCGACACAGGAGCATATCAGAAGCTTTCCTTGGAGAAACTGCAGAAGATCAACCAGGATCTGTATCAGGACATTCTTCCTAAGTATTATAACACGAGTTATGCAAACCCTGATTATGCACAAAATCAGTTGGGAGAGTATGCACATGCTCTGTCTTTTCTGTATACCGAGTTAAGAGGTATGATTGCCGAAGCATTTGAACAACAGATTGACTTCATGACCATCTATCAGGAACTGTTCATTGAAATTTATAATATGTTTGAACAAAATTATAATGAATCAGACTCACTGCCTGATCCGAAAAGCATACAAGAGGTTCTTTATTGGTTCATCAGTGATAATTGTGATATCTGTATGAAAGAGAGAATCAGAAGTCAGGTAGACCCCAATGGAGATTTCGCAGCAGAGATTATAATGCATGCGGATTTGGACGACATGCGTTATTTATATATGTTCGGAGAATACATTTCTCAAAATGAGTTGGAAACAGCTAAGCATATTAACCAAATGAGTGAAGAACAGGTTCAGGAACTGGCGGATGTGTATACAGAGGGTTACAGGATGGGGTTTGTCAACAGTGGACGTGACCTAAGTAAGAAGAAGGTTGTCAATATCAGATATCGTCTTGGATTTGAGAGGGTGGTACGTGCTGCGATCGGTAACTTTCAGAAACTTGGTCTGCGCCCTACAATTTACAGGGCTGCTACACACAGCATTCATAAAAAGGGTCAGTTGAAGGTTGGATATTATGGTGCAATTGCGAATAAACAATATGAGTATGATCATAGTGAGGATGAGGCCTTATATTTAGATCATGATCTGATCAACAGAAAGCTTGGTGTTCTGAAAACTGTCTATGAAGAATATAAGGAATGGGCTTTCTTGCATGCAGGGCCTGCCTGTATAGAGACATTCGGAGAACTTCCGTTTAAACCGGAGCCCAGAGAATCAGCCTTGAAGCTAACAGGACAACAACAGAAATATACTGTTATTTATTCCTCAAAAGCCGGTGAGATTGTCAATCAGTATATCAGAGGTGAGGAACGCAGTTTTACGATTATTTCCTTCCCAATCCCTGAAATAGGTGAACAATATGAGGACATATTTAGTGCGACCGTTTCGGTCAACACATTAGATTACAAGCGTTACCAAAGAATGCAACAGGGATTAATCGATTTGTTGGATACGGCTGTTTCTGTTGAAATCAAGGGAATGAACGGGAACCATACGAATCTGAGCATTGCATTACATCCACTGAAGGATGCAGATCATGAAACGATATTTGAGAATTGTGTGGCAGATGTGAATATTCCGGTAGGAGAGGTATTTACGACTCCGGTACTCAAGGGTACAACAGGAGTGCTGCATGTACAGGAATCCTTCTTGGAGGAACTTCGATATGAGAATCTGGAACTGACCTTTTTGGATGGTTATGTGACGGATTATAACTGTACGAATTATCAGGACAGGGAAGAAAATCGAAAAATGATCAAGGATCACATTTTATATCATCATGAAACACTTGCAATGGGTGAATTTGCAATTGGTACCAATACGACGGCTTATCATATGGCAAAAAAGTATGGGATCGAGGATCGATTAACCACATTAATTACGGAGAAAACAGGACCGCATTTTGCAGTAGGAGATACCTGCTACAGTCATAGTGAAGAAGTAAGGGTCTATAATCCGGATGGAAAAGAGATCATTGCAAAGGACAATGAAAAGTCAATATTGCGTAAGACAGATATGACAAAGGCCTATGATCAATGTCATACTGATATCACAATCCCATATGAGGAGTTAGGCAGTCTGACTGCAATCAGAGCAGATGGAACCAGAATCAGCATCATCCAAGACGGAAGATTTGTACCGGATTTTTGTAAAGAATTAAATATCATGCTCGATGAGCCCTTATAAGATTCTAATGCTGCCCAATCGGGTGCCTGATGATATAAACATTAGGAAAACATTGACGAATACGGTGGCAATTAGTAAAATAGAACGGTAAATCAAGACAGTTGAGTAAAAAGCAAAGAAACCATATTATGAGGAGAGAAAAGGAGCAGAAAGATGGCAAAGGTTGGTATTGTAATGGGCAGTGATTCCGATATGCCCATCATGAGCAAGGCTGCGGATGTATTGGAACAGCTTGGTGTAGAGTATGAGATGACCATTATCTCAGCACACAGGGAACCGGATGTTTTTTTTGAATATGCAAAGAGTGCAGAGAATAAGGGCTTTAAAGTGATCATAGCAGGTGCAGGTATGGCAGCACATCTTCCGGGAATGTGTGCAGCAATTTTTCCAATGCCGGTGATAGGAATCCCAATGCATACAACTTCACTTGGAGGAAGGGATTCGCTTTATTCAATCGTTCAGATGCCCTCGGGGATTCCGGTTGCAACGGTTGCTATTAACGGTGGAGCAAATGCAGGGATTCTTGCTGCAAAGATCCTGGCGGTTTCAGATAGTGCGTTGTTAGAGCGATTGAAAGAGTATTCAGAGGGATTGAAAAAATCTGTTGAGAAGAAAGCAGAAAAATTAGATGAGATCGGATACAAAGAGTATCTGAAACAGATGTAGAGTAGAGGAGAGAAGACATGGATTATAAAAGTGCCGGAGTAGATATTGAAGCAGGATATAAAGCAGTAGAATTGATGAAGGAACATGTGAAGAAAACGATGCGTCCGGAGGTGCTTGGAGGACTGGGAGGCTTTTCGGGAGCTTTTTCATTGAAAAAGTTTATGGATATGGAAAATCCCACCCTGGTATCAGGAACTGACGGTGTGGGTACAAAATTGAAGCTTGCTTTTCTTTTGGACAAGCATGATACAATCGGAATCGACTGTGTAGCAATGTGTGTGAATGATATTGCCTGCGCCGGTGGAGAGCCGCTCTATTTTCTGGATTACATCGCTTGCGGGAAAAATGAACCGGAAAAGATCGCAAAGATCGTAAAGGGAGTAGCAGAGGGCTGTATTCAATCAGATGCAGCATTGATTGGAGGAGAAACAGCAGAAATGCCTGGTTTTTATCCGGAGGATGAGTATGATCTGGCTGGTTTTTCGGTGGGTATTGTGGATGAAAAGGATTTAATAACAGGTGCTTCAATTAAGCCTGGAGACACACTGATCGGAATTGCTTCTTCGGGAGTACATAGCAATGGCTTTTCATTGGTACGCAAGGTGTTTTCCATGGACAAGTCAAATCTTGCAAGATATGTGGATACGCTTGGTATGACTCTTGGTGAAGCCTTGCTGACACCAACCAAAATCTATGTAAAGGCATTGCGTAGTGTAAAAAAAGCAGGCGTTATGATTAAGGGCTGCTCTCATATTACAGGAGGCGGCTTCTATGAGAATATTCCAAGAATGCTTCCGGATGGAGTACATGCAGTGATTCAAAAGGATTCCTATCCGGTACTTCCGATCTTCAAGCTATTACAGGAGACAGGTAATATAGCAGAAGAGATGATGTATAATACATATAACATGGGCATCGGTATGATGCTTGCAGTATCACCTGACCAGGTAGACAAGGCAATTGCTGCAATAGAGGCAGCTTCTGAAAAGGCATATATCGTAGGACAGATAGAGGCCGGGCAAAAGGGCATTACGATAAAATAGCAGAATGAATGATGGAGGAGACAGGTCATGAGGGTATTGATTGTCGGAGGTGGCGGCAGAGAGCACGCAATCGCCACATGTGTAGCAAAAAGTCCAAAGGTGAGTAAATTATATTGTGTACCGGGCAATGCAGGTATTGCTTCAATTGCAGAGTGTGCAGAGATTGGAGCTATGGATTTTGAAAAGCAAATTACATATGCAAAAGAGAAAAAAATAGATCTTGTCATTGTAGGACCGGATGATCCACTTGTAGCGGGTGCTGTTGATGCATTTGAAGCAGCAGGCTTTCGGACCTTTGGCCCAAGGAAAAACGCTGCGATCCTGGAGGGAAGTAAGGCATTTTCAAAGGATCTGATGAAGAAATACAACATACCAACTGCTGAATATGCGAATTTTGACAATCCTGAGGATGCATTAGCATACCTGGAGACGGCTAAGATGCCAATTGTACTCAAGGCTGACGGATTGGCTTTGGGTAAAGGGGTACTGATATGCAATACACTTGATGAGGCACGTGCAGGTGTGAAAACAATCATGCAGGATAAGCAGTTTGGATCAGCAGGAAATAGAATTGTGATTGAGGAGTTTATGACAGGTCGTGAGGTTTCCGTATTATCCTACGTGGATGGGAAGACTATCAAAATCATGACGTCTGCACAGGATCATAAAAGGGCCAAGGATGGAGATCAGGGTCTGAATACGGGAGGCATGGGAACCTTTTCGCCGAGCCCGTTTTATACCAAGGAGGTTGACCAGTTTTGTAAGGAACATATATACCAAAAGACAGTAGATGCGATGGCAGCGGAAGGAAGGACATTTCGGGGAATTATTTTCTTTGGTTTGATGTTGACAAAGGATGGCCCCAAGGTACTTGAGTATAATGCAAGATTTGGTGATCCTGAGGCACAGGTAGTGCTTCCAAGGATGAAGAATGATATCATTGAGGTGATGGAAGCATGTATCGACGGTACACTGGATCAGATCAATTTACAGTTCGAGGATAATGCAGCAGTTTGTGTTGTACTGGCTTCTGACGGATATCCTGAGCATTATGAGAAGGGATTTTTAATCAAGGGTCTGGATACTTTTGCAACAAAGGATGGTTATTATGTATTCCATGCCGGAACAAAGCTAGTAAATGGTGAAGCTGTGACAAATGGAGGCCGTGTTCTGGGTGTTACCGCAAAAGGAAGGGATCTGAAGGAAGCAAGAAAAAATGCCTATGAGGCAACAAAATGGATTGATTTTGAGAATAAATACTGTCGTAATGATATCGGCAAAGCCATTGACGAAGCAGAATAAATGGGCTAAACTATAAATGGGTCGATATTAAGAAACTGCTAAATTTTCAATTCAAGTTCGAGAAATGGTGCTTTTCACAGGGGATGATGATATGGCAAGAGATTTGGGGTATATCGCATATGGCAGACCAACGAAATGCAGTGTATGCGGCAGTGATCTGGTATATAAGGGAATCGGTGAGTATCAGTGTACGGAGTGTCATAGTCTGGAATATGATGATTATGGAAAGGTGCGTTTGTATATTGAAGCCCATAACGGTGCGACGGCAGCTGAGATTTCTGAGGCGACCGGAGTGAGCCAGGCAAAGATCCGACAGATGTTGAAAGAGGAACGTCTGGAGGTTACTCCTGATTCAGTAGCTTTTTTACATTGTGAAGCCTGTGGTGTTGACATACGTTCGGGCAGGTTCTGTGCATCCTGTGAAGGCAAGATCAAAAAGATGGAAGCGTTAGATAGCAGGAGTGCCCATAGTAAGGTTCAAGGCTTTGGCCAGGCGGTACATGGTAAAAATGGCGAACGAAGATTTATGAGATAAATTTTATTGACAATTAAAATGATACATGTTATCATCCATTACAATCATAAAGAAACCGTTGATGTGGAGATCAAACCATAAGACGCACCCACAGAGAGCAGGTGGAGCTGAGAATCCTGCGGAAATGCGAGATGGCAAATGGACCATGGAGGGCGAGGTAAAGGCGTAAGCTGAGTACCCGAGACGTAGGCCGACGTTACCGGCAGAAAATGTGTTGGCATTTTTGTGAGAGAGGATTTGTTGATCAAATCAAGTAAGGTGGTACCGCAGACAAGTATATCTTAGTCTGTCCTTATAGTAGGAATACTATGAGGACAGACTTTTTTATTTGTACATATAACGGCACGCAGTTCTTCACAAACCAACATGATGGCAGCCTGATCAATTAACACTTCAGGCCATCCGGCCTGAAACCACAGAGCAAAATGCTCAAAGAAAGGATGGATTCATCATGGAAAACGTAACAACAATGAACAAGAGAGAGGTAGCAACAGAGGAGAAAAAGGGGTTGGGTATACAGGATATCCTGTTGATCGGTATTTTACTGGCTGCAGGTGTTGTTCTGAAGTTTTTTGTAGGCTCAGTGATCAATTTTGGAATGAAACCAAATTTCATCATTGCAATGTATTGCCTGATTATGTTGTTGATCAAGCCAAGAGTGAGAGAAGCAGCCGTTATTGGAATTTTGGCAGGAGCGGTGTGTCAATTTTTCCCTGGACAGCCGTATATTAACTTTGGCAGTGAATTATTAGGGGCAATTGCAATGGTTCTCCTGATGAAGATCCCGATGCAGATTAAAAAGATATCACTCAGTCCGATTGTATGTACATTTCTCAGTACTTTGGTCAGTGGGTTTGCCTTTATTGGAATCATGTATGTGATGTATTATACGGGAGCAGATATTACTCCGACACCACTCGCCGCATTTATGGCTATTATTTTCGGAACCGCTCTGATCAATGCAATTATAGTACAGGTGTTATATATACCGTTGAAGCTTGCATTAAAGAAGTGATGGGAGGTATGGAGAGATGGATGACAGGATGGTTGAAATAGAACATCTGAATTTTCGATATCAGCAGGGCAAAGAATTTGCCCTGCGTGATCTTAACCTAAACATCAAAAGAGGAGAATTTATAGGAGTTATCGGAAATAGCGGAGCAGGAAAGACTTCGTTTACATGTGCATTGAATGGAATGATACCACACCATTATAAAGGAGATTTTTATGGAGTTGTTCGTGTGAACGGAATGGATACTGTAGAGGTAGAGCCGGTACAGTTAGCAAAGATCGTCGGCAGTGTGTTTCAGGATGTGGATGCCCAGATGGTTGCATCTGTGGTAGAGGACGAGATCCTGTTCGGACTGGAAAACTTTCGGATTCCGAGAGAGGAAATTGAGAAACGATTACAAGAGGCATTACAGATTGTCGGAATCGAACCATTGAGGTTTCGTTCCCTCCATACATTGAGTGGCGGACAAAAACAAAAGGTTGCAATTGCAGCAATCATAGCATTGCGACCGCTGCTGCTGGTGCTGGATGAACCAACAGGAGAATTGGATCCTGTAAGTTCAAGGCAGATTTTCGAAATGCTTAGGATATTAAATCAAGAGTACGGAATGACCATTGTAGTGGTAGAACAGAAGATTATGTTGTTATGTGAGTTTGTAAATCGTCTGATGGTTTTTGAGCAGGGCAGAGTGGTATATGATGATGAAACCAGAGAGATCCTAAAGCATAAACAGGAACTGGAGACTCTGGGAATCAATGTTCCAAGGATTGTTACACTTGCGGATGTGCTGGTACACAGAGGCTATGCAGTTGAAAGAGTTCCGATTAATCTCGATGAGGCGGTGGAAATGGTGGAGGAGGTATTGATGAATGCTTGAATTCAGACATGTAAGTTTTGCATATCAAGAGGATACACTGTTGAAGGATGTATCATTTCATATTCCCCAAGGTCAATTTTCGGCTCTGATTGGAGAAAATGGTGCAGGAAAATCTACACTCAGTAAGCTGTGCAATGGTTTGTTGAAGCCCAAAGCAGGAGATGTACTGGTCAAGGGACAAAATACCCGTACTACAAAGTCCTCTACATTGGCCAAAACTGTGGGATATCTGTTTCAAAATCCGGATAGGCAGATCTGCCAGAATACAATACGTGATGAGATTATGTTCGGTTTGTCTTATGTTGTTAAGGATCAGAATGAACGAATAAAAAGATGTGACAGAATTCTGGATCGTTTTGGATTTTTAGCAGATCAGGATCCGTTTCATCTGAGCCGCGGCGAACGACAGAAGGTGGCATTGGCCTCTGTACTTGTCTGCGAGCCGGAACTCTTGATTTTGGATGAGCCAACAACTGGGCTTGATTACAGAGAATGTATACAGATTATGGACATGATGTCAGAACTCAATAGGGAAGGCGTTACGATTATAATGATATCTCATGATATGGAACTGGTACACGACTATGCAGACCATGTACTTGTATTGAATCATGGAAGCTTGATAGGAGATGGTTGCTGTAGAACCATTATGACTGATATGAAACAACTAAAAAGTGCAAGTGTACTCCCTGCGCAGATCCCAATGCTTGCAATGAAGCTTGGAAAGAATTTTGTCGGAGTATCCTATGTGGATGATATGGTAGAGAGAATCCACGAATTAAGACAAAGGAGGGCATAGATCATGGAAGGCTTTTTAGATTATATACCAGGCAACAGTATGCTGCACAAACTGAATCCGTTTACTAAATTGGTTATGTCATTCTTGCTCTGCATATCCTGCTTTTTGTGTGACAAACACATTTTTGTCATGGGAATACTTGCCGGTAATTTGATCATGGCAAGAATAGCAGGTACAGACGTTTTGAAACGATCAGTTAAGATGCTGTGTGCTCTGATCAAATTCTCTCTTGTTCTCTTTCTTTTGCAGATTCTGTTTGTTCGAGATGGAATGGTGCTGATGAGACTTCCGGCAGGTATTATCATTACAGACATAGGATTAAATTTTTCTTTGCTGTTTGTTATGCGATTGCTGGCTGCTACGATGCCAATCGGACTCATGCTGTCTGTTACACAAATGAATGACTTATCTAATGTGTTGGTGGAAAAAACAGGCATTCCTTATCGGTATGTATTTGCATTAATGACCACGATTCGTTTCATTCCTGTATTTTCAACAGAAATGGTAGGTATCATGGAGGCACAGACAGCAAGAGGTGTAGAATTTGATACAAAAAATATGATTAAAAAGATCAGACTTCTGATGCCCTTATGTGTACCGTTGCTGATCGAATCTGTCAAAAAGATAGATGGTGCAGCCATTTCAACAGAACTGAGAGGATTCAGTCTGAGAGATCGACACAGTGGATATAAACAATATCGTTTTAGCAGCATAGATGCAGTTGTAATCATGTGTATACTTTTCGTAGTAGCAGTTGCTGTTGCTTTGTGAAGTGACCGATAAAGTCAATAGATAACTCTAATACAAAATGTTGTAAATGTTAAAAAAATATTACAACATTTGGTTGACATAAGCATTGGGAGGTTGTATGATAGAGTGGAGATGAGAATGTAGGGAACTCTTGTTTAGATGTGCTATTTGGGGAAGTAGACACCTAAATGAAGTGGAAAAGTACTGATGACTGACATGGTCAATACTCGATGAGGAGAATCGTACTATGATTCAGAGTACTAAGGGGAAAATCGGAAGGGGAAAGTCTATCCTTGCAGCAGGAGCGGCAATCGTGTTTATTGCGGCTTCTTTTGTGTTTTTTAATACAGACAGCTATGCCTATACATCAGCAAACGGTACTGTCGTCTGTGCAAGTGGACGAGTAAGAGAGGCTGCCTCTACAAATGGTGCAGTAGTTTGTTGCGTTAAGAAGGATGAACCGCTGGTCATCACAGATGAGATCAAAGGAACTGACGGAAATAAGTGGTATAAAGTGAAGGTATCAGGGGCTGAGGGCTTCATTCGGTCTGATCTGGTTAAAAAGGGATCAGAGCTTGCAGGAGCACCCTCAACCACATCGACAGGTACAACCAATAGTGCTGCCAACGGAAAGGGAACCGCAACAGTCAGAGGAACCAATGTAATTGTCAGAACAGAGGCTACAAGAGCTTCTGATGTCAGTTGTACATTAAGTACCGGGCAGGCTGTTACAATACTTGCATCCAGTAAAGGGACGGATGGAAATACATGGTATCAGATCAGTGCAGAAAAGGGTGGTATTTTCTATAATGGATATATCAGAGCAGATTTATTAAGTGGTGTATCTGCGGCTTCTATTGCTTCGTCAACACAATCATCAACCGGAAATGCAACATCTTCCGTTGCAGCAGGAACTGCAACAGCTGGTGTGATCAAGGGAACCAATGTCAGAGTGCGTTCCAGTGCTACTACAAAGGGTGGAATTGTGACCACTCTGAATCAGGGTGTAGTTGTTACGATCAAGGATGATACAAAGGATGACAGTGGAAGTACATGGTTTGAGATCGCATGTATGAATAATGGGTCAGGTGTTTCTGGCTATGTAAGAGAGGATTTGCTGACAATCACAGCGACATCAGGTGGATCTTCTGCATCGACCGGAGTGGTCACAAATGGAACTTCAACTGGAGTTGTTAAGGGAACAGGTGTCCGTGTCAGAACCAATGCTTCGCTGACTTCTAATGTATGCTGTGGACTTAGTACAGGACAACAGGTATCAGTGATTGACACAGCAACAGCAGACGGGAAGACCTGGTACAAGGTTGCCTTCATCAATAATAATGAAGCTGTTACAGGATATGTATGCAGCGATTACATAGAACGATCCACCTCACAGTCATCATCAGGCGGTACAACCACAGTTACAAAGGTAGGAACCGTAAAGGGGACAAAGATCAATGTCAGGAAAGAAGCTGTGACAGGTGAAATTGTCACAATGTTGAATGAGGGACAGATTACAACAGTCACCAGTGAAGTAAATGCATCGGATGGAAATAAGTGGTATGGAATATCATTTACACTGAATGGACAGTCCCTAAATGGATTTATTCGTTCAGACTTCTTAACAGTAGAGGAGAAAAAGGTTGTAACACCGGAATCTACATCTAATCAAAACTCAACAACTACGAATACCTCCCACCGTTCTGGAGCAGTCAAGGGCATCAATATCAATGTCAGAAAGGAACCATTGACCGGAGAGATTGTTTCAAAATTAAGTACCGGTCATACTGTTACAGTGATTGATGAAAAGACTGCTTCAGACGGCACCAAGTGGTATGGTATTGCGTTTATTTATAATAATATGGCACAATCAGGATATATAAGGTCTGATTTTCTGACAGTAGAAGAGCCTGTTAAGGTGAATCCGCCAGCTGCTGAAAACAGCCAGAATACAGCAAATACAGACCAAGCAACAAAAGGAACCATCAGAGGTACGGCTGTCAGAGTCAGAGAAAGTGCTGTAAATGGAACTGTTGTGGCACAGCTGAATACAGATCATTCAGTAACGGTGACAGGAGAATCAACAGGATCTGATGGATATAAATGGTATCAGATTTCATTTGAATACGGTGGTTCTACCAAAACAGGATTCATTCGTTCTGACTTTGTGAACATCATACAGACTGCAGCAAGCACTTCGGCAGTTACAAGTGAAGAATTTGAGAAACAGATAGCAGAGTTCCCAGAGGCTTATAAAAATCCTCTCAGAAACCTACATACAAAATATCCAAATTGGACATTCCAGCCCGTTAAGACAGATTTGGAATGGAATGATGTTGCTGCGGCAGAAACAGCAGTTGGTAAGAATCTGATCTCCAGATCCAGTATATCATCCTGGAAATCAACAAATCCACAGGCATACGACTGGGCATCGGATAACTGGTACGGATTTGATGGAGCAAGTTGGGTGGCTGCATCTCCGGAAATTACACTTTTCTATCTGGATCCACGTAATTTCCTGGATGAAAATGGTATCTTCCAGTTTGAGACACTCTCTTATGAGAATTATCAGAATGAAGCAGGTGTATCCAATATTCTGGCATCCTCCTTTATGAGCTCTAATTTCACTGATACAGATGGAGCAACAAGATCCTATGCGAGTACATTTGTAGAAGCAGGAACTACCATGGGTGTATCTCCTTATCATTTAGCAGCACGTAGTCTGCAGGAGCAGGGAATTGCAGGAAACAGTGGAAGTGTTACTGGCACAGTAGGAGGATTTGAGAATCTGTTCAATTTCTTTAACATAGGGGCCTATGCAGCAAACGGAAATACTGCTATAGTCAATGGTTTGATTTATGCAGGCGGATCAGAGGAGAATTATTACAGACCATGGAATTCCAGATATAAATCTATTATGGGTAGTGCCAAGTATGTCAGCGAACGTTATGTGAAACGTAATCAAAATACACTGTATTTCCAGAAATTTAATGTGGTCAATAGAGACAATGGATTGTATTCTCATCAATATATGGCAAATATACAGGCTGCTTCATCTGAGGCTGCCAGGATGAAAAAAGCATATTCAGACCTGAATACTTCCTTGGTATTTAAAATACCTTATTATAAGAACATGCCTGAGACAGCTTGTGCGAAGCCGGAATCTTCAGCGAATCCGAACTGCTATCTGTCAAATCTCTATATAGATGGATATGGAACCATACCGAATTTCAATGCGGCAACGGATCAGTACTCATTTCCGGTTGATAACGGCATTGGACAGATTACGATCGGTGCCACTCCGGTGAATGGCAGTTCCAGTATTGCAGGAACAGGAACCTATGATATTCCTGTAGGAACTACACAAATCACAGTTGTGTGTAAGGCTCAAAACGGAAATACAAGAAATTACGTGATGAATATTACACGAAATCAATAAATAGAAATACCTTAATCTAGGAGGAATCAGTAATGAAAAAAACAATCAAAGGATTCACAGGACTCATATCCGTGATTGTACTGACGCTTATGTTTGGCACAAATGAGGTCATGGCGGCAGGCAGTGTGTCGATATCGGCAAGTGCAGAATCTGTAGAAGTAGGAGGAGAAGTTTCCGTAACCATTAAGGCTGAGAATCCGGATGGTGCTGCGGAAAAGCCTGAAATATCAGTTAAATATGATGCTTCAGTGTTGACATTTGATTCCTGTGACAAGGAGACCGGCGGTGGTGGAGGCGGTCTGATCACACTTGCAGATACAGAGGCCACACTAAAATTCAAGGGTACTGCTTCAGGTACAACCGAGGTAAGCGTATCAGCTGTACTGGATGGTGATGGGGCTGATGTGCCTACAGACAAAGTGACCATAGCAGTCGGAGACGGGGTGAATGCTGAGGGAGGAGCGGCAGAGGGTGTTGCACCTACCAGTAATATTGCAGAAGGATTGATTGCAATCAATGGAACGGAAAAGATGATTTCAACAACATTTCCTAATGAGATTCTTCCTGTAGGGTTCCATAAAGCCGATTTTACTTACCAGGAACAGATGCTGGAATCGGCTCAGTTCGACATGGGAGATATGACTTTGCTGTATGTAACAGATGCAGGAGGAGCAAACGGAGAATTTTGTATTTATGATCAGGCTACAGATACTTTCACTGATTTTGTCAGTATCAATGGGATTGAAAGCAGATTTATCGTGATTATGATACCAGATGAGTCAGTTGTGGTTCCGGATGGTTTTATCAAGGCAACCTTACAGTGGAATGGTAAGACATTGACAGCGTATGCAATTAATGGTTCTTCTACAGGAGCCGATGCAGAGGAGGAAGGTTCTTCCGAGGTGACAGCCAATGGAGTATCTACCAGTGACTTTTTCTTGCTATATGCAATGAGTAGCGATGGGAATAAGGGATGGTACATGTATGATATGAAGGAGGGAACCTATCAGCGTTATTTGGAATTTGAGAGTGCTGAGGATGCCGAGCCATCTGTTCTGGATGTATTTGATTCAGATAAGGATTCCTATAAAAAACAGTCACATACCAGACTGATCATCATCTGTGTACTGGCAGTCATATTGGTGGTTCTTGCCATACTGCTGATTAATTTCTTTATTAAACTTAGAGAATATCAGAGTTATGAATATATTGATGAAGATGAAGAAGATGATGACGAGGAAGAGAATGACCACTTTAGTCAAAGGACAAAAGGGAAGGGAAATATCAATCGTCAGCCTAGCGAATATGAGCACCTCAGTGCAGATGAAATGCGTGCAAGGAGATATGAGGCCGGAGAAGATCTGGAGGAAACAGGTGATATTTCTCCTGTATCAAAAGTAGGATATGAAACCCAGGATATGGTGTTTGAGGATCTGTCACTTCCTGATCCGAAATCTGTTGATGATGATGACGAAGAAGACGAGGAAGAGGATAGCAGACGAGGAAGAAGAGGAAAGAATAAAAAGGAAAAGAAAAAAGGTCGTTTCGCCAAATGGTATGAGGATGATGACTTTGGTGATGATGATGAGGACGAAGAAGATGATGAGGACGACGATGATGAGGATGATGAAGATGAATACGAGGAAAGACGTTCTCTGTTCGGTCGTAAGAAAAAGAAGATGCCAGAACCTGTAGAAGCAAAGCAGCTTGACTGGTCAGAAATGCAAAATGTTATGGAGGGAGCTGACGAGGATGAACGCAGACCGATGACAGGAACCAGAAGACCGGTTAGTACACCTAAGATGATCGTAACTGAACCTCCAACACCTGCACCAGTAAGACCTGTATATGCTCCGGGAGAGGGAAGAGCAAAGGCAGAAGAGGTTAGAATTGCAGAGCCTGAACCAGAGGAGCAGATGATACCCCCGAAACCGGTGACACCAAAATATGAACAGCCAATCGCCAAGAAAATACCGGAACCTCTCAAGCAGCAGACATATGAACAGCCCATGCAACAGCATTACGAACAGCCTGTACAGCATCAGGTACCACAACAGCATTATGAACAGCCAAGGCAGCCACAGCAGCATTATGAACAACCAAGGCAGCCACAGCAGCAGTATTACGAACAGCCCATGCAGGCACAACAGCAATATTATGGACAACAGATGTCTCAACAGTATTATGAACAGCCTTCACAGCCACAACAACCGTACTATGGGCAGCAAATGCAACAACAGTATTATGAACAGCCGGTGCAGGCACAACAGCAGTATTATGAGCCGCAGATGCCTCAACAGCAGCAATACTATGATCCATCTATTTTGCAGCCTTCGCAAGCCCAGTATCGGGAACAGCCTGTTCAGCGTGGAGTATCTTCTCCTGCACAGCCACAGGGACAGAAGCCTATGCAGGGAACCATGCCACGAACTGAGCCAAAGCTTGATCTGGATGACGACTTTGAATTTGAATTTATTGATGTAAATTAGTACTTTAAGTACTCCCCAATTTTATGTTGTCATCGATGAAAACGGTTGACAAAGAAAAACAGCTGTTTTATGATATTGTACTATAAGATATAGTGATAAAGATTGTGAAAAAGAGGAGTACGCATATACTCTTATCAGAGAGGACGGTTCATCGGCTGGAAAGCTGTCCAAAGAAAGATATGCAGAAGGTAGCTTTTGAATCGGTATCTTGAAGACTTTTATCCCCCGAATTTGGATGTAAAGAAGGAATAGAGATACACGTTTCATCCACGTTACAGGATGGCACGATGACAACAGCAATTACATTGTTTTGTCAGAACGGGCACTGAGATACAGGCAATCAGCCTGTTAATAAAGGTGGTACCGTGTAATGATTGATGAATTACACCCTTTACAATATTGTATGATACAGTATTGTAAAGGGTATTTTTATTCACGAAAGGAAGAAAAAGATGAATCAGGAATTGGCAAAGACTTATGACCCACATGGTCTCGAAGACAGATTGTATCAAAAATGGATGGAGAAAAAGTATTTTCATGCACAGGCTGATCAAAGTAAGAAACCGTTTACCATTGTAATGCCGCCCCCAAATATCACCGGAAAACTGCATATGGGACATGCATTTGACTGTACAATGCAGGATATCTTAATACGTTTCAAGAGGATGCAGGGTTATAATGCACTATGGGTTCCGGGAACAGATCATGCTGCAATTTCAACAGAGGTTAAGGTTACTGAGGCACTCAAGAATGAAGGAGTTGATAAGGTACAGCTGGGACGTGAGGGCTTTCTGAAGAGAACCTGGGAATGGCGTGAAGAATATGGAAGGACTATTGTAGAGCAGCTAAAGAAGATGGGATCATCCTGTGATTGGGAACGAGAACGTTTTACTATGGATTCCGGATGTTCTGCGGCTGTAGAGGAAGTCTTTATTAAACTATATCATAAGGGTCTAATCTACAGAGGCAACCGAATTATCAACTGGTGTCCGGTATGTCATACAACAATATCGGATGCAGAGGTGGAACATGAGGAACAGGCAGGTCATTTCTGGCACATTCAATATCCTATCGCGGGAACAGAGGCAGCAGAAGCTATGTTGAATGGAACCACTCCTGCTCATGCGGATATTTCTCAATATGTGATTGTAGCAACAACACGGCCTGAAACCATGCTGGGTGACACAGCACTTGCGGTCAATCCAAAGGATGAACGGTATCAGGAGTTGATCGGTAAAACAGTTATTCTGCCACTTGTAAATAAAGAAATTCCTGTGATCGCTGATGCATATGTAGATCAGGAATTTGGAACCGGTGTAGTTAAAATAACCCCTGCACATGATCCTAACGATTTTGAAGTCGGTATGAGACATGATCTGGAGCTGATCAATGTGCTGAATGATGATGCAACCATCAATGAGAAAGGTGGATGCTATCAGGGTATGGATCGTTATGCTGCCAGAAAACAGATGGTCGAGGATTTGAAGGTACTGGGTCTGTTGCAAAAGGTAGAGGATCATTCTCATAATGTTGGGACTCATGACCGATGCAATACAACCATTGAACCAATGGCAAAACAGCAATGGTTTGTTGCCATGGAAGAACTTGCAAAGCCAGCTATTGAAGTACTCAAGTCCACGCGTTCAGGTGAAAAATCAAAGTATGGTGAGTTGAAATTTGTGCCAGAACGGTATGATAAGATTTATCTGCATTGGCTGGAAAACATCAGAGACTGGTGTATCAGCCGCCAGCTTTGGTGGGGGCACAGAATACCGGCCTACTATTGTGAGGATTGCAAGGAGATTGTTGTATCAAAAGAAAAACCTGAGAAATGTCCAAAGTGTGGTTGTGTTCACATGACACAGGATGAGGATACTCTGGATACGTGGTTTTCATCTGCATTGTGGCCGTTTTCCACATTGGGATGGCCTGAAAAGACAGAGGATTTGGAATACTTCTATCCGACAGATGTGTTAATTACAGCATACGACATTATTTTCTTCTGGGTTGTCAGAATGGTGTTTTCGGGAATTGAACATATGGGTCAATCTCCATTCCATACAGTTTTGATTCATGGACTCATCCGTGATTCACAGGGCAGGAAAATGAGTAAATCGCTCGGAAACGGAATAGATCCTCTGGAAATCATCAATCAGTATGGTGCAGATGCCCTTCGTTTGACATTGATGACAGGAAATGCACCCGGAAATGATATGCGTTTTTATTATGAGAAGGTAGAAGCGAATCGTAATTTTGCCAATAAAGTATGGAATGCCAGTCGTTTTATCATGATGAATATGGATGGCTATGAAATACCCAAGGAGATGTCAGAATCAGAATTAGAGCCTGTTGACAGATGGATCTTATCTAAATTAAATGGTGTGATCCGTGAAGTTACAGATCATATGGAGGCTTATGATCTTGGGATTGCAGTACAAAAGATCTATGATTTTATCTGGGATGAATTCTGTGACTGGTATATTGAAATGGTAAAACCTCGTCTGTATAATCGGGATGAAGCTGATGCCAAATCCAGAATGGCTGCATTATGGACCTTGAAGAATGTACTGATAGATGCACTGAAACTACTGCATCCCTATATGCCGTTTGTAACTGAGGAGATTTTCTGTACATTGCAGGATGAAGAGGAATCCATCATGATCTCATCCTGGCCACAGTATCAGAAGAAAAGAATCTTTGCAGAAGAGGAGGCCGAGATCGAACTGATCAAAGAGGCTGTCAGAGGAATCAGAAATGTACGTACAAATATGAATGTAGCACCGAGCAGAAAGGCTCACGTGTACATTGTTACCAAAAGTCAGTATATTGCGAGCATATTTCAGAATGGAAGACTTTTCTTTGCATCTTTGGCATATGCGAACGATGTAGATATACAGTCAGATCGCTCAGGAATTGAAGCAGATGCAGTGTCTGTTGTTATTGAGAATGCGATCATCTATATTCCATTTACAGAACTAGTTGACATAACGCAGGAGATCGAAAGGCTAAAAAAGGAAGAATTGCATTTGATGGCAGAGATTGATCGTGTGAATGGCATGCTGAGTAACAAGAATTTTGTAGAAAAAGCACCAAAAGCAAAGGTGGATGCAGAGATGGACAAGTTATTAAAATATCAACCAATGCTGGAAAAGGTAAGAGAACGACTGGAGCAGTTGAATAAGTCGAAACGTTTAGAAATTTATGGTTCATAGCAGATTGCTAAGCATTTGAATTCGTGTTAGAATGATATATGAGGCGATAGACTGTTTGCATGGAGGATGAATCGTGCCTGAATTAAGTTCATCGACATATGTAAAAATAGCACCTGACAATATGTCAGCATATCTGTTTCTCGGAGCACCATCACCCGGGGAATTCTATTCGAGTGATCAAGTAATCGAATATCTTAAGAGAAACGGAGTGACAACAGGTGTTATCTATTCTAATATTGAGGCAATGACTAAAAAAGGTGTCTATCTGCGTGAGGTTAAGATTGCTGAGGGCACTGAGATTAAAAATGGTGTAAATGGTTATTATGAGTTTAAATTTAATTCAGAGGATATCGCAAGAAGACCTGTTATTCGTTCTGACGGATCTGTAGATTATCAGAGTATGAGTTTGATTCAAAATATTACCATCGGAGATGTTTTAGCTGTTTATCATCCGGCGGTTCAGGGTGAACAGGGAACAGATATTAAGGGTAAAGTTACAAGACCCAAGCCTGCCAAGGAACTTCCGGCATTGCGTGGAAAAGGATTTGCCAGATCTGAAGATGGGATGATCTATACAGCAACTGTTGAGGGAAAGGTTGAATATAAGGACTATTATCTGGAAGTCAAGGATGTGTATGAGGTTCACGGAGACGTAGATCTGATTACAGGAAAAATTGACTTTCGCGGAGATGTAATCATATCCGGAAATGTAGAGTCGGGAGTTGAGGTCAGAGCCACCAAGAGTATCACGATCGGTGGACATGTAGAAGCAGCAAAGCTGACTGCTAATGGTGATATTGTGATCAGAAAAGGTATGCAGGGCGGTCAGAAGGCTAAGATCACTGCAGGTGGAAATGTCTACGCAGACTTTATTGAGTATACAACTGTTGAAGCCGGAGAGAATGTACAGGCTAATGTCATTATGAATTGTGACGTAAAAGCAGGAGGTTACATCAATGTTGTGGGAAAAAGAGGAAATATCGTAGGTGGAAAAGCCTATGCTGTTGCCGGGATTACAAGTGCTGAGGTTGGAAACGATATCGGTCTGAAGACGACTGTAGCAGCAGGAATCAGTGAATCCATGAAGAATAGAGAACATATGTTATCTGTAAAAATATCCATGGCTCAGACAAGCATTGATAAGGCAAAGGAAGAACAGAAACTGCTGGAGCAGGAAAAGCGGGATATCATGAATGAGGGCAGTATTTTGGCAAAGATCTCACAGACTAAGAAAAGGATTGCCAGAGAGTACAAGATGATTGAACGTGCCAAGGAAGAACTGGACAGGATCGGGCAGACGATGGAAAAAGCCAGACATGCAACTGTAAAGGTAAACCAAAAAGCATTTGCGGGAACACAGGTAATCATAGACGATCAGAATAAGGTATTGGAAAGTGATTATAGTTATACAGAGTTCTACAGGGATCCAAGGCAACCGGGTGTTATGATCCGGACACTGAGTGTCTGATCCGGGCAGAATTTAGGAGGTATTGGTTTGATCAATTTTGAAGAGGAACTAAAAAAATTTCATCCGAGTCTTGAAGTTGAAGATGCGGAGGATGCTATATACCATCATGACCTGACTGATATGACAGATGTGCTTATGAGTATGATCAAGGAAGCAAAGGATAAGGAAATATGAAATGTTTTGTATGCGGCTGTGAGTTGTCTGAGAACAATTATTGTACCGGATGCGGAGCAGATGTTACAATTTATAAGAAGATCATATATGCATCCAATCAGTGCTATAATGAGGCTCTTGATAAGGCCAGTGTCAGAGATTTATCCGGTGCAGTAGAAAGCTTACGTCAGAGTTTAAAATTTAATAAGAATAATACACAAGCCAGAAATCTGTTGGGACTCGTGTATTTTGAGATGGGTGAAGCAGTATCTGCGTTTAGTGAATGGGTCATCAGCAAAAACCTGCAGAGTAAAAAGAATATTGCGGACGATTATTTGAGTGCCATACAGACGAATCCGACCAGGCTGGATACGATCAACCAGACGATTAAGAAGTATAATCAGGCACTTGCGTACTGTTATCAGGGAAGCAACGATCTGGCGATTATCCAGTTGAAAAAGGTGCTTTCCATTAATCCCAAATTGATTTGCGGCTATCAACTGCTGGCATTACTGTATATTAACAGCGAGGAATGGGATAAGGCAAGGCGTACATTGTTCAGAGCGGCACAGATAGATTCGAATAACACGATGACTCTGCGTTATCTGAAGGAAGTCAATACAATGCTTCGGGAGCGCGATGAACATCTGCAGACAAAACGAAAGAAAAATCAGGAAGATGTGTTTTCCTATCAAAGCGGAAATGATACAATCATTCAACCGATGTATGTCAAGGAGGGCCCTGCATTTTCCAGTGTGATTAACATTGTACTTGGAATTATCATTGGAGTTGCCATTGCATGGTTTTTGATTTTGCCGGCAAGAGTTGGGGCAGAGGCAGATAAGAATGATGAGAAATTCAAAAAGGTCAGCGAAGAACTGACAGCTGAAAAGGCGTCAAAGCTGGAATTAGAAGAAGCTCTGGATACACTGAGAACTCAGAATGAGGAACAGGAAGCACAAATTGAGAAGCTGACAGGAGATACAGGAGTAGCACAGGCTACGGATTATCTTGCGGATGCGGCAGATATATATATGGCCGAACCGGAGAATGCAACTGCTGTTATGGATGCATTGGAACAGATCAATGACGAATATTTGGAAACAGCATCACAGTCATTCCTCAAATTGTATACACAGTTAAAGGAGTCCGTGCAGGCTGAGGCAGCAAAGTCTTATTATGACTCAGGTCTGGAAGCGTTAAGTGCAAGTGATAATGAAAAGGCAATTTCTGAACTGACAAAAGCATGGGAACTGGATGAGACAAACGGAAGTGCATTGTATAATCTGGCACATGCATACAGGAATTCCAATAATCAGGATAAGGCGGATGAGTTGTACAAGCTTGTAATAGAGAAATTTCCGGGAACAGACATTGCGGAGAGCTCGAAAGGCTTTATTTCATCCGAAGCAGACGACAATACAGAAGGCGATTACGAAGGATAATTTATAAACGTACGAAAGAAGACATGGATAGAGGGATCCATGTCTTTTTTGTGTGATTAAGTGAGGCATAGCGGGCTTTGAGGGCATGTCTTCTTAATGATATGTTTTGGCTAATTAATCAAAAAGGGGTAAAGAAAATGAATGAGGATTTTCAGATTGTGAAATCCTGTCTGATGATCAGAATGCCGAAGGAGCTTGATCATCACCAGGCAAAAAGAATCAGAGAGACAGCAGATCGGTATATTGAAAGCAAAGATATATCACATGTTATTTTTGACTTTGAGTTAACAGATTTTATGGACAGTTCAGGAATAGGAGTGATCATGGGACGATTTAAGAAGATGGAAGTGCTCGGAGGCAAGGTGCTTGCAATTAATGTAGGAGGAGGACTACGCCGTATCTTCAAAATATCGGGACTATATAAGGTGGTAGAAGTGATTGAGGAAAAAAATGATGGAGGTTTGAAACAATGACAAATCAAATGAAGCTGGAATTTACAAGCAAATCAATCAACGAAGGATTTGCAAGAGTAGCAATTGCAGCATTTATGGCAGGTATGAATCCTACCATGGAGGAGGTGGCGGATGTCAAAACGGCAGTGTCAGAGGCTGTTACAAATGCAATCATCCATGGTTATCCGGATACGGAGGGAACTGTTGTCATGATGGCTCAGATACAGGACAACCTACTGCAGATTACGATCATAGATGAAGGAAAGGGTATGCTGAATGTTGGAAGAGCAATGGAACCGTTGTATACGTCACGACCGGATCTGGAACGATCCGGCATGGGATTTGCATTTATGCAGGCATTTATGGATACCCTGACAGTGGAATCGGGTCCAAATGTCGGGACAAGAGTACATATGACGAAGAAACTGAATGATGTCTATCAAATAAAGGATGGATTAGATGAGCGACTTAATTGCCTTGATTGAAAAATCACACCAAGGGGATAAAGAAGCTCGAGAAGAACTGGTAGAGAACAATCTGGGACTTGTTCACTGTATTGTCCGGAGATTCCTGAACAGAGGGCAGGATGCAGAGGATTTGTTTCAGGTCGGGGTCATAGGCTTGATGAAAGCCATTGACAAGTTTGACTGCTCCTATGAAGTGAAGTTTTCAACCTATGCTGTTCCTATGATACAGGGTGAAATCAAACGATTTCTGCGAGATGACGGAATGGTTAAGGTAAGTCGTTCGATCAAGGAAAACGGTTGGAAGGTCAAGCATGCAGCAGAACGTCTGACAGGTCAAAGGGGGCGTGATGTGACATTACAGGAAATAGCAGAAGAAACAGGATTGTCTATAGAAGAGGTTGTTATGGCAACGGAAGCAAATGTAGAGGTTGAGTCAATCTATAAACCTATTTATGGAAATGATGGCAGCGAAACCTATCTCATAGACAAAGTGGCCGCATCTGAACTCGGAGGAGAATATGAAACAGATAAACTACTCAATCACATGGTTTTGAAACAGTTGATGGAGCATCTGGAATCAGCTGAACGCAGGCTTATCCTGTCAAGATATTTTTATAATCGGACACAGACTGAAGTGGCAAAGGAACTTGGAATCAGTCAGGTTCAGGTCAGCAGATTGGAAAAGAAAATCCTGCTGCGAATGCGAAATCTCCTATAATATTTATTTTAAACAAAATCCAAGTCCGATATAGATTCCCGCTGAACAGATCGCAAACAAAATCGTACAGGTCAACAATGTATAGAATGCAAATCCCTGCTTTTTCGAAGATATGAATGCATGAGTATCCCTTCCGGGGTCCAGTTGATCAGCCAGTAACCCAAGAAACAGACATTCAGGAACCAATATTCCTGCAATGTACCTGATATCCTGAGAACTGAAGTAGAGTTGTTTGAATGCAAAGCTAAAATAGACAACAAGCTGGGTGATATAAAATATCCCCAGATACAATTTCCATTCGAAACTTAGTTTAGAATGCCTGCTGAAAACAAAGTAACATGTGGCTGTCAGAGCAGTGATAGATAATATGACAGCTGTTATGAATAAAATGATGGCAAATGGATTGAGCAGAGAACTGGCAGCTCCATAATTATATTCACCAAACAGTGACGTTTTGACCAAAGCAAGCAGAACGTTATACTCATCGTAAGAATCTCCATTGTTAAGCATGGCAGGATATACGCTGCTCATACGTAGATCGAACAATCTCTGAAACAGAGAATATTGTTCTAATCCCTCTCCTACAGGAGGTGTATAATTTAGCGGGACATTAAATAACACTTTGTTTCTGATAGGTGACCACAGTCCTAATGGAAAACAGATTACAATAAAAGTGGTGAATTGGACAAGGTAGGTTTTGATATTGGTAACGAGATATCGTGGATGAAATCTTCCCTTGGGAGAATCATCAAAACTCGAATCGACTGGATTAGTCAACAGTTTTAATAGAAACAAAATTGCTACTGCGGGAGCAACAGAGCCTCCTGACAGCTTTGACATCATGGAGCCGCCGATACAGACAGCAGTCAAGGCTATGGATAGCATTCCAGGATCCCGATACCAGCATAGAGCGAAATAAAAGGCAGCAATCTGTAGACAAATACATAAAGCATCGTTGTTAATACTTCCTGACATGATGATAAAGACAGGTGAAAATGCCATGATGATACAGGCGATTCGCATTCCCCATTTTTTCAAGCCAAATTCTTTAAAAATATAATAAGAAATAATTGTAATAGAGCTTGTATAAAACAAGGTCAAAACCTGCACATTTTCCTGTGCCTGTTGTAAAGGGATGCCAAACTTCGTATTGATTTTCATCCATAATGCAGAAATGATATGGTGAAGAGGTGGTTGAAAAAAGGCCCATCTTTCACGAGGATCGAAATCAGGAAGTGCATGATAATTCAAAAGATATTCAATGTATGCAGCATGTCCTTCCGTCGCACCAAAATTAATGACATCATGTTGTCTGCACCAGACTGGAGTATATAAAATATATGCGATTTTAATCAGGATGCTGATTCCGATTGTGACAGAGATGAAGTTCATCGGAAGGTAGTTTCGTAATGCCCATACTGCAAACAAAACCGCAACCAAGAGAAACAAAAATGTCCCTGAGTAGAGATCTTCACGGGTTCCGTTGAGGGCCAGGCTAATCAGCATACAGACAGAAAACAACAATACAAAGGGTTCAAGCTTAAAATACCGGTTCTGTTGGTTCATTATTGCCTCCTATTTTACCAAAAGAATAAACTTAGTATATCATGAATTATATGATAGTACCATCTTCTCACAAACTTTTTGGTGAAAACAATTTCTTTTAAATTGCATTCACTAATACATGATGATATGATTATTTTTGTTGATAAGGTAATGCAAGGATCACGGATTTTGTCTTAATACATATCGGAAAGAGAGAATAAACATGGGTGGAATATTTGGTGTAGCAAAGAAATCAGACTGTGTACTGGATTTGTTTTTTGGAACAGATTATCATTCCCATCTTGGAACCAGAAGGGGTGGTATGGCGGTATATGGAGAAAGAGGATTTGACCGTGCCATACATAATATTGAGAATTCACCCTTTCGTACGAAATTTGATCGTGATGTTGCTGAATTAAAAGGAAATATTGGAATTGGCTGTATCTCCGATTATGAACCACAGCCGTTATTAATACAATCTCATTTGGGAAGCTATGCCATTACAACTGTTGGAAAGATTAATAATCTGAAGGAACTGGTGGATGAAGCATTTGCATCAGGCAGAACACAATATCTGGAGATGAGTGGCAGCAATGTCAATCCGACTGAGTTGGTAGCGTCTATTATCAATCAGAAGGACAGTATTGTTGAGGGAATACAATATGCACAGAGCATGATTGATGGCTCCATGACCATCATGCTCATGACAAAGGAAGGTATTTATGCTGCCAGAGATTTATATGGACGGACACCGCTTGTCATTGGACACAAGGAGGATGCCTTCTGTGTTTCATTTGAAAGTTTTGCCTATATTAATCTGGATTATCAGGATGTCCGGGAGTTAGGTCCCGGTGAAATCGTATACATTACTCCGGAAAGTTGTGAGACGGTCAGCAATCCAAAGGATGAAATGAAGATATGTACCTTTTTATGGATTTACTATGGATATCCGACGTCCACCTATGAAGGTGTCAATGTAGAGGAAATGCGATATCACTGTGGCGACATGCTCGCAAGACGTGATAATGTAAAGCCGGATATTGTTGCAGGTGTACCGGATTCAGGAATAGCACATGCGATTGGTTATGCAAATCGTTCGGGTGTGCCGTTTGCAAGACCTTTTATCAAGTATACTCCAACCTGGCCGCGTTCTTTCATGCCGACGGATCAGAGCCAGAGAAATCTGATCGCTCGTATGAAACTGATTCCGGTAGATGCATTGATTCGTAATAAGAGCCTATTGTTGATTGATGATTCCATTGTCCGCGGTACACAATTGAGAGAAACTACGGAATTTCTATACCGCAGTGGGGCAAAGGAGGTTCACATCAGACCTGCATGTCCGCCATTGCTCTATGGATGTAAGTATTTGAATTTCTCAAGATCGAACTCGGAGCTTGATTTAATTACCAGACGCATCATCCAAAAACGAGAGGGAGATCAGATATCTGAAGATTTATTAAAGGACTATGCCAATCCGGACAGTGACAATTATGCACAAATGCTGGAGGAAATCCGGAAGCAGCTGAATTTTACAACACTGAGATTTCATCGTCTTGATGATATGGTACAGTCAGTTGGTATTGATCCATCAAAGCTTTGCACATATTGCTGGAACGGAGAAGGAGACTGTGCTTCGTGTCATCATTGTAAATAAAAAAAAGCCCTAGGGGCTTTTTTTAATGGAATGCTTTCAATGACTCTACATTTGCAGGAACATTCGATGGGCTTTCATTTCTTCCGGAACCTCAATCTTATTGTTTGCCAGTTTCTGCATGACCATATCATTCAAGTGAAGAGCCTGTTTGTTTTTGTTTTGGTATCGCTCAATGATTTCCTTGTAAAGTGGATTAATTACCATTGCTTCACGAATCGCCTTGCTGAACGGACAATAATTAAAAAGAATGTATCTAGCCAGTTTGTTCATTCGTATAGAACCGACTCCCTCGAAGGTGACATAGTCAATATAGTCACGTACAAACATTTCCTTGGAGGAATTACGTGCCTTTTGAAGTGCGAGCTTCATTTTCTCTTTGGCTTCAGGCGACAGATCTCGATTCTTTTTATAAGTCTGTAAATAATCACAGTAGTCACTGGTAAGTGAACGTTCGGAAATATCATTCCATCGAACTCCTTGAATACGTCTGCAAAGCTCCCATCTGAACTCTCCCGTCAGACGAACCATAGTTGGGTATAATTCCTCTGTAGAGAATATGGAAATCATCATACGAGCAGGAGAATTGCGTTTTCGTCCGGTGATTTCCTGCCACATGACGCCACGAGACCCTATATTTGGCATCAATATGATATCAGGAAGCACTTCTGCCTGTACCAGTTCTTTGGTAATGCCTTTTTCGGGAGCTGTAAAGATCGTCTCACGATAGTAGGCAGAGTAATCAACAGAGCGGATCTGCTTTAATGCTTCATGGATGGCTGCAGGTGAAATATAAGCACTATCCAGCTGCTTGTACAGATTGTGGTCAGACAACAATGGGCAGAATGTAGTAATACGGCCAAAGGTTACCTTGTTTGTCAAACGGAACATATTATCAAACTCAAAATTAACACGCTGTTCCTTGTTTCTAAGAGCAGCAGCTTCCTGTTCCTGTGTCAATTTGCCGGTCACCTTGAGATTGTGCAGATAAGCTGTATAATCAATGTTCAGATCGTTGATACAAGGGTCCTTTCTGCCGTGATAAATCTCAGTCAGCCAGTCATAGAGCGTAAATACAGTTTGGTTTGGATCAGGAGCAATCTTATCAGCCAGTACATATAAATAAAGAGCCTGTTCCATGCCAATCAAGGTTTCATCGACATAGCCAAAATAGAAAAACATTTTAATAACAGTTGGTATAGAACCGGTACTGAGACTGTTGAAAAAGGCAGCACGATAAGTATCATAAAACAGAACAGTCAGTTCCTTTCGCAATTCTCGAACCTGGTCATCCGCACTGTTGCGATCAGCCAGTCCGATAAACTTCTGAACCAGATTACGGAAGCGTCTGGCATCAACCTCGGGGATTCCTGCATATCCGGTAATCTGATCAATGGAGTTGGGCAGTTCCTCCTGTGCTTTTTTCAACACTTCTGAGTTGAGCTGTGCTGTTTTTGAGGCCTTTTGTGAGGCTCTGGCACCCATGATGTCTTTATACTCAGCCATTCTGCTTTCGATGAGTTCCTTATCAATACGTGTCTCGTTATTAATTTCCAGTATCATAGAATCTATGATGTTCTGTAAGGAGGTTAGATCTGCATTCTCGAGCTGTTCCACTGACTGGAACAAGGATAGATAGAAAGTAAACAGATCCAGATTGAAATCACTGAGAAACAGATCATTGATCATATCCAGATACCGATGAAGGCGTTCACAGAACGGGAAAATATACATCAGATCTGCACTTGTTTTCATGATGAAACCGGCACAGGCATTGGCACGTCCATCATAGAACTGTTTCCAACCGGCAGTGGAAATGGCACCTAATTCCTCATAGTACTTGATAATCCACTCGTCCATACAGGAATCAATCGTAAATTCACTGAGTTGACTGAGACCGGGAAGGGAAAGAGGCTCTACCTGATATATTTTACACAAATCCTGATATTTATCGTAGAGATTTGATGCCGAATCATAGAGATTTTGACAATCCTGAAGTAATCCTGTGTAAACCTCCAGGAAAGAACAGCATTTATTGGCAAAGCTGTTGGTCATCATACCGGCAGCTCCCGGATTCTCGGCAATCAGAGAGGCGATGTCTGACGGTGAGGTGTATGTATAGATGTAGAGTACTGTGTCTTCAAGTGCCTTGTAGTCAAATGGATAATAGATGTTATCATTTTCACAGATTCCAAGCACTTCTCCTTTGCCTAGGATGATCTCGGAAAATGGGTTGTTTGCTTTTACACTGCCGGAAGCAATGATACATAACTGTGTATCACGGTCGCCCTCCTGGCGAATGACTGCATCTTTTGCATACTTCGTACCTGCCATATCAATATCCCTTCTCTCTTGAATTAAATCTCTAATGTTAAGTATAGTAAAAAACCCGACAATTTACAATCAAAAAGTGATTTTTCTGACATGTGAAGTGAAATGAATTTAATTTGTTTATTTTCTGCAGACTCTTCACATCTTTTGGTAGGAAATGAAAAAGATTGAAGAAAGTGTTAGAAACTGGTTGTAAATATTGTTAATATTGTGTTAAAATAGAAAAAGGTTTTAAAATGATTGGGGATCATTACATGGGGAGTGAAACCATTGAACTGATTAGACAGATTCCAATGGAGCTGTTGTTAAATAGTGTAGATTGTGGCCTTTGTTTGCTGGAAGTCGGAGATACCATCAGGTATCTTTATGCAAATGACGGCTATTTTGTTATGCTTGGATATACTAGAGAGGAATTTATGCAGATCGTCCAAAATGGAGCTGAGCAGATGTTCTCACCAAGCAGTACAAAGAAAAGTAATCAGGCAATCAGACATGCAGTGAAGTCAGGCGAGACTGTTGAACTGGATTATATTGTTCGTTTAAGAAATGAAACAAAACAATATCATCATATGAAATGTGTTCCCATTCAGAAACAAGGACTGGAAAATCCTAAGGTCATTGCAATCATAACGGATGTTACAGATAAGGAAACGCTTAGAATATCCATAGAAAAGCAATATCGAAAATCTCAGAGACTCTATAAAAGAGAAATGAGATATCTGGAAGGGTTGTCAGGAGCAATCATCGCCGCTCTCAAGGCAGACCTTACAACAGAAATTGTTGAATTTCACAGAATCAATTCCAGCAATGGATTTATTTATTTTGAGAAAGAACAATATCAGGAATGCTTGAACAAAATTAGCGAAGGCATTGAAGATGAAGAAGAAAAAGAGGCATTTATCCGATGCTTTGACAGAGAGAAGCTATTGACATTGTTTGAGCAGGGAGAGCATGAAGTAGAGCTGGAGTATCGACGCAATGTTAATGGACAGAAATTTATATGGGTCAGAACCTATGCAAAGCTGTTACGAGAACCTGAATCACAAAATATCATTGTAGTTGCATATACGCGAAATGCCGAGAATGAGAAGAGACGCATGACCACAAGCAGAATGCTGCTGAACCAGCTTCATGTAGCAACAGATCAGTTGTACGTCAATGTAGTAGCACTTGATTACAATGATTATTCGTATGATGTCATACAGGAGAATCATAATCTCTCGCCAATTAATAAAATTAATGGAAGCATTCAGGATCTGGTAGAATCACTGTATGATCAATATCATCCTGATTCGGTGGAATTTCTGGATACAATCAGTTCATTACCCAATATGCTGGGCAGATTTGTAGGAAGAAATGAACTTGTGTTTGATGCAAAGGTATTTTTTCACGGAATGGAAAAATGGTATCGGCATAAAATACTGCCGGTTGCAAATGAAAAGGGAAAACAGCCTTATTATCTTGTTATGACACAGGATATCACAGGTGAAAAGCAGTCTGAGGACAGTCTGAAAAAGGCATTAATAGAAGCAAAGGCAGCAGGAAAGGCAAAACAGGACTTTCTTGCGCATATGTCGCACGAAATGCGGACACCATTGAATGGTATCAAGGGGACCTTAGATATCATGCGACAAAGATGCGAACTGAAGGATGATAAGATGCTCGGTGATGCCATTATGTCAGTCAATCATTTATCAGGACTGATCAATGATGTACTGGATATGGCAAAGATTGAAAGCGGAAAGATAGAGCTAAAACGGAATATTGTATCAATAAAAGAGCTTGGAGAATACATCAATACATTGATTCTTCCTATGGCAGAAAGAAAGAATATTACCTATCAATGTAAGCATGATTGGAGCCAATTCCCATATATCTATGCAGACATGGGAAGAATCAGGCAGATATTGACCAACCTTTTGACAAATGCAGTTAAATATACAGATCCCGGTGGAATGGTATCGCTTGGTTTTGAGTATAGACAGCTAGAGGCTGAGCAAATTCGATTAAAAATGGTGATTGAGGACAACGGAATCGGCATGAGTCAGGATTATCTGAAAAGTGCTTTTGTTCCGTTTGAACGTGCAGATGCTGCGAAAGCAATCTCGAATGGAACTGGCTTGGGTTTGCCGATTACAAAACGATTAACAGATCTCATGAATGGAACAATCGAGATCGAAAGTCAGGTGGAAAAGGGTACTAGAGTGACGGTTACCCTGGATGTGGATCTTGTTGATGAGTCCTCTGAGAACTTTTTAAGATACAGACAGTGCATTGATGATACAGAAAATGATTTGATGAGTTTTGTTGGGAAACATGTGTTATTAGTGGAAGATAACATTGTAAATATGGAAATTGCTGAATATAACATATGTTCTATGGGGATGACCTGCGAGAAGACATATGATGGAGAAGCTGCATGGCAGAAGTATATGGAGATGCCTGAGGGAACCTACGACATCATATTTACAGATATTATGATGCCTAAAAAGGACGGCCTGACACTTGCCAGAGACATTCGCAGCTCCGGAAAAAGAGACAGCAAATCCATTCCGATTGTAGCCATGACCGCAAATGCTTTTACAGATGATATCGAGAAATCACTGGAAAGTGGGATGAATTATCATTTAAGCAAGCCGTTTGATATGAAGGATATGAAGGGTATTTTGCTCCGTGAATTTTCAAATAACAGATAGTATTGAGAAATTGACAAATTAGTAAATAAGTAAATAAATGAGATCTGAATCCTCTGGATACAGGTCTTTTTTGCGTATATTTTTATGAAAGGCGTAAACAATAAGAAAGAAGAATGATTGAATGGAGTCCTGTCATATGTCAGCAAACGAAACTTTATATTTGAAACCTGTCCGAAATTTTGAATCTGTTCATCCTGACATACATCTGTCAGACATTGCAAAAATGACCTGTCCTGACCAGAAGATCATAAACAAACTCAAAACCATAAGGATCTGTCGTTTTCAGCAAGGTGAAAAACGTAAAATGGTAAGTATTTTAAAAATCATTGAGCTGATACAGGAGGTTTATCCAAATCTCACAATCACAAATGAAGGTGAAGCAGAAGTCATTATAGAATATGTATCAAAAAAGCAAACCATTAATGCGTGGATCGTGATCAAGATTGTTTTTGTTTCTCTAATCAGCTTTTTCGGGACAGCTTTTACCATTATGGCTTTTCATAATGATATTGGAATCATGGATGTATTCGGTAATTTCTATACGATGATTACAGGAGATTATACTACCGGATTTACAGAACTGGAGATATCTTATTCTATTGGACTTGCAGTTGGAATCATTCTGTTTTTTAACCATATTGGCAGCAGGAGAATCACGAAGGATCCAACACCGATTGAGGTGGAAATGCGTAAGTATGAAACAGATGTAAACGATACTTTGATTGATACAGGTGACAGGGAAGGAAAGATCATAGATGTGGAATAGTGTAAAGCTTGTTATTTTGGGCTTTAGTTCTGGCATATTAGTAGCTGGTGGTGTGTTTACTGTGCTGATTGCAGTTGGTCTGTTGCCTCGATTTGCCGGTAAAACCCATACAGCAGATCATGTATTCTTATATGAGGAAATGGTTGTATTTGGGACAATAACAGGCTGTGTGTTCAGTGTCTTTCAGTTTCGATTTGGAGATCTTGGTCTGGTGGGACATATATTGCTTAGCCTATATGGCTTTTTTGCAGGCTGCTTTGTGGGATGTCTGGCACTGGCGATTGCTGAAATGCTTAATTCCATCCCCATTTTTTCGAGAAGAATTGCTTTTCGACAAGGACTGGGATTTGTGATCATTGCAATGGCGTTTGGGAAAATGATCGGTTCCATGATCTATTTTATTTTTGGATTGTTTATACCAAGTTGTAATTAAGAAAATAGGAGAAGAGTCAATATGAAACAAACTACTCAGATACAGTATGAACAGAAGGTTAAACAGACAACACCTACACATAATCTTTGGCTACAGATGGCAAAAGCATTTGTTGTGGGTGGTGTGATCTGTACCATCGGACAATGGATTTTAAATTATTGTACGTCATTGGGTATTGATAAGGATACATCAGGTGGCTGGTGTGCCTTGATTTTAATTTTGATTTCAGTTTTATTAACAGGGTTTCATGTTTATCCGAGTATTGCAAAGTTTGCAGGTGCAGGTATTTTAGTTCCGATTACCGGATTTGCTAATTCTGTTGCCGCCGCAGCCATTGAATTTAAGAAGGAAGGATATGTATTTGGTATTGGTGCAAAAATCTTTACCATTGCAGGACCGGTAATTCTGTATGGAATCTTTACAAGCTGGGTCTTGGGTCTGATTTACTGGCTACTTAAAATCTTTTGACTTTATGGGCAGGTATCATTATAATGGTGATACAAACAAGCAAGGGTGTGAATGGAAGGTTATGAACAAAGCAGAGCAAAAATCGGAATTCCTCAGAGGCTTTCGTATGGGAATTCCGATTTTGGTTGGATTTTTTCCCGTGGCAACAACATTTGCAGTATTGGCGGCACAAAGTGGCATGAATGCAGTGGAAACCAGTGTGATGTCCATTGCAGTATTAGCCGGAGCCAGTCAGATCGCAGCAGTTCAGATGCTGATTACAGGCAGTGGATTATTTGAGATTGTGTGTGCTGTATTCTTTTTAAATCTCAGACATTTTATCATGAGTATGTGTGTCATGCGTCGACTGAATCAGTCAACACTTAGATCTAAGTTCATTATGGCATTTGGAGTCACAGATGAGACATTTGCAATTTATACTGCACAGCCAGAAGAGAGTGGGGCTTTCTTTTTCGCAGGAGTAGCCTGTATGACTTACCTGTCATGGATCATTGGAACACTGACAGGAACATTTCTGATCCGATTCATTCCACAGAGAATATGTTCATATCTTGTGATTGCATTGTATGCGATGTTCATTCAGATCATTGCACCAAGAGCTGTGAAGGATATGGAAATATTAAAAACGGTTGTGATCAGTATTTTAATTAATTGTATGTTGTGTCTATGGATTCCGTCAGGCTGGGCAATCATTATTTCCATGCTGGCTGGTGCTGCAATCGGAAGTGAGTTAAAGCTCAGAAAGGAGGCAGCAGTACAATGAGTATGAAGATATGCGTTTTGATCCTTTTAATGGCTTTGGTAACCTATATACCAAGGGCATTGCCTGTTTTATTAGTGGACAAGGCAAAGATGAACCGAAGAATGGAACTGTTTCTTGAGTACATACCATATGCTGCCCTAGGAGCTTTGGTGTTTCCTGGTATTCTGAATGTAGATGCCGAACATATTCCACTTGCAGTGATTGCTGCTGCGATTGCATTTGCACTGTCAATCAAGAAGGAGAATATGATCCTCACGATCTTTGTGACTACAGGAGCTTACATTATCATGCAGTTGTTGTTCCCTTTTCTTCTATAGTAATATAATCCGAAGCTTATCCAATGTAACATTTTAATAAAATAAATGAATAATCGAGAAATTATGGTCAATACTATCAATATAAAACCGAAGTGCTTTATCTTTTTGGAGGTAGTATAGAATGACGCAGATGATCGGAGAACAAAGTATCAGGCTAGAGTGTCCCGCATATATTTTAAACTCAGCTTCCATAGTAGGAAAGAAGGAAGGCGAGGGACCACTTGGTACTTTTTTTGATGTCATTTGTGAAGATGCCATGTTTGGATGTAAAACATGGGAAGAAGCCGAAAGCACATTGCAAAAAGAGGCCGTTTCCATGGCGCTTGGTAAAGCTGGTATGAAAAGTACTGATATCCGTTTTTTGTTTGCAGGTGACTTGCTCGGTCAATTGATAGCAACTTCATTTGGAACGTCATCCTATCATATTCCCATGTTTGGATTATATGGAGCATGTTCAACCTGTGGAGAAAGTCTGGCTCTCGGAGCAATGACTGTGGCAGGTGGATATGCAAAACATGTGTTATGTGTAACCTCAAGTCATTTTGCCAGTGCAGAAAAACAATTTCGATTTCCATTGGATTACGGAAGTCAAAGGCCTCTGTCTGCATCATGGACAGTTACAGGTGCCGGAGCATTTATTCTCTCGGAGCAAAGAGATGTAAAGGGAGAAACAGCTTTCGCAAAGATTACGGCAATTACTCCGGGAAGGATCATAGATTATGGAATTAAGGATTCCATGAATATGGGTGCATGCATGGCACCTTCGGCGGCTGATACGATTTACTATCATTTTTTGGATATGAACAAAAGTCCTGAGGATTATGACAGAATTATTACAGGCGATCTGGGATACATTGGTCGCACTTTACTGATAGATCTACTCAAGGATAAAGGTTTTGACATCACCGCAAATCATATGGATTGCGGAATCGAAATATTTGATGCAGACAAACAGGATACCCATGCGGGCGGTAGTGGCTGTGGATGCTCGGCAGTGACCTTGAGTGCCTATATTTTAAGACAGATTAAAAACGGCACATGGAAGAAAGTTCTCTTTGTTCCGACAGGTGCACTGCTTTCCACAGTCAGCTTTAATGAAGGCAGGACAGTACCGGGAATTGCACATGCAGTAGTGATCGAAGCAGTTTCTTAATCCTGCAGATAGAGAATTAATAATTAATTAAGAATATCACAAAAATTGAACAAAGACTTTTGCAAAGAACTCATTTATGATCAACCTATCACGAAACATTAGCAAGGAGATATGGAGGATTAAAGATGAGTTCTTTTGTGCAGGAAAATATATTGACAACGGAGAAGCTGTGTAAAAGCTTTTCTGTAGGAAGTAAACAACAGCATGTGCTGAAAAACATCGATTTGGAGATTAAAAAGGGTGATTTTACAATCATCATGGGAAGTTCCGGTTCAGGAAAGTCTACATTATTGTACGCTCTATCCGGTATGGACAGACCGTCACTTGGAACAGTAACATTTATGGGAGAGGATATCTCCAATTATAGTAATGATCAACTTGCGGTCTTTCGAAGAAAAAACTGTGGATTTGTATTTCAGAGCATTTACCTGTTAGACAATATGAGTGTACTTGACAATGTTCTGACAAGTGGTTTCCTTGTAAGCAATAACCGTCAGGAGTTGATCCAAAATGCTGAGAAGCTTTTGCGGGAAGTCGGAATTGCCGAAGAACTCTGGGATAAGTTCCCTACTCAGCTGTCCGGTGGTGAAAGCCAGCGAGTCGGTATTGTCAGAGCATTATTAAACAAGCCACAGCTGGTATTTGCCGATGAACCAACAGGTGCATTGAATTCTGCATCGGGACAGGAGGTTTTGGATGTCTTTGGAAGAGTTAATGCACAGGGACAAAGTCTTGTGGTGGTAACACACGATATTAAAACAGCTATGCGAGGAAATCGTATTATATACCTGGCGGATGGAAATATATCAGGAGATCTGAAGCTGGAGCCATATCAAGGATCGGATCTGAAAGAAAGAAACAAGCAGATCATGGATTTCCTGACACAGATGGGGTGGTAAATATGAAACTGATCAGAATCACAGGCTTTAACCTGAAAAAGAAAATGGGAACAGTGGTTATTTTATTTGTCTTGACAGCACTTGCGACGATGTTTATGAGTGTTGGGATGAACATTGCTTCAGCATACTCTAATATTTATGAGAAGAATAAGGAGTTCTACGAGGAACCGGATAATCTATATCTAATGGGGCAAAAGATGTTCAAAGAGGAGTACGTAGGCGTACTTGAACAGGATGAGGATGTTGACAGGGTCGAACTGACAAGACCTGTTGTTATGGAATCTGCAAAGATTGTATATCAAGACGGTAACATAGAGCTTCCGGCCTTGTTTTTAAATATGGATGAAGATAACGGGATGTTAAAGGCTAATATCCGGGAAGAAATTCAGACCGATGCACCTGAGTCCGTATACATACCTGCATCCTTACAACAGTATGGATTTAATCCGGGAGATGAAATTACATTTGAGTACAAAGGAAACCATTACTACTATACGGTTGCAGGGATCACAGAGACCACTTCATTTGGTATCATTAATTCCGGAACGCTTAAATTCTATCTGAAGGCTCCTGCTTATGAAAGCCTGACTGGAGAGGTTGGGCGTGGTTATCTGTTGAGTGCAAAGTTGAAAGCAGGTGCAGATGCAGAACTTGTAAACAAGCGGTTTACTGATTATATCAAGGAAAATGCCAACAGCTCAGAAGAGGCAGAGTTTATTAACAGTATTACAGCAGTTAATAGTAAACTTGTGATTTCCACTCTGGGAAATATGGTAGCAGGCATTGTGGTGGGATTTTCGGTGGTGCTGGTGATCATTACACTTTTGGTTGTCAGGTTTCGGATCATTAACAGCATTATGGAGAATATGACACAGATCGGTGTTCTGGAAGCGTTGGGATACAAACAGCGAGAAGTAATCATGATCTATATTTTGGAATATCTGGGCATTACAATTACAGGTGTTATCGCAGGAATTATTGGCTCCTATTGCATGATTCCTATGCTGGGAAGGCTTTTAAGTGATATGAATGGAATGCGGTGGATGAATTCACTTCATCTCATACAAGATCTACAGTGTGTAGCTTTGATGATGATGGCAATGTTTGTGATCAGTTACAGCAATGCCAGAAAGGTATTGAAATATCCTCCTGTAACGGCACTTTCAAAGGGAACCGGAACACATAGTTTTCGGAAGAATCGCTTTTCTCTAAAGAAATGTAGAAATATTACTGTTTGGATTGCCCTCAAGGAGATGGGGAGTTCATTAAAACAGAATATCATGGTTGTTGTATGTGTTATGTGTGTTACTTTTGCTACAATGATGGGCTTATATCTTTATTTTGCATTTGGTGTGGATGATACAACAATTAAAAAAGTAGCAAATGTGGAATGGACTGATGTTTCGATCTATCTGAATCAAACAACAGATGAGCAACAGTTTTTGGAGGAAATTCGCGGAATGGATATGGTGCGTAAGGCAGCACTTTCAAAAACATATATTCAAATGTATGCACAGGATGAGGCGGTCTATATCAATATATATGATGATTTTGCACGCTTGGAAACAGTAGCACCCTATGAAGGTAGAAATCCGGAATACAAAAATGAGATTGTCGTTACAGGAACACTGGCTAAGAGATGGCATAAACAGATCGGAGATATGATTACAGTTGAGTATAACGGCAGTTCTGCTGACTATATGATATGTGGACTCTCACAGACCTTCAGTAATGGTGGGAGGATGTTGAGTTTAAGCTATGAGGGAATCAAGGAATTATGTCCATCCTTCCGTTTGGATACAGTAGATGTCTATCTAAAAGACCATGCTGATACAGATGAATTCATCAAACAGATCAATACGATTTACGGAATGTCAGCTGAGGATGCAGAAAACGGAAAGGATAACATTGCAGAGACCAGAGATGAGAAGATCAAAAGAATCGCAGATGAAAAGATTGCACGTCTAATGAAAACCTATGGCGTGGAGAACCTCGACTACTCTATTATGATCGATGGCAAGATCATTTCGGGCAATACAAGAAGATATGCAGTAGAGTCGGTTGAAGATTTTGAGAAGTATATGAATTCCAACATGAATCAGTTTGAGATCATGTTCAGTATGATCGCATATGTCCTACTTGGAGTGACAATGTTGATCATAGGACTGATGCTCACATTTATCATCAATTCAATTTTAATGCAAAAGCGGATGAAATACGGTATTTACAAAGCATTAGGATTTACAAGCAGACAGACTGCTGCAATCATTACAGGCTCTTTGATGCCTGCAGTGATAACGGGAGTTATCATGGGAACGATCCTCAATCATTTTAGCATTTCAAGACTTATGAATCTCGCATTAGACGGAATCGGAATCAGCAGGATGGAGTTTCATATATCACCGATTGCAATCGTAGGGTTATCTGTTTTCCTAATGGTATATTCATTCATCATAGCAATGTTGTATGCAGGCAAGGTAAAGAATATATCACCCTATGAACTGATGACAGAGTAAGGAAGGAGCTATGAAAATGAAAAAGGTAACGATCGTTATATTAACAATATTAATCAGCTTTGCTGCAACAACGACTGATGTTTTCGCTCAGAATTTGACACAGCAATATCAATATAATGTAGCATCTGTCAGTAAAATCTATGTCACCACGGCTGTTATGCAGTTATCAGACAAAGGCAAGATTGATCTGGATGCACCACTAACGAATTATATACCGGAGTTTACGATGGCGGATCCCCGCTATCAGGATATTACCCCACGAATGTTATTAGAGCATACTTCCGGCTTGATGGGAGCTCATTATCTGAATAAAACAGTATTTGGGGAGGCTGATCCTGCTGTGAAGGATCAACTCCTCGATCAACTCGCAGTACAGAAGCTCAAGGCAGATCCGGGAACCTATGCGGTATATTGTAATGATGGCTTTACGTTAGCACAGATATTGGTAGAGAGAGTGAGTGGCATGCCGTTTTGTGATTACATGGAGAAATATATCTGTAATCCGTTAGATATGTATAATACAGTGGATTCCTTCAGCACAAAGGTCAGCGATGTCCCGCAAATGACTAACTTTTTTAATGGAACTCTGAAGATGCCCATGGAATCGCAATGTGAGACGGGAAGTGGTGGCGTGAAGAGCACCACAGATGATTTATGTAAACTTAGTACTGTGTTTATGGGTGAGCATCAGGATATCCTTTCAGAAAGGTCTGCAAAGCAAATGATGGAAAATGCTTATCAAAAAACAAGTTATTTAAAGGTTGACGGAGAGAATGCCGCAACTTATGGAATGGGATTTGATGCAACCGAACTCTATCCGTTTAATCAGTATGGAATTAAGGCGGTTTGTAAGGGCGGAGATCTAAGTTATCAGCATGCGTCGCTAATCATATTACCAGAGGAGAAGATGTCTGCAGCTGTCACATCATCAGGAGGAAGTTCCATGTTTGATCAGATGGCAGCAGAAGCGATATTGATGGCTGCACTGGAAGTGGATGGAAGAATCAAGCCGACAAACGCATATGATGCAAAGACGATAGCAAAGCAATATGAGAAATTGGATAGTGCCGTGATTCCGGAGAAGCTTCGTGAATTTGAGGGATATTACTCCTTTGGGACAAAGATTGGTATGGTAGAATTCCCGGACGAATCTCATATGCGAATAACAGTACCGGATGAGACGCATACAGCCGTACAGGAATATCGTTATACAAGTGATCAATGGTTTGTCGGAGAATTAGGAAAATACATTATGTCCGGACTGCAAGAGGCAGAGGGGGGACAGACCGGAATCTCCAAGCTGCAGTTACGAGAAGAAAAGGATGGTACACGTTATATTGCAAGCTACTGCTATGGAACACTCGAAAGTATGGGAACCTATGCACAGGCTGATCGTGCAGCGATCCAGATCGCACCTGTACAGATACAAAGGCAGATTCAGGAGACATGGGATGCACGTACGGAACAGACGTATTTCCTGGTCAATGCAAACTGGAACAGTACCAGCTACAGTGCTGACAAGGGAGCCGGGGCTACTCTAAAATTCAGGAAGGCTTTGATACCGGGGTACATAGAAAGTGAAAGCGGACTGCTGCGTGTACAACAGTTGATCGATGCGGATCATAGTAAAACCGCGGCAATTTGCAGAGATATGACAACGGTATCCTGTTATCATGAAAATGGAACGGAATACATCAGCATGGATGATCTCGGATTTGTATTTGAATCAGGAGAAAACATGAAGGAACTTCCCCAGGAATCCATTGACTGTTCCATACAGGAGGAAAACCGGGCGGTGTGGTTTCATATTACAGATCATACCGATAGACAGCGGGCTGTGATACAGATTGATGGAAATGCGAGCATTCAGGTTTATAATAGACATGGAGAATTGATTTACTCTTCTTTAATGCTAAATGCAGGTTCTGCCGTGATGCTACCGGAGGATGGTTATGTTTCATATATTGGTGAGCAGGGAGCAAAGGTGAAAATGTCATATGAATGATATAACCAACTTTTGACCCGATTGTCATCCTGTGCTATGATGATTTTATAGGTAGGAAGAGTCTGTAAAGTTTGGGGGCATGGACATGGATTATCAGGTATTGGTGATTGATGATGAGATCGAGATTGCCGAGTCAACAGCAGAGTATTTTAATATGTTTGACATCAAGACGGCATATGTCACCGGATATGAAGAAGGCATGACATTTTTAAGAGAGCATACAGTCTCATTATTGCTTTTGGATATTAATCTCGGAAGTAGTTCCGGTTTTGAGCTCTGTAAGGAGGTCCGTAGCCGATTTGACATTCCGATTTTGTTCATCAGTGCCAGAACGAGTGATGATGATGTATTAACGGCTTTGAATATCGGTGGTGATGATTATATTAAGAAACCCTACACACTGAATATTCTGCTTGCAAAGGTCAAGGTGTTTCTGAACAGATATGAAAAGATGCAGTCTGCCGTGACAGTATCAGAGCAACAGTCAGATAAGGATTTTAGAATCAATGAGCATATGCTGTTAGATGGAAATTATCATCAGCTTATGATTGATCAGAAGACAATCAGGCTAAAGGAGCAGGAGTATCAGATTCTGTTGTATCTTGCAAAAAATGCGGGACATGTTCTCACAAAGGAAAAGATTTTTGAAAATGTATGGGGAGACAGCTTTGTTACGGATGGGACATTAGCAGTCCATATCAGACATCTACGTGAAAAGATAGAGATAAATCCCAATGAACCGGAACATATCAAGACAGTATGGGGGATTGGTTATGTATTCGAGGCGTAGGAGAGTATACGTTGTGATACTGGCTGGTTTTATAACAGCCTGTGTTGGGATTGGATTATATTTATGGGCCTTGCATGAGGATACAGCACAAAATGATATGACTGCTGTCAACAGCCTTTACATGGAGACACTTTCCTGTATGGAAGAGTATGAAAGTGTGGGGGCGGCAGGCTTTGAAGGTCTTTCTGATTTCAAAACAAATTATGATTTTGTAATCGTAGATTTTTCACATCATATTTTATATAGACATGGTAATTTGCAGGATGACTCTGTGGAAGCAGCCGTCAAGCAGAATCATGTCTATTTCTATTTACCTGAGAGAGAAGCGAAGGCAGTATTGATCATTGACACGCATGTGAGGGAATCCTTTCGTGAAGCAAGGAAAGACATTGCAATGGCTGGTTTTCTTTTGTTCCTCTTGATGCTTTTGTTGAGTGGTGGTTTATACTGCTATCTGGAACACAGCATTCTGCTTCCATTTGAAAAATTAAAGAAATTTGCAGCAAGTGTAGCTGCCGGCAATCTGGATCTTCCGCTACAGATGGACAAAAGGAGGATTTTCGGTGCTTTTACGGAGAGCTTTGACATATTACGAGAAGAATTGAAGCTATCACGAAAGAAAGAATATGAAGCAAATCAGAGTAAAAAGGAATTGGTGGCCAGTCTGAGTCATGATATTAAAACTCCCGTGACCTCTATTAAGCTGATGTGTGAGGTTCTATTGGCCAAGAATCAGGAGGCAGGGGTTCAGAATAAGGTCAAAGCAATCTATCGCAAGGTAGATCAGATAGATCTTCTGGTTACAGATATGTTTCAGTCTACACTGGAGGAACTGGGTGAACTACAGGTGAACTGTATTGAACTTGACAGTACAAGACTTACGCAGATTATAGCAGATGCGGATTTTGAAGACAGAGTGCAGTTTCTCATGGAACCGCTGCCATGTATCATTCGAACGGATCCACTGCGATTGGCACAGGTAATCGGAAATGTCATTAACAATTCTTATAAATATGCAGGTAGTATAATCGAGGTGTCCTTTGAGATGGCCGACAATTGTATCTATATGAAGATCAGAGACTATGGCAGTGGTGTATCTGAGGATGAGCTGCCTCACATATATCAGAAATTTTATCGTGGTAGAAATCATACAGGTGAGCAGAAGGATGGAGCAGGTCTTGGTCTCTATATTTGTCATGAATTGATGGAGAGGATGGGTGGAAGCATCGGTGCTGAGAACCTCCAGGACGGATTTATGGTCATTCTCGGGCTGCGGCTTGCATGATTTGATAATAAAAAACAGATGTAATGCTTCGGATTGTGTTATAATGATACAATCGCATCTTTAAGGAGGTTAGCATATTGAAGATCATTCCCTTGGTTGAAAATACAGTCTCATCCCAAAATCTGATTGCAAAACATGGATTATGTTTTTACATTGAAACAAGAGATCATAAAATGTTGATGGATCTGGGACCAAATGATACATTTTTGCGTAATGCCGCTGTCATGGATATCGACATAACCGATATTGATATGGTCGTTTTGTCACATGGGCACAGTGACCATGTCGGAGGATTGAAGACATTTCTCAACGTCAATGACAAGGCCAAGATTTATATGAATCGCAATGTATTGGATCCGCACTTTATTAAGGTAGATGGGATTCCTTGTCCGATTGGCATAGATCTTTCTTTGATTGATGAGGATAATGAACGTTTTGTTTTCACCGATCATTTTACAAAGGTGGATGGTGAGATTACGTTGTTTGCGGGTGTTACAGGAAAAAGGGGCTATCCAAGGGCAAACAGTACAATGTATGTACGAAAGAACAATCAGCTCAAGGAGGATACCTTTGCACATGAACAACACATGTTATTGACAAATGGTAAGGAGTGGGCATTGCTGACTGGCTGTGCACATAACGGAATTGCAAACATATTGGAAAGAGCCATAGAGGTATGTCAGGAGAAGCCTACACTGGTCATTGGAGGATTTCATATGTATTATGAACCAACTCAGACCTATGAAAGTGATAAAATGATCAGTGAAACAACAAAGGTGCTGGAGGAATGGGATAAAGCAACCTTTTATACCTGTCACTGCACAGGACAGAGGGCATATGACAAGATGAAGGAACGAATCGGAAACAGACTACAGTATCTGCCAGCAGGTAAGAAACTGGAATTTCTGGAGGAAGTAGAGGGTTATATACTATATTAACAAATATAGATCATGTAAGGTGATTGTCTCTGGATAAGTGGGACAATCATCTTTCTTTTTATAAAGAATTAAGAAAAGTTTAGAAGAAGTCTATTGTTTTTACTACAGATTGCGATAAGATGGAACAAAGCGGATCAAAGGAGTGGATGATATGAGAGAAAAACTGCAAAGGTTTATGATAGGAAGATATGGAGTGGATTCTCTTAATAAATTTCTGCTGGGAGTGTCACTGGCTTTCATAGTCATATCAACATTTCTAAGATATCCGTTGCTTGATCTGATTGGTCTGGCGATTTTGATTTACACATATTTTAGGATGTTGTCCAGAAATTTTCAGAAACGTTATGCAGAAAATGCTGTATTTATGAGGACAACAGCTGGTTTCAGAAGATTCATTTACAATAAAAAAACACATATCACACAATTTAAGACACATAAGTTTTTTAGGTGTCCCACATGCCATCAGGACATACGTGTTCCCAGAGGAAAGGGACAGATTCGAATCACATGTCCTAAGTGCAGAGCAGAATTTGAACGTAGATCCTAGTGAATGGCAGAATTTACTTTTGAAACTCACATCATGATATGATTGATTGAATCAGAGGAGATAACAGGTGTTTGGTTATATTGTTACAAATAAAAAAGAATTGAAACCAGAAGATACAAAGCGTTATCAGGCATTTTACTGTGGTTTATGTCGCGCACTGAAGGAGCGATATGGAAAAGCGGGACAGATGACGCTTAATTATGATATGACTTTTCTCACCATTCTTTTAAATGCACTGTATGAACCTGATTACCGAAAAGAGAGACATGGATGCATAATGCATCCGGCTAAAATACATGACATGTATATGAATGAAATAACAGATTATGCTGCTGATATGGGAATTCTACTGTCTTATTATAATCTGATGGATGATTGGAAAGATGATCAAAATGCTAAAAGTAAAGCGCTTGCAAAGCTCTTGGAACGCAATTACGCCAGATTGAAAGAATGTTATCCCAAGCAGGTAGGGGCTGTTGAGAACTATGTAAAGGAACTGTCTATATGTGAATCCGAGGGAGACAACAGTATTGACAGGGCTGCGGGGTATACCGGTACGATGATGGCGCAGATCATGCTTTGGAGAGAGGATGTATGGGAGAGAGATCTGCGTAGAATGGGGTTTTTTATGGGTAAATTCATTTACTTGATGGATGCATATGAGGATGTGATTGCAGACTGTAAAAGCGGATCGTATAATCCATGGAAATCCTATTATCAAAACGAATCCACAGAGCAATTTCATAAACGTGTAGAAGAAACTTTAAATCTCATGATGGCAGAAACAGCGAGAGCATTTGAAAAACTGCCGATCATACAGGATGTGGATATCCTTCGCAATATCTTATATGCTGGTTCATGGCATAAATTTGAATTGATGAAGCGAAAGCGAGAGAAAAATGACAGCAGATCCATATAGAATACTGGGTGTTGCAAGCAATGCAACAGACGAAGAAATCAAAAAAGCATATCGCACCCTAAGTAAAAAATACCATCCGGATGCCAATCTTGACAATCCGGTGCTTGCTGAGCAGAAATTTAAAGAGGTACAGGAAGCATATCGTACCATAACAGAAATGCGTGAAAGAGGAACAGATCCATTTGAAGGCTATGGCTATACAGGAGGAGGGTATCAGCAGGACTATCGCAGAGGCTCTGCTTTTGATGATTTTTTTGGAGCATGGCAGAGAGCAGCAGGAGCACAGCAGCAGGAGGAATCCACTGATATGCAGGCAGCCAGAAATTATATTAATGCAGGAGAGTATCAGTCCGCTTTAAATGTGCTAAACCGAGTGGAGGAATACAATCGAACAGCAAGATGGTATTATTATAGTGCAGTAGCAAATGCAGGACTTGGAAATAATGTGATTGCTTTGGAGCATGCAAGACGTGCGGCAGCACTTGAACCAAACAATACGGAGTACCAGATGTTATTAAACAGACTTCGACAGGGTAGTTCATGGTATCGCGGTCGAGGTGAGGATTATGGACGTAGTACATCCATGGGTGGTTGGTGCTTGGAAATGTGTTGTTTAAATTTATTTTGCAATTTTTGTTGTATACCATGTTAGATCTTTGTCAGAAATTCTGTAGGATCAAAATGTTAGTATTGGCACTCTGAATAAAAAATGAAATTGAAATTTGTATAAATGTTAGTAGAACGGTAACATAGGGAGTCACAAATAGAAAAATATACAAAATAATATTTACATATTTGTTCAATATTTACTGAAAAAGGGGATTGTCATTTTGACAGTTCCCTTTTATAATAAAAAAACCAACGCAGGAAAAGATTTTATAAGAACGCGGAGATTAATATGGAACTGATTTTATTTATCTGTTCCAGAGAGGCTTGCCGGTATTACAGAGTAGCATCCGGGATGCTTATGCCACAAAAACTTCAGCTCCCAAACAGCTATTTTCGTATCAAAGATTCTCTGGAATTGTCGATTCTTGAAAGGGATGCGTACTGGCACTTTTCAAATGATCCGAATCGTAACTATCAGATTTTTTATGATGGTCATCCGGTCAGCCTACAGTCCATTCAGGATCAAACAGTATTTCAAATCAGAACGATACACAAAGAATCATTGTGTATACTGGCTTTTACAGATGTCAATATCTGCAGAGCATACAAGCATTATTCAATAGTCGATCAGACTCAAATTCCCCTGGGTAAACAAAGTAGTGATACAATTCAATATCAAATTCATAACCTGATATCTAATTTGCATACAAAGATATATTATGTAAACCATGATTGGAAAGTCTATGATGTCGGTAAAAATGGAACCTATCTAAATTGCAGAAGAATAAAAAAGCATGAGACATTAAAATTTGGAGATATCATTGATGTTTATGGATTGAGAATTGTTTATCTGGAGCAGGAAATTGCAGTGTTTGCCTATGGTGAAAATATGTCGGTCAAGGATACGATGAGTATCGTCTGTAGACAGGATACAACAGATGAGGAGCCAACATTATTACAGAGAAACAGGATGTTTCACAGGGCTCCGAGGGTCGTATTGCTGCCGGACAAGGAATTGATCGAATTGGATGCACCACCATCCATGCGTGAAGCACATAAGCAGCCTTTGATTTTGACAATCGGACCTGCGTTTACCATGGCAGTTCCGATGATTCTCGGGTTTGTTGTGACATCCTATAGCATTCGAAAAGGTGGACAAACGAATGGATACTACCTGTACACGGGTCTTGTCACAGCCATTGCATCTGCCTTATTGGGAACGCTCTGGGCAATTATGAATGTCAAGAATCAAAAGAAACAGTATCTGGAGTCTGAGTATTTAAGAAAATCTGCATATATAAAGTATATCGATCAACAGGAGCTTAGGATCAAGAAGAGATATGAGGAGCATACCAATGCATTGTATAGTATGTATCCGTCTGCAAGAGAGGTGTGCCGATATGGTGCTGACACGCATGTCCTATGGAACAGGAACATCTCACACAATGATTTTCTGTCTCACAGAATAGGGCTGGGGGAAGCGGTATTTCAGACGGAGATTCGGATACCTAAGGATCAATTTGAGGTCTGTGAAGATGAATTGAGAAAATTACCGCATAGACTGACTCAAAAATATCATATGCTTCATAATGTTCCGGTCTGTATTGATTTTGATGAGAACAGACTGGTTGGGATTATTGAAGAAAACGGAGGAAGTGATGTCATCTGCCTTTTGACAGTACAGTTTGCAGCTCACCACTCCTATACAGATGTAAAGCTGGTCTATCTATTGGAAGGGAGGTATGGTAAAGAAAATATTGACAGAGGCTTTGTACGATGGCTGCCACATGTCTGGTCGGAAGACAAGAAGGTTCGATATGTTGATTTTGGGGAAGGTCATTCAGAGGAACTGATTTATGAATTCTGCCAGACAATGCGACAGCGTTTGGAAATAAGCCGTGAGGACACTGACAGATCAGGAAAACTGCCTCATTATGTGATCATGATCGAGCACTATAAACGACTGGAGGATATACTGCCGTTGCAATATCTTTTTTCAATGCAACGAGAGTGTGGCATAACGACGATTCTGATTGCGGACAAATATGAAGGACTTCCTAATGAGTGTAGCTATATCCTGCAAAAGAACAAAAATTTTACAGGTGTATATAACGTAGATGAAGGAGAGACAAAGAGAAAAAAGATATGTATGGATATTGTGATTTCGCAAGAAGCAGAGGCACTTGCAAGGAGACTGTCATCAATAGAAACAACAGAGCCTAAGATCAGTGCCAGACTGCCTGAAGTACTGACATTATGTGAGTTACTGGATATTAAGAACGTAGAGGAACTTGATATAGAGACAATTTGGAGGGAGAGCAGACCGGATCTTTATCTGAAGGCACCGATCGGAATGAAAGCGAGCGGAAGCATCTGTTATCTGGATGTTCATGAAAAGGCACATGGACCACATGGTCTGATAGCCGGGATGACAGGCAGTGGAAAAAGTGAACTGTTGCAGACTTATATCATTGCGATGGCGGTCAGATACCGACCGGAGGAGGTGGGATTCTTCTTGATCGACTATAAGGGAGGCGGAATGGCGAACCTGTTTTTGAGGCTACCGCATCTGATCGGATGTATCTCCAATTTGTCAGGAGCCATGGTACATAGAGCGATGGTTTCAATCAAGAGTGAGAACAAGAGACGTCAGTCAATCTTCAATCAATATCATATCAGTAGTATTCACGAGTATCTTCGTTTATTTCGGACAGGTGAGGCAATACAGCCCTTACCTCATATTATGATCATCATTGATGAATTCGCAGAGCTGAAAAGAGAAGAGCCGGATTTTATGAAGGAGCTGATCAGTGTCGCGCAGGTGGGCAGGAGTCTGGGAATACATCTGATCCTTGCCACACAGAAACCGGCAGGAACAGTGGATGACAATATTCGATCCAATGCCAGATTCAGACTGTGTTTACGGGTACAGGACAGACAGGATAGCACGGATATGCTGCACAAAGCAGATGCGGCATATATTACACAGGCAGGTCGGGCGTACTTTCAAGTTGGGAACGATGAATTGTATGAACTGTTTCAAGGAGGATGGAGCGGTGCAGTCTATCAGGAGGAGCATGATGATCATCAAAATGCCGCAGTATTGTTTACAATCTCGGGAAGGGAGGAGTATGGGGGATATCATCAGAGAAATCATTCACAGACAGAAAAAGCAGATGAGGATAACTTTGCACGGACACAATTGGAAGCGGTTATTGACCGAATCTGTACAGTATATGAAGGGATAGAAAAACAAAAGGTTGCAAAACTATGGCTTCCCATGCTGCCAAGGCAGTTGTGTCTCAGTGAACTCGACGTAATAGAAGAGGACACAAAAGTTCTTCGCCAAACCGGAGAAGACATTTGTGTGGCAATCGGACGTTATGACCATCCACGACAGCAATTACAAGGAACCTTTTATGTGAAATTGACAGAAGGCGGGCATCATATGATCTGTGGAATGGTCACAAGCGGAAAGAGTACATTCCTACAGACACTGTTGTATGCACTGGTGACGAAATACAGCCCGGCACAGGTTCATTTGTATATCATCGATTGCAGTTCTCATTTTTTAGTACCGTTTCAACAGATACCTCATACAGGCGGTTTCATGGGCGAAAATGACATTGGAGAGATAAAGAAAACCATCCATTTGTTACATACGATACTTGAGGAACGAAAAGGACTGCTAAAGGGTGGTAATTTTAGACAGTATATTAAATCTGTGGAAGTACTTCCTTCGATCATTTTGGTCATTGATAACTACGCGATTTTCAGAGAGAGGACGGATGGGTGCTTTGAAACGGACTTGATGGAGTTCTCCCGTATTGGAGAAGGGTATGGGATTTATCTGGTTGTAACAGCAGCAGGGATCGGTGCAGGGGATCTGTCCGCCAGAATGGCAGAGAATTTCAGGACAGTCATATGCTTAAGAATGACAGACCGGTATCAATATGCAGGAATCCTTAGAATACCGAGAGTAGAAGTTTGTCCTGAAAATGATATTTACGGAAGGGGGCTGGCATGGGTAGAAGGAGAACTTCTGGAATTTCAGACAGCATTGGCAGTAGCACAACCGGATGACTATGCCCGGTTAGAACAGATTAATAAAGTCTGTATGGATTTGAATAGGCGATTGGGTAAAAATAATCAGGCTAAAAGAATCCCATGTATTCCGGAGCCGTTAAGCAGAGAGAGAATGATACAGGAGTCCCTTTTGAGAGACGATCGGGAACAGCTGGCAATTGGGTACTTTACAGAAACAGCAGAGCGATGTGTGTTTGATTTTGGCAGGTGGTATTGTATGACAATCTGTGGCCGAAGAAATTCGGGAATGACGGAATTGTTGCAAATCATCATAGAAACCGAAGCAATGAGAGAAACAGCTGTTTATATCATTGATACGCAGGATCAAACATTGAAGCATTATCATGAAGGAGAGGAATGGAATATTGCAGGATATTACGTGGAAGCAGAAGGACTCTATGGCTTCTATGAGGAGCTTGGAGAAACATTCAAGATACGCAGTCAAAGAAAATCAATACTTAAAAAAGCAGGAGAGGCACATGATGAGATCTATCGTACCATGTGTCAGGATCAGAGGATATTGATTGTGATCAAGGATTTATGTCTATGGACAAACGAGCATTATGTAAACCATGTGCTGAAAAATGCAGAAGCATTATTGTTTAATCTTTTGGAGAAGGGAGAATGCAATAATATCTACTTTGTGGCAGCTTATTCCGGAGAAGACTATGCAACGGCAGCCGGGAGAAGGATATTTGAACAATTCACAGGGTATCGGACAGGCATTCACATGGGAGGAAATGTAATAGAAGAACGTATATTGGATTTTTCTTATGTATCTTACAGTGAACAGAATCGAAGTCTGAAACAGGGTTATGGAATGATTCCTAATATGGAGTCCAGACCCTGTAATGGAAAAGGACAGATGATTATACCGATTTCATAACACAAGGATTGGGGGAATGAAGAAAAAATGATTTTAGTAGATATCAGTGTACCTGTATTTTTCAGAGATTATGATTTTAAACTGCGGGATGATGTACCAATCAGAGAGATCATCAAACAGATCTGCCGCATATTGTCCGAAAAGGAAAACTGTAGTCTGGATGAGAATGATTACGAGTTTCAACTGTGTTCCGTCAGAGAAAGAAAGGTACTGAACCTGGACTGGACACTTAATCGCTATGATATCAGGAGTGGCAGCAGACTGTTACTGGTGTAAGGAAGGGAGTGTTTGAGTTGAACACAGCAGGCGGACTGATCGGAACTCAGTTGTATCAGATGAAAAGGTCTGCCGAGAGAATCGGAGAGATTCATCTGGCATTGTTTAAGGAGATTGAGAAACTGCGGGAAAGTGTAGAGCATCTGGATCTGTCATGGGAGGGTGAAGCAAACAGATTATTTATGACAGCCATGGAATCGGATTTTACAACCATGTATGTGCTGTTGTCTCTCGTCTGGGAAGCGAGAAGATTATTAGAGATGGCGGAGGGCAGATATCAGGAATCAGAAAGGGGCGTACGCTATGCAGTTCAGGGAACAAATTGAAATAAACTTTCAGGCTGAACTCAGGAAAGCGGAGCTTTTGGAAGAGGCAGCAGGTCAATTGAAAAATGCGGTATCGATACATATGGAACAGACACTTCAGGTCTTGCGTTTAAGCTGGAAAGGTGAAAATGCAGATTTATATCAGGCAAACTGTAGGAATCTGTTGACCGAAATCAATGATACGGCAGCAGATCTGAGAAAAGCGGCCCTTGGAATCAGAACAGCAGCATATGTCATGTACCGAGCAGAAATGATCGCATTACAGTTAGCAATTCAATAGGAGGAGACAAAAATGGCAATGATACAGGTAACATCATCAGAGTTAAGGAAACAGGCAGAGGTGCTGCGGGGATTGAACACGAAATATCAGTCAAATGTAGCCAATCTGGAGACTGTGGAGCAATCCCTGAAGGGAATGTGGGAAGGACAGGCGAATACTGCTTTTCACGGTGCTTTTGTAAAGGATAAGGGACAAATGGATAATTTCTACAATGCAATTGAGCAATATATTGCGGCATTGCTCGTAATTGCACAAAAATATGAACAGGCAGAAGCAAAGAATACAGATACTGCCACGACACGTATATATTAAGGGAGGACATTATAATGGAAGGTATTTTAAAAGTAACACCGGAGAAGCTCATACAGGCCTCTTCTGAATTTTCATCCACGGGAAAGACAATCAGTTCATTGACACAGGAAATGACGACCATTATTAATGGGTTAAAATCGATCTGGCAGGGAGATGCAGCCTCCGGATACAATCAGAGGTTCCAGGGATTGCAGGATGATATTGAAAAGATCAACAAAATGATACAGGAACATGTCACAGATCTAAATGAAATGGCTCGTGAGTACCAGAGTGCTGAGGCATCTAACATAGAGGAAAGCAGCCGTTTATTGACTGAGGTCATTGTGTAGAGAGTTGAAAAGGACAGGGTAAGCATTTATGAAAATCAGATACGGATTCATTGCGGTATTATTGGCTATATGTATGTCTCAAAACGGATATGCCGCTGAGACACAGCAGCCTAGACTGTTACAAAATCATACAGATGAAGGTGCCATTCATTTGTTTGTTAAGGGCGTCGAGGATCCTGAGGAGGTTACCTGCCGGTATGGAAGACAGGTATATTCCGAAATAGGCTGGCATTCACTGACAGAGGCAGGTGAGGAGAGAGAAACACTTGTATTGGTTGATAATTCCTTATCGATGAGCAGACGATACAGAGATCAAATTGAGAATGTAATTTTGGAGTTGTTTGAACATGCATCTGAGAATGAGCGGTTTCGCATTGCAGTATTTGGCGAGACGACAGACTATCTGACTGAGTATACCAATCTGTATACGCCTTTGGAGGATGCTGTTTTGAAAATGGAGTATTACGACAGAGAAACCTATCTGACGGATACGATCATGGAGGTGATCAATCAGTGGGAACTCAATGTAAAACCATCCGTATACCGTCGTATGATCATAATCTCCGATGGACAGGAATCCGAATCTATGCTACATACAGATGAAGAATTATTGCTGAAGTTAAAAGAAAATGCTTATCCTGTTTATATGATTGCATGCATAAAAGGAAATCAGTCCTCAGTCAGTCATATGGCTGTGATCTCGCGATTATCAGGAGCTGACCTCTATTACCTTGATCAAAAGACTGATCCAAAAGAAATCGCACTATCTCTCTTGGAAGATAGAGATGTGCTGCATATTACGATGGTTCCGGAGAAGGAGTGGATGAATGGTGATGTGGTGCAGGCAAAACTAATGTTTTTAAAACAGGGACTGATATCCGGGCTGGAAGTCAGACTGAAGATGCCATATGCACCGGTGGCAACAACAGAACCGGAAACAGAATTAAAACAGGAAGGTGAACCAGAACCGGAAACTACCATACAGCCGGAACCAATGCCTGTGGCAGGGACAAAAGTGTCAGAAAAGCCAAGGCATACAGCAGGATGGATTGTGGGAGGTATCAGTATCATATTGGGAGTAGCAGGCATTGGGACTGGAGGTTATCTGTTGCTTCAAAGAAGAAAAGGTATGCAGGAAAATGTGGTGTCCAGAACTTTCGATACACAACAGCTGCATATTGCAAACGAGGAGGATTGGGGCAGGTATGGTAACAGAGACACGCAGCTGCTTAGGAGTGATGAAGCGACGGGGAGTGAGACAACACTGTTGTTTGAAGATGATGAGGTATGTGAGATGTTACTGACAGATCAGAGCAATCCGTCTAAATTCTTTTCCATTCCGATCAGAGACAGCATTATCATAGGGAGAAATGTCAGAAACAGCAATGTGGTTCTGGACTATGATGATTCTGTTTCGGGACGGCATTGTGAGATTGAAAAAAGAGGCAGTAGATTTTTCGTTCGTGATTTACAGTCTTCAAATGGAACTAAGGTCAATGGTATCAAGGTCATCTCAGAAACAGAACTGTTTTCGGGAAACCTCTTACGGATCGGGGGATTGGAAATGAAGGTGGGGTGGAATACACATGGCTGAATTATCCGAAAAGGAGCTTTTGCTATTAAGTAATTATATGTATCTCCAAAATGCAACCAACAAGGTTACTATTAATGATATGTTGCAATCCATGCAGGATGCAAATGGTTTCATTGATCCTTCCAAATTGCCACAAGCATCAGGAGGAATGACAGGACAGGAGATCGAGGTGCTGTTTCAGGAGATGAATTGTGCTTCTGATGAGTTCCGATCCTTAACTGTTACAGAGATTGTAAATGAGGATGGATTGAGAGCTGCCTGTTTTGAAAATTCTGTTGGAGAAGGTACTGTTATTTTCAGGGGAACCGGGGGAGAATATCAGGCATGGGCTGATAACATGTTGGGTGGAACGCAAACTGACACTCCCATACAAAAAAGGGCGGCCGAATTCATCCAAAAGGATTGTGCACGTTATCATAATCTGACGGTAGCCGGACATTCCAAAGGAGGAAATCTTGCACAATATGTTACGGTCAAGTGTAACGATCAGATAGACAGATGTATCTCATATGACGGTCAGGGACAGAATACACATTTTATTCGTTCTAATCTCGCAGATGTTCGAACCGCACAGAAAAAGATTAAATCAATCTCTGCGCATAATGATTTTGTTAATATTCTATTGACATCCATAGCCGGACGGCGAGTTTTTGTAAGAAATCAAGGGACGGGTATTGATGCACATAAATCTATACGTCTCTTAACAGATAATGAATTTGACCCGGAAACAGGAGCGTTTATCAGTACCTGTGAACAGGATCCTGATATGAAAATGCTACAGGGGTTTCTTGCCAATGGAGTAATCAGATTGGACGAACTTCCATACGGAATCAATGAGGGCGTGTATCAGAGTCTTGCAAGTATTCTGGCAGGTGTTATGTCCTCTGACCGTTCACTTAAATACAAAATGACAAATTCAGCCTACCAGCTGGCTAGATTGCAGCAGACAATCGAAACACCGGAATCAGAGGGATTTGAAGTCAATTTGAATGCAATGTCTTTTGCTCAGACTGAACTGGATGCGGTGGAAAAAAGTATGAGTGAAGTACAAGAAACCATAGAGGGTATGGATGGAGCCCTATGCAATGCTCTTTCTAACAAACTTCATACAGAATATCAAAAGCTTCAAAGGATTCATCAGGCAACAGAAACCATCTGGAAACAGTACTATGAAGGAGAGAAAATGGTCATAATTTACTGCTCAGGATAGTAATGGTTGTTTCCGGTGTGACTTTTATGCTATACTATGTATTATGTTTAAAACTGGGGTGTTAAAATGGTTGTTGAGAAATTGAGTATGCTGCTTCGCGAGCAGGGTTATATGCAGCTGGATTCCAGTATGAAGGAGTATCTGCTGTTCCTGACCGGCGATTTTGAACGAGCCCAGCTAATCGAGATCATTGATTTGTCACATGGCTTTCAGATTACACATGAGCAATTAAAATCTGTAGAGCATAATACAAAGTCAGCATTTGAGGATCAAGGTTATCATAATCTTCATTTTTTTACGCTGCTCATTACCGATCGTGCGGACTCCATCATAGGAGAGTGTTCATCTGAATGGGCATGCTGGGTAGTGGATATCGAGAATCGTAAATTGTGCATCAATGAGGAGCAGGCAGAGGATTTTTATGGACTACGGAGTGCTGTGGAACATGCACTGGATGAGCAGTATGTGATTGAGCCTGCAAAGAATTCCAAGGAGCAGTTTGCAACCGGAAACGGAGGAGCAGAGGCTAGGAAGAAAGAGGGGGTTTTGCGTAGAAACTTTACGCACATGAATTCCTTGATCGTAATCATCAATGTATTGGTATTCATTGTCCTTACCTTTATGGGAAATACAGAGAACGTAGATTTTATGGCTGAGCATGGAGCGATGTATGCACCCTATGTGCTTTTGGATGGAGAGTACTATCGACTGATTACCAGTATGTTTCTTCATTTTGGAATTGATCATTTATTAGGGAATATGGTTGGTCTGTATTTTTTGGGGGACAATCTGGAGAGGGCAGTCGGAAAGATTAGGTATCTGTTGATTTATTTTGTTAGTGGGATAATTGCAGCAGTCGGTTCTATGGTCTACTACATCCTATTAAGACAGCCTGTGGTATCAGCGGGAGCATCTGGTGCAATTTTTGGAGTGATTGGAGCTCTTTTATATATTGTCATACGTAATAAGGGGAAACTGGAGGATCTGACAACCGGCAGGATTGTTGTATTCATTGCCTTTTGTATTTATTCAGGACTGACCAGCAGAACAACAGATAATGCTGCACACTTGTGTGGACTTGTGGCAGGACTGGTCTTGTCTGTTTTGTTATATAGAAAGCCTAAAATACGGAAAATACCAAAGGATACAGAATAGGAATGTAATTTATATTTATTTAGTCGTAAAGAATTGTGACATATGTAATGTTGACAGATGATATCATAAGTGATAAATTGAACCTATATTCAATGAACCTATATTCAATGAATGTGGGTTCAATTTTTGCTTTTAAAAAGGAGATCAGCTAACATGGGTATCAGAGAGGAACAGAAGGAGCAGAGGAGAAATGATATATTGCAGGCCGGATTGGAGTTGTTTGTAAAAAAGGGATATGCAGCTACTAAAATCACGGACATCGCAAAGGCTGCAAATATGAGTACAGGACTATTGTTTCATTATTTTGAATCAAAGGAAAAACTGTATGAAGAGCTTTTAGAAATAGGAGTTGATGGGCCACATACCGTGATGCAGATTGATGTCAAGGATCCACTGGAATTCTTTGAAGAAGCAGCTCGTCAGATTTTAGTCGCTTTAACTGAACATCCGCTGGCAGCCAATATGTTTATTTTGATGGCACAGGTTTGCTTCATTGAACCACAGACAGAAAAGGTAGAAAAATTAGTGGGAGATTCAGCAGCTATAGAGAAGAGTGTTCCGCTAATCGAATTAGGGCAGTCCATGGGAGAAATCAAAGAAGGTGACCCCCTTGCTTTGTCATCAGCGTTTTGGTGTGCAGTACAGGGAACAGCAATGGCATTTGCAAGAGACAGGACGTTGCCATTGCCGGAGGCATCATGGTTTGTGGATATTCTTAGGGTTTAGAGGAGCTTCATAAGGTATTCATTACAATGAGAATTTACATAGGATGTCAATAGAATGTGTGACAAGGAAGTTTACATAATACAAACAGAGGAGAAATAAGTGAAATGAAAAAGGTGATTATAGTCGGAGCAGGTGTGGCAGGGTTATCAGCAGGAATTTATGCACAAAAGCAGGGATTTTCGGTGGAAATATATGAGAAGAATACAATAGCCGGAGGCGAGTGTATCGGTTGGAATCGCAAGGGTTATCATATCGACAACTGTATTCACTGGCTGTTAGGCTGTGACCCGAACAGCAAGCTGCATCAGGTATGGGAAGAACTCGGAGTTTTATCAAAGGATGTACCACTTTATTATGAACCATATTTCTATATGTTGGATATGGATGGAGTACAGCTTCATTTCTGGGCAGATCGTGAGAAGGCACGTCAGGAGTTTCTGGTTGTAGCACCGGAGGATACAGAGGAGATTAACAAGTTCTTTGATGCAGTAAAACATGCCGAAAGTATGCAGATCCCTGCAGAAAAATCTATTGCAGAGATGAATCCGATTGAGTATATGAAGTTTGGAATGGGAATGGCCGAGATGGGTAAGGTCATGAAGGAATACGGGAATCAGGATGTATATGAGTTGGCTGAAAGATTTAAAAATCCCATAGTCAGAGAGATGATGAAGCAATACTTTTCAAGAGATTATCAGGCATTTACACTGATCACCTCATGTGCTTTTCTCACCTGCAAAACAGGTGCGATTCCTCAAGGCGGCTCTATTGGCATGACAGAGAGAATGTCTGAAACTTTCATTTCTGCAGGTGGTGTATTACATCTTGGAAAAGAAGTTACAAAGGTATGTGTCAACAAAAGACAGGCTGAGGGAATCGAACTGAAAGATGGAAACAAGGTATATGCGGACTATGTTATCTGTGCAACAGATATGGATTTTACCTTTTCAAAGCTGTTGGATAAAAGGTATATGGATCCTGCACTGAGGCATTACTACGAATGTAGTGAAGGATATAAGACAATTACGATGTTTCATGCGGCTTTTGGTATAGAAGGTGAAGAGGATACAAATCTGCCCACAGGTTCTGTGATGTTCCCATGTGAAGAATTTCGTGCGGTATCAAAGACAGAGCATTACATGGCAATCCGAAATTATGATTATGATGAGACACTGTTTCCAAAGGGAAAGCACGTAATTCAATGTAACTTGCTGATGGATGCAGATGATTTTACATATTGGAAGGAGCTATATCAGAATCAGGAGAAATACAAGACAGAGAAGAACCGCATTGTTTCTGATATGCAGGAACGGATTGAGAAGAAATTTCCACAGCTTAAGCATCGGCTGATTTTCTTAGAGGCTTACACTCCGGTAACCTTTGAACGATACTGTAACGCTTACAAGGGAGCATATATGAGCTTTTTTGGTCAGAAGGGCTACAAGAGCGTTTATATTAAGAATACAGTGAAGGGCTTAGATAATGTGTTTTTGGCAAGTCAGTGGCTACAGCTTAACGGCGGACTTCCAATCGCGGCAACTAGCGGAAAGTTTGCAGTACAGGCACTTATGAAGGCAGATAAAAAGAATGGAGGAAGTCGATTATGAAGAAAATTGTAATTATAGGTGGTGGTATAGCAGGATTATCTGCAGGAGTGTATGCACAGAAGTATGGATTTGAGAGTGTAATCTATGAGAAGCATACAATTGTTGGAGGACAGTGTACCGGATGGGATAGAAAGGGATACCATATTGACAACTGTATCGACTGGCTGACAGGTTCTAAAAAGGGATCGGATATGTATGATTCATGGGTAGAAACAGGTGCACTCGGAGATGAAATTGAGTTGTTTAAAATTCCTTATTTTGCAGTACATGTGATTGATGGAGTTACAATTACATTGTGGAGAGATACCGAGAAGCTTCGCAAGGAGTTGAAGGACATTTCACCAGAAGATGCAGCCTTGATTGATGAACTGGTGGATGATATTGTCACTGCACAAGCCATGGATATGCCAACCAGAGTTCCCTATGAAATGATGTCACTCAGGGAAGTAATGACATTTGCATCAAAGGGTCTGCCGGCTGGTAGAATCATGAAGAAATATCATACAATCAGTTGCGAGGAGTATGGAAGAAAATATCATCATCCTGTATTACAGAAGTTATTTGTAAATTCCATGCCAAAGGATTATAGCATTGCTGCATTTGTCATGTCTATGGCAACTGTCTGTTCAGGGGATGGAAATATTCCGAAGGGTGGCAGCCGTGCCATGGCATTTCGTATAGCAGCTAAGTATGAGCAGATGGGGGGAAAGATCATTACCAAAATGGGTGTAAGTGAAATATTGACCGAGAAGGTCAACGGAAAAGATACAGCAATCGGTGTTTTATTAGAAAGTGGCGAGCATATTCAAGCCGATTATGTGATTGCATCAGGCGATGCCTACTATACATTACAGAAATTGCTAAAAGGACGTTTCCGTGATAAGCAGTTAGAGATGAGATTTGCTGATAGGGAGAATTATAAGCTTCCTACTTCTGCTCATGTAGTGTTTGCAGTAGATGATCCTACTAAGGAAATTCCTAAAAGTATTTGTTTTGAAACAGATTCATTTTCGGTCGGAGCAACCACATTTGATTTTTTGAATATGATTAATTACTCATATGAACCCGACTTTCACCCGGAAGGAAAATCACTGTTCAATGTCTTCCTTGATCAAAGTGATGAGGATTTCCTCTGGTGGGAGAAGCTATCGCAGAATAAGGAGGACTATTGCAGAGAGAAGGAACGACTGGCGGCTATATGTCAGAAGAAAATAGAGGAGCATTATCCTCATCTTGCAGGTAAGCTGGAGGTGATCGACGTATATACACCAATGACCTTCCATAGATATACCGGAAGTTATCATGGTGCATGGATGTCTTTTCTGCTGACACCCGGTGCTAAGACTTTAAGCCACAAGGGAACCATCAAGGGACTTAAGAACTGTTATATGGCAGGAATGTACATGATGTCACCTGGTGGTCTGCCGGTAGCACTCACGACAGGAAAGTTTGCAGTACAGAGGATCTGCAGGCAGGAGAAGATAGAATTATAGGTTTATAATTATATTATATAGGGTTGCCTGAAAGGGCAGCCCTGTTTTATACTATAAAATAGATGTGTATTCATATTATTACCATCAAGTTGATTGATGATAAATCAGGGAGGCTATTATGAGCGAGATATTAACTGGAGAAGAAATCAAGGATGAGGCTGTCGAAGTAAAGGAGCCAGAAATCATTGAAAAAATGGAGGATTATGCAACCGAACTGGAAGCATCCTTTAAGAAAATCAATGAGGGAGATATCCTGTCCGGAACGGTGATTGGTGTAAGTGACACGGAGGTCACACTGGATCTGAAGTATTATGCAGAGGGAATCATCCGGCTGGAGGATATGAGCAATGATCCTGCGTTTTCAATCAAAGCAGATGTACATGTCGGAGATGAGCTGTCAGCAACAGTGATCCGTCGAGATGATGGACATGGAAACATCCTGCTATCCTGTAAGGAAGCCAATGATGTACTGGCGTGGGACAAGTTAAAACAACTCATGGAATCAGGAGAGGTTCTGACTGTGAAGGTGGCAGAGGCAGTAAAGGGCGGCGTTGTTGCTTATGTTGAGGGTATCCGAGGCTTCATTCCTGCTTCAAAGCTCGCACTTGACTATGTGGAGGATACAGAGGAGTGGCTTCATAAGGAAATTAGGGTGCAAGTAATCAATGTAGACGAGGAGAATGACAAGCTGGTACTATCTGCGAAGGAGCTTCTGCGTGAGCAGGCACTTAAGGAGCGTGCTGCTAAGGTATCTAATGTAGAGGTTGGACTTGTGACAGAAGGAACAGTAGAAAGTCTGCAGCCGTATGGAGCATTTGTGAATCTGGGAGGTGGATTATCCGGTCTGGTGCATATCTCACAGATCTGTGAGAAGAGGATCAATCATCCGGGAGCAGTGCTGAAGGAGGGCGAACAGGTTAAGGTCAAGATCATTGCGGTTAAGGATGGCAAGATTAGTCTGAGTATGAAGGCACTGAATGATGTGGCAGCTACAGAGATTGAAGAGGAGAGATTTGAATTGCCTAAGACAGAAGAGGTAACCACTTCACTGGGGAGCTTGTTTCAGAATATTAAGTTGTGAAGCTTAGGCTGAGCGATGAGCTAAAACTAGCAATCATGAGCCCTCATTACTATATGGCATATAGTATTATATGACAAATGTCACATTGGAATTTACGGATTACATGACATATGACAATAGAAGATACAATATTGATTTTGTACAATAAGGTAGTGCGTTAAAGCATTGCCTTATTTTAATGTAAAGAAAGGATTTGAGGAGGGCAACATGAGGAGATTATTAGATGGAAACAAGTATTTATTACGAATCGGAGGAGCACTTTGCCTGGTGGCATTGGTGGTTTTGGTTTATGCAGGATTTATCGGAAAGCCCCAGTCCTTTGTGACAGAAACAGTTACAGTCGGGCCGATCGCAGAGGCTGTTCATGCCTCCGGAAAGATCAGAGGAGAGACTGAGAAGGTCTATTATGCTGAGGTTTCTGCCCCAATCGCTCAAATGGAGCTGGAGGTTGGCGACGAGATCACGAAAGCACAAAAGGTGGTTGTATATGAAACGGCAGATCTGGAACGCATGAAGCAGGAGGCTGAACTTCGAGCTGCCGCAAGTGAAAATGGAGTCAAGGCTAAGGTGGAGCAGAGCAATCAGAATGCTTCACGCTATGCCAGAGCGTCTGCTGATGAACAGGCATACCAGTACCTATATGCACTCAGCCGCATGGATGCAGATACACTGTCGCAGGGGCAGTATCAGGAGAACTGGGATATTAATTGTGAGGCTGACAGTATCAATAAAAAAATAGCAGATAAAAACAAACAGATTGCAGAGAAAACAAGTCGGTTGAATTCATTGCCGGATAAAAATACAGAAGAAGCAAAGAATCTTGCAGGTGAGATTGCAAGTCTTAACGGAGATGTTGCAGGACTGCAAGGCTCTCTTGCATGTCTTCCGCCAACAGAGATGACACCAGCAGAAAATGCTCATGCAACTTATGAGGATAATCTAATGGAGGACATCACCAGAAACTGGACGCAGGCAACGACAGAAGCCAATACCTATGAAAGCCAGATTATGAACAAGTATGCAAAGGAGGAACTACAGTCCAGTCATCAGCTCAATGAACTGAGTGTCCAGACAACAATGGAGAACCTTGAGAAAGCATCGCGAGGAGTCACAGCAGAGTTTGGTGGTGTTATAAAGGAAGTTTCAGCAAAAGCCGGAGCAGTTGTGGCAAAGGGTACTCCGTTATTTACAGTAGAGTCTACTGACTGTCTGCAGGTCAATGTAGAAGTATCAAAATATGATATTGCTAAAGTACAAGAAGGACAGAATGCACGCATTACCATAGCAGGTACAAATTATGATGGACTGGTATCAGAGATTAAGAAGCTCGCGATAGAGGATTCCTCTGATAAGGCGAAGATCACAGTCTGCGTCAAAATCCTGAATCCCGGAGACAACCTGATTCTGGGCGTTGAAGCAGATGTGGATATCTATACAGGTGAAAAGGAAAATGCATTATTAGTTCCGAATGAGGCTGTATATGCAGATGAAGCTGGCGACTATTGCTATGCGATCAAGGGAGGTGAGGTAGTCAGAAAGGATATCGTGACCGGACTGATCTCATCCTCAACAACAGAGGTACTGGAGGGACTTGCAAGCGGAGAGCACGTGATTACGGATGCGATCACGGATGAGCAGATCGGACAGAAGGCGGTGGAGCAATGATCTCTCTGATGGAATTCAAAAATGTATCAAAGGAATATAAAACCGGAGATCGTACCTTTTATGCGCTCAAGGATGCCAGCTTTACCATTGAGGCAGGAGAAATGGTGGTCATCCTGGGACCCTCAGGTGCAGGTAAGAGCACACTGTTAAATCTGCTGGGGGGTATGGACTCGGCATCGGGCGGTGAGATTTTATTTGAAGGACAGGATCTGACCACCTATTCTGACAACCAGTTGACACAGTATCGTGCACAAAATGTCGGTGTTGTATTTCAGTTTTATAATTTGATTCCGACCTTGACTGCGTATGAAAATGTTGCTCTCATGAGAGATCTTGAGGGTGGTGGACGCTTTTCCAAGAAGAAGGAGAAGGAAGCTGATGAGACACGTATGAATCCGACAGAGGCTCTTGCAGCAGTCGGTCTTGCTGATCATATGCACCAGTTTCCATCACAGCTGTCAGGTGGTGAGCAGCAGAGAACCTCGATCGCAAGAGCGATTGCCAAGAATCCAAAACTTCTACTGTGTGATGAACCAACCGGGGCACTGGATACAGAGACAGGACGTGAGGTGTTATGTCTGTTGCAAAAGATGAGTCGTGACAATAAGCGTACAGTCATCATGGTAACACACAACAGTTTTTTTGCAGATATAGCAGATAAGGTCATTCGTGTCAAGAACGGAGGCATTAAGGAAATCACAATCAATGAACATCCTAAGGATGCGAATGAGGTGAGTTGGTAATGTTAAGACGAAAAGTATTGAGAGATCTCAAGCAGAATCTGACTCAGTTTATGGCGATTTTTCTCATGTCTATGCTTGGTATGTGGATCTATGGTGGTATGGATGCGGAGAGCACAGGTGCCTCCAGAGTGGCCGCACGCTTCTATGAGGAGTACAATCTGGCAGATCTGTGGATCATGGGAGGCGGATTTTCAAAGGAGGAAGCCAGGGCAGTACAGGAACTGCCTGGAGTTGTATCTGCTGAACGCAGACTGATGCTAAATGGTGAATTGCTCCTAAGCGAGGCAGATCATCAGACTGGGGATACAGGAAAGAGTGGAGATCAGGTTAAAAATCCTCCTATGCAGATTGGCTTTTTAACAGATTATCAGTCCAATCAGTTTGAGGTTATGGAAGGTGAAGATTTTATTCCGGAGAGCGAGGGCGTTTGGATTGATCGTTTTGTTGCAAAAAAGCAACATTTAAAAATTGGGGATTCTGTGCGTCTAAAGGTAGAAGGAATGACTGTGACCAGTGTGGTCAAAGGAATTATCAGAACACCGGAGATGGTTTATTATAGTGACAGTACTGATATTACTGCAGAATATGGAGATTTCGGTTATGCGTTTTTATCAGCAGTTTCTTATCCTGATGCAGAAGGGATGATTTACAACCAGATCATTGTTGATACACAAAATGAAGTGGTTACAGAACAGACTCCCATGAAGGAAGCAATCACAAAGGCGCTTGATCGTGATAACATTGTAGTATCGGATCGTTCACAGACTCTTGGATATAATACATTTCAGTCAGAGATGGCACAACATAAATCAATGGGAGCCATGTTTTCAGTTGTATTTTTACTGATTGCCGTCATGGGAATTGTGACCACCATGACAAGATTAACCTCCAATCAGCGGATTCAGATCGGAACACTGAAGGCATTGGGTTTTTCTAAGCGAGTCATCACAAAGCATTATGTATCCTATGGTTTTCTGCTTTCTCTTGCGGGTTCCGCAGTTGGAATGTATCTCGGTGCAATGACGCTGCCACGGATTATTTATCCTGCATTTGAGGGTGGATATGAACTCCCGCCACTGACAGGACATCTTTCCATTGGACCCTATATTGCAGTTGTTTTATCAGTAGCCGCATCGACGATGGTCAGTTATCTGTCCTGTAGAAAGGAACTGGCTGATATGCCGGCAGTTACACTGAAACCGGCGGCACCAAAAAAAATCAAGCACTCAGCTTTTGAGAAAAGTAAGGCATGGTTGTCCTTAAGCTTTGCATCTCAATGGAATATCCGCGATATTCTGAGAAACAAAGCACGTACCTTAATGGGCGTGTTCGGTGTCAGTGGGTGTACCATGCTGATGGTCTGTGCATTTGGTTGCAGTGATTCAACTTATGCAATGGTAGACTGGATGTATGGCAGGCTGATGACCTCAGAATACAAGATTACGTTGTCGGATAAAGCTGATTATGGGACTGCAGTTGATTATGCAAATCAGTATAAGGGACAATTGCTACAGGAATCAGGGGTTGAGATTTTTTCGGGAGATGTCAGAAAGACCGGAACTCTAACAGTATTGGATACCGGGAATTATATGCATTACCAAACAGTATCACTGGGAAAAAGCAATCTGACCAAGTCCGGTGTGGCACTTTCCTACAAGATGTCACAGAACCTGAATGTGAAACAGGGAGATTTTATCAAGTGGCATATCGTAGGAGAGGATGAATGGGAGACGACTCGAATTGTACAGATCTACAGAGATCCGATGTCCCCGGGCATTACCATGACAAGGGAGACATTTGAGTCTTTGAATCATGGCTTCGCACCCAATGCAATCCTGACAAATGTTCCGATTACCAAGAATCCTGATGATGATGAAAACATTACCGCTGTATTAAATGTGGCACAGATGAAAGCTGACTTTTCAAAGAATATGGAAGGTATGAATATGATGATCACGATGATGGTATCTGCAGCAGTCATCCTCGGAATCGTCGTTTTATATAATCTGGGCGTGCTGTCCTTTGTAGAGAAGACACGAGAAATAGCAACACTGAAGGTATTGGGTTTTCAGACAAGGAGAGTCAGGGCAATCCTGCAGACACAGAATATCTGGATCACCTTGCTTGGCATTTTAGTCGGACTACCGATTGGTAATGGACTGCTTGTACTGATGTGTCAAACCATGTCGGATGATATGGATATGGTTCCGGTGGTTGGTCTGTCCTCCTACCTAATATCAATCGGAGGAACTTTTATTGTTTCGGTAGGAGTCAACTTCCTGTTGTCAGGTAAGGTTAAGACAATTGATATGGTAGATGCACTAAAGGGTGTTGAGTAATTTAAGATATGTAAGACGTATGTGAAATGAGACGGAGCAGGATTTGCTCCGTCTTTTGTTGAAATTGACAGAATTAGATTGGAAAAAAGAATCATTCAAGTTATAATAGTATTCGGTAAGAATCTATATTATATATGATGTTTCAGGCTGTTTTTGGCATCATCAGGGAGGACAGGAATTTGATCGCACTTAGAATAACAGACATCAAGGGATTTATGGGGAAGTTACTGACAGAGGCAGGAACTGCTTTTGACGGATTTTTATTGTCTGAGGCAGTGATAACGACCTATAATACATTTACCATCGATGGTCATATACACCCTGAGTTCTATGCATCAGATCATGACGAAACGGAAAACTCAGAATTGAGCGGGAAGGTTATGTCAACCTGGAAGGCTATGAAGCCAATTTGTTTTAATCTTATTAAAGGAAAGCGGACACCGTTAAATTTTAAACTTGTATTTTGTCTGTCTCCTGAGAATGTAGAGAAGTTTCTCATCCAATCGGAGTTGTCTAATGCATTTAGACTTGAGAATATCAATGGACTTATTTTAAACATTAAATATGATGGCACCACACTTTCCTGTGTCAGTGCCACCTCACTAAATCTATTTACGCTGGACAAATCACTCGAGCATGCATGGGATACCATGATATGCAGATTCCTCACACAAAATGCGATTGCATATGAGGAACAATGATTACTTCTTCATCTTGGGTTTGAAGACCAGTGCCGCAAGGTATCCGAAGACCAGAGCCGCCGAACAGCCTATGGCTCCTGCCTTGAAGCCACCGGAAAATAAGCCGATGAAGCCTTGTTCATCAACAGCTTCCTTGACGCCCTTCATCAGTGTGTTCCCAAAGCCAAGCAATGGTACCGAAACACCTGCACCTGCAAATTCCTGCAATGGTGCGAACCAATTCAACAGATTCAAAACAGCACCGGTACATACCAGAATAACCATGATCCTACCGGGCATCAGCTTTGTCTTTTCCATTAAAATCTGTACAAGGGCACATACCAGTCCACCAACCCAAAATGCATTGATATAATCCATATAGAAATCCTCCTGTTTTTGTTAGTATGTCATAATCGGGGAAAATCATGCATTTTCATAATGGCTCTTGACTCTCGTGCGATACGAGGGTTTATTCTTTAGTTATATTATTCTAAAGGAGGACATTATGCAAAAGATAGAATACAATGAAATTCAGAGGGTTTTATATGGTAGTAAGAAAAAGGAACCATTCTTCGTTGAAGTTCCGCAAATGAACTATTTGTGTTTTGAAGGTTCGGGACATCCAAGCGAAGGAGACTATCAGACGGCCTGTGAGGCACTTTACACGATTGCTTACACAATTAAATATGAGATTGCACGCAAAAAACAGGCGATTGATTTTAAGGTCAATCCGATGGAGGTGACATGGTATCTTGACAAAAGTACTGGAAATACTGCCTATACATGGACAATGATGCTGATGCAGCCTGATTTTGTGACAGTAGAAACAGTACAGGAGACTGTCAGCATCATTGAAAGCCGGGAGAAAAGCATTGCTTCCGAAAGGGTTATTTTTAAGTCAATTGCATTTGGACGATGCATTCAGTGTTTTCATGCAGGCGACTATCAAAAAATGAACGATACATTGGATAAAATGATCGCATTTGCGAAGCAGCATCACTTGAATTACGATCAGTATACGCATGATATCTATTTGAATGATATGCGTAAGACAAAGCCTGAGAACTACAAAACCATCATGCGGATTCGAACCTACGAACAGGAGTAATTAAATACTGAAGAAAACCCGCAGTAAATCAGTTAGGCTTTTTTGATCGCGACTGCCCATCAGCTCTCTCGCAGAGTGCATTGCAAGCAGAGGTACTCCGATATCTACCATAGTCATCGGTAAAAGTGTGGATGCGATGGACCCCAAGGTGCTTCCACTCGTCCCATCTGAACGATTCACAAACTTTTTATATGGTATACCGGTTTGTTCCAGAAGCTGCTGTATGATTGCAATTCCCTCTGCATCCGTTGCATAGGACTGCCCGGCGGCTTCCTTCAGACAAACTCCGGTACCGAGAGAGGATTTTACAACAGGATCATACTTCTCTTTTTGGTTTGGATGATAAGCATGTCCCACATCCACTGACAGAAAAAGTCCTTTTGCTAACGCTTCTGTATATCCCACATGATCCTTGCCAAGCGACATGTAGATCTTTTCCATGATCAGAGAAAGCAGAACTGAGCCTGCTCCTTGCTTTGTCTTGCTTCCGACCTCTTCGTGGTCAAACAATGCAATCACATCAATGCCATTTTCTCTTGTGCCGTCCATGATGGCAGACAGGCAGGCCTGTACAGAGGTCATATTATCCAGACGGGGAGCTGATATGAAATCATCGTCCACGCCGACAAAGCTTCCTTCCTCTGCACAGTAAACAGTCAACTCATAATCCAGAATTTCCTCTGGTTTTACCTTACATTCTTTTGCAATGAAATCCAGAAAATAGGTAGATTTTACGTTTCTATCACTCTTTTTGTTTAACTCGTCTTCAATCATTCCGGCAATCGGAATCATATCTACCTGTTTGTTCAGTTCGATTCCCTTGTTGATTTCCTTATTCAGATGAATGGCAAGGTTGGGGATTACAAGCACCGGACGTTCTGCATCCATCAGTAGCATCTGCGGATGAAAGGGGTCATCAGACTTGATTGCGACACGACCTGCTACTGACAGTGGACGGTCCAGCCAGGTATTGAGAATCGCTCCTCCATAGATTTCTGTGTTGACACGTGCATATTTTTCTTCCTTCATATCAGGATATGGTTTGATACGCAGACAAGGGAAGTCAGTGTGTGCTGCTGCAATTCTGATCTGACCGAGCTCTGCATCCTTTTCTTTTCCAATGTGAAAGGCGATTAATGTGGAACCATGATGTACAACATAGTATCTGCCTCCTCGTTTCAGATCCCATTCGTCTCCAAGTCTCAATTCTTTGAAATCTGCCTTTTGCAACTGCTCCTCTGAAGCCTTTACAGCATGAAAAGGTGATGTTGCCTTCTTCACTAATTGCAGTAATTGTTTTGCATCTGTTGAATGCATGTCTTTCTTCATATATATAGCCTCCTGCTGTGTGATCTGATTGTTGATCGGATGAATCACTTTCTCATCCATAAGTATAACCAATTTGTACAAAGTTACAAGCAAATTGATAAATCTGCTTCATTTTCAATTTCTGTACAGTTTCCTCTTTTCAAAGAGATAATTTCATGCTATGATATGTAGTATCAATAACTACATTATGGAGTAATCAATAAAGGGGTAGCAATATGAATCAGAACATGAACTACAGAATCATACTTGACAGCTGCGGAGAAATACCAAAGGAACTGAAGAATCACCCGAGGCTGATGAATGTTGCATTGATGATACGCATTGGAGAGGAAACGATCATCGATGATGAAACCTTTGATCAGAAATCTTTTTTGGAAAAGGTAGCGGCCTATCCGACATCACCGCAGTCATCCTGTCCTTCACCGGACAGTTATATGAGACTGCTCGAGGGGGATGAGGATTGTATTTTCCTGATCACATTGTCGGGAGCACTATCAGGTTCATATAGCTGTGCAGAACTTGCAGTAGATCTCTATCGAGAGGAACATGAGGATGATGAGAAGAAGATCTACGTTTTTAATTCCAAGTCGGCTTCCTGTGGTGAGACTCAGATCGCACTCAAAATTATGGAATGTGTAGAATTAGGGATGGAATATGACGAGCTGGTTGAGACAGTTGAACAGTATATTGAAGAAATGAGAACCTATTTTGTGTTAGAGACACTCGAACATCTGCGAAAGAATGGAAGATTAACAGGGGTCAAAGCATTTGTAGCCAGTACCTTAAATATTAAGCCTGTCATGGGCTCTACAGATGAGGGAACGATACAGCAGCTGGATCAGGCAAGGGGAATTAATAAAGCATTGCAGAAGATGCTGGATATCATACAAAAAAACACTCCGGATTCGGCAGCAAAACGACTTGCGATTGCTCATTGTAACTGCAGAGAACGTGCATTGATGATTATGGAAGAAATCAAGAAAAGAATGCCGGTCAAAGACATAATCATTACTGAAACTGCGGGAATCAGCAGTCTCTATGCAGGAGATGGTGGTATCATTGTAACGATATGATATTAATGAACGAAACGCTGTAGAAATCGTGTATAGGCTTTGTTGATTGTATATTTTTGTGTAAAATGAAAGTGAAGAACGTCCTTGTTATCCATAATAAGGGCGTTTTTTTGTGTGTTGGAGACATGAGCAAAGTTCACAATACAGTCTTTACCACAGTAGGCAAATGCAGCAGGATCGGATAATTGCAGAATGAGTCCCTTGAGTTCGCCAAGCATTGTAAAACTTCTTGAGTTCGTCATACATACTTCGGTCAGATTATCAGCTTCCTTTGCGTAGAGGATTTCTTTTTGGGTAATGATACAGGTATCCTTTTTCCCACGTAGTTCGATAACGGGATCCTTTGTTTTTTGTTTTTCAAGAGCAATGTCAATCAGTCCTGACAACTGTGTTTGAGAGATCGGTTTTTTTAGATAGATGATATTCTCAAGAGATGAATCTTCACAGGTGTTATCATCGTTCATGGAAGAACAGAGAGCAATCGGTGCTGTGTGTCCGAGTGAACGTAAATGCTTTGCAATATCCATACTATTGACTATATGATCGGATGTAGAGGCTGACTCATTGGTAATGTCAAGCAATAGAAGATCATAGCGGATTCGTGCATTCAAGAGAGCCTCACTGCTTCCGAAGAAATCAATATAAAGTACGAGGTTTGTCTTCAGTCGGGCGTCCTTTTCACGACCAAGCAATCGTTCTAACTGTTTTCGGTCAGCAACATGATTATCACAGACAGCAATGTATAATGCCATAATGAACCTCCAGGTTTACATAAAACGAATGGTGTAGGGTGTAAAGAAAATGAAAATAATTGCGATCAACACATGGACGGCTATAATAACAGGCATACCTATGATAAATGATTTGTGCTGTGTTTTATGACGGAAGGTATACATACCAATCCATGAACCAATTCCTCCACCTATGACGGCAATCGAAAAAAGAGTGGATTCCGGAATGCGCCATGCCTGTTTACGTGCTTTATGTTTATCAATGCCCATCAGCAAAAAGCCAAATAGATTAATTACAGCCAGGTAACAAAGAATCACAAGAACAACAATATTCATGGTAGCATCTCCTCTTATGTGATAATGATTCGTGTTACTATTCGCACAATATAATAATAGATTCAAATGAATAAAAAGACAACCCCTCAAATAAATGAAGGGCTGTCATGAGTATTAGGCAGATTAGGCATCAAAGTAGCTTTCCACGAATAATGCCTTGATTCCTCCGCTGGTATAGGGGTTGCCTATGATATAGTAGGTATAGACAGCAGATGAGCCGACTGTGATCTGTGATGCAATGAGCAGGTCTGCCATACAGGAACTGTTGGCATTGCCGATCACAATTGGGATTACACCTATGATGCCGGTGCCAAGTGCACGGCCGGTACGCGGCTGAATTTGACTATTGCAGGAGTTCTCATATACGAGGACACGGTATCTGCCGGGTGTGAACTGGCGGAAGCTGCCGATGCCCTTATAGGAGAGATTCTGTGCAATCACTCTGCCATCCAAAAGTGATACACTGAGTGGATTTGCATAGGTGGATAGGTTAATGGCACGAATACAAGAGTTATAAAGTGATTTATTACAGGAGGTATCCGCTATTTTGAATAAAATCGAGTTAAAGCCAGTGGAAGGATTGGCATTGCCGCTTGCATCAAATGGAATCAGAGCAATTGTGTAGGTATCGCCGTAGTTAAACCGCTGTGTCTCCTGTACGATGTATCTTGCAGGGTTTGCAGTAGATACTACTGTGATCAGGATATTCCCGGCAGCTTCTGTTGTATAGGCGGTGATATTGCCATAAGTTAGTCCTTCAGTGAGCGTGGTACCATTTAAGATGACACTGACAGCCCCCACATTTTCGTCTGCATGTAAAATGCGAATATTGGTATATCGCTCAATCGGCAGACTGGGATAAAGCGGTGGAATCGGAGAAACCACAGGTGTATCAGGAAATGAAGGAAGAGTCATCGGTATGTCAGAACCATTTGAAGGGAGGCTTGGCGTCGGGAGTGGAAGTGG
>CAZVYQ010000001.1:0-13523 GCA_964631375.1 uncultured Lachnospiraceae bacterium | reverse complement strand
CCATTCATCTGGGAACCGTTAGCAGGCATCCCGTCTGTCTGTGTACCATTTGTCATCATCCCGTTCGTCTGGGCATGTTGGAATCGATTCATGGAGAAATAATTATTTTGCATAAATGTCCTTTCCTATGCTGAAATACTATAATTTATTATATGAAATGGCGAGTGGGATGTTCGAATTCGTCAGACTTATTAAACAGACTTCATTGATATTCCATTAGAACGGCGTATGCTTGTCATACGTCGTTTTATTATGCATGCACATCCTGTTGTCAACACACCAAAATGGACATTTCATATACCAAAACGGACAAATTGGAATTGTTTTTATAAGTGCTTGGTAAAATATTCTCATAGTTTTACATTACAGACACAAAAGGAGGATATTTTTTATGAGGACAAAGGGAATAAGATGTAAATTATCAATTGGTTTTGTACTGGCACTGATTCTTTCACTTCAATTCAGCATTTTAACTTTTGCGGATCCTGTGACGACAGAATTAAAAGAAAACTCAGAACCTCAAGAGGTAATAGGAACAGTGACGGCAGATGAATCAGAGGCTGATGAGGTTGAAGACATCACTGTTACTGGAGAAGGTGATTCGGCTGCGGTAAATATGGACAATGTTGTTCTTGATGAAGAAGGTGACAGTGTCAGTTTGTCCGGAACATTTAAGGATGGAGGGCCTTTCGAAACTGGTTCTTTAGAAGGTGGTTCTAGTGCAACTGTAATAGATAATGGTATGCATTTGAATGTGACCGGTACTAATGAGTTGAAAGAATTAGTTGTTGGTACTACTACCAATAATAATCCTTTTATCTTAGTAGTGAATGTTGCAGATACAGCATCAACATTGCTTGTCAACTCGTTAAAGGTAAAAGATACTTGGGATTTTGGCACTTGGGAATCTACCAGAATGACATGGGACAATAGAATAGATCAAGATGGTTTTTGGGAGTATATCAACGCGCTGTTCTTCAAGAGCGTACAACCGGAGGAACGAGCAGCAGTAGCTAAGATAGAAGAAAAGCATGAAACAGCACCTGAGGAGACACATAATCATGTGGACGAATACAAAGAGGCTATCATTCCACTTGAGACAGTGGGTTCAGTTAACGGTGGTTCTCCACTTATCGTTTCAGATATGGATGAGCAGACAAAAGTGAGCATGTCTCTTTCTGTACTGTCCTATGCTTCCGAAATCGGCAAGGAAGTTCAGAGCGTCCTGATGGCAAAATTTGTTCAGGCTCCCATTGGTTTTGTGGAAGGTCAGTCCAACACAATCAAGATGACGGTTGCTGGTGCTGTTGCCGGAGACAACATTGTAGTTGCAATCTATAATCCTGTTACGGGAAAAACCGAATATATTCAGGCAACTGTACTTGCAGATGGTTCTGTTGAGTTTGCAACAGCATACATGGGATACATGACAATCTTTACTGTAAAATAATTGAATTATACCTCATAAAATGGTACGATTGTATATATCATTCAACAGTACAGGAGAAAAATGATGATCAACGTAGCCATTTGTGATGATAATCGGGAAATACTTACAACACTTGAATCCATGCTTCATGGACAATATCATGATCAAATCCGCATCCATACCTTTACAACAACTTTTTCCTTGGTGACCTATCTGCAGGATGAAGCGAAGGGGGATGCGGATTTATTATTAATGGATATTGAGATTGATCAGGATAATGGGATTGAGGTTGCAGACACTTTGCAAAAGCAGTTTCCGGGACTGAAAATCATTTTCATTACAGGATATATCGATTATGCACGCTATATATTTAAAGTGGAGCCCATCGGCTTTGTTGTTAAGCCAATCGAGGAAAAGCGGTTATTTGAAGCGATTGATAGGGCAATGGAGCGTATTTCAGCTGAGCAGGATCAGGTAATCAGGATTCATTATAAGGGAGAACTGCTGAAGCTTTGTACGGCTCAGATTCTCTATCTGGAAACAATTCAAAAAGTAATACATATTCATACTTTGCAAAGAGAGTATGAGACACGTAAAAGAATAGATGAAATGATGAAGGAGTTGCCGTATAACTTTGTACGGTGTCATCAAAGCTTCGTGATTAATATGGATCATATTGTTAGTTTTTCAGCGGGGCAGGCCGAGCTTTCTAATGGACAAAAAATACCAATCAGCAGAAATCGCTACAGATCAACAAAAGAAATTTTCATGAATTATCTGGAGGATGGAATATAAATGATTCTGCTGTTTTCAACATGTAACGGAAGCATACAAAATTAATGTGTTGTGCAAAATACAAAATCTCAATATAATAGAGAAGCAGGAAGAAAAATGAAGGGCAGGCGATATCCTATGTATGAGTCTTATGAAAACCTGAAGATTAAAGAAAAAGCAGGAATTGAGACAGCAATACAGGAATTAAAATATAGAAAACAACATATGGAAACTCTGCCTTTATCAGGATTAAACAATTCCGAAATCTGTATGGTACAGACAGAGGAAATAAAAAAAATATTGGATTCTATTGACGATTTATATAAGAATGTCAGTAGTACACACAAGGTTAGAGATATCATTTTATTGGATGCATTTCATTCAGCAACGATTGAGGGTGCAAGAACCACGGTTGAAAAAGTTCGCAAAACATTTGATCAACCAAAAACCAAAGATGACAGAATGGTTATCAATACAGTATATGGAATTAATTATGCATATGAGAATTTAATTACATCTATCAATATTCGCGAGCTGTGGGACAAAGTTACGAAAGATGTTTGTGAGAATATCAATCTTGCGGGAGATCTGTACAGATCGGGTATGGTTTATGTGGGGAATCAGACAGATATCATTCATGTACCTGCAAAACCGGATCAAATAGAAAATATGATGGAAGAACTTTTCTTATTTATACAGAACGTTAGACTTAATATCTGGCTAAAGGCTTGTGTTGTGCATTTTTACTTTGTATATATTCATCCATTTTGCGATGGAAATGGAAGAATGGCAAGGATATTAACACAGTCATTCCTATTTCATGAAGGATATGAAAAGGTTAAATATCTTGCATTATCGAGAACAATTAATCAGAATTTATCAGGATATTATTCTACCTTGAGAGAATCTGAGGCAATACAACAAAATGGGAAACATCGACTGGATATTACTCCGTTTATCTCTTATATGCTGCAGTGCATGGAAGAATGCCTCATTAGTTCTATCAGAGAGGAAGCTTCATTCTCTAAGAATCAGAGACGGCTTCTGATTAAAATGAAGAAACGTGGAAAAGGTACAGAAATTGGGATAGAAACAGCATCCGAAATATTACAGGTATCAAAACAGACAGCCGGAAAAGCACTGAACAGACTTGTATCGATGGGATATCTGGATCAAATCAAACGTAATCGTAAAAATATATATATCATGAAATAAAATATCAAAATGAAAAATCCCCCACTCCATACAGAGCAGGGGATTTTATATCATATGATGCTTTATACTTTGTCTATTTCTGCTCTTTCAGTGCAGCCATTTTCATGGCACGAACCTTGAGAGGCAGACCGAACAGATTGATGAAGCCTTCTGCGTCGTGGTGATCATATAACTCACCAGTTGTGAAGGATGCCAGCGACTCGCTGTAGAGTGAGTAGGGTGAAGTGGTACCGGCTTTGATGATATTGCCCTTGTACAGCTTGAACTTTACTTCGCCTGTCACGTACTGCTGTGTTGACTCGATAAATGCTTGAACAGCTTCACGTAATGGTGTAAACCATTTTCCTTCGTATACGATATCAGCAAACTTGTTACCCATCTCTTTCTTTGCTGTATAGGTAGCACGATCGAGGATCAGTTCCTCGAGCTGCTGATGAGCTTCCATCAGGATGGTTCCGCCAGGTGTCTCGTAAACGCCACGGGATTTCATGCCGACTACACGATTCTCTACGATATCTACGATACCAATGCCATGCTTGCCACCTAACTTATTTAACTCCTTGATGATCTCGGAAACCTTCATAGCCTTGCCGTTGATGGACTTCGGAACTCCCTTTTCAAATGTCATGGTGACATACTCACCTTCATTTGGAGCCTTTTCCGGTGTAACGCCAAGGACAAGCAGATGTTCGTAATTTGGCTCATTTGCAGGATCTTCAAGCTCTAATCCTTCGTGGCTGATATGCCATAGGTTACGGTCACGGCTGTAGCTGTTGTCAACTGAGAAGGGCAGGTCAATGCCGTGCTTTTTACAATATTCGATCTCTTCTTCACGAGAGCTCATTCCCCATGTTTCATTACAACGCCATGGAGCGATGATCTTCAGGTCAGGAGCAAGTGCCTTGATACCAAGCTCAAAACGAACCTGATCATTTCCCTTGCCTGTTGCACCATGACAAATGGCAGTAGCACCTTCTTTTCTTGCGATTTCCACAAGACGCTTTGCAATGACAGGACGCGCCATGGAAGTACCCAACAAATATTTATTCTCGTAGATTGCATTTGCCTGTACGCAGGGTACAACATATTCATCACAGAACTCATCTACCAGATCTTCTATGTATAGCTTGGTTGCTCCGGATAATTTTGCTCTTTCCTCAAGTCCGACGAGTTCGCTTTCCTGTCCGACATCCACGCAGACGCATACGACATCATAATCGTAATTCTCCTTCAGCCAGGGGATGATGGCTGTTGTATCCAAACCGCCTGAGTACGCTAAGATAACCTTTTCTTTCATGATAAAACCTCCTAAGTTAATTGAATCTATGATTTTGATGAAGCAACGAAACCTTGTATTCTTATTAAAAAGAAAGTCGATTTTGAATGCCTCATGATTTCGTGTAAGAACAATATACATCAACAAAATGAATAATGCAAGTATAAAATGCATGAAAAATGAAAATTTATGCATATATGATGAAAATGCATTCATTTTTTGCATAAAATTTAAAAAGTGCACAAAACACTAGAAAATATGCACTCGAAAAGAACTGAGAAAATGATATTATAGGAAATTATTTTATTTTGGGGGTTGCATATTATGCAAACAGGACGTATAATTATGCAATCGACACCAATCGATAGAGTTTCTTGAATTACAATCAGGAATCGGTTATGCTAAGAAAGGTATTATTTCCTATTTATTTTAGGAAGTAAGTGCCGATGATGGAGGACATATGATATGAAGAAAAAAATATTTATTGACGGCAGTGAGGGCACTACAGGATTAAGAATCTACGAACGTTTTGAAGGAAGAGATGATATTGAATTATTGAAGATAGATCCCGAACTTAGAAAGGATACGGCAGAGAGAAAGAAGCTCATCAATGCTTCTGATATTACATTCCTGTGTCTACCGGATGCAGCAGCCATCGAAGCAGTGGCGATGTTAGAGAATGATCACACCTGTATCATTGATACGTCCACAGCGCATAGAACAGCAGAAGGGTGGGCATATGGATTTGCTGAACTTTCACCAAAGCACAGAGAGGCAATCAGGAATGGAAAGAAAATTGCAGTTCCGGGATGCCATGCAACAGGATTCATTTCCTTATTATATCCGCTGATCGCAGATGGAGTACTGGCAGCAGATTATCCGGTATCAGCCTTTTCGATAACAGGTCATAGTGGTGGCGGCAAGAAAATGATTGCACAGTACGAGGATGAGAACAGAGACCGTTCCTTTGATGCACCCAGAGAATATGCTCTGTCACAACAGCACAAGCATCTGAAGGAGATGAAAGCAGTTACCGGTATTACAAGATTTCCTTTGTTTTCTCCGATTGTAGCCGATTATTACAGCGGGATGGTGGTATCTCTTCCTATCTATACAGATCTGATGCAGAAGAAAATGACACCTGAAGAATTGCAGAAGTTTTTTGAAGAATATTATAAAGGAGAACAATTTATTCAGGTAATGCCTTATGGTGCAGAAGCAGAGACGGCAGGATTCTTGAGCGGCAATGTATGTGCCGGCTGGGATGGTCTTAGAATCTATGTGACAGGAAATGAGGATCGTATCGTGATTTCTTCTCAATTTGACAATCTTGGCAAAGGAGCATCCGGAGCAGCCGTACAGTGTCTGAACATTTTACTTGGTTGTGACGAGAGCAAGGGACTGAACCTATGATTAGAACAATGACAATAGAAGATTATGACCAGGTACATGATCTCTGGATGACCATCAGTGGATTTGCAATTCGTTCCATCGATGATTCCAGAGAGGGAGTGGCAGCATTTTTAAAAAGAAATCCGACCACAAGTGTGGTTGCCATAGAAGATGGAAAGGTTGTTGGCAGCATTTTGTGCGGTCATGATGGCAGACGAGGCTGCTGTTATCATGTGTGTGTCCACAATGATTACCGAAGACGAGGCATTGGCAAGTCTATGGTCATTCACGCAATGGAAGCACTCCATGCAGAGCATATCAGCAAGGTTTCCCTGATCGCCTTTACCAAGAACGACATTGGAAATGCCTTCTGGAACCAGATCGGCTGGACAAAACGCGAGGACCTCAACTATTACGACTTTGTCCTAAACACAGAGAATATCATAAATTATAATCATTAATTACATGATTAAAACAAAGAAAGGATGACAATTATGAACTACAAAATCATAGAAGGCGGTATCACCGCACCCAAAGGCTTCCAAGCAACCGGAACTGAAGCCGGGATTAAATACGAAAATCGCAAAGATATGGCACTCGTATACAGTGAACAACCCTGTACTGCAGCAGCAACCTTTACGACAAACGTAGTGAAGGCAGCACCTGTCAAGTGGGATATGGATATCGTGGAGCATTCCCCTTATCTGCAGGCAATCGTTATCAATGCAGGAATTGCAAATGCCTGTACCAATGAACAGGGCATGCAGGTCTGCAAAGAGACGGCTAAGGCAGCAGGGAAATCACTCGGTATTCCTGACAATGCCGTTGCAGTCAGCTCGACAGGAGTCATCGGCATGCAGGTGCCTGTAGATAAGATCATTGCAGGAATTGAGAAGATGGTGCCTGCTCTTGGAACTTCCAAAGAGGACGGTCATACAGCGGCACAGTCTATTATGACAACAGATACCATATCCAAGGAGGTTGCAGTCACCTTTGAAATCGGTGGCAAGACAGTGACCATGGGCGGTATGTGCAAGGGCTCGGGCATGATCCATCCGAATATGTGTACCATGCTCGGCTATGTGACAACTGATCTTGCAATTTCCAAAGAATTGCTTTCAAAAGCCCTAAAAGAGGATGTACAGGATACCTTCAATATGATATCAGTAGATGGAGATACATCTACAAATGACACATTGTTGGTACTTGCAAATGGTATGGCATGCAACCCGGAGATCACAACAGAAGGTCCGGATTATGAGATATTTAAGGAAGCACTGCATTATGTAAACGAGACTCAGGCGAAAAAAATGGCAGGAGACGGAGAGGGAGCTACCGCACTGATCGAAGCAAAGGTGATTCATGCAGATACCAAGGAAAATGCCAAGCTTCTGGCAAAATCAGTAATCTGTTCTTCATTGACGAAGGCAGCCATTTATGGACATGATTCCAATTGGGGACGTATCATGTGTGCCATGGGATATTCAGGAGCACAGTTTGATCCGGAAAAGGTAGACTTGTATTATGAAGGAAACGGTCATAAGCTGATGGTATGTCAGGGTGGACAGATGGCAGATTACAGTGAAGAGGAAGCATCGGAAACCTTATCAGCTTCCGAAGTGACACTGGTGCTGGATATGAATGCAGGAGAATCAGAAGCAACTGCATGGGGCTGTGATCTGACCTATGATTATGTGAAGATCAATGCGGATTACAGAAGCTGATCGACACAAAAGTCATCGAACAACTACGAGGAGGAAACAGATATGGATCATATGAATGAAAATCTACATAAGGCTGAGGTGCTCATAGAGGCTCTTCCCTATATTCAACAGTTTAACCGCAAGGTCATTGTAGTCAAATACGGTGGTAGTGCCATGACAGATGAGGAACTCAAGAAAAATGTTATCAAGGATGTTACTTTATTAAAACTTGTAGGCTTCAAGCCGATTGTTGTACATGGTGGCGGCAAGGAAATTAGCAGATGGGTCGGCAAGGTTGGCATGGAGCCGAAATTTATCAATGGTTTACGCGTGACAGATGATGAAACAATGGAAATCGCTGAGATGGTACTTGGAAAGGTAAACAAATCACTTGTAACCATGGTACAGGAGCTGGGAGTTAAGGCAGTCGGAATCAGCGGCAAGGATGGTGGACTGCTCACTGTCGAGAAGAAGTATTCTGACGGTAAGGATATTGGGTACGTCGGAGAAGTGACAGGAGTCAATACAAAGATTCTGGAGGATCTGCTGGACAATGATTTTCTCCCCATCGTAGCTCCGATTGGATTGGATGAGGATTTCCAGACCTATAATATCAATGCTGATGATGCGGCATGTGCTATTGCAAAGGCAATGAATGCTGACAAACTGGCATTTTTAACGGATATTGAAGGCGTTTATCAGGATCCTGAGGATAAGAGTACCTTTATTTCCAGACTGACTGTCAGTGAGGTGGATGATCTGATCAGCAAAGGCTACATTGGTGGTGGGATGCTGCCGAAGCTCAATAATTGTACCGATGCAATCAAGAGTGGTGTGAACAGAGTGCATATTTTAGATGGCAGAAAACCACACAGCCTATTGGTAGAATTCTTTACCAATACCGGTATCGGAACGATGTTTTTCCCGGATGATGCAGCAGACGCATTACCATAATGAGTTTACATAATTTGAACAGGAGTGTGATAAACATGAAACAACAAGAATATATAGAAGCATCTGAACAGGTATTATTGCATACCTACACACGTTATCAGGTCGTATTGGATCATGGAAAAGGAGCATATCTCTATGATACAGACGGAAAACAGTATCTGGATTTTGTGGCCGGGATCGCAGTACATGCACTTGGACATGGTAATCAGGAACTGGTTGACGCCCTAAAACAACAGATGGATCAACTGATGCATGTATCCAATCTGTATTATACAGAGCCTTTATTACATGCCGCAAAAAGTGTTACAACGGCAGCAAAAATGGATCGCGTCTTTTTTACAAACAGTGGTGCCGAGGCAATTGAGGGAGCATTAAAGTCTGCTCTGAAGTATGCCTATACTACAAAGGGTGGCACTGATTATGAGGTTATCGCGATGGATCATTCTTTCCATGGAAGGACACTGGGTGCCCTGTCTGTTACCGGCAATGAGAAGTATCGAGCTCCTTTTCAAGCATTTTGTGGGGCAGTCAAATTTGCCAAGTTCAACGATCTGGAAAGTGTTCGCTCTTTACTTACCGATAAAACCTGTGCTATTATTTTAGAGCCGGTACAGGGTGAGGGTGGCATCTACCCGGCTGATCCCGCATTCTTAACGGGAGTTCGCAAATTATGTGACGACCATGGAATCCTGCTGATCTTCGATGAGATTCAATGTGGTATGGGGCGTACAGGAGCAATGTTTACCTGGCAGAAATTTGGTGTGAAGCCTGATATTATGGTGGCGGCAAAGGCATTGGGTTGTGGAGTGCCTGTAGGTGCATTTCTTATGACAGAAAAGGTGGCACAAAATTCGCTGCAGGCAGGAGATCATGGATCAACCTATGCCGGAAACCCTCTGGTAGCCACTGCTGTAAACAAGGTATTTGAGATATATGAAAAAGAACATATCATAGATCATGTGAATGAAGTGGCTCCGTATCTGGAACAGAAGCTACAGCAGTTGAGTGATCGGTTTGATTGTATAGAATCGCATCGAGGCATGGGACTGATGCAGGGATTGGTGTTTAACATCCCGGTAACAGGTATTGTCAATGAAGCAATCAAAAATGGTTTGCTGCTTGCCACAGCCGGTGCCAATATCATTCGGTTTGTACCGCCTCTGATCATTACAAAGTCTCAGATTGATGATATGGCGGATCTGCTGAGTCAGGCGATTGAGATTGCTGTTTCATAGGACAGAAATGAATTAGGAGTATACACAGTTATGAACAATGGTTCTTCAAGAACAGTAGCAGTTATTATGGTGATAGCATTGCTTGCAGCAATGCTTCACTTTAGTTTGTCAGGAGCACTGTCCTACAATGACGGAAAATGGACGCTGCAGGATACAATGATGACCAAGGAAATGGAGACACAGGACAACGCAGTTCAGGATGATCAACTGGTCCTATGGTATGCAGATGAGTCATTGACAGATTATCTGATGAGTGTATCTCTGACTTATCAGGAGCAATATGGAGTTAAGATATCTCCGGTACTCGTATCGGGAGTCGAGTATTTGGAACAGATCAATCAGGCTTCCATCAATGATGAGGATGCGCCTGATCTCTATATAACCAGCAATGATAATCTGATGAAGGCTTATCTGGCGGGTCTGGCAGTTGCAATCGAAGATGAAACAAACACTGTCATACCACAGTATTATCCGCAGACAGCACTTCACGCAGTCGCATGTGACGGGCATAATGTTGCATATCCTTTTTATTATGAGACAAACTTCTTTTTATATAATAAAACCTTCATGGCAGATCTCGCCAAGCAGACAATAGAGACAGAAGCTGACAAGGCAGCTGCAGAAGCGGCGATGGAAGAACTGGAAACACAGGGAGAGCCTGAGCAGCAGGCCGAAGAGATTGATGAGCAGGGAACTTTACCGGAGGAAACAGATGAGACAACACAGCCTACTGAGGAAACGGCAGGAGTGGATGAGGAATCCTTTGAACTGTCTCCGGAGGTGTTGCAGCAGATGTCTACCATGATTCCGACAACCATTGATGATATTTTAGCTTTTGCTGATAACTATGATGCTCCTGAGACTGTTGAGTATGTCTTTAAGTGGGATGTTTCAGATATCTTCTATAATTACTTTTTTGTAGGTAATTATATTGATGTCGGGGGAGAAGATGGAGACAATAATGCAAACTTTAATATCTTTAATCAGGAAACGATAGACTGTCTTCAGGTGTATCAGGATCTGAATCAGTTCTTTTCCATTGATACAAAGGAAGTAACCTATGATTCCATTTTGCAGGAGTTCATCGAGGGTAAGACGGTATTTACCGTGGCTACAACGGATGCAATCCGTAAGATTGAAGAGGCTAAGGCAGCAGGAGACTTCACATATGAGTATGGGGTAGCCGTTTTGCCTGACATCAGTACAAAACTGAAGGCAAGAGGTCTGTCAGTGACGAGTGCTGTTGCAATCAATGGATATTCTAAACAGAAACAGGAAGCAAATGCATTTGCACACTATCTAACCTATGAGAATCTGGAATCTCTGTATGACAGAACAGGAAAGATAGCCTGTCGTTACGATGTGGAGTATCAGAATCCTGAGATATCAAACACTATGCTGGAATATCAGAAGTCAGTCTCTTTACCAAAGATGATCGAAGCCAGCAACTTCTGGGTACAGTTGGAGATTGCATTTACCAAGATATGGACTGGAAGTGATCCGGAGGAGGAACTACGTGCATTGTCAGAATTAATCGGTTCTCAGATTGATGAGATCGGTTATACGATTCCGGCACAGGAGAGTATCAGTGCAGGTGCAGATGATGCTGTAAAATAGTGCATAGACGAATAATTCCGAGTTGATCAGGGAATGCTTTAAGCAGACTGAATCTGAGATGACGGAGGAATGATTCTATGATGGGAATATTGATTGCACTGCTCTCTGGAGCATTGATGAGTATACAGGGTGTATTCAATACAGAAGTGACAAAAACATCGGGCATCTGGGTGGCGGCCGGTTTTGTACAATTAACGGCATTGTTTGTCTGTGTGGTTGCCTGGCTTTTTACGGGACGTGAACCGGTCGCTGCAATTGGACAGGTTCAGCCGAAGTACATGTTATTAGGCGGGGTAATCGGAGCATTTATCACTTATACGGTGATCAAGGGAATGGATGCACTCGGTCCTGCCCGTGCAGTCATGTTGATTGTCATTTCACAGCTAGTTGTGGCATATGTGATTGAACTGTTCGGTGCTTTCGGAGTAGAGAAGCAGCCGATTGAATTTCGTAAACTGGCTGGAATGGTTATTGCAATTGTAGGAATTATTATTTTCAAGTGGAAGTAAATATGATATATTAGTAGATAGGTACCGAAGGGCTCTGTTATCACCCGATAATGGAGAGTGTACATGAAACAATTCAAACCGGTTATTTTATTCTTATGTGTGATGATTACCGTCTGTTGTCCGGCCTGCTCGGACAGGTCTGAAGAACAGCTGATACCATTAGAGAAAATAGATGTGGCAGAATGTGATGCCGTCGACAATACACAAACTGAACAAAGTGATACGAAAGCAATCGTGGCAACAGAAGCAGCTGTGCCTAAAATCGAGATTCCACGGATGATCTGTGTACATATTTGCGGAGCTGTAAGCAAGCCCGGAGTTTATACAGTTGAAGAAGGCATGCGGGTTTTTGACGTGATTGAGACAGCTGATGGACTGACAGAGGAAGCGGCGGCGGATTATCTCAATCAGGCAGCACTTGTTTCCGACGGTCAGAAGATCTATGTACCAACGAATACCGAGATACAGGAAGGAACCGTTCCTACAGGAGGTTCGGAGGATATCATGCAGTCAGTCGGAACTGATGCGGCGGAGTCTCAATTGATCAATATCAATGAGGCAACTGCAGAACAGTTAAAGGAACTGCCCGGAGTCGGTGATTCGCGTGCAAACAGTATCATTGCATACAGAGAAAGTCATGGAGGCTTTGGATCAAAGGAAGAGATAATGCAGGTAGAGGGCATCAAGGAAGGTATGTATTCCAAGATGAAGGACAGGATCAGTATTAACTGAATCATAAGGAGAGAGCATGAGCAGAGTATTGGTAGTAGACGATGAAAAATTAATAGTAAAGGGCATCCGGTTCAGTTTGGAACAGGATGGAATGGAAGTAGACTGTGCATATGACGGTGAAGAGGCAGTCAGACTGGCTCAGGAGAATCAGTACGACATCATTTTGCTGGATTTGATGCTGCCGAAGCTTTCCGGTCTGGAGGTATGCCAGCAGGTGAGAGAGTTTTCTTCCGTGCCGATCGTGATGCTGACGGCGAAGGGCGAGGATATGGATAAGATTCTGGGTCTGGAATATGGTGCAGACGATTATATTACAAAGCCGTTCAATATTCTGGAGGTCAAGGCAAGGATCAAGGCGATTATGCGAAGAACCGTCAAAAAAGCATCCAAGGATGAAACTGAAAAGGTAATTGAGTCCGGTGAGATGAAGTTAGATCTGGAAAGCCGCAGAATCTATATCGCAGGCAAGGAGATCAATCTGACAACAAAGGAATTTGATGTACTGGAGCTGCTCGTGCTCAATCCGAACAAGGTGTTTTCCAGAGAGGCACTTTTGAATACCGTTTGGGGCTCCGAGTATCCGGGAGATGTCAGGACGGTAGATGTACATATCAGGAGATTACGTGAAAAGATCGAATCCAATCCAAGTGAGCCACAATACGTTCATACAAAGTGGGGAATTGGTTA